>JBKDKR010000036.1:0-209558 GCA_046344995.1 Pirellula sp.
AGTTGCGGGAGCCGGATTTGAACCGACGACCTCGAGGTTATGAGCCTCGCGAGCTACCGGGCTGCTCCATCCCGCGGGGCAAATCATACGAATCCCTCTTCACACGTCCAGCCCAATTAACAAAATTGCTAACCCACCATCTTCCGAATACCCTAATATCTCCGCGAAAATCCTTTTCCACTCCACATGGACTCGCATCCTGCCCGCTTTCGTCTAGACTAATAGTCTTTCCGATCGCCGTGCTCCCTTCCCGCTTCTTGCATCCCTCCGTAATAGCCATGCAACGCGATCACCATTTTTTCAATTCAGTTCACTTGAAAGATTCCCAGCGAGGTTGATAGCGTGAGGCAAGCACTGATCAGCGATATACACGGCAATTTGGAGGCGTTCCATGCCGTTCTCGCTGATATCGCAACACAAAATGTTGATGAAGTTATGTGCCTCGGCGATGTCGTCGGGTACGGCCCCAACCCCTGCGAATGCTTGGACCTGGTAATGAAAAAATCGGTCCTCACCATCATGGGAAACCATGACCAAGCCGCACTCTTCGACCCTGACGGATTTAACCCGGTCGCCCTTCGCGCTATCTACTGGACCCGCGACTGCCTCGATCAAGGTAGTTCGAATGTCGTTAATAAACGCTGGGACTTTCTCAGCGAACTCCCGAAAATGCACGTCGTGGACAAATTCCTCTATGTCCACGGGTCCCCCCGCGATCCGACCAACGAATATGTTTTCCCAGAGTTCATCTACGATAAGAACAAAATGGACAGCATTTTCAACCGCGTCACGCAATACTGTTTCCAAGGCCACACGCATATGCCAGGCGTGTTTACAACCGATTTGGAGTTTATCCGACCCGACGCATGCGATTACGTGTTTCCACTAGGACGCGAGAAGATCATGGTTAACGTAGGTAGCGTCGGCCAGCCTCGCGATGAAGACAATCGCGCTTGTTACGTCATCATCGATCATTCAGCTAAGAAGATTCACTTCCGCCGCGTTCCCTACGATTTTGACACTACGATCAACAAGATTTATGCCATAAGCGATTTGGATCGAATGCTGGGTGATCGGCTTCGTACCGGTCGGTAATTTTGGAAGACGGGAAATTAACAATTTCCACTGCGAGTTAGCTTGATGGGAAGTTTATAACTTCCACTGCGGTCGCGGAGGCAGGGCAACAGGACACTTTCTCGAGACGGTAATTACTGAGGATTCGGCGTGCGAACAGCCATCGTTAGCGATATTCACGGAAACTTAGAAGCCCTCCAAGCAGTGCTGACCGATCTTCGTACGCAAGGTTGCGATCGAACGATCTGCCTCGGTGATATTGTCGGTTATGGACCTAATCCGTGTGAATGCCTCGATCTTGTTACTCAGCTCGATGGGTGCGTGCTCGGAAATCACGATTACGGTGCTCTCATCGATCCCGAAGGATTCAGTGCCGCAGCCGAACAAGCGATCTTCTGGACCCGCCGACAACTTGAAAACCCCGACTCTCCAGAAGAATCTAAGCGACGTTTGGAGTTTATCGCCCGATTGCCTCGAACCATCAGCGAAGGAAACATCCTGTTCGTACATGGGTCGGTTCGCAATCCTCTCAATGAATATGTTTTCCCGGAAGACGTCTATAACCGTCGCAAGATGGAAAAACTCTTTTCGATGGTCCAGGGGTATTCGTTCCAAGGGCACACGCATGCTCCAGGGATCTTCTCTGTGAACCTTCAGTTCCAAAGGCCGGACGAGTTCGGATACAAAACGCAGCTTCCATCTGACAAAGCCATGGTTAACGTTGGCAGTGTTGGTCAGCCTCGCGATGGTGATTGGCGAAGCTGTTACGTGATTCTCGAAGGTCAAACCGTGGAATATCGCCGAGTGGAGTACGATATCGATACCACAATCCAAAAGATCTTTGATATCCACGAGCTCGATAACTTCTTGGGCGAGCGGCTACGAGACGGTCGTTAAATAGACCGACTTAGTGCCGACGGAGATGATGCCGATTTGGCCCATCTTTACTCTTTGAAGTCTCCAGAGTAAGGGGTACTGTTGACCATCGCTGTTAACGTGCCGGAATACTCCCGCTTTTCGCCTAAGCTTTCATGCGTCCCAACAAATCTTGATGACTGCCCCGCAGGATCGGTCTCTTGGGATTGCGGCATCAACGTAACCTGAAAAGCTGGCTCCTTGATGCTTAGTTCAACATTTTCCGAGCTAATCGGTGCCGGGGTCTTCTCGTCGGTGCCAAAGATATATGCGGTCGCTTGTTTCTTTTCATGATCGACTACGAACTCAACGTGGTACTTGCCGCCACCCCAATCAACGACCGTTCCGCCGTGGGGACCGGCGGCATGGGAATGCCCAGCCGTACCGTGGTCATGGGCATCTTTGTCATGAGAATGTCCATCGTGGGAATGGCCATGTTCACCATTGTCATGGGCATGATCGTGGCTGGCTCCTGAGCTATTCGCCGGCTTCTTGTTATCTGCTCCACCATTTTCGCATCCAACCAACCCAATGCAGCATAGGATGGCCAGTGCAAATTTAAGACTCTTCCTAGTCAATTCCATGATCAAATCCTTGTTAGATTCCACTAAATTCGTCAGAGCTTGCCAATCGCTTGGCATCTTCACCGCTGAACTTCCAAAACAATCCTGGGTGAATCAGGAATTCACAAAAGGTCGATGTTATTAGACCACCCAATATAACTGTCGCAACAGGATAGAGAATCTCTCTGCCCGGTTCTTGCCCACCAATCACGAGTGGCACTAGTCCTATTCCGGCCGTGAGAGCTGTCATGAGCACTGGAGCTAAACGTTCGAGGCTGCCACGCAAAATCATCGATTTCGAAAACGTTTCCCCCTCTTCACGCATTAGATGGACGTAGTGGGTCATCAGCAATATACCATTTCGGACGGCGATCCCACCAAGAGATATAAACCCAACTAGGCTAGCTACTGTGATGCTTTGGTCGGTGATCACGAGCGCAAATACGCCACCAATAAAGGCTGTGGGCAAGGCATTGAGGATTTGCAAGACGATTCGCATTGAGGGGAACAAAATCATTAAGACTCCGAACATCCCCAGAATGGAGATGCCGGCCAGAAGCATGATTAACCTGGTTGCGCTTTGTTGACTCTCGAACTGTCCCCCAAATTCGAGATAGTAACCTACGGGCATAGTAACCCTTGATTCAATCTTAGTTTTCAATTCGGCGACGGCACTCGACAGATCGCGTCCCTCGGTGTTGCATCGAATGACAATTCGACGCCTCGCATTTTCTCGATTTATCGAATTCGGACCTGAGCCTTCGTAAATGGTTGCAACATCGCGTAACTCGATTTGACCTCGTTCCGCTTGTCCTGCTTGATGAGGGAGATCTATACGGAGTGATCCAAGATTGGCGTAGTCGGTTCGATGGGCTTCCTCAAGACGAACGAGAAGATCGAATCGACGCTGCCCCTGTAACACTTCCGATACCACTTGCCCCTGAAGAGCTGTCTGCAACACGGAGGCAACGTATTGCCTAGATAATCCATGTAACGCGAGGTCATCACCACGAAGCTGAATATGTAGTTCAGAGGTCATTTGTATTGGTTCAACCATCGGTGGAGTAATACCTGGAACTGCTTGAATAGAAGTCTTGATTTGATCTGCCAGCGATAACAACGTATCTAGATCATCACCATAAACTTTAATAGCAATTTGTGCGTAGACTCCAGAAATCATATGGCTAATCATATGCGCTAAAGGTTGTTCTACCTCGATAGAAACGCCGGGGACTTCGTCATTGATGCGAGACCGAAGACGAGAGATTAATTCATCCCGATTCCGATGTGCTGCCGGATTCATACTCAGGATGTACTCGCCAACGTTCACGGGGCTTGCATGCTCGTCCATCTGGGCTCTGCCAGTTCTACGAACGAAGTTAAGAATTTCTCCATCGGGCTGACGCTCGCTCTTTTGCATCGATTGCAGCAATGCATCGATGTTGGAGGAAACCTTGTTCGATGCTTGTAGGGATGAGCCGGGAGGCAATGTTACATTCACCTGTATGCTGCCTTCGTCAAATGCTGGTAGAAAGTTTCTCCCAAGCTGTGTTATCTGCCATGCCGCCATTCCAAACACAATCCAAGTGAGTAAGACAAGTGTTCCCGGCGCGAACATGCTGAATCGAATCAAGGGGCTTGCGATTGCTTTAAGTGTACGAAGCACCAAGCTATCCGATTCTTGATGAACAGACTTGGAGGACGGTAGCAGGTAGTAGGAAAGAACTGGCGTAACAATTATCGAAACCACAAAAGATGACAGAATGGAAACGATGTAAGCAAATCCCAGTGGCGCAAACAGTCGACCTTCGATTCCTGAAAGGGCAAATAAAGGTAGAAAGACCAGGATGACCACCGCAGTTCCAAACACGATCGAACTACGAATCTCTTTGCTTGCCTCATAAACGACAGAGAGAATCTCCGATTTCCGATTTCCGATTTTTGATTCTTTTGATCGGCAATCGTACATCTTCAATCTCCTATAGATGTTTTCTACGTCGACGATCGCATCGTCGACGAGTTCACCCATAGCGACTGCGATGCCGCCTAAGGTCATGACATTAATGGAAAGTTCGTTTCCACTTAGCCAGCTGATCAGCTTGAAGGAAATCGCCGTCATAACCAGGGACATCGGAATCGCGGTAAGCGTAATGAAAGTTGTTCGAAAGTTGAGCAGGAATAGAAAGAGAACAATTACCACTAATGTGGCTCCGATGGCCAAGGCCTCGGCCACGTTGAAGATGCCTCGATCTATAAAGTTTTTGAGCCGAAAGAGTTCCGAATTGATGACGATATTCGGTGGCAAGGAGGATTCGACCTCAGAGAACGCCGTTGCGATTCGATCGGTTAGTTGTCGCGTGTCGATATGTGGTTGCTTGACAGTGGTAAAGACGATACCGCTTTGCCCATTGATGCTTCCATCACCTCGTTTTAACTCGGGCCCTTCTACGACCGAAGCAACTTGTTCAAGAAGAATGCTCCGTTTAGGATTCTGTGATACAGGTGTTTTCAATAATTCCGAAACAACATCTTTGCCTCCGGTTCCGAGGCGACCTAAGATGCGAATTGGTCGTTCCGATTCCCCTTGTATGGCAAAGCCACCGCTGGTATTGATATTGCTTTCACGCAAGGCTTGTTCGACGTCTTGTACGGAAACGTCGTATTCCAAAAGAGCGGCGGGATCTAGCAGGACTTGGTACTGTTTCCGATCTCCTCCTTGCATGAATACCTCAGCAACGCCGTTTACCTTTAACAATCGCGGTCGAATGACCCAGTCGGCAATCGTACGAAGCTCGAGTAGTCGTTGCGACGGCGTTACAAAAGTAACTTCGTATGGTTGCGAATTAAGTTGTATCGTTGCTTGGTAGGTAGGCTGTGAGCTCTCATTTTTTTGCTGTAATGGTTGTACAATTTCAAATTGGGTTTCGATCCATGTATCGGGAAGGCTACGGTCTGTTACTCGCCAAATCTTTAGCTCGGGCTTGATGGCTGATTCGATAAGTTCTGCCACGAACGATGTTTGATCGATTGGGGTCAAGGTTCCGCCACTGGGCCCTTTTTGATAGTAGATGCCAGCGACCACAATTTGCCCCATAATCGACGACGGTGGGGTCATCTGCGGGGTGATGCCATCCGGCAGTATTCCCGCGAGCGTTGTCAATCGTTCGCTCACGGTTTGACGTGCGGATCGAATTTCGGTTTTCCAATCGAATTCGACGTAAAGAACATTAAGCCCTGCCGTTGTTTGACTCCGAACAGCCTCGACTCCATTAGCTCCCATTAATGCGATTTCGAGAGGCTGCGTTACTAGTGTTTCGACCTCTTCCGTTGCCAGGCCAGGAGCCTCAGTGATAATGACAACACGTGGTCGATCCAAATCCGGAAACACATCGATCGGCATCGTGCTAGCCAGGTAAGATCCGTATACCAACACCACCAAGCTGGCGATAAGTACCAGCGAACGATAGCGAAGCGAAAGGCTAATAACCGTGTCTAACATGTAAGATTTCCGAGCTAAGATTTCCGATTGGCGATTGGCGATTTCCGATTGTGGAAGATTCGACTGGCGAATGAGAGTTATTTTTCGTCCTGGGCGGATTTACGAGTCGCAACCATAATGGCAGTTAACTGATTAGCTTCGTCTAATAAAGATTCAACCCGTTCAAAAGGCAGCAACCCGCCCTCGAAAATCAATTCGATCCAGTAACAACTTTCGTCAGCTTCTTCAATTACAACACCAATTTTTGATATGAACTCCGCCTTTGAACGCGCCCGACAAGAAGCACGATAATTCGCGCCGACTGAGGTGCCTGATCGAATCAATTGATTCCCAATGGCGCGACCCACAGAATCCTCCGGAAGTGCTCCAACCAACTTCATGATTCGTAATCCGAATTGTTTGGTACGCTTTTTTAATACATTTTGATCCATAAGAACTTTCCTGTTTCAAACCACTGACTTTGTTTAAGCATTGAGCCCAAAAAGCTATTATTTTGGGATCCAATCGGCAATCGGCAATCGGCAATCTTAAATCAATGCGCAGCATGCACGGTTCCGTCGGCATGAACGTGCATGCCAGGTTGTTCGCCGTTGGCGGATTGTGATTTAAGAATTCTCCTTAGAGAAGCAGCTGCATTCTGTGCCAAATAGGAACCAGCGGTGATGCTGCCATCGTTAGCGATGACGACATTATTTCTGTCTTCGTGAACAACATGGACGGCGATTTGGTTGAAAAGATCTCCGTTTTGCCTGTAAACAAATACGTTGGTGCCATCACGAACTACACCATCCGTTGGGAGTACGTATACGTTTTCGAATCTTTCAACGGGGACATCAATACGAGTTCGCTGCCCTGGTCGAAAACGCCAAACCATAAAGGTTGTTCCATCCTTTTCATAGGAACGTGACTGGTTGGCTAAAGGCACAAAAAAATCAAAAGTTCGAGTCGTTGTGTCGATCGTATTCGAGAGGTGGCGAATCTGAAATTCTTGTTGTATCGATGGCCACAAGTCGGCAGAGTCCTCGGCAAATTCGATTTGCACCCGCACTTTGTTTTGGGCAGCTTGTTCAATAAGTCCTGCTTCCCTCTTAAAGGCATGCCCGACAATGTAGAGCGATTGATGGTTAGCCAAACTGGCAAGCAAGTCTCCTGCTTGTACGGTTTGCCCCAGTTCCACACCAAGCGATTGCACTTCGTAGGAGAGTTCCGAAAGCGTTTGAAATCCAACGGTTTGAAACTGTGATTTATCTAGTCCATCGAGAGAAACTGTGTTAGCACGAGGAGGTGGCGCAGAAACATCGATCGTAGAAACGAAATTCCCCTCGGAGACTGCTGCGATTTGCTCCGGATTCAATCCACGGTTGAGCAGTTCCTGTTTCGACGCTTGAATCAAGATTTGCTGCCGCTGATATTCGTTGCGCAGTTCAATTGCTCTCGAATTAGATACAGCGCCTGAGTTGACTGCAGCTGATAGACGGTCTAGTTGATCTTGAAGCAGCCTTACTTCTTGAGCAGCTTTAAAGAGCTGGGTTTGGGTCGCTTGAAGATATTCGCTGAACAGTTTTAGAGTTACAACTCTTTGACCTGGACGAATTGTGTCGCCAGGATACACATGGATCTCGGACACCACACCGACAGCTGGTGAGGTTACACCGCGATCGGAGACGCCGGGTCGGTCAACAATGATTCCAGGTATGGTCACCGATCGCCAATATTCAGTTGGCCTGGCTGCTTTGACCGTGAGTTGTAGGTTCTTTCTCGCTTGTTCCTTAAGCTCCAAAATGGATAGCTCCGATTTGACGGCGGGCTCTAACGGTTCGTTACTGCTGGTTTCTGGAGTGCCGCGAGTGTTACATCCCATCAACGTGCAGGATGAGATTGCGATAAGGGCATGAGTAAATATGGTCCTGTTTAGGATGCGCATGTTATTAGAACCTTTTTGCATTGTTAGACAGCAAGCCAAGAAGCCGCCAGATTGGAACGGTCTAAATGTGTCCGTAAGATAGAATCAAAGAGAGGTGAGAGGTTAGCTCTCAATAAACTATGTTTGCATTCTTCGCGATCAGATTCTTATCGCGCAGTGGAGCAGATAGAGTGGCGGGCCATGACAGCGATTAAATGTCTCAACATCGCGATTCAAGAACACTTGTGGTTTGGAAAAGCATGCCGCGGAATGGCCAAATACAGCAGCAGCCTCAAAATCAATCGTAACGCAGTTGGGAGTGGCGAATTCTCCATCGGGAACAACTAGATAGATGGCATCGGAATCATGGTCGTCTGGTTTGTCTTCTGGGCGATCATGATCGTGATCGCCATGCGAGTGAGAACCGTGATCGTGGTTGTGTTCGTGGTCATCGTGGCCGTGATACGAGCCGAATCCAATATGGAAATGGGTACGATTATCATCTTGCGATGAATGCGCAGCAGCACACGGCACACGGGCAAAAGAATTGCCCAGGATTAGCAAGGGGATCAGGAATAGGGTCAAAATTTTTGTGCACATAGAATCACAGGTGGGTGCAAGCTTAGCTTTTTTCAGTCCCCATGCCTAGATTGTTTGCCTAATTTGCTTGCTTGCTTGAGTTGATTGTGCTCTCGTTGAGTATGTTCAGGGGGCGAGTTGTTCTCGTCTGATTAAATCGTACTTTGCTCCCTTTTGTAGTTTCGAAAACGAAGGTGAGCCGTCTGTCTGGAATTTCGCACCATCCACAAAGAAAACGCTACCTAGGCCGGAAACCTGGGCAACTGAGCCAGACACTTCTATTGCAGTTGATTCATCGATACCGATGCCTAGCAATTGCGGGTAAGTTTTTACTAATTGAACCAGATCTGGGAAGCGGTTACGTTGCGAAAAGTGTTGGTCGATCGCGACCCCTTGAATGAATCCTAGTCCTCCTCGCTCATATCCCGGGGCCATAATTTGAAAGTTCTCGATTGGCGTGGCCCGCGCTAAGTAATTCGCTTGGATTGATGCGCCTGCAGACGATCCGCCGATAACTCCACCTCTTTCGACACATTGTTTCATTAGCTGATGGGCCTTGGTCCCATAGTAGCTATCAGCGAGATTCCACTGGCGACCACCGCCGAACCAAATTCCGGTTGCATCCTTGAGAGGTTCTAGAAATGTTTCATCTTCATTCGCTCGATTGCGATCTTTTGTATGAATAAATGTAGCGTTCTTGACACCCATCCGCTTCCACAATTCAACAGTGCTTTGTTCTTCGGTTACTTGGTCCAGTTCTTCGCACGGCACATAGACTAATCTGGCATGGTCTGTGCCGCCTGCCAGTTCAACGAATCGATTCATAAGGTCTGGCGGTAGTCCCCCGCCACCGACAATTAACAATCGCCCGGCCTGCACATTCGGTTGAAGAGTTTCCTTTGGTGGAAAAGGTGGCAAGGTTCTATCGATCGCTTCACGTCTCCATTGCGTTAAGTCAACTAATAATTTGTCGAACTCTCTGACTCTAGGGATTGTGTCGCGGATGCTGTGCACTCGAGCGGAGGGATATGTTCCGGGTGATAAAAAAAATATACCTTGTCCCTTACCTATGACCCGTATTTGCCGATTCCCTAAAAGCATCCACGTATCTGCCTCGAGTCCCACGCCTACGCACTTCGGGGAAACCTCCAATGCAGTTAGAAGAGAATTCCTCGCGTCGTTCGTTGGTGGATACTCGAGTTCTAGAAGGCAGTCCGGGAAAATATTGAGCCCTTGTTGAATCGTATTCGGTGCATGTGTTTGCTTGTAAATGTAGCTGTGCCCTACCAATTCCGCATGGGAACCGCATACGAAAACAGATCCTCCTTTGCTTAGTATCTTCGTGGCATGATTTCTAAACTTAGTTTTCGTTTCCGCGGGAATCATCAGCGGTGATCGGTGGTCAATCCAGAAGATCGTATTTATCGATGGGCCTAAATCCAGGTCGACATTGATGTCCTCTGTTCTTATCTCTCCTAGTCTTTTGAGAGATTCTAAATCCGAATCGTTGTCCTTTCCGTTAAGTAAAAACACGATTGAGCCAGGATCACTAAGCTCCATCCGATCAATAAGACTACTTAAAGCAGAACTTTCTCTTGCGATTCCAAGAGTTCCTCGAATCCCTAGATCGATTGGCCAATACTCAAATTTCTCGACGATCTCCTGGCAAATCCCTGGGGTTGATATCAAGAGGATACAAAGGGCCAAGCAAGTCCTAAGCCCAACTCTTGCAAGCGGATAGATCACGACAAACCTCTTTGTACAAGCTGAAATTGCCAAGCATCGATTCTTCGGTGAGGGACCGAAAGGCAGAGAAATAATAATCACCAATAGTGCAGTGTACCGCGATTTCAAGTTCGTTTTCGAATATAATGTTCAGGATACTTACCTCTCCCTTCCTTCCTCCATCCCTTCCTGTCCTATGAAACGTTTTCTTTCTTTCGGCATTGCCTCCTATTTCTTAACATCGATTTCAGCAATACTCGCCGCTCCCCCCAAGGTTGAGTTTGAAACGGTCCGGGTCGGTACGTTCCGCAGCGAAGCTTGCTGTGTCGGAGATTTCAACAACGACAAAAAGCTCGACATCATGGCAGGACCCTACCTCTATTTGGGACCGACTTGGAAACAAGTTGAAATTCGGAAGCTGGCCGGCGAGGTTGATGAGAAAGGGATCGGCTACTACCACGACTTTGCAAATCTTCCTATGGATGTTGACGGAGATGGCTGGCTGGATGTAGTGGGCGCCTTCTGGCACGAAAAATCTCTTACATGGTTTCGAAACCCTGGAGCTCAAGGGGGGCTTTGGAAAGAAACGCTTATCGATGAAGGGCTTAACCACGAAACGGCAGACCTAGTCGATTTGACCGGCAAACAAGGTGATAAGCCAACTCACGTACTGCCTCACGTTTCCGCGACGCAGTGGTTTGAACTTATAACGAGTGGCGAGAAGAAAGGCACCTTTAAAAAACATCTTGTCTCAGAAAAACCAATGCAATTGGGTGGCGGTGTCGGTGACGTGAACGGAGACGGTAGAATCGATATCGTCCGGCCGGATGCTTGGTTCGAAGCTCCAGCTGATGAAAAGGGATTCTGGAAAGAACATCCTTTGTTGCTAGGTAGCTTGGAAGAGGGCAAGACGGAGCACACCCCGCAGATTCTGGTTTACGATGTCAATGCAGATGGACTCAATGACATTATCACAAGCTCGGCACACAGATACGGGATCCTTTGGTATGAACAATCGAAAGAGAATGGCGAATCGAATTGGACTCCCCATGTAATCGATAAATCGTGGACACAATCTCATAGTCATACGCTAGCTGATATAGATCTAGATGGTACTCCCGATCTGGTTACTGCAAAACGATTTATGGCTCACAATGGCAGCGATCCAGAGGAGAATGCTCCCCTGGGTGTATATTGGTATAAGCTACAGAGAAAACCCGAAGTTACATGGACCAAGAATGTTATCAGCTACGATCAAATGATTGGTTCGGGAATCAATAACATCGTTGTTGATATTGAGGGAGATGGTGACCTTGATGTTGTCGTCACTGGTAAATTCGGAGGACCAGTTCTGTTCAAGAACAAATTGAAGTAAGTTCTAACCATGAGAGACCGATTCCATTTTGTTCTGATCGGCTTTTTGGGCTTGTTGCTGTTTGTAGCAAGCCCATCGATGCTTCTTGTCGAAGCCTCCTCCATTGCAACAGGTAAGTCTTCGATAACATTAGATCTGCGTGGTAAGACGATTCCTGTGTTTCTGTACAAACCTGAATCGTATAAACGCGAACGTATTCTAGTGGTAATGCACGGCGTTAACCGAAATGCAGAAGAATATCGAGATCACGCCGAAAATATGGGAGATCGATTTGGGGCACTCATTGTTGCACCACTTTTTGATTCGAGACAGTTTCCATCAGTGAAATATCAGCGAGGCGGAGTTGTCGATGAGGAAAACCAACCTCAACCTCGCGAAGAATGGACCTATCTGTTTATCTCGGAAATTGTCAACGGAATTCGAGATCTGGAAAGAAAACAGGATATCCCATTCTACGTTATTGGGCATTCCGCTGGTGGCCAGTTCGTGGTCCGCATGAGTGCTTTTCTCAATACAGGCGCAAAGCGATTGGTGGCTTCCAACCCAGGATCGCTGATCTTTCCGACTCGCGATCGTCCTTTTGGTTACGGCTTTGGCGGACTGCCAAGCGAATTGTCCTCCGACGAACAACTCAAGAATTTTTTATCCGTTCCTCTGACTCTTTATGTCGGAACCAATGACAACAAACCAGATGAATACTTCGATGGAAGCGAAGATGCGATGAAACAAGGTGGTGGCCGATATCAGAGGAGTCATGCATGTTTTGAGATGGCTAAACGATTGGCAGAAGAAAAGGGCTGGCCGTTCGCTTGGCGAATCGTGGATGCACCGGGAATCGGGCATGACCATGAGCGGATGTTCAATCATGAATTGTGTGAACAGGCATTGTTTGCAGATTGAACGAAATCGCGAGATTGTTGCTAGACATGACTTGTTGCTTCAGTCTACTGGTAGCCAAATTTTCGACGCAGAGTTGCTTGAAATAATGCTATCAAAAACATGCTGTTGAATTGAAGCAATTGCAACGGATAATCCGCATCCGAAAAATCAAATGAATCGTTTCTATTTAAGCAATCTGCAGTGGTTGTTTCGGAGACTACGATGAAACGAAAATCGGAAAGGATCGCCTTGTGTCGTGACCCATCAAGGCTAATGATAGCGATCCAAGTGCATGAAAGTACAGGGAGGTACAGATGCGTAATGCTGCCACGATATTCTGCTGTATTCTTAGTTCTTTCATTGCGATGATCGATACTGGATTTGCACAATCCCCCATCTTTGCCCCAGACAGCCCGTGGGTTGGTTATGGATTCGTGCAGGACGACTATGACACCAAGATCGATGCCGAGTTAGGTTTCATATCTTTGTATCGCTCACAGCCAGATTCAAATCCGTTCGTCTTCGCACTCCCGTCGACGACCCTTCTCAATATGGATCAGCTAGCAGGAAGTGGCGGAACGGGATTCGATGGTTTGCTTACCATTAAACGAATTGCAGGTAGTAAGCATCCCATTGATCTGCAGACACGTTTCTTCGAAAGCCGCGGGATGACCTCATTGAATGTGATTGAGTTTAACCCCGAGGTCGTGCCGGTCTTCTACAATGGTATTCCGGCTGATCCAGTTTCAAGTTACTTGGTTGATTACGAAACGGATTTGCAAAGTGCCGAACTCAATCTAAGAACACAGATCCTGTCTAGGCTTTATGCGGTCGCCGGATTGAGATACTTCGAGATAGCGGAACGCTTTGATATTGTTGAGACCGCTATTTCGAGCCCTTCCCAAAGATTCGGTTTCTTCTCGTCGAATGACAACGATGCTATCGGTGGGCAGATCGGGCTAGAGGGTGTACTTGTTGCTCGAAGCTTTGGAAGAATCACTGGAGGGGTCAAGTGGGCCTATCTAAGCAATTCCGTAGAAGGTGTTGCATCAGCTAGCGATTCATCCGGAAGTCCGCTAATCACCAACTTAAACGACACCGAAACAACTCACCTGGTTGATGTTCAGTTGGGTGCAACCTTCTCGGTCACTCACTGGTTGGGCTTGTATGCAGGCTACCAAGGCCTCTTCGGAAGCGATTTCGCCTTGGCTCCTACGCAAAGTCGAAGTTCACAGCTTGTATTGCCAACTAACCCAGTTGTCTTTGAATCGACTCAATGGCACGGATATCGACTGGGCGCTTCTTTAACTTGGTAGAGATGTTTACTTAGACACAATTCAACTATTTTATTGGTTAAGAACTTACCACGCGAGTTCCTGATATGTAATCGTGCAGACATCTCTTGGAATTTGAAAAGATTAGTACGCAGTTGACTAACGTAAAAAACGGAATGATACAACTAAGCAAGTTGCAGATCCACGATCGAACCAATACCGTTTGCAGGAAACCGCTAACCTGACCCGAAATACCTACAATGCGGATCCCTAAGATGAATTTACCGATTGATTGACCGCGCGTGGCAAGCAATCCCCATTGCACAATTTGCAGCATCCAGAAGGGCATGCATACCATCAGATCGAGTTGCCAGTTTAACTCGTTTCGACTTTGGAATTGTTTTAGCGGATTTTCAATCCATCCCTGTTTGGACATCCACATGCATATCACAAAGCCAAAGAATAGTGAGGTAATCGAGAGCAAGCTATCGCCTATGAATGCAGCGATGCGAGCCATGGTAGAGGCGTTCGGGTAGCCTCGGAAATCTCGTTTATGAAGTGGAACATAAGACGCTGCCTGTGCTTTGGCAGCTAACTCTTTGTCTGTCGGAACACGATAAAAGTCTTGACGTTTCTTATTTGAAGCCGCATTCGCCTGATCTAGTGCGGGTGCCAGTTCATGCATGCTTTCACTTATCAATGCTTCCGCTCGTTCGATTCGATCAGTCGTGGCCTCTGGCACTACATTATTGGAGCCGCAAACACGACAAGGAACGGTCTGTCCAACTTCTGTAGTCTCTGCGCAGTTACTATTCCAGCAACGCCCGCATCGGTACTCGAGAAAAACGGTTTCAGTTGTAGAGGTTGACGTCGTAGTCATGGTCTTTCGCGATATGCATGATCTATTACAAAACTCGACAGTAATACTACATTAAGCATCTGTTTGAAACCATATTTTGCAGATAAGGAGGCAAAGCTTCGCCTGATCAGTTTTCCACAAAAAGACCGACATGCAGATTCCGATAGTTCTGATTGTAAGGGGAGATTCGATTAAAGCGTCCGCTGCTTCGCCATTTTGACCAAACAACATAAGTTGGTTAGCAATACAAAACTGTTATTAATTTCGAAAGATGAAGTTGTCCGTTTCAAAAATCATTACGGGACAACGCAGTTCAGATCTTTCACCGAGGGCTTTCCGACAGACTCGATCGGATGATTAAAAAGATAGTCCCAAACGGGCTCATAAAGGTACTCTCCGCTTTGACTTTTCGGTGAGGCTTTACCTGGCTGAACGGAACTGTGAGCTTTGTTCGCATCTCCACCAACATTAGCAGCAGAGATTAGTCGACGCGAATTGTAGTACGGAGGCGTCGCGTTATCGACATCAACAATCTCTCCAAACTCATGTAGCCCTAGAAGCTCCCAGGAACGGCAATAATGATTTCCTGTCCATCCCCCATCGAGCATGTGACTAAAACCGAAATAGCGATTGGCCGAAGTTGCTGATGGGAGTGATTGCCAGTCTTGATCCTGATCTCGCGGTCCACATAACATGACCACGCGATCGACCGCTTGATGTTTGGCGAAGCGAGCTGCCGTCGTCGATCCGTGCGAACTCCCGGCAACAGTGACTTTATCCCAACGAACTCGAGAGCGATCATCCGTCAAAAACTGTTCCCATTGCCCCTGCGGATTTTCTTTGGAAAGGTACAGAAGAAATTGTCGAGTTCGTTCAACGATCGAATCGGGTTTAGGGATGTCGATTTCATCGCTAACATCTTCTCCGATCGCTGCTTCTAAACGAATGTCGCCCCGAGCCTGAGATGACTTGGGCTTGGGACGGCACAGTAGGCCAAACCATTTGTTGGCGTAGTGGACTTGAATGGAGTGTATGCCATACCGGTTGATACGGACGAAGAGCTCATCACTATGAGGCATGAGCCATACCACCAATCTACCTTGTGAGGGTACATTGGTGTCTACCGAAGCATGCTGCATGTCCTGAGGTTTGCCATCTTTGGAAAAGACAAAATCGATCTCTGGATGTTCTTTTGACCGGGGATCGATTTCGCTCGCCCTAGCCGAGAGTTTGTATCGTCTCGGTTGAGGATCTTGGAAAGACTCCTTAGCAGAATCTGTTTGTCCTAAGACGACACCAGGTGCTGTAAGGAAACACAATAGCATCCCCAATACACGGCTTTTTGGAAACAAGGGCAACCTGCAGCGCATGATAAACTCTTTTTTCATCCGCGTAGGTCGTAGCACCAAACACAACCCGAGTCATGAATGAGAAGCTTTCCATCTACGATCGAGGGATAGGTCCAGGCTTTTGATCTGCCGCGATCTGGTGCGTTGGGAGGAGTTGCTCGGCCCAGTTCTTTGTAACCCTTGGGAGAAGCCTCTACCATCGCGATGTCGTTGTTGTCCCCGTGCAAAAAGAGCTTGCCGTCAGCATAACAAACCGATGATGTACCGATGCTTCGGTCCTGCCATTGAACTTTACCACTTGCGAACTCAACACACATAAACATCTGTCCGGACGAGCCATATAGGTAGTCACCGACAAGGACCGCTCCCCCCATGCCGGTTGGTAATGCTTTGTCGAAGTATACTTCTTTTGCCTCTTTGGATCCTGCGATCACTTGTGCTAGTCCTCCACCTACACGGCTGGCGCCAGTATAGACAAACGCGTCTTTCACAATTGGTGTCTGGACGTTTGCTTGCGCATCGGAAGTCTTAGTAAATCGCCACAAGTACTCGCCGCTGTCAGCTTGGATTCCCGCAGCCCCTTTACCGAGGAAGAAAACGTATTGTTTGACTCCATGAATCGTGGCTATAACCGGAGACGAATAGCTTGCGGCGTCCGCTTCAGGTAAAGCGGATTTCCAAATAACGGAGCCATCTTTCTTGTTAAGGGAGACCACAGTCGCGCTTTTGCCGCCAGGTGAGCAGATGAGGGCATCGCCATCAATTAGTGGAGATTCGGTGTAGGCCCACATGCCTGGTGCGCCGTCAAAGTCTTTGCGAAGACTCTTTTTCCAGACTTCGGAGCCGCTGGCTGCTTCAACACAAACTAGATCGCCGTCAGAGCTGAGAGCGTAGACACGCTCTCCATCAATGGTTGGTGTTGAGCGACTACCCGGATACTGAGGACCTTGATTGGGTCCGACAGCTCCAATTTTTGTTGTCCACTTGGTCTCGCCGTTTTTCATGTTCAAGCATACAAGTTGCTCGGTCTCGTTTCCGATGTTGGTAATCAAATAAGCAAGACCGCCGGCGGAAGATGGAGTCGAAAAACCAGCACCAAGATCTTTCGCTTGCCAGAGTAGTTTAGGTCCGCCGCTGGGCCAGTTGCCGGTAAGTCCTGTCTCCGTCGATTTAGCATCGCGATTCGGGCCTCGCCACTGAGCCCAATCTTCTGCATGAGATGTGTAACCGAACAAGCCGAATGCTACGGCCACAGCCGAGTACTTGAGCAAAGATCGCATAACCAGTGTCTCCAGGAATTGAAATCAAGCATGGGGCAATGCCACTAGTTTACCTCTTAGATAACCCAGTTGCCTATTGACTAGGGAACGAACTCAGCAAATTTATCTGATAAGTAAACCAATCATTAATCGTTTGACCGCATGACCAGCGGGCAGCGCTGGCGCTCATGGGCGGGATTATCGCGCGAGTCAGTGAGTTCTACTGACTAGTGAGCGCTCAGCGCAGGGCGATGCCCGTGCGGTTAAACGATGGAAGCGAGTTGTGAAAGTTGAGAGAGATGTAATGAAATAGGAGTAAGAACATGGTATTAAGGAGAATCGGGCCACGAATATCACGAATGGAACGCTGCAAGTCGAACTTGACGCGACACAAAAAACACAAACTTGCAGAGATCATAGAGTCTATAAATTGCCATCCCCTCGGTGTTCTCCGAGCTACTGAATTTGATGCTTACTGTTCAGCAGGCGGTCTCCGGTGCAAAGGCGGGCCTCGTAGCCTCGTCCACTACGAAAGCGGGCCTCGTAGCCTCGTCCACTACGAAAGCGGGCCTCGTAGCCTCGTCCACTACGAAAGCGGGCCTCGTAGCCTCGTCCACTACGAATGCGGGCCTCGTAGCCTCGTCCACTACGAATGCGGGCCTCGTAGCCTCGTCCACTACGAATGCGGGCCTCGTAGCCTCGTCCACTACGAGAGGAGGATTACAGAATCGGGAGCTTGGTTGCCCCTTCGCGGTCGGCGCAGTGGAGCGAGAATCGGTCGCGGTGCTTGGCTTGGTGCGTGGCTAATGCGACTTGCGGGGTGTTGTTGTGAGCAGATAAATGTCCTAGACATACCCATCGTAAACGGTCGACATCACACGAGTCTAAGAGCGTGGCTGCATCTACGTTGGAGATATGCCCCCGCTTGCCTGCGATTCGAGCTTTCAAATGCTGCGGATACGGTCCATTTTGCAACATGTCTTCATCATAGTTGCTTTCCAACAGTACCGCATCCAACGTGCAGATGATCGCTTGCAGTTCTTCGAATACATGTCCCAGATCGGTGAGCAAACCGAAACGATATCCGGACTCTATTTCTTCTATAACAAAACAGACCCCTTCGATGGCATCGTGAGGTGTCCGTATCGATTCGATTCTGAGTCCTCCTATCTCAAACGGCCTACCCGTTACAAAATGATTCGGATGCCCCATAAATCCAATCGAGGGCTTGGCTCGAGTTGCATTCCACGTTCTCAGATTCGCGTGGACCGGCAATCCAAATTTACGATTAAAGACACCGACACCACTAATATGGTCATAATGCTCATGCGAGAGAACGATCGCTTGGCAATCGCGAATATCGTAGCCATGCTCAGCTAATCGCGACTCCGCTTTGCTGCCGCTGATTCCTGCATCGAACAACACTGCCGTTTCGCCACTGCGAACGTAGATACAATTACCAGAACTTCCTGATTGCAAAGCGATAACTTCCATGTCGAAAGTCTACCGTGCTCTCAGGTCTTTTGGAAGCAGCGGGGCGGAAATGGAAAAGAGTAACTGCACGGTACATCACTTTACGACTAACTTTACAGCTCGGAAGCGGAGACGAACATAATCCGCTGTCCAATTACCAGTTGAGTCGCACAACGCGAAGCGAAGATTCTCCACGATCTCCTTAAGAGCCTCGCCAGCGCGGTCCCCTAGTTTCTCACGCAGGTAGCTGCCTCGAAACGTCTCTAACCAACCAGCCATTCCGGTCGGTAACGCGGTAGGTCTCGGTATCAACTCCATCGATTCAACTTGAATGCCAGCTTGCTCCAACACTAACCGATATTCCAACACCGTTGGATAATACCAGCCTAGTCGCTCCTCAAGCGGAACTCCGAATCGTCGATTGGTCCAGGCTCAACTGTTATCGACCAATAGATCCTTTTTGTTTGCCCGAGCCATCACGCACTGTCGTTCGAGAACCGCTGCTGGTTGCTGAACCCGTCGTTCGACCACTGGAGTCGCGAAACGTCGTTTGGGAAGAGGTCTGATTAGAAGTTCCCATCGTTCTACCACTGGATGAGCGAAAGGTTGTTTGATCTCGATTCGTCGTGGACGATCCTACTGATCGGCCGCTCGCATCTCGAAACGTGGCTCGATTCCCCGAGGTGTTCGCCGTGCCGGTTACTCGCCCTGATGAGTCTCGAAAGGTAATGGAGTTACCAGAGCGGTATATCGTTCCCTGTAGTCGGCCCGATGAATCTCTAACGACAGCCTTGCCATCTTTAGGAAGCAATAAAGCAGATTGCCACTGAGGTTGCTGTGGGACTTTACCATCTTGGTTGTCATCAGAGTGAACACATGGTGTAACACACAAAAGGCACAAGTAAGCCAGCAAGTGGTGCAATGGTTTTCGAATGAGCATGATAAAAACCTTGTATTTGTTACTTGATACGACAGAGGATTCCTAAGTCTTCGGAAAAAGGCCGGAAAGGAAAAATCGAAATGTTTAGAGAGCAATAATCATACCAAAACAACGGCGTTTGGATGATTAAAGTCTAGTCCATTCCTGGTATTCTGGTTCCTCAACGTGGAGATGACTTTGATCGAAAAAACCATAAATATAAACCCGAAGCGTAAGGGCTTGTTGCTTTAATCACATTTCGAAAAACAAGCATTAGCCATTAGGCGCTAGCCCACGGTTAACGGCCGACAACCGGACGCTATCGCGTTACGGCTAATTAAAGCAACACGCCCGTAAGCGAGGGATAGCGATCCGCGGAATTCCCTTGCTTACGCGTCGGGTTATGATCGATATCATCTCCAAGTAGTGGCACTAGATGTCGATTCTGCGACTCGCGATTGCGGGGCGACTTAACTCTCGACTGCGTTGGTAGTCATCTTCGGCAAAACCCAACTCCCAGGGCGTCGGTCCAACCCACGTGGTTTCTCGCCCTTGGATTTGTATTTTACCTGCCTTCAAATCAAATGTAAGAGATGCCCAAAGTGGTTCTGTGTAAGGGCACGTGTTAGCAATTGAGGGATACTTCGCTTGAATCTCTGGCGAATAGTTTGCATGTTTCTTACCCACCCAAGCATACGAAGCACTGTTGATTTGAACATGAGGAATTCCATCGGTCTCTTTGATGTAATCCAAGTGAGCATGTCCAGATAAGACGAGAATAACTTTGCGAAACCCGGCGCGACGATTTTCGTTCGCCAAGACCCCCCGAACTTTGGGGCTGCTTCGAATATGCTTATCGTAGCCATCGATCGGTTGATGAATCATGATGACCGTTGGCAGACGTGTGGCTTGCAAGTCCGCTTCAAGCCATTTAATCTGCTCGTCATTCACATTGCATGGATACCCAGGTTTGCCGTCTGGATCGTTGCCATCGAGAGCGATCAAATGTAAGCCATGGAGATCCTGGCTAAAGTATCGTCCTGGGCTTTGATAGTATTCGACGGTTTGTTCCCTGCGAAAGCCACCATCGGTATCGTGGTTTCCCAACACATGGAATTTATTCCCGGTGAATTCATTCCACTTTGCCATGAAAGAATCGTTGCGAGAATGCGGCACGCAGAAATCCCCGAGATTGATGATCCCATGGGCTTGCTGACTTTGCATATCCGATACGAATGCCGAAATTCTCTCGATGCCGTCATGCATAATGTCTTGATGTACATCTGCGATTACACCCAAGCGAATGGTTTCGTCGCGAGGGCCATCTGCTCGTGCACGTGCGAGCTCCGGAGCAACAAGTGTTAAACTGCATGCTCCTGACGCTTGCAAAAAACGTCTGCGATCTACCAGTGCGTTCTGGGGCTTGATGCCATGAGCATTCTCTTTTCGCATACGGTTCTACCTGTTCTCGTTTCCAAAGGGGGACGGGCTGAGCCTCATCGTAACACGTTACGGCAAGTTTGGTAGAAAGTCGATCAAATCGTCTTGGGTTGCACGGCTGCTTTGAGACGCTTCCATACTTTGCGTGCACATTTTCGATCGAGTCGAACGAGTTGCTGTTGACGAACGTCAAAGGTGATTAACTTATCGCTTGCATTCTTTGCATAAACAAAGGGCAGGCAAACGGTCACGACCTTAAAGGGTTGGCCCGCTTGCTCGGGCACGAATCGGAGTCGTACCAGTTCATCGGCAGGGAGTGGTGTATCGCAGCAGCACCAAAAATATGAAGGAATTTCCATCAGTTCTGTGGAGACGGTGATGAAGTCCCCATGTTCGATATCTTCGCCCGATAGTCTCGCAACGACGGTCGTTTGAAATGTTCTTTCCGTTGTCGATTTCATGATTCGTATCGTGTTGGGAGTGTTTTAAAGTGGTCTATTCGAAAGCCAAGATTGCGTTTATGGAGTCGGCTAGCATCGACATGTTCGCCGAATTCTTACAAATGGCGGCCAAAACCGGAAAGTTCTTTATACGCCGAGCAAAATTCTTGTGGACCGTAACAATTCTTGTAGGCCGTACCGGATGTTCAACTGGACGCTAGTCGTTTGCTCACCGTTAATTTGAAGGATGCCGCCGGGGATCCGATCAAGCCAAAGGTGGCCCCGATACGCACCAAGTCAGTGCCTTATCTGCAGCATTGAACTCTGCCATCGAATCATGCGAACAGCGAAAGAGAGAGCTTGCGAGGGCAAGCGAACTAATAAAGTCAAAGTCTATATCACAGGAAGAGTTTGAGGACTCTAAGCTACGGGTGACGTTAGCAACGTTGGCCGTTCGTGAACACGAGGCCAAGCAGAAGCTGCTGCTGTCGGTTCGCGACGAGGATGTACATGTGTTGCGATCGGAACTGCAGGCGTCCGTCGGAAGGGTTGCAACCGCCAAAGAGAATTTAGCTATGGCTGAGATTGTTTCTCCCATGGATGGTCTCGTCTTGCGAGTTCATGTTCGAGATGGTGAAAGACCTGGGGATTCAGGAATCATCGAACTAGGAGATACGCGACAGATGCAAGTGATTGCGGAAGTTTACGAAGCGGACGCTATTTGATTACCCACGACAGTCGTATTCTCGATATAGCGGATCGCATTGTACGAATCGAAGACGGACGGCTTATCACGTCGAGTTTTGAGCCAAATAAACAATGAAATCGTGTGTGGCCAGTTGCCTTCCTTTCCGAAAATACTCGGCATTCAGAATCTGAATGGTCAACCCTTATGAATCGAACGCTGTAAACATCTGCTCTGACTTCATTGTGCCCCACCTGTATCAGAAATCGTTTATAACCTATTCGGGAAACTCAAAACTGACTTTGTTAGGCATTTGGATTAATCATGGTCCCGAGAAGTGCTTTGAAAAGCATCCGATTGTGGATGTTTCTGTTGATCATAAATTTAGCTGCCGTATGCGCCGGAGATGAAAACGCTCCACCGACGGTGGAGTCTCTTTCTTGGTATGTACAGGATCGAGATTTTAAGCCTATCGATCCTGCACCTTGGGTTTACGAGGGTGTACAAAAAGTCTTTCTTCTTGACTACGCCAATCCTTTGACACTGCCTTACATCGATGAGCTCGGCGATATGGGGGTGACTGTGGTACATACCGCTGGACCGGATCCCTACTATCCCCTTTGCCGCGATGGCGGGACAGGACAAGCAACTGCTGAACGCGATCGGCTGATGTCTTTATACGACCATATTCGTTCGAATAACATGCGAATCGTCATTGGCGTGTCCCCCTACGCGCCAGTGGATTATGTCAAGCAGCATCCTCAATGGCAATTAAAACTGTCACCTGAGCTAAAGCCCTTTGATTCGGGCCTCGATCTAAACAAGCCAGAAAATGTGCACCTTCGCAGCTTGAGTCTCAACACTCCCTACGGAGACTATCTCATTGAGAATCTAGCCGAGATTTTCGAGCAGTACAAGGTCGATGGGGTTTCGTTTGACGGCAATTATCATCCCATGATTAACTACACGCCGTACGATATCGAACTTTTTTGCAAAGAGACCGGCTGCGAGTTCCCCGCCAAGATCGATCTCAACGATGACAACTTCAAAGTCTACATGCTATGGGCCGATTCGAAGCTTGAGAATTGGTATAGAAAACTACACAAGAGATTACGGGAGGTAAACCCACAAGCGGCGGTGTATACCTGGACAGCCAACGCAGGACGCTATGGGCATTTTCTTACCAGCCCGCGAGTCATGTCAGCTCGGATGAACCTGCTGTTTGATTCACCCGTTCAAGAGTGGTGGCTCGATGAAGTCAATCTCGGTTCTAGTGTGGTCGCTGGTTTTGGGGCAGCTTATGTTCGCGCTGTAACAGGTGGTCGCACCGGTGCAAGCGAGCCGTATATCATGTCGCGAGGTAATCCCTATAGTACCAGCAGCTTTCCTCGTCATGAACTTTTTGTCCGTTGTATGCATGCGATGACCAACGGTTCGATCACTCCCATCGGAGTGCCGACAGCAGCAGGCCGAGAAGCTGGGGATTTCACGATCCGAGAAATTGGTAGGCGTAAGAAGTGGTTTATTCGGTCAACCCCCGAACCATGGGGAGCGATTTTGGTCAGCGAACAAACTCGCCAATTCTACGCCGGTGGCCAAATCATGGAGCGATTTTTATCGCATGCACTCGGCGCCTACCGAGTCGGATTTGAGGAGCATTTACCCCTATCGATTATAACCGATATGGATCTGACGACGGAAAAGTTAGCGGCCTACAAAGTTCTAGTCTTGCCCAATGTAGCAGCCCTTTCTAATGGTCAAGTGGAAGTGATCCGAAACTATGTGAAAAATGGGGGTGGGCTAGTTGCTTCGTGTGAGACTTCGCTCTTTGATGAATTGGGGCATCCACGTCCAAACTTCGCTCTAGCCGATTTGTTTGGAGTTGATTATGAGGGCAGACCTAGCGCTCCGACCCAGAGACCTGAACTTGACGTTAACTTTGCAATTGTAGTCGATGATCGATATTGGGCAGGTCGGCAAGGTGCCGCAGAGATGCGTTGGGGGGCTGGCGACATACAAACCAACGATTTTATCTCAGACCCTCGCTTGGCCCAAATCAACAATAGTGTTCAAGCAAGTTTTAAAGGGCCTCTTGTAAAGATGAGCGACGCTCGTCCACCGATGAAACGTGCCATGATTATGTTCCCTGAGGGGAGAGATCCGATTCCCGCTGTGGTAATGGGGGAGCAAGGAAAAGGGCGAGTCGTCTACATGGCGGCAGGATTTGACGCTGCGAATTATAGCTACGCATACCCCTATCAGCGTGTTTTGTTTTCGACCGCCATAAGATGGGCCGCAAAGGATTCTGTGCCGGTTGAGGTTTCAGCTCCCATGTGTATTCAAAGCACTTTCTTTCGGCAAAAAGACGACAAGGGTGAACGGTTAGTAGTACACTTGTTCAATGGAATCAACACGACAAGCGATCACGGTTTGCCGGAGGCAGATGTGCCATTACGTGAGGAGGTCGTTCCGATCGGCGGAATAAAGCTCGTCTTTCGTACGCTCGTGCCAACGCGTGTTCATTTAGAGCCTGAAGGAATCGAGCTGCTGCCCACTCAGACCGAAAATGGTCTAGAAATCTCTGTGCCACCTATCGCCGTGCATTCGATGGTAGTTGCGGAGTTTTATTAATGTATTCAAAAAACGAAAAACAATGAGATCTAAATCATCCTCTCTTATCGCAATTCTGATTCTGTTGTTTATTGGTTTTGGAGAAAAATCCATTGCACAAAATGGCAATGAGTCCGCTCCCGAGCAGATTCGCTTCGTGGGGGCGATCGTCGACGCTGATACCAAAGAGCCAATTGCCGCTCGTATCTACCTACAGAATGCCAAAGGGGACTGGCTTTTCGTTCGATCGGATAACGATCAAGGAACAGCGTGGCCTTATGCAGAAGAATGGGTACCTATGCTCGAATCGGTCGAACGACACACTACCGTTTCAGCTCATCCGTTCACCATCAATCTGGCGCCGGGTGAATACAAGATAACGATCGAACGTGGCAAAGAATACTTCCCATTGGAAGAAACAATCGTTATTCCGTCTAAAGAAAAACGAACCGATACTCAGAAGCTTGATTCCGAAAAAATAGAAAAACTGTTCTCCTTGCAACGATGGAGCAACATGGCATCGCGTGGATGGTACTCGGGAGAAACACATGTGCATCGCCGCATTGTGGAACTTCCTAATGTTATGGCGGCCGAGGATCTGAACGTGACATTCCCCGTGACGTTTTGGACTACCTCATCCGACAAAGCACCCGACTTGGAACCATCGAGCTTACGTTCACAAGGCCCATCACCTTTTGGGCCACGTGAAGACCATGGGTACGATCCAGTATGGCTTAATGCGAGTCAGGTTATTCTACCTCGCAATACTGAATACGAAATCTTTTCGATCGGAGAGCGTCGGCATACCCTCGGTGCATTGTTCATTTTGAACCATCGTACACCGTTTGCGCAGACAGTCCCTCCGATTGGTCCGATGATTGAGCAAGCCAAACGCGAAGGAGCATTACTCGATTTAGACAAGCACAATTGGCCTTGGTCATTAATGCTTATGCCAAATGCCCAAGTTGATTTGTTTGAACTATCAAACAACAGTGTTTGGCGAACTAAATTTGGATTCAAACAACCAGGGCATGCTTTGCCACCTTGGAAGAAATTTGAGCAAGAATCACCGGGCGTTCTTACGGAGTGGGGCTGGTTAGAATTTGGTTTCGAAATGTATTATGCCTTGCTGAATTGTGGTTTTCGATTGAGTCCAACGGCCGGCACCGCTTCTGGCGTTCATCCTGTTCCGCTGGGTCATGGTCGAGTTTACGTACACACAGCAGATAAATTTAGTTTAGATGCTTGGCTTGATGGACTTCGGCGAGGCCGTTCGTTTGTGACTACTGGACCAATGTTGATGGCAAAGGTTAATGGCGAACTACCCGGTCAAATTTTCCAACGGGGCGGTGATCAATCCGGCGAGTTTAGTTGGGAAGCAAATGTGGTTAGCCCGGAGCCAATTTCGCGAGTGGAGGTGATCGTCAATGGGAAAGCAGTTTACTCGGTCACCCCAGAGGTGTCTCGCACCGAACAGGGGGCTTGGCAATGGTCATCTAAGGGTGTGATCGATTTCGCCGCAAATCGTTCTGCCGGACGAAAACAACCTGACTCACGACTAGCCAAAAGCTTAGTCCGCGACGTTGGGTCTGCTTGGGTTGTTCTGCGGACTTGGTCAGATCAGCCCGACGGTAGAAAGCGATTTGCTCATACTGGTGCGTGGTACTTTGAGGTAGACGGCCAACAGGTGCAGCCACCTGTTGAACAGATTGACTATCTTTTGCAATTGCTGGACGCATCGTTGGAAAAACAACGAGGAGTTCTAACAGAGGAGGCGATTGCAGAGTTTGAACATGCGAGAGAAACGTATCGTCAGATTCAATCGACCGCCTATGTCGCCCCTGTCACGCAGAGAAGACCTACCAGTTCTGAGGCTGATGAGCAATTCTGGCTCGAGAACATGGCGATTTGGCACCAGTATTCGCTTATCGAAATGAGTCAAGTTCTAGGCAAAAGTCCCGAAGAAACTCGCAAGCTACTATCAAAGTTTCGAACACTCGAAATAGAGCCTCTCACGGTTCGGCCTAAGGAACGCTTGTCGGTTATGCCTTATCCAGGTGGGCGTCATCCAAGACGTGGATTTTTGGATGGAGCGATCGCACCACAACGAGAGACTAAGTTCAGTTTGTTTACACCGTGGTCTGATCGAAGCTATATCGTTGCCGATGTGCCTGAAGCAATTTTCTCCAATTTGGGACTAACTTATTTGGCACATACGCACATTCCAACGATCTGGGATGAACAGGGAAAACCGATTCCTGCACAAGAATGGGAACGTCATGAGAATGGAATCTTAAAGAGCCATAGGACATTACCAAATGGCATAAGTTTCGATGTCACGATTGTGCCAAAAAGAGATCATGTTCAAATGGAGCTTGCACTCGTTAATGGTACCGATGCACCTCTTACGGGTTTGAGAGTGCAGCACTGCATGATGTTGGCTCATGCTGACGAGTTTCAGCAAGGCTCCAACGACAATAAGATTTTTCATGGTGATTACGGTCTAGTGCACAATCCTGAGAAGAATCGATGGATGATCACATCCTGGAAGCCATTGGGCCGAGCCTGGGGGAATCCCCCGGTCCCCTGTTTACATGCTGATCCGATAATGCCCGATTGCCCACCGGGCGAAACGACCCGTACGCAAGGTTGGCTTTCGTTTTACGAGGGAGAGGATTGGCAAGGAGAGCTTAAGCGGATAGAAGATCTGCGATGGTGGGAGTAGTTGTTTCGAATCGCTATCTTTCGGAGGAAGTTTTGGAACCGACATTAAACCCCAGAGTCAAGGTATGCTGCATTCGTGATATAGCAGAAGCTCGATTGGCTCTGCGGTTTGGAGCCGATGCGTTGGGCTTGGTATCGCAGATGCCGAGTGGTCCAGGCGTGATCGAGGAAGCGGTCATCGCGGAGATCGCCTCCATAACGCCTCCATCGATTGGCTCCTTTCTCCTAACGAGTGAACTCGACGTGAATTCGATTGTAACTCAGCAAAGACGATGTCGAGTTAACACCATCCAAATTGTTGATCGTTTGGAAAGAGGGAGCTTTGAAGATCTTCGTGGAGCTCTCCCCGGTGTCTCGATTGTGCAGGTCATTCACATTACAGGAGATGAGTCGATTGATGAGGCTTGTCGCGTAGCTGAGTTGGGGATCGATGCATTACTACTTGACTCTGGCAATCAACGCTTGCCAGTAAAGGTGTTAGGTGGAACTGGGCGCACACACGATTGGACACTCAGTCGGAAAATTCGTGAGTTGGTAAGCGTGCCATTATTCTTGGCTGGTGGTTTGAAGGTCGAAAATGTAGCCAGGGCAATTGAAGAGGTCCGACCATTCGGGGTAGATGTATGTTCAGGTCTCCGTACAAACGGAGAGCTTGACGCGTTGAGGCTAGCTGAATTCATACATGAGGTCCGAAGAGTAAGCCAGTCGCGTTAGAGTTTTCTCTTCGGTTGTCATTCCTGTCATTCGCTGGCCTGTGGCTTAAGTCGTAGGTTGGTCACTCTTGGCCGACGTGGGCACCGAGTACGGGCAGGAGTGCCCATCCTCGTCCATTGAACAAGCGATTTAGACTAAAGCAACAAAACCATGCGTCTTGGTGTACAATAAAGAGTCCGGGTTTAGATTTCCTCCCCAACGCATTCTCCCTTTCGGTCTGCCATGTTAAGACGTACGCTGCTTGAACGATCTGCCTGCGGCTTTGGTGCTTTGGCTGCAGCATCGCTCGCTTCTGGATTTGGGACAAGTCGATCCTTTGGTAATTCAAACGATTCGCTTGGGCATTTTCCCGCTCGAGCCAAACGAGTCATTTTCTTGTTTATGCAGGGCGGGGTAAGCCAGGTGGATTCGTTTGACCGCAAGCCGATACTGTACGAGCGCGATGGCGAATTGATTTCGTTTGATGATCCTAGAGAAGTTGCGAACACCGGCACGATGGGGACGCAACAGAAGATCATGAAGCCCCTGTGGGATTTTCAACAGCACGGCGAATCAGGACGTTGGGTTTCTGGGCTCTTTCCCGAAATGGCTAAACATGTCGACAAGATGTCTTTTATTCACAGCATGAACACAGAGGGGGTGGCGCACGGTCCCGCGACATTGTTTTTGCATTGTGGCGCTCTGAATCAGATCAGGCCTTCGATCGGTTCGTGGATTGATTACGGTCTAGGCTCTGAGAACGAGAACTTGCCAGCCTTTATCTCGATTGCACCATCGATTGGAAATGGCGGCCCACGTAACTACGGAAGCGCATTCCTCCCAGCGAAACATCAAGGAACGACGATCGGTGCTGCCGATAGCTCGGAACTGAAAATTGCGCATTTGGCGTCGCTTGCCAAAGATAGACGGCAGCTTGATCGGATCCAGCAGTTCAACCTATTGCAAAGTCAACGTCGTGGAGGGGTTAACCAAGAGTTCGAAGCCGTCATTAAGTCGTATGAGTTAGCTTGGCGTATGCAAAGTGTTGCACCGGAGCTTTTGGATTTGGATAGCGAAAGTGATGCAACGAAGCAGATGTATGGGTTGGATGACCCCAAGACGAATAGCTATGGCAAGCGGTGTTTGTTGGCTCGGCGGTTGGCAGAAGCTGGCGTACGCTTTATTCAAGTCAACTATGGGGATAATTCTGCGAATCCTGCTTGGGATCAGCACTCCAATATGCCCAAACATGCCGACCATGCCTTGGCGGTGGATAAGCCAATTGCGGCTCTATTACAAGATCTCGAACAGCGAGGTTTGCTGGAAGATACGTTGGTTTGGTGGGGAAGCGAATTTGGTAGGGCACCTTATGCACAGAAGCTCGGTACGGGTAGAGATCATAATCCAGGTGGCTTTACCGTATGGTTAGCTGGTGGTGGAGTCAAACGGGGCTACGCGCATGGTGCAACCGATGAGTTTGGTCAGATGGCGATTCAAGATAAAGTTCACATGCACGATCTACATGCTACGATACTGCACCTGTTGGGCTTAGACCATGAACGGCTAACGTTTCAACATGCAGGACGAGCCTTTCGTTTGACGGATGTTTATGGACGCGTTGTGAAAGAGATTATTAGCTAGTGAATACCAATCCATTCTGGAAGTTTTCCACAGCGGGGAATGTCTATTTCGGGCGAGGTTCGTTGAGTAAGTTGGCTGAGGAGATTCAAAGCCGAAAGCTGGAGCGAGTTATCGTTATCACTGACGCGATCGTTTCGAAACTCGAATTGGTTCAGCAGTCGATTTCGGAAATGCGTTCGCAGCAAATCGAGGTTGCTGTTTTCGATGGTGGTGAGGCGGAGCCATCGATCGACGTTGCCCAACGAGCCACTCAAAGAGCCCGCGAAGCTGGTGCACAAGGGGTGATTGGAATTGGCGGTGGTAGCAATATGGATGTTGCTAAGGTAGTCGCCATTCTACTAAAGCATGGCGGCGGACCCGCTGACTATTTTGGTTTTAATCGAGTGCCAGGTGCGATTGCACCGCTGATCGCGATTCCTACCACGTCAGGAACAGGGAGTGAGGTTTCGCATTCGGCGGTTCTAACTGACACAGCAGCACAGATCAAAGTCAGTACATTAAGCCCCCATTTGAGGCCGAGCATTGCAATCGTCGACTCCAGGTTAACCGATTCCTGTCCCGCACGCGTTACGGCTCACAGCGGCATTGATGCTTTGGTGCATGCGATTGAAGCATTGACCAATAAGTCCTATCAAAATGTGAGCACAGATGGTCCACGAGCGTACGAAGGAAGCTATCCCTTTACGGAACTGTTGGCTTGTGAAGCAATCAAGTTGATTGGCGAAAATTTGGAGAGAGCGGTCCATACGCCTGGGGATACGAAAGCACGTGACGCAATGGCTTATGCTGCTATGTTGGCCGGTATGGCGTTCTCGAATAGTGGAGTTGGATTGGTTCATGCGATTGAGTATCCAATTGGTGCAATCACTCATTGCAGTCACGGCGAGGGGAATGGGTTGTTGTTGCCTTATGTTATGGAATTCAACAAGCCAAATTGTGAGGTAGCTTTAGCTAAAATTGCAACGTTGTTAACGGGAACGCAAGATGGATCGTGCTGTGCTGACGATGCAATAGACTGTGTGAGGGCGTTGCAAGCGAAGATTGGGATAAGAGCTCGATTAAGCGAACTGGGGCTGAGGGCAGAACACATTCCGATTGTGGCCAGCAAAGCGGTGCAAATCGAGCGACTCATGGCGATAACAGCTCGCCGGCCGACGGAATCTGATTTGGTTGCAATGCTAACCAAGGCCATGTGAACGAGAGTATCATTCCATATAAACCGCGACCTTTGCTGCAAATCATTGGCAAAACGCTGATGGAGAGATATGACTGGCACACTCGGCGGTGAGGCCACTTTTCCTAAACTCATTCTGAATAGACCTGGACGGACCTGAGTAGATTGGGATTCAGTCCCAGGAAAAAGGGGCTAAAATAGCCGGTCCGATTTAGATCCACGATTCGACGTTTCACGTCGATGCCACCACCGATGACCGAGTTTTCATCTTGCTGTTTCAAAACGTATCACTCCTCTCCGTAGGTTATAGTCTCCCCCCAGAAGTCATTACATCAGACAACATTGAAGAGCAGTTAGCTCCGGTGTATGAACGATTAAAGCTGCCTCAGGGCCGATTGGAGGGGATGAGTGGCATTCAATCGCGACGATTATGGCAAAGGGGAACTCGCATAAGTGATAAAAGCGCCGAGAGCACTCGCTTGGCCATGGACGCGATCGGTTTCGATCGCAACGACGTCGGATGTTTGATCCACGCAAGCGTTTGCCGAGAGTATTTGGAACCCGCCACCGCCTGCCGCGTTCATCACTTGTCAGGATTGCCAGCCAACGCGTGGGTCTATGATGTCTCTAACGCCTGCTTGGGAGTCATGAACGGCGCGGTTCAGATCGCACAACTCATCGAAGGAGGAGTCATCCGCGCTGGTGTCGTGGTAGGTACTGAAGATTGCAGAGGATTGCTTGAAGCTACCATTGCTCACTTGTTACAAGATGACAATTTGACGCGGCAATCGATCAAGCCAGCGTTTGCATCGTTGACAATTGGTTCGGGAAGCTGCGCTTGGTTGCTTGGGCGCACCGATTTGTTTGGTGGTAGCCCTGTGAAAGGAGCGGTTGCGATTGCTCGGACAGAGCATCACGGACTTTGCCAGAGTGATACCGATCAAGCTGGATCGCAAATGCAGCCGATTATGAACACCGATTCCGAGTTGCTGTTAGAAGCGGGCATACGGACGGGCGCAGAGACATTCGAGGCGTTGTTGGCTGAGACGCTTTGGAATCGAAATGAATTCGACTTTACCGTGTGTCATCAAGTGGGAACCGCGCATCGAAGGCGAATGCTACAAGCAATCAATATGCCTGAGGAAACCGATTACTGCACGTTTCAGCGATTTGGAAACACCGGTTCGGTTGCTTTACCGGTTGCGTTCGGAGAGGGACTCGCTAGCGGGTTTTTAACGCCTGCTAGCCGAGTCGGTTTGCTAGGAATTGGCTCAGGGCTCAATTCCGTGATGATGGGGATCGAACTTAAGCAGACCGCCGTTCGTTCCCAATAATCTGCATTTTAGAAATCAATGTCGGACATGAGCGCTCGGTCTTCTCGATTACCTAAATTCTTAAGAATTTCAGGTTCTATGTTCTGGGACAGGAATCTAACTGAGCCATCAACGAAGACAGCATTGACCCCGCCGGTGTGGTAGCTACCGATACCACCAACCTCTAACGATCCAACTGCGAGAGGCGATTTCTCCTTTTCTCGTTTAACTTGTTCTGTTAATCCGAGTCCCGCGAAGTTAATGGTGCTGGTGTTTCGTAACGTGTCGCGAGTTCCTGAAACCCAACCAAGCTGATCTCCTGAGCCTCGTTTCTCTGAGATCAAAATCGTATGCGTTAGACCGTCTTTGATTTCAGTCATCTTAAGATTCGAATTGAGAAACAACACGCCATTGTTGGTGACATCGATGGGGGATTCTTCTGAATGGTGTATCCCAACGTAGCTCGTTGCTGGAAAGTTCGTTCCATCCGCGTTGCTTGCATAGTGTTGATAGGCGTCTGGGCTAGAAGGGCAACTAAAGGTAGCCATCCTTAGCCTTCGAACGGGGTCGTTTTCCGAAGCATAGGCTCCTAGCTTTTGGTCATAAGACTCATAAGCTTGGGTTTGTTCAAGATAAGGAAGTAGCCGTACCGTCCAACTGGTGTGGTTTCCTATAGGTTCGTAGCGGATCGGTCCTGTCTCGTTGACGACGCCAGAGGGGAGAGAACCGTACGTGAACTCGAAGTTGTTCGCCGCTAAACCAAGCTGAGCCATATTGTTCGAACATGCCATACGTCGCGCAGCTTCCCGAGCCGCCTGCACGGCTGGCAGGAGCAAACCGACTAGAATCCCTATGATCGCAATCACAACCAGTAGTTCAACCAGCGTGAATCCGCGAGCCATTTTCTTTTTAGCTATCTTCATTTGATTGTCCTTAGTAGTTCTCTGTGGTTATAAAGTTTATTGTTGAGATTTGTTTTTGTTTTCGAAAGGTAACAGAAAATCCGATTCCGACTTCGGTATCATCCAGGGGCTAACGCCAGATTCTGGTGATTCTTTAAACTCGAGGCGAACGGTGATTTTTAGTTCGCGTGGAGCGTTGTCTTTTGGTTCATTGTGACGAACGAACCACTCCCCTTGAAGTGAGTTGTAAGGTCCAAATCGAACTTGACCAGAGAGCTTGGAAAGCTCTTCGTCGCTGCTGGTCTCTAAAGGGGCCGTTATTGCGAGGCGTTGCGTCACAGCGCTCTTTAGAAACTCGTTTTGCAAAGCAACCTCTTCGAGTTCAACTTGCCTTCTGGCTCGGAGTGCCGGTGGTATAAGAGGCAATAACACTCCGACCACGATGATTAATGCGGCCAAGACTACAACTAAAGCGACTCCACGTCTTCTTCGGCTAGATACCATACGCTTTATCGCGAACGATCTTTTTCTTAAAGGAGAGAACTTACTGCTCATCACTGGCTCCTTCCTTTGTTTTGCCACCCTGAGATGAACCAGGAGCGGATACCGAGCCCGCTCGGATCATCAAGCGTTTGTGTGGCAGAGATTTCAGGTTCGCATCGTTGCCATCATTCGTCTCAACAATAAGTGTAGCTAACTCGGTGTCGACGGAGAGAACTGCCGACTGGTTTTCGCTGAGCCGATATGAGTCGGTTGCATGAGGCTTCTCTGAACCGTTGGTCTGATTGCCATCGCTCCAAAATTCGCGAGTTATCTTGGATTTCTCAATTCGGTAGACAATACGAGTTCCAGCAAGAGTCGTTAGCTCCAGATGATTAGCATCCGATAAGTTTACGGAGCGAGCTGTGTGTAGGTCGCTTCGAAACGTGCGAGATAGCAAGCTCATCGTCCGCTGGTCATTAAAGCGCCCCTGATAGATACTCGCAAAGTCGAGCGTCTGATGAATGAGTTTGATTGCCAGCATCATCAGAACCCCAGAAATTCCGATCAAAATCAGCTGCTGTGCGAGAAGGGAACCGCGACGGGAAAGTCGTTTGCGATTGGATATCATGGTTCACTCCTGGGGCTGCTTTGATCGTCAACGATCCAGCCGCTGAGTTGAATCGTTTTGGCGAGTGGATCGGCGTGTAGAACTAATTCAACCGTAACACGAGTTCCTAGCGAGTCTTGAACTTCGCGATATAGGAATTTGGCATCAGGCCATCGGTATAAAACCGATTCGCTAGGGCGTCGATCTTTTGACAACTCTGTTCGCTGCGCGGCTGTTTGCTTCAATTGAAGCTCTAATTCATTGGCGACCTCTTGGAGCGCAATCGATCGATACTGAGCATCTTGCCCAATGCGGTAAACACGCAGGAATAACGCACCACCGATCCCAAACAAGGCAGAAAGCAAGGTGCATGCAACAGTTATTTCGACCGTTGAGATGCCGCGTTTGGGTTTCCAATAAGATTTTTTTGTTAAGTACTTCGTTTTGTCACGCATCTAAAATCTTTTTAAGCCAGAGCACGGATCAGACAAATCAACGCAGAAAAAAAGCCGATGGAAAACAGTGCCACAAAGCTACCGAATAGCAATGTAAGAAGTGGGTTAATCAGCAGAGAATGAAATGAGACCATTCGTTCGCGTTGCCGCCAATCCTCTACAGCTAATTGCTCAAGGAAATAGGCCTGCAGACGTTCATCTTTTTGCTCGCTCAGAAACTTGATTTCTGTCGAGTTGAGCACTCCTGAACTCTCAATGGCTTGCCAGGAATCGGTTCCTAGTTCCATATCGTTCCTAGCGACAAGCAGGCGCTGGCGAGTCATTCGATGGAAATGATATTTAGCCAGAGTCGATAAGGTTTTATGCAATGATTTTTGCTTTCTTAGCGCAACTGATAAGAGTTGCTTCGTAATGCCCGATGGGCTTTGAAACAATCGTAAAGGACGAAAGAATCCAAACAAAGAAAGCATCCAGCGTTCCGTACGTGGAGATAAACAGCTTATCGCTAGGAGCACGGCTACAATTAGGATGATCGGCCAATACATCGCAGCAATGTCCGAGACCCTAAACATGATCCGGGTTATGAACGGCGATCCAATTTCGAACTCTGCAAGCATCCTTTTCATCGTGGGGGCGATGAAAAACATGAGCAGGGACCAGCAAAAAAGATACACAAATGACAAACTCATCCAGTACAACTTGGTTGATTCCGGATGATAGTGCTTAGCAAGGACTCGATTGCTCTGTAACTCTATCAATTCGGTCAGAGCGTCGGGCAGGATTTCTAGTTGCTCTCCTAGTCGAATCGCTAAGACGGTTTCTTCGTCAAGCAGCGACGGGAACTGTTCGCATGCGGTTGCTAAGGAGCCCACCGATTGCACTTGTTGTACTAGCTTGAGTAGATCGCGTCTCGCTCCGCCCCGTAACTCAAAGGCTGCAGCGGTTAGCATATCGGGTATCGATTCGTTGCAATCCAATGCGGTCTTTAATGTTCTGAGCACAAACAGCTGTATAATGGCGAAATCGTCTCGTTTGCGTAGCGAGATTACTCGCCACGGTGAAAAACTGGACAGCATCATGCCTGAAGGGTTTGCGAGCGGCATTTTTAGTAACCTCCACTCAAGCTGGTGACAAGCGATACAAGTGGAGCGAATAACGCTACGACCAAAAGAAAGACCATTGCGCCAAGAAGCAAAATCAGCCATGGCGAAGTCATTCCAGAATGACGACTACTCAACAGACTCGCCTGATTTCCATAGGTGACGGCGAACTCTCGCAAGAGTCTGACTGAGCGATCTGATTTCACATCCCGTCGCAGTGCAAAACTCAATTGAGGAGGGAAGGCTTCCCACTGTGCTTGATTGTTGGCATCAGACTGAATCGAAGCGGCCAATTGATCGGCCCTTAAAGAATACAACGCATGCTGGCTTGCACTTCCTGCATAGCGAATTGCATTGGATATGGGTGTTCCAATTTCACATAGATCAGCAAGCACTCTCATAAAGCGTGACATAGCGACTAGGTTCGGAGTTCGACCAGCAAGAATGAAATCGAATACGTACAGCTTTTGCAAGTGAGCGACCAACGAAGAGACCCAATAACGAATCAGACCACCGGCGAAATGAACAAGTAGAATTCCCGGGATAATGATCAATGCAAAGGTGCGTGTAAACTGATTTAATGCAAGTACGGCTTTCGTAAGGCTAGGAAGTCGCAACTCGAATTCCGCAAACATTTTTTCGAATGTCGGAGACAGATAAAACGCTTGAAAAAGAAAGACGCTGAAGATTGCAATAAACATGATAGATGGGTAACTAAATGCCCGCCCCAAACCACTGACAGCGGTGGTTTCTTCTTCTATCAGAACCTTTGAGTTTTTGCACATCGCATCATGATCACGCTTCATCGAACTATTTAACAACGGCAATAGTCTAATGAGCTGCGGGGAAGCCAGTAGTTGCTCCGCTTGAGATACATTTCTTAGGCTCTTGATACTCCGTTTCAGATCGCGATAAGAACTGTCGCCAATGTCACGGAGCCCCGATTCTACGAAATCCGCAACGCTTTCTCGTTCGAGAAGTAGCTGGTCGATTCGTTTCAAGTAATCTTGCCGGTCGGAATTCATTTAAAAGGCTCCCGGAACTACAGCGGCATAGAGCAACTCGATTAGTGGCCCGAAGACCAATAACCCAATACTTAAAACGACAACTCCACTGCCGACAAAGTAAATTGTGTACGGTAACGTCGAAACTCGGTAAGAGATTTTTCGCTCAACAGCCTTTTCGGAACTCCACAAAATGTAGCCTTGTGGGGTGAGCCAGGATGTGCTCTCAGATGCAGAATCAGATGCATCACTTGGTTTGTAATCGCCCTCTTTGGACGAAGCGTTCGTAGGTTGCGGCGAACGCTCGGATCGAACCAATGATTCAAATAGCTGTTCGGCCCAGCCTACGTTTCCGCTGTGAGCCATAACCAATTCCATAAACTGTGACTTAATCCAATTTCGATGGGCTTGAATCTCAGTTGTCGTTATAGCCTGGCTTAGCTTGGATATACGGATTTTTGAAAAGTGAAGAACTATGCCCCATAAGATCAGTGCGACTACACAGCCAGCCATCGCAAAGACAGGTTGGTCCTGCATGGATTCCAAAAACCTGCTGAGCGGACCGACCGCCAGTTTTGAATCGTTATAGACGAGGCTCATTCGGCCGAAGGTGAGCCAGATTGCAAGGACCCCCAGGGCCAGGAAAAACACAACTCCCAGCTGGAAATTCAAAAACCAGAGCCTACGTGCCTGCGGCAGTCTCGTGGTATTGAGCTTGAGTAAATCAAAAGCCGAAGGCGAACGACAGGAAAAGACCCAACCAAAAAAGGCAGCTTGGTACGGGAGCGATACGTCAGGAATAGCTTTCCATGCCTCCAGAAACGGACTGCCTTGGCCTACGAGAATAGCAACGCGACTGGTAACGCGTTCCGACTCGGATCTGAGGACGGCGGAAGAATCATCTCCCTGCCATGAAAGAGGTATACCTGCGGCGAGCATACCCTCGATCTGCCGGTTGAATTCTAGCAAATCGACCAAGCTGATTTGGTCGTTGTAAACCGATGCCATGACTCACTGCTCCAAGGAATTAAATAGTTCCAAAAGGCAGATGAACGGCCAGCCGTTTTTTATTTATGAGTATCCAAAGATTGTCTCAATGGCGATGCAAACATCGAACCTGGAGTCGCGTTAGGCTTTGATTGCTCCATAATCGATGGACTGGAAGAGGTTGGGATCGAACGTTGAGATCGGGAACGCCACTCTTCATAGGCGTCAACCGTCGCTTGATGGATGTTAACAGACTCTTTGTCGTGCAATTCCAATGCTCTGTGACTGATGGAGTTCGTGGATTCGTCAATAGAGTTGGCTCGAACGCTCGTTAGCCATAGCCAGATCCCCGTCCAGCAAATGGAAATAATCGCGACGGAAATAATCGCATATCCGATGCGACGCTCTTGGATTTTGCTATCGATAATCCCCGAGGTTGCTTCTAAGACTCTGGGCCGCAAATCGTCAGTCGGCACAACGTAGTCTCGAGCCGCTGAAACCCAAGCCTCGAAGCTTCGCATGTCTTCGAGCGGAATGTCCCCCTCTTGGGACTGAGAATGAAGATCACTTGCCATGTTGGATGGTCTCCTCATGGCATGTTCTCAGCTTGGGCATTAGCTTCTGAATCGCGTAACGATAGCGACTGGCGACCGTTTGGATGGAACAATCCAGTAAATCGGCGATCTCTTGGAAGGTGAGCTCCTCCCAAATTTTCAGGACGACCACTTGGCTCTGCTCGACAGGAAGCGATCTCAGGGCAAGCAAAACCGTTCGTTGCATGTCCTCTTGTTCAACGGAATTAACATCGCGATGAGCGAGCAAGTCGTTCAGGCCAGAGTTAAGGATCGAGCCAAACGTCCAACGTTTCTTCTTGCGAAGAATCATCAACGATTCATTCCGAACGATTCTCAATAAATAGTGCCATGGTTCGCACGCAGTCGCCACGGCTGTCGGGCGAGCAACCGTCGCAACCAACGCAGCTTGAACCGCATCTTCCGCATCGTGCTGATTACGTGTAATCGCGATAGCAAAACGCAGCAATCTCTGAGCAGTCAAATCGTAAAGCCCCGCTAGAGCGGCGGGGCCACTCTCGGAGATTCGAACGAAGTACTCGCGAATTTGCTGGGAAAGGTTTGGTTCTGACATGTCACCTACCAAGATGACTCGCGACGCGAGATTTATCTAACCGGATTAAGAAAATATCCCATTAAACCTGCGTGCTGTCACAAAAGCCAGTTTTTTGTGGGTTAAACGGGTGCAACAATGGGGTCGAAGCGGGCGTAATGACCAATTTGGTGCGTGCCTACTTAAATTGGGGAACGCTTTTTCGATGTTTTCTTTTTCGGGGCTTTCTTTTTCGGGGCTTTCGCCGTCGTGTTTGCTTTCGCCTTTTTTAGGGATGGTGATTTCTTTTTGACTTTGGTGGCCTTTTTCGCCGTGCTTAACTTTTTGGATGCGGCCTTTTTAGGGGAAGATTCGGCGCTCTTTTTAGTAGCTGGCTTGGCTGATTTGTTTTCCTCAAGAAAAGTCACATAGCTCTCAACAAATTGCGAGCATCGAACACGACGGAATGCTTCCGCGATTACATCCATGGGCAACTCTTCCAGTTTTTTAAATCTTATGCAGCATTTGCCCATATCAAGCTTTTTACCGACTTTTTCGAATGCACTACGGATCCAGCTGTCAAATTTCGTATCGTTGTAGGCTGAGCACAGGTAAAGCGACATGTAATTCTTCTGCGAAGCCAAGCCGGCAAAAGGTAGAGGTTGCTTGGGGTCGCAGTGGTAGCCAGAAGGATAAACAGAGTGCGGCACCGAGTAGCCGATCATTCCATACTGCATGGTCTCTTGAAACGCGGGGTCGATGTTCTTAAGGATGACATTGCGAACCGCGGAGATCGCTTCTTGGCGATCAGAGGTAAGTTCCTCGATGTATTGATCCACTGTCGTCGCTTTGGATTGCATACATAAACCCCTGGTTGATTGAACTAGATTATTCCAGAATTGTGATCGTGCATTGCGAGCCTGATCGCTGGATTCGGATCCTGCCTGCTTTGCTAATTTCGGACAGAATGTCGTCGACTGTTGCTCGATTGTAGGTGATTTTGATCTCTCGTTTAGCGACCGAGTCCGGAAGAGGCCACGGATCGAATTGGAGTTTCATCGTTTTCGATACGGCCTCTAGTGCGTTTCCTAACGTTCCTCTCAATTCACCTTGGTAGACCGAGCTTTCTGGATTTGGTTTCGAGTACTTTACCTTGGGGATCAATGGAGCAACTAATTTCAGATGGTCAGAAGGAGTCGCTGTAATGACCCAAGTTCGATTTTGCGTGCTAATAACTACTTCAGGGTGATCCCGTTTCCACGTTTTGCAATGCTCGTCCCCTAAACGCTTAAGTTGATCGGCAGTGTAGGACCAGTCAACATTCTTGCTTGGCTCTGTATCCCCCGCGAGACGATTAATGGAGATTGGCTTTGCAGATAGATTTAGCTCGAGCTGAAGGCTGCTTAGGATGCAGGTGGCCGTTGTGAGAATGCTCTCTTGTGTAAATTGTCGAGCGGGCCAGATATCTGGTTCCACAAGATCTAGCCAATCGTTTTGTAGTTTTATAGTTTTGCTTAATAGGGTCGCGATCGCTTTAGAGTCTGTTCCGATCGCCCAATTGATAGGTGCAGCAATTTGTTTCGACCAGATTCCTCCTTGCGACGAAGTCTTGTTTTTCCAGTATTGTGTGGCGATTCGATCGGCTTTCGGAGATGGTGCAATTAACACCATGCCGTCCAAGATAACCATTTGCGAGTCGAGCTTTTGGGATAAATCTTGGAGCATATCATTTAGGGTTGCGAGATCCTTGGATAGAGAGACGGTACGATCTCTTGGTACATCCATGTCGATCCAAATGTTGACGTTATATGCACTCGAAACCACTCGGCAAACATCTTCGGCTGATGTGTTTATTTCTTGTTGCCAAGGTGCTTGCAGACGTTGGTAAGTGGTAACAAAGTCTTTGCCTAAAAATGGGTGTTGGCTGTAGGTGAAAGGGCTCAGAGAGAAGGAGAGGAATAGGATTGCGATCCATGTCAAGCATGTTGTGTGTAAGTTTTTGATCTTAAAAACAAGTTGCTGAGAAACGTTGCGAACGAGTTGTTGGGCAATTAGAGTGAGTTCATGGGATGTAAACATATGGAAACTTTTTCAGGTTTAGCAGATCGAATCTTGGGTGAATAGGTTTTGAAAAGGTAACGACTGCATGACCAAACTAAACGACTTTTTTGAAAACTACCTCGCTCAAACCATCGGCGACGATCACACCATCGTAATATCAACCGTTGAGGGGCGCACTCCGTTGTACTGGGTTGATCGAGTTCGAGAATTGTATTCTCCTGCAACGCTGGAGCGTTTGCTAGCCTCCAATCAGCCAGATACTCGACGTGCTGCGGCATGGGCTTTGAAATACATTGGAACGGAGAATCACTATAGACCGTTGGGAGTACTGTTGCGAGATGAGTCTCGGAGCGTTCGTACGAGTGCTGACGAAGCTCGTAGGGCTATTTGTTACAGGACTCAAAGTCCATGGCATCGCAAAACGGCCTACGAGGTGGAGCAGTTGTTGGCAAATGGTTCCTATGGTCAGGCTATCGATCTAGCCAATCATTTGGCTGATGAAACGGAAGGGCGTAGCGACGTTTACTACCTCAGAGCTTGGATTCACTTTACCTATGGCAACATAGAAATGGCTTCCGACGATTGTAAGCGGGCGTTGCAATTCGATGCCTATTCTTACCAAGCCTGCGTCGCTCTTGGGCAATGTTACTGGCATTTGGGGAATGATGGTGCCGCGATGGAGTGCTATTTGGAAGCGGCCAGGATCTATCCAGACTGGGAGCCTGCTCGGACCGCAATTTCTGTCTTGGCTGGTGAGTAGACTGGTGGCTTCATCGAAGCGATTTGTAGTCAGTGCGCAGACGTTTCTGGGGCGGTGATCGAATTGTCCGCTGGTTTGTCGATCGATTCTTCTTTTGCCGCTAGTGTATCGAGAATCCGATATAAGCTCCGCCGTGCGATTCCCAGTTCTTTCGCGGCTTTGGTTTTATTGCCACGGTTTCGCTTGAGCACTTCTTTGACGTGGCGATGAGACAGAGATTCCAATGGAATGGCATCCCCGATGCGAACTTCGGGCAGCGAGTCGTGATCCGAAACGCATATGGTTTGGTCTGAAGTCGTTTTTATCTCGGATGGAAGATTGATAATGTCGATTCGTTTGTCGTCAGAGAGGATTTTGGCTCGTTCTAATGCGTTGATTAATTGCCGCACGTTGCCTGGCCATGCAAAATTTTTGAATAGATCAGCTACTCCAGGACCGAGCGTCCAGTCTTCGCCGAGCCAGTGTTGGATCAGTAAAGGGATGTCTTCCGCTCGCTCTCGCAACGGTGGTATCTTGATAGACAATACGTTCACGCGATAGAAAAGATCCTCTCGAAATCGACCTTCGGAAACTTCTTTGCCAAGATCACGGTTTGTGGCGGCAATCAATCGAACTTTGACTTTTCGTTCTTTTGTGGAACCGATTCGCCGCATCGATCCATCCTCGAGAACCCGAAGCAATTTCGCTTGTAATCCCCCTGCTAATTCGCCGAACTCATCGATAAATAGGGAACCTCCATCGGCTATTTCGAATAAACCAGGTTTCGAATCGACCGCGCCGGTAAAGGCACCTTTTTCGTGACCAAACAATTCGCTTTCCAAAAGGGACTCAGGAAGTGCGGCACAATTGATGACTACCAAAGGCCGATCGGCAAGTCCGCTTTGAGCATGGATGGCCCTCGCAACTAATTCCTTACCCGTGCCGCTTTCACCCAGAATGAGCACCGGCTTATCACTTGGGGCTATCCTCGCGATTAGTCGCTTCACCTCTTGTAAGCCCGACGAGTTTCCAATGAGAGGTTTCGTTCGGTTTTGCTCGTTAAGTTGTCTCTTTAGAAAGGTGTTTTCTTTTTCTAGAACGATCGCCTTCGAAGTACGGCGCAGTAGCACATCCAAATCATCTAATCCAAATGGCTTCGAGAGATAGTCAACCGCTCCGCGTTTCATGGCTTCGACCGCGGATCCGATACTGCCGGCACCAGTGAGCATAATAATTTTTAGCTCCGGGTCTTCGCGATGGAGTCGGTTGAGAAGTTCCAAGCCATTGATGCCGGGCATGTTTTGGTCGATGATCGCCACATGAAAATGTTGATTTTGGTGGATCGAGATGGCTTGTTCGGCATTGGCAGCGGCAACAACCCGGTAGCCTTGTCGCTGGAAAAATCGACAAGCAGGCTCTAGGAAGTCAGGTTCGTCATCCACTAAGAGAAGGTCGATCGGTTCGGATAGCGGTGCTAAGACCATAAGTTTTTATTGATGACGGATTGGGTTTACTTGGGGCCCTCTTCATGAGGGGTTGCTGAGGTAGGTCCGATGAAGCAAAAAAAGTACCAAAAGATTAACCAGAAACAAGAAAAGTCGTATTAGGAGATGTGATCTAGTGAGTCTTGGTATCGGTTTTGTGGTTTCTTTGTCAACGAACCGGGGTTGATTTGAAATCTCTGAGAATTCGAGACTGGTTTCAAGTTTCTGATGCCGCAGGGATCGGAGGTGGATTGAGCCAGAGAACTGTGTTATTTTGACTCATATTGACACAGCTGTTGCATGGCGGCACTGTGCCAATGGAATTGTGTTTGTGAGGAGTTGTTGATTCCTAGGGATGTGACAAATCATCCCTAGATTGATTTGTAGATCCCGATTCCCATTGACGCGAAGGATCAGGTAGTTGAGACAAACCCTGAGGAACCGGCAGCCAAATTCCGCGAACGAGAAGCGTGAAGTTATGGGGCAAACGGTTCCATGCGGCGATTTGTCTTTTGCAAACGGCACGTCGATTGCAATACTGGTCGCCATTGGTAAATAAATACCCCTCTTTTAAGACTTTGAAGACATGTCATTAGCTGAAGAATCTCCTCCATCGACGGACCGCAATTTGGGAGGTCATGTATCGTCCCCTTCGACCGAGTATCAACCGCAAGCGTTGGAAAATTTCAGCTACGACGATGGTATTGTCAGGCTGTTCTTGGTGGCGACGATTATTTGGGGGATAGTTGGAACAGCTGCGGGGTTGTTGGTGGCCCTGTTGCTTGTGATTCCTAACTTACTGGAGTCTGTGAATCCAACGATTGCACAGTTTTTTTCGTTCGGTCGATTGCGACCGGTTCACACGAACGCCGCTATCTTCGCATTTGCAGGCAATGCCATCTTTGCCGCGGTTTATTACAGTAGCCAGAGGCTATGCAAATGCCGAATGTGGAGTGATTTGCTAAGTCGCCTACACTTTTGGGGCTGGCAAACCATTATTGTGGCCGCTGCAATAACTCTTCCGCTTGGATTTACGCAGGGCAAAGAGTACGCGGAATTGGAATGGCCGATCGATTTGGCGATTGCCGTTGTTTGGCTGGTATTCTTCGGCGGCAACTTTTTAATGACGCTTTGGACGCGACGCGAGCGTCACATGTACGTTGCGCTATGGTTTTACATTGCGACGATCGTGACCGTTACGATTTTGCACGTCTTTAATAACTTGGTTGTGCCTATCGGTGCATGGAAGAGTTATTCGGTTTACGCAGGGGTGCAGGATGCGTTGATGCAGTGGTGGTACGGGCACAATGCGGTGGCATTTTTCTTGACCACACCTTTCTTAGGTTTGATGTATTACTTTTTGCCTAAGGCTGCGGAGCGTCCGGTTTTTAGTTACAAGCTTAGTATCATTCATTTCTGGTCATTGGTTTTCATCTATATTTGGGCTGGCCCTCACCACTTGCACTACACTGCACTTCCTGAATGGGCGAGTACCTTTGGGATGTTGTTTAGCGTGATGTTGTGGATGCCGTCTTGGGGAGGGATGATCAACGGGCTTTTGACCCTGCGAGGTGCTTGGCACAAAGTGACTAGCGACCCAGTGCTAAAGTTCTTTGTAGTTGGTATCACGTTTTACGGGATGTCAACGTTTGAGGGACCTTTGCTTTCGGTTAAGAGTGTTAATGCATTGTCTCACTACACCGACTGGACCATTGCTCACGTACATTCGGGGGCGCTCGGTTGGAATGGTTTTATGACTTTTGGGATGATCTATTGGCTCCTGCCTCGATTGTTTCAGACTAAGTTGTGGAGCCAGAAGATGGCAGAGTGGCACTTCTGGATTGGAACGATCGGTATCCTGCTTTATATCATTCCGATCTACGTCGCTGGTATCACCCAAGGTCTAATGTGGAGAGCGATGGATGATCTAGGCCGGTTGCAATATCCCGATTTTGTTGAAACGGTGCAATCTATTGTTCCTTATTGGTGGGCACGTGTGCTCGGTGGGGTGCTTTATGTTGGTGGCGTATTGATGCTTGGCATGAATGCGTTTATGACGTGGATGAGCAGACCAGCCAAATACGAGGTTCCTGTCCATTCGGCTCCTCGTCTTACTCGAAATTACATCGACAAGCCACTGCCACCTAGCGAACTCAAGGGGGTTCCTGTTGTGGATGCCGCAGTTGCAATTGAAACGGTATCCAAGATGGACTGGCACCGACGTTGGGAGCGTTTGCCCATTCGCTTCACGATCCTAACGGCTTTGGCTGTTACGATCGCCAGCTTGTTCGAAGCGGTTCCAATGTTTTTAATTCGAAGCAACATTCCGACGATTCCTTCAGTCAAGCCATATACGCCGCTCGAATTGGCTGGACGAGATATCTATGTTTCTGAAGGTTGCTACAACTGCCATTCCCAAATGATTCGACCGATGGTGGCTGAGACTCTTCGATATCCACCAGATTACAGCAAGGCCGGCGAATTCATTTATGACCGACCATTCCAATGGGGTTCACGGCGAATCGGTCCCGATTTGGCTCGTGAGGGTGGCAAGCAAAGTAGCTTCTGGCATTGGAGGCACTTTGAGGACCCAGCCAAAACAACTGAAGGCTCGGTTATGCCTCCTTACCGGCACTTGTTAGCGGAGAAGCTCAACTATAAAGAGATTCCCAAGCGAGTGTGGGCAGCTCATTTTTTGGGAGCTCCTTATGACAAAGAATTAACGGATGCTGAAGCGATTGCGCGAACTCAAGCTCAGGCGATCGCTGCGGAAATCATTTCCCAGGGTGGGCCAGTAACCTACCAAGGAAATCTTCTCGAAGATTCGACAGCTATTGCGTTGATCGCTTACTTGCAAAGGATTGGAACCGATTTGTTTAAAACCGAAACTGCGGAACCAGCTCCTGCACCGGAGCAAGCGACTCCGGCTGCGGAACAATCTGCACCGGCGACTGCTAGGGATGATTCTCAGCCAGATCCGACGATCGTTGTTGCTCAAGCGGACAAGAAAGCGGAATAATCATGTTGAAAGAAGTCATTTCCTGGCTGGACTACTCGTTCTTTGATGAGGTTGCCGTCGTGATGTTTGCGGCAACCTTTATCGCCATTATCTGGGGCGCTTGGAGACTTCGCCCCGAGTCAGCAGAGAAATTCAGCAATATACCATTACAAGATCATATCGTTGATCCTCGGAAAGGACCGAACGCTTAATGTCTACACTCACGAATAAAGAACCACCTGTTGGGCATAGCTACGACGGGATTCAGGAATACGATAACCCGCTACCCGGTTGGTGGAAGTGGTTGTTCTGGGTGACGATCGCCGCGTCCCCTCTCTACCTTATGTATTTCCACGGTGGGGAAGCGGGTCGCTCGGTAGCGGATCAATTTCAGACCGCACTCACGGAAAACACTAAGAAGCAATACAAGGAAATTGGTGACTTAACTCCTGACGAAGCCACAATGGTCAAGTATCTACAAGATCCGAAGTGGGTGAACGTCGGTCAGTCGATCTTTCGCTCGAACTGCGTGTCGTGCCACGGTGCGGAAGGGGGCGGAAATGTTGGCCCAAATCTTTGTGACGATAACTACAAAGCGGTCAAGTCTTTGACTGACATCATTAAAGTTGTCAACGAGGGGCTCGCGGGAGGAGCAATGCCCGCTTGGAGCAAGCGTTTATCGCATCAGAACGACGTGATCCTGGTATCGGTTTATGTTGCCAGTTTACGTGGTTCTAAGCCTGCCACTGCAAAAGGACCAGACGGTAGTCCCATACCGGCGTGGCCAACAAGTGCCGCTGAACCTGCACAAAAAATGTAACCGACGAGGGGGTGTTGGTATCAAAGATGCAGTGTCACAGATACTGACCCACCATTTTTAAGACCTCGAATCAAGGCCCATCCCAATGCGTTGGGATGGGATCCAAATCATGAATACGACCGATCACTTTCCGATCATCTCCTCGCCTGAAGCCAAAATAGCCGCATGCTCTGTTGGTTGCGGCAATTGTAAAGGAGAAGGGGATTGCCAAAACGAATCTGCAAAAGCGGAGCTTTCGAGAGACAAAGCCGCGGAATCAAATCACAAAGCTGGGAACGAAGGGTCAATCCTACAACCTGATGAACAGGTTCTTCCAACGTTAGCTAGAGACGGCAAACGCCGCTGGATCACGCCATCTTTGGCAATGGGCAAATATTGGAATCAGCGTCGCATCGTTGGATACGCATTGATCGCGTTTTTCGTGATCTTGCCTCACCTCCGAATCAACGGAAAGCCTTATGTTCTGTTGGATATCGCTTCCCGTCAGTTTACGTTTCTGGGGCACACGTTTTATCCGACTGATACGCCGCTCTTAGCATGCTTGCTGCTAGGTTCGTTTTTTACGGTCATGTTGGCGACTAGTGTTGCTGGTCGGGTATGGTGCGGTTGGGCCTGTCCGCACACGGTTTACATGGAGTTCGTGTTTCGGCCTATCGATCGATTCTTCGATGGTACCATTGGGCGTGGAGGCAAGGGCCGCAAGACGCTAAGTGGACCGATGAAGATAGCTCGTTTTGTTGTCTACGTAATCCTTTGCGGATTAATTGCGCACGTCTTTCTGAGTTACTTTGTCGGAACCGATCGATTGGCTCAATGGATGCGAATGACTCCGACACAGCATCCAGTCGCGTTTCTAGTGATGTTCGGCTCGACAGCCGCCATGACGTTCCATGGATTATTCTTCCGCGAACAACTATGTATGATCGCGTGCCCATATGGTCGATTTCAATCGGTCATGTTGGATCGCAAGTCGCTGATCGTGGCCTATGACACTAAGCGGGGTGAGCCTCGCAAGAAGGGTAAAAGAGTCAAGGAAGGGGTTGCGACACTCAACCTATCCTCGGCAGGAGATTGTATCGATTGCGGTCGATGTACTGCTGTTTGCCCAACCGGTATTGATATTCGTAATGGGCTGCAACTCGAATGCGTTCACTGTGCACAGTGTGTGGATGCATGCAACACGGTCATGCAGAAAGTCGGATTGCCTATTGGTTTGATTCGTTACACGAGTCAAGACGGCCTCGAAGGCAAGCCTCAGAAATTAGTACGAGCTAGGACTGCCATCTATTCGGTGTTGATTACGGTACTCGCTGGATTGTTTGTCTACATCCTGTCTACCAAGTTTGCGTTTGATGCCAGAGTTTTTCGAGGAGGCGGAGCACCGTTCTCGATTTTGGAAAACAAGCAGGTACAAAACAACTTCAAGATCCGGCTTGTTAATCGAAGCCAAATAGCGCAAGAGTATTTGCTGGCACCCAGCGATGAAAAGATAGCGGCTCATTGGAGTGCTGGTGAAAGACTAAAGTTAGAACCAGGCGAAACCGTGCTGGCGTTAGTAGATGTCAAGTTCCCGATTTCCATGACGAATGGCAAGGGGTTTGCTAATGCGACCATCACAGTAAAAGATGGCAGCGAATCAACTCGCGATTTACCTGTTCGCCTACTAGGACCACAATAAAATGACTGAAGCAGGATCTCGCCGATTTTGGGTTTCCTTGATTCTTGGTTTTTTTGCCATCGATATCACTATCGCTGTCGTGGCAATTACCATGGCGGCTGGGGATCCCTCATTCCGATCGATACCCGGATTTGGTAAACGCTCGGTGCAGTGGTCTGAACGACAGCAGTCACTCAAGCACTTTAAAGAGTCCGGACTGCAAGTTGACATCGACACAGAAAAGTCGACCAGCGATTTGTTGGTTATAAATATTACGGATAAAGATGGCAAACACGTCAGCGGTTTGAGCTGGACTGTAGAAGTGTTTCACTTTACTCGCGTCGCTGAACAGCAACGTGTGGAGGTCGTCGAACGAGACGGTGTTTATACAGCCGCTTTGACGATGAAAAAGCCAGGTTTTTGGCACCTAGAGCTATCGGGTAACGTCGATGGAAAATCGCTTTGGATGGAACGCACGCTGGATTGGAAGATTCCATCATGAGCTCTTGGGGCAACGCATTAGAGTTGCTGGGCGCAACAGCGATTGCCTCTGCGCTGGGTTCGTTGCACTGCGTTGGAATGTGTGGTCCTTTTGCAATAATGGCCTCTGGGATTAACAATTCTAACGGCCAGAAAAATATAGAAGCAAAGGTCAATGCTATGCAGCAGATGACCGCATACCACATTGGTCGGCTCACAACTTATCTACTTATGGGTCTAGTGGTCGGCTTTCTCGCTAGTTCGCTAGGTCGTTGGGATTGGTTTCAATCGATTGGTGTATGGGCTGGTATTCTTCTTATTGGCATGGGCGTTTTGAGATTGCTAGGTGCATTGTCACCCGATGGATTTCTAAATTCCAATAGCGCGGCTAAACACGGAAAGTGGGTACAAGCTTGGAGTAAGCAACTGGCAAAATTTCGTCATTTGTTGCCAAGGCAGGCAAGATGGCAAAGTGCGTACGGGTGGGGGTTAACGACAACGTTGCTTCCGTGCGGTTGGTTATACATTTTTGTCGTCACCGCAGCCGCGTCGACCTCAACAGCGATGGCGATGGCCACCATGATCGCATTTTGGATTGGAACGTTGCCTTTGTTATCGATTTCGGTTTGGGGGTGGCGATTGGTAGGGGATCGTTGGCGGGGAGCTACGGGTGTGGTGTCTTCGTTGTGTGTTCTAACCATGGGGATTTATCTCATGGTAGCGCGTTCCGCTGTTGAGTTACCGATCCCTGCAACGCTGCTCAATCAAGCATCTGCCACCGAGCAGATCGAGTCGGAGATTCCAGCAACAAACTCAATGGAGATCGTTGGTGCAGAAACCGGTGTAGAGCGACTAAATAGACTTCGAGCAATTCTCAACCAAGGATTGCCATGTTGCCAAGCCGATAAGAATGACGGAGGCAAGTGATCCAAATGGCACTCGATCGTAAACCAGCTAAGAAAGAAAACTCGGTTCCGTGTGCCCACTGTGGTGCTCCTGCACGAGGGGCTTCGGGGCAAGAGCGTGCGTTCTGTTGCAATGGTTGCATGGGCGCTTACGCCTTGATCCATGAGATGGGGTTAGAAGACTACTACAAGCTTCGCACGGATACAGGGAGTGCGTTAGGGGTTCAAGAATCCGAGCAACGCAATGCGGTCTTGTTTGATTTGGACGCTGCGGGAGTAAATGTGAACCATCTGCCGGGTGGACTCGATTGTGTGCGGCTTTCTGTTGAAGGGATGCATTGTGCGGCTTGTTCATGGCTGATCGAGCGACTACAGCCAACGATTCACGGACTCTACAGCGCACGTGTTCGATTGAGCGATAATTCGGTCGAACTGATCTATGATCCTTTGCAAACAACTGTGGCGAGAGTCGCATCTAGACTTTCCAAAATTGGATATCAGCTCGCACCGTGGCAAGATGACGAAGAGCAAGCTCGCGAAGTAACTCTAAAGCAGAGAGAGCATTGGATCGGATTAGCCGTGGCAGCTTTTTTGGCTGCCAATGCCATGTGGATTGGCGTGGCGCTTTATGCTGGAGAGGCGACGGGCATATCTAAAGAGAACGAATACTTCTTGCGATGGGTCGGTGCGATTCTAGGTGTGCTTGCCTCCATTTTTCCAGGTAGAATCTTTTTCCAGACTGCTTGGGCTGCGATTAAATCGAAGACACCGCATATCGATATTCCCGTCGCCATCGCGTTGCTCATTGGATCGGCGAGCGCGGTTTACGGTGCATATACTGGGGGTGGGCATGTCTATTTTGACTCGCTAGCATCGTTTGTGCTTTTATTGAGAGTTGGTCGATATCTGCAGTTTCGAGCTCAATCGCGAGCAAGAGTCTCGATGACTAGGCTCCTGCGATGGCATGCGAATATTGCCAAGAAGAAGGGACCCGATGACGTTATAACGGTTGTCCCATCAAGCCGGCTCAAGAAAGGTGATGTTGCGATCATCGAGCCCGGAGAAATAGTCCCTGCGGATGGCGAGATAATCACAGGCAAGAGCGCGATCGACATGTCGCTGTTGACCGGTGAAACGCAGCCCGTGATGGTTGAATCTGGTGATGTAGTCGTAGGCGGGACGACTAATCTAACATCTCGCGTTGAAATGTTGGTATCGGCGGCAGGTGATGAGAGCCGCATGGGCAAACTAATGGCGATGGTAAGGGACGCCACCACCTACCGGACGCCTTGGATCCAAGCGGCCGATAGAGTCAGTCGATGGTTTGTCGTCATCGTGCTTGCTTTGGCGCTGCTAACGTTTGTTGGTTGGAGTGTGGCAGCGAATATCGGGACGGCAACAGGACATACGATTGCGTTGCTCACTATTGCTTGTCCATGTGCTTTAGCTCTGGCTGCACCATTGGTCGTAACCATATCGTTAGGGCGAGCGGCTCGCCAGCAGATTTGGATTCGCGAGGGAGAGTGTTTAGAGAAGCTTGCTAAGCCAGGAATGCTATGGCTTGATAAGACTGGTACGATCACCATGGGGCGAATGCATGTGCACCGATGGATTGGTGATGAGAAGTGGTTGCCAGCCATAGCGGCGCTCGAGCGATCGGTTTATCACCCCATTGCATCAGCAATCGTTGACTTTTCTGTAGCTTACGAAGATGAAGCGTATGGTGCCGATTCTGGTTCTGTGATTGCTTCAGATGTTGTTCAGCAACAAGGGTTGGGGGTGCGTGGACTACTTCGAGGCGGCTCTATTAACGAGGCCATTTTATCGGTTGGCAGTGAGGCATGGATTCGAAGGCTGGGTATTCCGGTAACCGAGAACTGGCGAGTCCAGGCCAAGGAGATTGTCGAAAAGGGGCAATCTGCGATTTGGGTCGCGAGCGATGACGATGTGGTGGGGCTCTTTGCCGTCGGAGATGCGATTCGACATGACGCAGTCGCCACTCTGCGAGCATTGCGTGAATTAGGATGGAAGCTTGGAATATTGTCTGGGGATCATCCACAAGTTGTCGAGAAGATCGCCGAGTTGTTGCGGAATCAAGGAGTCGAATTAGAGACTGTTTTGGGGGCGCAGAACCCAGAAGATAAGCTCGAGATGGTTCGCAAGAGTCGCGAGCAGCTCGGTATTCAAATTGCAATGGTTGGTGACGGAGTCAATGATGCTGCAGCGCTAGCAGCTGCCGATATCGGTATCGCGGTACGGGGTAACACGGAACAATCCTTGGCTGCCGCTCCGATTTATATTGCCAATCCACGTTTGAGTTCGCTGCTGGAATTATTCTTGGCATCAAAACGAGTTGTCCGTGCGATACGGAATTGCTTTATAGTCTCATTACTCTACAACACTATCACGCTTTCATTAGCGATTAGTGGTCTCATTCATCCTCTTACTGCAGCGCTGTTTATGCCTTTGAGTGGCGTATCCGTGTTGGTATTGGCCATGAATGCGAGAACGTTCACTAAACGCCGTGAAAAGACAAAGGGGTAATTAACCATGAGTGTTTTATATATTGCTTTGCCGGCAGCACTTTTTTTGGGTGCATTAGGGTTGATCGGGTGTTTGTATTGCATCAAAAGTGGACAGTACGATGACCTCGATTCGGAGTCGATGCGCATCCTCAATGATGAGGACAAGTAGATAATGCGTTGGCTTCTAATTAGTCTGGGGCTGCTATGGTTTTCTGTCGTGTGTGTGATGGTCTCTAATGAAGTCCTAGCGGGGGACGATTTTGAGAATCCGCCAGTGTCGTATTATGACAGTCCGTCCCGAGATCGAGTTGCGGTACTCTGGCAGGATATAGAAGCGGGCAAGGTTGTTTTGATTGCGGATGCAAAAGGCAACTATTTGCCATCGCTGCTCGAGCTTTTAGAGGTTCCTGTTTCTTCTCAGTGCCTCGTCTTTTCGAAAACAAGCTTGCAGATCAACTATATAACACCTCGAAAACCGCGAGCGATTTATTTCAACGATGATTGTTATGTTGGAACCGTTCAAGGAAGTAACATCATTGAACTCACAGCAATAGATGATTCTTTGGGCTCGGTGTTTTACACTTTGGAACTGCCATCTTTACACGTTGACGAGGCACCAGAGAAACCGACGATCATAAGAGATCGCGGTCAGTGTTTATCATGTCATGCAACCACGCGAACCGAGCGTGTACCAGGAGTGTTGGTTCGTTCGGTTTATGCAGACAAAGCAGGGCGTCCGCGGAGTGGTTCGTCCAGTTATGTTTCTGATCATCGCAGCCCATTTTTACAAAGATGGGGTGGATGGTATGTAACAGGATCTCATGGTGCAATGCGGCACATGGGAAATGTTTGTGCAGTCGATCGTGAGGATCCACAAGGGCTCGACATGGACTCGGGAGCAAATTTGGAGCAGCTTCCGCTCGAAGTTAGTCGGAGCGGATATTTATCCGACGGGAGTGATATCGTCGCCTTGATGGTTTTGGAGCATCAGACACGTGTCCATAATCTGATAACGCGTGCCAATTATGAAACGCGGCAAGCGACTCATTTAGACAACGCCATGAACCAAGCCCTTGGACGAGCTGAGGACTATGTGAGCGAATCGACTCAACGGCGGATCGCTGCCGTGGGCGAAGAGCTTGTTAAAGCCTTGCTGTTCGCCGAAGAATTCGAGTTAACAGACAAAGTGGTTGGTTCAAAACGTTTCGCGGATGAATTCTTGAGAATTGGGCCTGTGGATTCCCAAGGGCGATCACTTAGAGATTTTGATTTATCGAAGCACTTGTTTAAGAATCGCTGTAGCTTCCTCATACTCTCAGAGCACTTCGACGGCTTGCCTGGGCCTGTCGAGGAGTATGTCAGAGGCCGAATGACCGAGGTGTTGGTGCACGGGACCAACATACCGGAAGGTGTTGTTATCGACGATCAGCAGCGAGCGATCATAGTTAGTATGTTAAAAGAATTAAAGCCAGCTTGGCTTGGGGTGGCGGAATGACGGATGTAAATCAGATTGAAACCGAAACACAGGGGCGAGTTGATACGGCGCTGCTTAATGCCATTTTGAATACGGCGGTCGATGCTATTGTCACGATTGACCATCGTGGGGTGATTCTGCACGCGAATCGAGCCATCGAGAAACTATTTGGCTACAAGCCTAACGATTTGATTGGAAAGAATGTTTCGGTTTTGATGCCGGAGCCTGATAGATCGCGGCATGATCAATACATCCATAAATACCAGGAGACCGGTCATCGAAACATAATCGGAATCGGCCGCCAAGTTTTAGGGCAGAAGCTCGATGGGACCTTGATACCAGTCGATTTGGCTATTAGCGAGGTCAAGATAGACGCCCAAGTTTTGTACACTGGTATCATGCGTGATATGACAGAGCGTCAGCAAACAGAAGCGGAGTTGCGTGATGCCCAATTGCGACTCATTCAGAGCGAACGCTTGGCCGCTATCGGTCAAATGGTTACTGGTTTAGCTCATGAAAGCCGCAATGCATTGCAACGATCACGAGCTTGTTTGGATATGTTGGATCTGGATCTTGATTCGCAACCGGAACAAAAGGATCTTGCTCGGCGCATTCGTTCGGCGTTGGTGGAATTGCAGACTCTATACGAAGAGGTTCGAAGTTACGCGTCACCCATCCAGTTAGGTAAGACTAGACATATACTTTCCGAGTTGTGTTCACAAACGTGGGCTAATCTTGAAGTGCAAACAAAAGATTTAGGAGTTACGTTAAGTGTCGACTGTGGGGGGTGTCCTGCAATATACTGCGACCCTGACAAGATTTCCCAAGTTCTAAGAAATGTATTCGAGAACGCTTTATCTGTTTCTCCGAAAGGCTCAACGGTTTACGTCACTTGTAGTGAGATAAAAAACGGACGTTCCACAGCGATCCGACTGGTTGTCGCAGATTGCGGTCCGGGGCTCGATGAAGAGCAACGCCTGAGAATATTTGATCCGTTTTACACGACCAAGACAAAAGGGACGGGACTGGGGATGGCGATTAGTCGACGGATCATTGATGCACACGATGGTAGAATTTATGTTGGTGGCGACGAATTGCGTCCGACTCACGCGAGTGGCGCAGTAATCGTCGTCGAGCTACCTTCTTAGTCAGGCCGTGCAGTTGGATTTTCGTTTCGATTCAGGGACTTGCTCGTTAACATCCGATTCCAGTCCCATTCTTTCGGTATCACATGTCCCGCGATGCTATTTAAAAGAGCGTCGGCTAATAAAGGGGACATCAAAGAACCCTTAGAACCGAGGCCGTTTAAACAGAACAATGATGGGTGTTTTCTATGCTGACCTATCAACGGATGGCGATCGTAGCTAGCGGGACGAACGGCGGCTCGATGGTCCAGAACGGCGATCGAACAGTCGCGAAACGGAGATGCGAGCAATTCGCGAAACCGATTGATGAGAGTCTTTCTCGCTTCAACCACTTCGATACGGTCGTCAACTATACCGTCGAGCGTCTTGCGATCGTAGGTAGCCCCTAGCAATAATTCTCCGTTCCTATCAGGCACAATCCATGCAGAGTGATGGATAACATGGTCGATCGGAAATGAGCTTGGGGCCGAGATTCTCAAGATATCTCCGCGAGCGGGGTGAAGTGGTAAATCTCGGAACCAATGGTTTTCTCGAGCCGCGAAACCTTGGCAGAATATGATCGCATCAAAACAACGATCTATTCCACAGACATGTGGTTGGTGATCAAAGACAACGTCGCGATCGCAATCAAGATCCATCTCGAATAGAGCCGATCGTTTTCGAAGATACTCCTTAGTCGCATCGAGGTATGAGATGGTCTCGAGCCTCGCAGCAGGTCGCATAAGAGCTGCGGAAAATGGAGTCTCGAAAATGGGCGATGAATTGCAATCAAATGGGTGCGCCGAGAGAGTTGTGTCATTGTCTGGTTTTGATTTCCAGCGACATTGAAATGCTTCTTTTTCTTCATCGGATTGGAAAATTCGTAAGGCTGGTCGTTCCCGCCAGAAACGGTGACCAGTCGTTTGCTCGATTCGCGTATAAAATGAGCGGGCTACTGGAAAAAACTGTTCCCATTGCCAGCTAGCCGCAGCGCGGCTTCCAGTGATTGGTGTTACCAATCCGGCAGCAACGCGTGAGCAGCTATCCGACTCAGCACGATCAATGACTGTTGGTTGCCAGCCTCGATGGATAGCCTGCCAAGTGACAGCAGCTCCGGCCAATCCGCATCCAATGATCGCGATCGATGGATGTTGGTTACCTTGTAGCGGATTAGTCATCGCATCTGCATTTTTTAGAAGACCTGTTGCACGATCTAGCTAGCGGAGCTTGACTGTGCCCCGGACTGGGGCGGTACCTTAGAGGTGATCGCATGTTTGGCTCGCAGATTGAGTATTTCCACAAGTAAGGAAAAAAGCATGGCAAAATAGACATAACCTTTGCTGACGTGTGTGCCGCTACCGTCTGCAACAAGCATCGCGCCGATCATGACCAAGAATGAAACGGCTAGCATTTTCACAGTGGGATGTTTCTCCACGAAGCTGGCAACTTGATTTGCAAATATCATCATAATGCCGACGGAGATAAGAACAGCAGTGATCATGACCCAGAGTTGGTCGGCTAGTCCCACGGCCGTGATCACAGAATCGAGAGAAAAGACAAGATCGAGTATCGTTATCTGAACAATTACTGATGAATAACTTGGTCGAGCCATGATGGTGTGCTCGCTCGAGTCACCACCGACCATGTGGTGGATTTCTTTGACGCTCTTCCATAAGAGGAAGAGCCCACCACCGATGAGGACCAAGTCCTTAAGAGACAATCCGTTGATTTCCGGGCGTTCCTGCAGCCAAGCTTTGGCTGATTCTCCGACTGGTAAGGAATCCAAAGTGAAAAAAGGCTGGTTCATTTTTACGATGAGGAAAATGAACGCGAGTAGTACCAGACGCATACCCATTGCCATGGCCAAGCCAACTAGGCGGGCTGACTTTTGCTGATGTTTGGGAAGTTTGCCCGTTAAAACCGACAAAAAGACCAAATTGTCGATTCCCAAAACGATTTCCATAGCTGTCAAAGCTATCAAAGCGATCAAGTTGCTTGTCAGACTTTCGTCGGATGTAATGCCGCCGGCCATGAAGATCGGCTGTTGAAAAACGGTTATAAGTGATTCCATAAACAGTAAAATGTGAGTATCTGAGGATCAGAACTAGGGAATGCTTTGCATTTTGTGAGACGATGCTGATAAAATACAGCTAGTCTTCTCAAAATTTCATTTGCCGCGCCATTTGGTCTGAAATCACCGTGATTCCATTTCGCATGCAATGCCCGGGCTGCCAGGCAAAGGTTGTCGTCAAGCACCAAGAACTGCTGGGCAAGTCCCTGCCGTGTCCAAAGTGCAAGCATCTAATCATCGTGCCGAAGCAAGGGCCTATTTCCAACTTAAGTGGGGCGCCGACTCGAGAACCGACTCCTAGTTTTGATTCTACGGCTTTAACCAAGGAGGACTATGGCGATTGGGATGAAGTTCTTTCGAACTTGACACAAAACCCGCTTGGATTAGATCCGGAACAGATTGACTGGAGCCCGATGGATCCCAGTGATGCAGCATCGGCATCAAGTATACCTTTTCAGCCCATCGACACGGCTCCACCTCAGCCGTCAACTGCAAGTGATTGGCAGAACAAGAACGTTAAGAAGCGTCGACAGTTATTGCTGGTTGTGACGATTGGCGTTTTGAGCTCTTTGCTGGCGGGAATCGGCTTTTTCAGCTTTTTGTCGTTTATGAAAAACGAAGGTACGGCTCAGGCGAGCAACGATCAGCAGGCTGACGTGAATAAGGCTGGCGACGTAGGGGATGGAAAAGCTACGACCCCCGTGCGAGCGATTGGCAATCCAGACGAGGGCTCAAAGTCATCGCAGGGAGACGATCCTGCTTCCCAATCTAGCACCACGCCAACCGACGATTCCAATCCTCCTAACACTCCACCTAGTGAGCAGTCTGACGGTGGGGGACCGGTTGTGATTCCTTCTGCCAATGCCAACAAATCCAATGTCGGAGGTGCCTCTCCAGCTGGGGCTTCTGATGTAGCCAATGGATCTGAAGCGGGTCTTTCGGAAACTGAATCATCAAATAACCAAGCGTTGGCCTCCGGCAGTAAACCAGATGAACCAAAAGCAGATGCAAACGATGCGGCGGCAGACATAGCTTACAAGCTGCCGCCAGAGTTGGCGAGAGTTAAAGAGCTGCTTAACAACAGTCGAGGGACATTCGGATCAGATGCTGGTTTCCGTCCACCATCATCGATTGACGGACTAGATCTCGAAAATCTTCAGTATCCACAGATGGACATCTTTCATCCTGAAGCAAAGTCTTTAGGTGATTGGAAGCAAGCGGCCTCGATGAGCATTTCTAGGATGAATTCTCCCAATGATGTTTCTTTGGCGATCGGATTAGAGGAGTTCGCGCGGCTTACAAATATTGGTATTACGATTGACTGGCAAAATTGCCGGGCGATGGGCGTTGAATTGAATCCGCTCATATCAATGAAGCTCGAAGATAAGACGATTGCAGGATTCGTTGATGAGACGCTTGCGACTAAGGGCCTTACACTTAATTTGGACGCGAAGGGCTTTCCTTTGGTTGAGCCAGCTTCGATACCTGCTAAGTCTGCGGTTCCCGTGAAGTGGGAGCTCAAAGAGGTTTGTGCAACAGGTTTCGAAAAGGAAACCGCGGATTTGTTGATATCGATGTGCGATGTGAAAGATTACTGCTCACAAGTTGACGGGGCCTTGGTCTGGAACGAGAACGCAACTTTGTTAGATCAAGCCAAAGTGTACGAGACAATAAGGCACTTAGCAAAAATTAGCGGCAAGCCTGTTCCTTCATGGCCAGCTACAGAAAAATTCAAAGAAACACAGTTTTCCGTGGATGCTTGGAGAGATAGTCGAGGTACGTTGAACCGCACGTTGCCAGATACAGTCTTCGTTTCGGAAAGTCGTCCAGCGATAGGTATATTGCAGGGAGCGGCGGCCATGATCGATTCGCAAATTATTGTTGATTGGAAATCGGCTTGGGAGCACGGACTGACACCTACTGAAGAGTTGATTTTCGTACTCAGAAACAGAACGCTTGTTCAAGCCTCCAAGAAGGTATTAGTGGAATACGCCTTGGAAATGATTCCGATCGATGCTCGCACATTTTGGTTGACGACGGGGCGTGTTCGACAGACGAGTTTGTGTGTGGTACCGATCAAGCCACCTGCTGAGCTCAACATGGATTTGGTAAAACGAACACTGAGCAAGCTTCGTCCGATTGGAGACGATGGGCTAAGTCGGTTTCAGTTGCGGCCTGTGCCAGGCATGGAGGGAGTTTACTTCACTCGCATCTGCCCGCCTAACACCAATATGGTTCTTCAAGAAGAGTTCGCCAGTGTCTTTGGCTGGGAATAAGACGTACCTTTACAACCGTCCCAGCAAGTGGGTTGTTAACGTAACGGTATTCGTGAGCGTTGGGTGTTAGCTAACGCCGAAGTAAGGTATGTCTAGCATTTTGGCCATGCGTTGGGGACGAATCATGGCTTGTTGCATTGCGTTCGATTCGTTGGAGTCGCGGCGATCATTGCAATCAGGGTGTGGTTCTGCAGATTGGATTATTCCCATTAGATTTAGCACGTGAGCGGTGCTGTGTTTGTAAGCCGCTACGCTTCCTGTTGTATCGAATCGAAACACCTGATCCTCTAAAGACTGAATCGCTTCGAAAAGCTTATAAACTCTGGTGTCGTACTGACCATGGCGAGTTGGGAATTTCTTTCCCGCAACGTTGTTATCGAGCCACATGTCTTTGGCTGCACATATAAGGGGCGAAGAACTACTGGCTGCACCTATGAGGAGAGGCATGCCAATTTTTATGGCGGTCGCAATTCCAAAGTCGTCGCCGCTGTGTGAGGAGAAATCGAGAGATAAGTCTTTGCACATGGCTGACCAATACAGGAAATGGGGGACATCGAGTGTGCTGACCTTCCCACCGACGATCTTCGGATGATTTGCCAATTGCCAGAGCAGCCACGGTTCAAAAGGAGTGGCCCACGAAACGAACGATGGTTCTAAAGCATGAACAATGCCAGGCCGTTCAAGTCGTTTGGCGATGTCAAAGTATCCGTCTCGCCGTTTCTCTGGGCAGAGGGAGTTAAGCCAGAAAGACGTCATGATCATGATTTCGCAATTGTCATGTTCTTGTGCTATGTCCAGCAACGGGTGATATCGTTCGGCGAGGAACTCGGAGTCTGATTCCGCTCCACGGGCAGTGACCCCGGCGATGAATTTCGAGTCTGGGAATTCGGAGCGAAATCGTCTTAGAACTTCGGCGTAGGTGTCGTTATCAAGCTGAAAGATGTAGCCAGTGTCAGCGTTGAGGACCGGCACAAACTCGACACCATAGTAATCAGCTGAGGCCATCATCCATCGAATGCTATCGTGGAAGCTTTGCCAGTCGGGTTTGCCATGGTGAAAGGGCAAGAGGACTGCCGAGCACAGTCTCGCCCGCGTGTGATGATCAATCAACGAATCTTCAGACGTCCATCCCCACTTGGTCTCCATCCACGTGGTTGTGGGTTTGAGTTCCGAGGGATTTGAGATCAAGTTACACGAGTCATTGGAGTCATGCATGGTGTAGAAGGGGGGGAAGTGGGGTGTAGAGTGTTTCGAATTCTGTTCGCGCCGGGAAAGATGCTAATTCTCAGTTCAAGGCTTGGATTTAAGTTTTCTTCGTTTCGCTTGAATGGGGTGCCAGAAAAGCCACAAGCCCGAAAGAAGCATAAGGAGTAAACCTATGCCGGATGGGAAGAAGATCCCTAATTTGCTGAAATCTCCCAGGAAATAGGACCCGTCATGTAGAGATTCGATCCAATCAGAGCGGCGAATCGCGACTTGCATGATTTCACCCGTTGCTGAATCTAACTGCATTTCCCAGTCACCGGTCAAGATGAGTTTGGTGACACCTTTGGAGGGCCTAACGTCGATTCTATGGATATCGGGCCAGTTAAACGACTCGAATCCCTTGTGCGAGCGGACTTTTTCCAGCATGTCGCCAAAGGATATGCTCGGGGTTTTTCCGGTCCCTTTTTTTTCGGGGGGCTGGACCCAGGTCCATTGCTTCTTGATTTGTAGCAATAGTCCGGTCGAGACGACGATTGTTAGAGGGATCGCAACCAGCAGCGTAAGCCAATAATGGATTCGCCGGTTTAGCACATGGGGTTTCATCATTTGGAACGACGTAGAGCAAGGGAGCAAAGAGCAAATCGGGGATGGATATTGGTGCGATGTATAAGCGTTGGGTACTTTACCAACCTTTGGAGGGATTTCCTAATTGATAACTTCACACAACGCGATTGCGAAGGGAAGCTGGTTCGTTTCTTGGAGTAGCACAAACGGCACAATCGATAAATTGGATGCGACTATTTGTCAGACGTAAAAACAGGCAATGGAAATGAGGGATTTCGGTAAGATTTAGGCCGAAACGAGTGGCTCCGAGGCTTGAACTGATGCGAGATGCCTTTCGCTCCTCTCAGGTACTCTGTAAACTCGTGCAAAATTTGCAAAGATCGGGCAAAAATTCTGCGATAAACGACCGTCCATCGGGCGAAAACATGGGGAACCTCATGATTTTGTCGGTTCGAGGGTCACTGGGTTGCGTGAGAAGTGAATACACGTGCAGCCTGAGAATTGTGTGATTTTTTGAACCTTTTGTTTGTGTTTTTTTGCGGCATGGTAATGAGGCGTCGCGGTTAAACTCTTCGGCCTTGCTGAAGATTCGCCGCCGAATTTGTAACTATGTTTGACGAGATGAATCGTCGGATACCACTGTCCCGTTAACTACTCATGACAACCCAAAGATTCGTTTATCCTAGATGGACCAATAAGTTTCTGGCGTTGATCGGCGTCTTGATCGCCGGCGGCGGGGCTTATGCTGGTGTGTTGTTCCTTGGGGCGACCAGTCCGGTTACTCTCAATACCAAATACCGACCAACTCAGCCGGTCCCATTCAGCCATGCGCTGCACGCTGGGCAGCTCAAGATGGATTGCCGATATTGTCACAATTCGGTTGATAAATCAGCACATTCCTCGATTCCTCCGACCCAGACCTGTGTGAATTGCCACAGTCCTAAGACGGCCGAGGGGGGGGCGCCGACTTTGTCAGCCGTCCATGCGGAAAGCAAAAAGCTCAAGCCAGTGCACGAGAGTTGGCGAACAGGTGAGTCGATCGATTGGGTGCGGATTCACCGTCTACCCGACTATGTGTACTTTAATCACTCCATCCACATTGCTCGTGGCGTTTCCTGCGTTACATGCCACGGCCGTGTCGACAAGATGGACGAAGTTTATCAAGCGGAAGATCAATCGATGACTTGGTGTATCGATTGTCACCGCAATCCGGCTCCTCACATCCGACCGGTTGACCAAGTAACCAATCTAGGATGGAGTTTGGAGTCCGAAGAAGAGCAGCTTGCACTGGGCAAAAAGCTCGTAGAAGAAAACAACATCAACCCTCAAACCAACTGCGCAGTGTGTCACCGATGAGCCTCACCGGTAAAGAACATCAGCAACGATATTTTCGTAGCATTGACGAGCTGCAGCAAACTACTGAGTTCCAGCAGTTTGTGACTCGTGAATTTCCGCAAGCGGCCTCGGAGTTCCCCGAGGGCGTATCGCGTCGTCGTTGGATCCAGATGATGGGTGCGTCTTTGGCTCTGGGAGGAGTCGCAGGCTGCCGCTACCATCGTGAAGAAATCGGCGCGTTCGTAGTTCGTCCGGAAGGCCGAGTTCCTGGTCTTCCCGAGTACTTCGCTACCAATTTCGAGTGGGCGGGAAGTGTTGTTAACGCTTTGATCGCTAACATCGAAGGGCGTCCGATCAAGGTTGATGGGAATCCAGACCACCCAGCTTACGCAAATTCGCAGCCCAAAAATTTCACCGAGAACAAAAAGCTGCGGTCGGCTGGTACGACTGCGATGACGCAAGCATCGATTTTGTCGCTGTACGATCAAGATCGTGTAGCCTTTCCTCTCCTTCGAGAGAAGCTGCGTTCCGCGCCGAAGAAGTTCAGCTCTGAAGAAGCTGCGAACAAGTCCTCTGCATGGGATGCACTTGCTCAGTACATCGATGGTCAGAAAAAGGTACTTGCTGAGAGCCAAGGCGAAGGGCTAGCAATCGTATTCGAGCCGACCCAAAGTCCTTCCTTGCGACGGGCTCTTGCAGATGTGAAGGCAATGTATCCCAAGGCCACTTTGGTCAAGTACGAGTCGGTTTACTCCGGCAAAGTTGGCAAGGCTTTGGACGCAGTTGGGGCTGCAGGTGCAACCATTGGTTTGAATCTCGATTCTGCCAAAGTCATTGTGAGCTTGGATGCTGATTTGTTTGGGGCTGATGCTAACAGCGTCCACAACGCGCGACAATTTGCAAACCATCGCAGTCCAGATGGAGACTGGGTCAATCGTTTGTATGTGATCGAGTCGCAGTACTCGGTGACTGGCTCAGCGGCCGATTTTCGCTTGGCACTGCAATCTCGCCAAATGGCGGCATTGCTCAAAAAGATTGAGGCAGCAATTGACGCTGGCACTGTCGTCGAAGACAAGATTGAGGACACTGTATACAACAAGCTCGACGATGCGGGTAAGGTAGCGAGAATCGTCGAATGTATCGCGAGCGACCTGTTGAGTCACAAGGGCGAGTCGGCGTTGTGCGTTGGTACCCATCTTGACTTGAACGTTCAGTTAGCTGCCCTGCGCATCAATCAAAAGCTTGGAAATATTGGCAAAACGGTCAATATCTACCTCGCTCCTGATGAGCTTGCAAATGTCAGCACGTTAAAGCTGGACGAGTTCGTAAATCAAGCTGCAGCTTTCAAGTCGGTTTGGATTCTCGCTAGCAACCCTGTATTTACCGTGCCTGGCGATCTGACTTTGGCAACCGCGATCGAAAAGATCAAAGACTCGGTTTACTTGGGCAATCATGACGATGAGACTGCCGAACTTTGCCAATGGACCGTTCCAGCTTCTCATCCGTTTGAGGCTTGGGGGGATATCCGAAATGTTGATGGCACATACGGTGTCGGCCAGCCATTGATCGATCCGTTATTGGACAGCAAGTCGCCGATCGAGTTTTTGGTTATGCTCGCGGGGCTGTCAGTAGCTTCTGGGCAACAATATGTTATGGAGACAGCCAAGGCTGTTAGTGGTGGCACGCTGAGTGAGCGAGTTTGGAAAGAGACCTTGCACAGCGGTTATCTAGCGGGAAGTGCGTTGACGTCATTTGCTGGTGAACTTTCCTTTGCACCGAAGGGAGCAGAGGGGGACGCAGTGGCAGTCTCTGCAAACGAGTTGCCAGATGGCGATGTTACCTTGAGTCTAGATAAAAAGCAGCTCGAAGTTGTTCTTCGTCCTAGTGATACGATTTACGATGGACGTTTGGCTAACAATGGATGGATGCAAGAGTGTCCACAACCGATTACTAAGCTGACTTGGGATAATGCGGCGATTTGCAGTATCGGCACGGCTCGGGAGCTCGGCTTGAAGCAAGGCGAATTGGCGAGCTTGCGAGTTGGCGAGTCCAACGTTTTGCTCCCCGTTTTCGTGGTTCCTGGCCATGCAGAAGGTTCATTCACGGTAAATCTCGGTTACGGTCGTGCCAAGGGCAAGGCTGGCATTAACGGTAGTGAGGTTGGAACTAATTTGTCGTCCTTCCGACGATGGAATCAAGCCTCGATTTACACGAGTGTTGAAGTCAAGAATACAACAACGCCTTATCCTCTCGCGACCACTCAAGATCACTTCGCAATTGAAGACGAAGGCGGTATGCGTGAGAACGCCAAGCGTGCTCCAGCATTGATCCGCGAGGGAACCTTTGACGAGTTCAAAGCGAATTCGAATTTCGCGTACGAAACCGTTGAACACCATTTCGAGAACAAATCATTGTGGGAAGAGCCACAGGTTGACTTGAACCACAAGTGGGGCATGGCGATTGACCTCAACAAATGCATTGGTTGCAATGCGTGTGTGATCGCATGTCAGTCGGAGAACAACGTTCCGATCGTCGGTAAAGAGCAAGTTCGCAAGGGTCGTGAGATGCACTGGTTGCGACTCGACCGTTATTTCACATGCGATATGGAAGCGACGCAGGCCAAGGGTTCGTTCAAAGATCCGGTTGATCCGACCATTGTGACGCAACCAATGATGTGCTCGCACTGCGAGACCGCACCGTGCGAACAAGTTTGTCCGGTAGCAGCGACAGTTCATACCGAAGAGGGCATCAATGCGATGGCCTACAACCGCTGCATCGGGACACGATATTGCGGTAACAACTGCCCGACCAAAGTGCGACGCTTTAATTACTTCAGCTACGTTGAGCAGTATGGTTACAACTACGGTTGGACCGATAACCGAGAAAAGGCGTCTGCCAAGCTGCAGTCGCTGGTTCTCAACCCCGAAGTAACCGTTCGTGGTCGCGGCGTCATGGAAAAATGTACTTATTGCATTCAGAGAGTGCAAAACGGAAAGATTCACGCCAAGACCAAGGGTGACGGAAGAGTGCATGATGGTGACGTCATCACCGCTTGCCAACAAGCGTGTCCGACCCAAGCAATCGTTTTTGGAGATTTGCATGACAAGACCAGTCGGGTCTATAAGTCGCACAATGACCCACGAGCGTACGCTGTTCTAGAAGAGCTCAACATTAAGCCAAGAACGTTGTATCTCGCGAAGATCCGCAACGTTCCAAAGCGTTTGCAAACTGCTACCCAAGTAAATCCGCACAGACCGGGGGACGAAGCTCACGGTCATTCGGATGATCACTCACACGAATCAGGTGACCATGGCCACCACAGCTAACATCGCATCGTACAATCCTCGCGAAATCGACAATACGTCTGATGTTCCGGGACATCGTGCACCACTGATAACGGGGAACCAGACCTATCACTCTGTGACGGAGATGGTCTGCAATGTGGCGGAGGCGCCGCAACCGATGTTGTGGTATGTCCTGTTCGGATTCTCGTCTCTGACGGCGGTGATGTTTTTATCTTTGATCGCCTTCCTCCTTTATCAGGGGGTTGGTATTTGGGGTAACATGAATCCGGTGTTTTGGGCATGGCCGATTGTTAACTTCGTTTTCTGGGTCGGTATCGGTCACGCCGGTACTTTGATTTCGGCGATTTTGTTCTTGTTCCGTCAGAACTGGCGAACCAGTATCAACAGAGCCGCTGAAGCGATGACGATTTTTGCGGTTGTTTGTGCAGGGATTTACCCTGGTATTCACGTTGGTAGAGCTTGGTTAGCATTTTGGTTGTTACCTTATCCGAGTTTGAATCTCTGGATGTGGCCGCAGTTCCGAAGTCCCTTGTTGTGGGACGTTTTCGCGGTTGGTACCTATGCCTCCACATCGCTTGTGTTTTGGTACATGGGGATGATTCCCGACTTGGCGACCTATCGCGACAGATCCAAGACCAAGATGAAGAGGTTTGTCTACTCTGTCTTCTGCCTGGGTTGGACAGGATCTTCTCGCCACTGGCTCCGATATGAAAAGGCATATACCCTTTTGGCCGCGCTGGCAGCACCGCTCGTTTTGTCCGTTCACACAGTCGTTAGTTTTGACTTCGCGGTATCGCAGGTCGCAGGCTGGCACACGACGATTTTCCCACCGTACTTCGTCGCGGGGGCGATCTTCTCTGGTTTCGCGATGGTGGTAACGTTGCTCGTACCGATGCGAAAAATATACAAGCTTGAGAATTTGATTACGCTCCGCCATCTCGACAATATGAACAAAATCATCCTAGCGACGGGCTCGTTGGTTGGTTTGGCGTACGGCACCGAATTTTTCATTGCGTGGTATAGCAAGAACCCGTACGAAGGTTTCACGTTCATGAACCGTGCGTTCGGTCCCTATTGGTGGGCTTACTGGATCATGGTGTCCTGCAACGTAATTTCACCACAGTTGTTCTGGTTCAAGAAACTTAGAACATCGCCGTTCTGGATGGTGGTCATTTGCATCTTCGTCAACATCGGGATGTGGTTCGAGCGATTTGTGATCACGGTTACGTCGCTTAGCCGAGACTATCTCCCAAGTTCGTGGGGGTATTTCAGTCCGACCATTTTCGACGGATTAATGTTCTTTGGTAGCTTTGGCGTGTTTATGTCATTGTACCTGCTGTTCTGCCGTTACTTGCCGACGATTGCTATGTCGGAAGTTAAAGGTGTGATGTCGTCGGATGCTCACTCCAAGCATGTGCAAGATGAGTTGTTGGGAGTTCATTCCCATGGGCATCACCACTGATATCTGTGTTCGATCTAAGCCAAAACAAAATTACTAATTCACGATAACGATTCTTACCATGAGTGATCACAAGCCGAAAAACTCGACCGGGACGAAAGCTCCTAAGGCGTTTGGCTGGATGGCTGAATATCCAGACGAGCATCAGCTGCTGGACGCAGCACGCAAGGTTCGCGATTCGGGATACACCGATACCGATGCTTTCACTCCCTTTCCTGTGCACGGAATCGACGAAGCTCTGGGTATTAAGCCAACTGTTCTTCCGTTTATTGTGTTGTGCTGTGGATTCACAGGGCTTTGTTTGGCCCTCACCATGCAATACTGGATGAACGGCGTTGATTACATGTACATCATTTCGGGCAAGCCGATGGGGATTACCCCGGCGTCTATCCCGGTTTCGTTTGAAATGACGATTTTGTTTTCGGCATTTTCGACGTTCTTGGGCATGATTGCTCTAAACAAGCTACCGAGGTTCAGCAATCCGGTTTTCACAAATCCTCGATTTGATCGAGCAACCGATGACAAGTTTTTCTTGTACGTAAGCGCCTCGGATAAGTATTACAATCGAGAGTCGGTGAAAGAATTGCTTGGGGGAACTTCGCCAGAGGCTTTGGACGAAGTTGTTGAGGATGGTTCACCGGCAGAACTACCCAAGTTCATTTGGTTGGGAGCACTTCTTTTGGTCCTCACTGGTTTAATTCCATTGATGATCGTGTTGAATATTCGAGAGAGTTTCAGCGAAAAGCCTCGCTTCCACGTTTTCTTGGACATGGATTTCCAGCCCAAGAAAAAAGCGCAACAGCAAACGACGGTCTTCGCAGATGGTCGAACGATGCGTCCGCAAGTCGCAGGCACTGTAGGTCGCGGTCAGCTCGAAGAACAGGATGCATTTTACCTCGGCTATGATCCAAACGATTTGGCTGCGGCCCCTAAGTGGACGACTGCTAAGTTGGTGTCGGTTCAAGACGGCACAGTGCAACCGCCCGTGGATACTCCGGTAACCGAACAGGCGACCAAGTCGGAAGAAGTGAAAGCAGTTGATCCAAGTCCACAGCCTCAAACGGTCCCTGCAGTTGCCCCGGTTACTAGTGCTGATCAGCCTCCAGCCGCTACGCCGACGCCAGCCCCTGCGGCACCTGAGAAGCCATGGATTACAGAGCTTCCAATTGAAGCCAACGAGGCCAACATGAAGCTAGGTGAGCTCAAGTTTCAGATTTATTGCGCCACCTGCCACGGGTATGCAGGCTATGGCGATGGTTTGGTACACAAACGAGCAGATGCACTAGCTCAAGGGACATGGTTGCCACCAACATCGATGCACATCGATCGGGTAAAGGCACAACCTGTGGGTAAGATATTCAATACGATTTCCAAGGGACAAGGAAAGATGGCAGGTTATGCCAATGCCATCACTCCGAAAGAACGTTGGGCGATTGTGTTGTACATTCGAGCATTACAACGTTCGCGAGATGCGAAGCTTGACGACATACCTGTTGAAAAGCGATCCAGTTTGGAAGAGGCGGGAAGCAAGTAATTACGGCAATACTCCTCTGTAAGACAACGATCAACAAGACTAGAAAATCATGGGCTTAAAGTACGACAAAGAAACGATCGAGCTTCCCGCATCTTGGAAGTCAAAACCACTACCCCTAATTGCATTGGGGCTGATCCTGCTGACGGTTTCCTTCACAATAGGGCTCACCGTTGGCGGCGGCAGCAGTGACTCAGAACGCGGGATGAGGTTTGCAACCCACTCGTATTTGGCGAACTTCATTTTCTTAATGTCGTTTTCGTTGGGCGCGTTGTTCTTCATTATGGTCCAGTTCCTTACGAGAGCAGGATGGAGCACCGCAATTCGACGAGTGGCAGAAATAAAGATGGCGATTCTGCCCTACTCCGGGATGTTGTTTATTCCGATTCTGGGGTTGGTTCTAACTGGTAATTACGCGCTGTATGAATGGAATCAAGATCCCTCGAAGATTCACAACTCGCTGATTCGAGGCAAGATTGAGGATGGCTATTTGCAAAGCAATTACTTCACGCTTCGAAGCGTGGTTTATTTGTTGCTTCTATCTGGCATGTCGATTTGGTTCTTTAACAAGAGTCGTGCTCAAGATGAGTCAGGGGATCCAGAGTTGTCGTTGGAGCGACAAAAGTGGTCGGGCCCATTTATTATGGTTTACGCACTCACGGTCAGTTTCCTGGCATTCGATTGGGTGATGAGCATCGATGCGGCTTGGTTTAGCACCATCTTCGGCGTGTATGTTTTCGCTGCCAGCATGCTAGGGTTTTTCTCGATGATGGTCATCATCAACATGGCTTTACAGAAAGCTGGCAAGCTCAAGGGGCTTATCAATGTTGAGCACTATCATGACCTCGGCAAATTCATGTTTGGGTTCGTTATGTTCTGGTCTTATATAGCTTTCTCTCAGCTTGTTTTGATTTGGTACGGGAATATTCCTGAAGAAACGGAATGGTATCGAGTCCGGTTGAACGGAGGCTGGCAGTACTACTCTTATGCTCTTATTGCCGTTCACTTTGCGATTCCCTTTTTGGGATTGATCAGTCGTCACGTTCGTCGACATAGAGCAGGTCTTTTGTTCTGGGCATGCTGGTTGGTAGCAGTTCATTGGATGGATATGACTTACTTGGTAATGCCAAATGTTAAAGGTGGTTTTGCCGTGATCCCGATGTTGGGGCACCTAGTCGGTGGAGTTGGTGCTTTGGCCGTATTCGCAGGTTTCTTCCTGTTGAAAGCAACCAATGTTCCGCTAGTGGCAGTTCGGGATCCTCGAATGCCTGAATCGTTGACCTATTCGAATCCAATCCTCTAAGAGGAACAAAAAATAATGGCACGTTACGACGACTTAAATACAAAGATGATTGCCTACGCCACTGTGCTGAGCATTGTCGTGTTGGTCATTGTGTTGCAAGGGCTACAGGCTTTGACCTACTCGCTTGTGAATTCCGAGGACGCTCGCAAGATTGGTTCGAAATCCGACGCAGCTGCCGTTGCAAAGGGTGAACAGTTAGCCAGTCTCGACGGTTATAAGAGGCTGAACGTTGCAGACGAGACATCTGCAACTGCTGGGGCTACCAAGGAAATTTTCCAAATTCCGATCTCGGAGGCGAAAAAATTAGTTCTCCAAGAGCTTGGTAAGCAGTAGTCACTGGTTGCTTAAGGAAAAATCATGAACTCTTCGCGACTCTCATTGACACGGTATGCAAGCATTATGCTTGCTGCGTTGGCGGTTGCTGACGCTTCGTGCTTTGTTGGAGCTGCGAGCGACGGTGGGATTCCAGACCGAAGAATCGGCATCGGGGTCGACGAAAAATTAGATACGAATATCCCGTTGGACGTGACGTTCAGCGACGAGCGGGGCAGGCGAGTAGATTTTGCGAAACTGCTCGAGCAAAAGAAGCCTATCTTATTAACCTTGAATTACAGCAACTGTCCTGGTTTGTGTGTGGCCCAGCTGAACGGGCTAGTAAAGGGAATCAACCAAGTTAAGAGTCTCAAATTGGGGACCGATTTTTACATGGTTTCCTTGAGCATTGATCCGAGGGATACCGTTAAGAAGGCAGCTGACACGAAAATTCGATACGCAGCTGATCTGGAGAATCCCCATTCCGTGGAAGGTTGGACGTTTTTGACGGGTACCGAGAAGGATATAGTCACCATCGCCAAGTCGGTTGGTTTCAATTACACGTACGACGCCAAGCATGATCAATACAATCATCCGGCTGCAGCGATTTTCATTTCCCCCAAAGGCCGTATCACGCGGTATTTGTATGAAGTCGGTTTTTTCGGTGACACGTTGAAAATGGCTTTGGTTGAGGCGGGCGAAGGGAAAATTGGCAGCACCCTGGACGCATTCGTTTTGTGGTGCTCGCACTACGATGCGAACGAAAATCGGTATTCGGCCAGTGCTAAGACCCTACTATCAGTCTTTGCTGGAATTTTTTTGACAATGGGGTTAACTGCGTTACTTCCTTTTTGGCTTTCCGGTCGCAAAGGCAGGATGTTGGAGAGATCAAAATCTTCCCAAGCCGAGACAATTAGTCACGCATCCCCTGTTTAGGATTTAGGTACACTTACGGAACAAGCGTGTTTTTAACGCGTCACTCCTGACAAGCTTTATCATGAATATGTCGTTTTTAGCAGATATACAGGAAGGTTTTTGGTTTCCCAAGGCAGCTTCGAGCTTTGCGGACCGAGTAGATTTTCTCTACTTCGCAATCCTTTGGATTTGCGTGATCTTCTTCGTACCGATCGTCGCTGCGATGATCTACTTTACCTACAAATACCGGCAGCGACCCGGTTACAAGGGTAATACAGAGGCTCTCCACAACAACACGCTAGAAGTGACTTGGACCGTTATCCCGACGCTGATCGTTGTTTGGATTTTCTGGGAGGGAGCGGCTGGGTATCTTGAGATGTCCCGTGTTCCTGATGATACCCTCGACATCAACGTATACGCTCAAAAGTGGAACTGGAGCTTCAAGTACAAGGAGAATGGTGGCGAAAGCAACATTCTTTACGTACCTGTAAATCAAAACGTAAAGCTGATCATGCAATCGAAAGACGTGTTGCACAGCTTCTTCGTTCCGGCCTTTCGAGCCAAGCGGGACGTCGTTCCTGGTCGTTACACATACATGTGGTTTAGGCCAACGGTTGAAGGTGTCTACGATCTATTCTGCACAGAATACTGCGGTGACAGTCACAGCAACATGGTCACAAAGGTGCACGTTGTTTCCGAGGAGAAATACAAGTTGCAACTTGCGGAGTTGGTTAAGGAACCTGAGGACATCATTGAGCGTGGTAAATGGTTCTACCAGCGAAAGGCTTGTATGTCCTGTCACCATGCGGGTGATTTAGGTGCCAAGGGTCCAGGCCCTAATTACAATGGTTCTTGGGGCAAGCCTGTTAAGTTGGCAGACGGTCAAGAGGTTATCTTTGACGAGCAATACGTTCTGAACTCAATCAGAAACCCAAGCTCCCAGAAGCGCGCGGGCTATGAAAACGCGTCCGCGATGCCGGCTTACAGCAAAAGCGACCTCAAAGATGAACAAGTCGATGCAATCATCGCGTTTATTCAATCCTTGAAGGACGAAAAGCCTTAAAGGTCAACTAGAGTATCATATGAATCAATTGAGGAATTACTTCTTCATCCAAGGAATATAGAAATGAGTGCGGTTACCAGTCCTATTACTGCGCCGGTAACAACCGAAGAGAAAGTCGAGCATCACTATCTCAACCATTCTTCTGGTTTTTTAAGCTGGGCATTAACGCTAGACCATAAGCGAATTGGCTTGATGTATCTGGCAGGAATTTTGTTTGCGTTCTTCTTGGGAGGCGTGTTCGCGCTTGCGATACGCTTTCATTTGTGGAACCCGAACCAGGATCCAGATTTGGCTCTGTTCTCGAACCAGACGTACAACCGTATTTTTACGTTGCACGGCGCGATCATGGTGTTCTTGTTCATCATCCCGAGTATCCCGGCAGCGTTGGGCAATTTTTTGTTGCCTATCATGTTGGGAACGAAAGACGTTGCCTTCCCCCGGCTGAACCTCTCTAGTTTTTACTTGTGGATAGCTGGCTTTGTTTTCTTCACGTTTACCTTGGTCACATCGGGGATCGATACGGGTTGGACGTTTTACACTCCGTACTCGATCGAAACGACCTCACAGGTAACACCCGCGACATTTGGCGTGTTCGTCCTCGGCTTCAGTTCGATTTTTACCGGGTTGAACTTCATCGTCACGATCAATACCATGCGTCCACCCGGGATGACTTGGTTCAAGATGCCTTTGTTCCTGTGGGCAGTTTACGCCACATCGATCATTCAGGTGTTAGCGACTCCGGTTTTGGGTATTACTGTTCTGTTGCTCGCGATGGAACGACTGATCGGTATTGGTATTTTCGATCCGGCACTCAATGGTGACCCGGTCACATTCCAGCACTTCTTCTGGTTCTACTCGCACCCAGCGGTTTACATCATGATTCTCCCAGCGATGGGTATTATCAGTGAGTTAATGAGTGTTCATAGTCACAAAGGAATTTTCGGATACCGCATGATCGCCTACAGTTCGATCGCAATTGCGTTGTTCGGGTTTTTGGTTTGGGGCCACCACATGTTCACCGCCGGGATGTCCGACATCACGACGATCGTGTTTAGTGCTCTGACGTTTACGGTCTCGATTCCTTCCGCAATTAAGGTCTTTAACTGGGTGGGAACGATGTACCAAGGGACAGTTGCAATCAACACCCCGATGGTGTACGCATTGTCATTCTTGTTCTTATTCACCATCGGTGGATTGACTGGTTTGTTCTTGGGTGCGTTGTCTGTTGATATGCACTTGCACGATACCTACTTCGTCGTGGCTCACTTCCACTATGTGATGATGGGTGGAACGCTAGTAGCGTTTGTTGGTGGTTTGTTCCACTGGTGGCCAAAGATGACAGGCAAGATGTTTAATGACGCTGCTGGAATTCTTTCAGGTGTCATTGTTTTCATCGGTTTCAATCTGACCTTCCTTCCACAGTTCGTTCTCGGTACACGTGGGATGCCTCGGCGTTACGCGTCCTACGTAGAGGAGTTCCAGGAGCTTCACCGACTATCAACGATTGGCGCAGCTACACTTGGAGCTGGTTTGCTCGTAGCTGGTTTGGTTCTACTTCACTCCATTTTCTACGGCAAGAAAGCGCCGAAGAATCCTTGGGGGGGAGCGACTTTGGAGTGGGAGTGTTCCTCCCCACCGCCGCACGACAATTTCAGCTCGGCACCAACCGTGGGCGATCCGTACGACTTCAGTGGAATTGAGTACGACGGAAAGTCTGGCGGTTACGTCAAGAAATAAGTATCCTTACGAAACAAATGCCGCTCCAAAAATGGAGCGGCTTTCCCTCATTTATTAGCTCTGAAATGACAACAGAAGCCGCAGTACACACCGATAGCCATGACCATGGGCATCATGATCATCCCGCATGGCTAGCACACCATTTCGATGATGCTCAGCAGCAATTTGACGCTGGCAAGTTTGGAATGTGGATGTTCTTGGTCACGGAAGTCCTTTTCTTTTCTGGGATGTTTTGTGCCTATGTCCTTTTCCGAAATCGGAATCCTGAAGTTTTCGAGTACTGTAGTTCGTTCTTGAATACAAAGTTGGGTGCGATCAACACCGGCGTGCTTTTGTTCAGTTCGTTAACGATGGCTTGGGCGGTTCGTGCGGCCCAACTGAAGCAGCACACTTTGTTGGTGGGAATGCTAGGAGCAACTCTCGGCTGTGCGGCAATCTTTTTGGGGGTCAAGGCGGTTGAGTACACGCACAAATGGGATCTCGGTCTTCTGCCAGGTAAGTTGTATGTAGCACAGATGGAAAATCCTGTTCATGCAGAAACTCACTACCTACGAAACGTGTTGATTGTTCCATTGATTTACACCGTGATTGGGTTGCTTTATTATCTCTACTCAGTTGTGATATCGAGCAGAGTTCACCGCCAAATTGCAGGTCCGGTTTTTGTTTCTGGATTGTGTTTCTTTGGTGGGGTGTTACTCGGGCAATTCTTGGAGAGCGGTGATCACGGAGATCACGGTACCCATGTTGCTCACTCAACGGAACATGGCGATTCTGCACAGCATGGTGTTGGAGATGATCATTCCCACGCGGATGGCAAAGCAGCTTCGTTGACTCTCGTTGCTGATTCGTCGAAGCCACTCAATCCTGACGTATTCGTTTCACCTGTTGAGCAAGAAATTCCTCGTAGCGATGTCAACAACCAAGGCATGGCTGGATTGTTTTTCAGTATTTATTACTGCATGACTGGGGTACACGCTGTTCACATTATTGGTGGGATGGCTGTTATTATTTGGTTGATTGTAAAAGCGGCGAGGCACGAGTTCCATTCGCAGTACTTTGGGCCTGTTGATAACGTAGGCTTGTACTGGCACTTGGTTGACTTCATTTGGATCTATTTGTTCCCGCTTTTGTATCTGATCACCTAGGCGACACAGCACAGCCAAGAATCACAGCACCAATAACTTTTAGAATATAAAATGGCTAACTCGCATACTTCAACGGCAGACGCACACGGGCATACAGCGGACGCGCATGGGCATGGTGATGGTGAATTCGCACACCCAGCGCCCATCTCTATGCTATTGGCGGTCTTTTTCGCCTTGCTGGGGCTTACCTTTTTGACAGTTTTCCAGTCACGATTCGATTTGGGAGACATGGAAATCGTTTTCACGCTTGCCATCGCAACGGTCAAAGCTGGTTTGGTCATTGCGTTCTTCATGCACTTGCTATGGGACAAACCGCTTAATGCGATCGTTATCTTGAGCAGCCTGATTTTCGTGTCCCTTTTCCTCGGGTTTTGTTTGATGGATGCCAAGGGGTATCAGAACAATTTGATTATGGATCCAAAAGGTGATATTCTCGAGAACTCGAGGCCGGCTGCTCAGTTAGTGAAGACTAGCGAGTAATATCTCAGAAAAAGAACCGGTAATCGTCGGGAAGATATTGTGCGTAAGTTCGAGCACGTCAGGCACAAACCGCCAGCCGAACTATCGCAGCCTAGAGGGCTAATCCTGGTATTGGCCCCGATGAGAAGTAACGTAAATCTTAGCCGCATAGTACGATTGGCTGGCTGTTCAGGAATTAATCGCATTATTCAATGTGGGCCAGGGCGTGTCGATCGTGAGATTGCACGCGACGCGGTTGATGTGGTTGAGATCGTTCAGCGTAGATCACTTTTACCTGTCCTGGAGCAACTCGGCGATGAAGGGTATCAGCGGGTGGGTTTGGAGCAAACGACCAATTCCGAGTCGCTCTTCTCTTTCCAGTTTGTGGAGAAGACTGCGCTAGTCATTGGCGGTGAGCGGGAGGGGTTATCTCAAGAGGAACTGGATCGAATCGACCGGGTGGTTGAGATCCCTGTTTTTGGCAGACCATATTCTTATAACGTGGCGACTGCGACGACGATGGCTGTATACGAGTTTTGCAAGCAACGCAGTTCGGTTAAGGCGTAGCGAAACTTGGTTCTTTCTCGATTTTCGGGCAGCCGTTATGGTCAAGAGTTTTTCTTCCGGCGCGATCGCGCGGGTCCTTGTCGGCCAGCTGTGAGATTGCTAGCTATTCACGGGTTGGGTGTTGAGTTCGACGAATCCCAAATGCTAGCAGTCATCACAGGTTAAATTTTAACGCGCAGATAAATATTTTTGTTTGAAGCGACTTTATCTCTCATTCCGATCATAGGGACTGAGGCATCCTGCGCGAATGGTTGCCATTGATCCCAAGTGAGGTATGAGACGTGAAAAAGAGACTTTTCTTTAGCTTCCCCGCAAGCACTTTAGCTCTACTTGCTTCTGCACCAATTGTCGCGCAAGCTCAGACGGCTGCCCAGTCAAATGGATTGCCTATGCCTGCGGCATCGCAAAAGCCGAACGTCGCGGCCGCTACGACAGATGCGAGATTGCAGGTCTATGACTTGCCGCTGGAAGTCGTAGGGAGTGTTGCTGCTCAACTTCAGCTACACTACGGTGCTGACAAGCGAATTCGCGTCACCACAGAGCCTGGCACCGGTCGACTCATGGTGCTCGCTCCATCGGTTATACAAGATGGCATCCGAAGTTATGTTGACGCCGTTAGGGCGAAGACTGGTTCACTCGCCGTCGATGCACGGGGCCAAGTCGTCCCCACGGCTGTGCAAAAGACAGACTATACCCTTAAGAACCTTAACGCAAAGCAACTGGAAGACTCCGTTGCTCGGCTCGTTGGAAAAAGTGTAACGACAGTCGAAGTAGGTAAGGGGATGGTGAGTCTACAGACTCCCTCCACATCTGGTGTTCAAGAGTTGATGCGCATTGATCGCACTTCAAATACGGTGCATGTTTCCGGTACACCTGCAAGTGTACTGGGTTGGACAGAAGTCATCACTGCGCTGGATCAGGGAAGTGCTGATCCAAAACGACCAACGCAAGTAGTTCCGATGGGTCCTGCATCGCCCGATCGAATCGAGAAGGCTGTACGTTTGGTTCGGCATGCATCCTTCTCTCAAGATCCTGTTCAAGACAATCAGGACATGGAACAAGATGAACAAGCTACCGCAGTCGTTTCACAAGACGACCCAACCACTGGAAGCGGCTTGATCGGAGAGGTTGATATATCTTTCGTTAACGACTTGGGATTAGTTGTTATTCGAGGTAGCAAAAAAGACGTCGAGCGCGTCAAAGAAGTTATAGAAAAGATCAAAGCACAGAGTCGAGAGACCAAGCCTGACATAGTTTTGCGTGAACTGGTTCACGTAAATAGCCAAGCGATCGAAGTGATTATTCGAGATATCAATACGAATGTTTTTGCCCCTCGCCAAGGGCAGGTTAACATCACCGCTTTGGTACAGCCAAATGCTTTGCTCCTAATTGGTCGCGAAGACGCCATGAAGAGCCTCATGGAGCTCATCGATAAACTCGATGCACCGCTCGAGGCGAACAGCCAGCCAAAAGTGTTTAAACTCCTGCATACCTCCGCTTTGGACGCAGAAGAACTGATCAGAAATTTCTTTTCAGATGGTGCGACAGGTGGTGGTACTGGTCAAACGGATCGTGTTGGCTTAAGCACACGAGTCAAAGTGGTCGCAGACTATCGAACCAACGCACTTATCGTTCAAGCGTCCCCGCGTGACATGATTGAAGTGACCAATCTGATCCAAGATATCGATGTCGATACCGCGCCTGCTGAGAGTCAGATTCGAGTCTTCCCGATCAAGAACACTGTGGCGTCCGAATTGCAACCAATTCTAGCTGCCGCAATCGGTGGTCAGTCAACTGGCGGGCAGACTGGGCAGGGAGGAGGGCAGGGCGGACAAGGGAACCAAGGTGCTGGAGCTACTGCTGTTAACTCACAAGCCCGTACACCTGGCGGAGTGATTACCTGGCGACGTGGCCAAGATGGAAAGGAAATCGACTCCGGTATCTTGTCCGGTGTTGTGATTACATCCAGCCCGACGATCAATGCTTTGGTTGTGCGAGCTCCGTCAAAGAGTATGGATTTGATTGCATCACTCATCAACGAGCTCGATGCGTTGCCTGGAGCTGAGGCCAAGATCAAGGTGTTCCCGGTCATCAATGGTGACGCCACCAGTCTTGCCTTAACTCTGCAGCAAGTCTTCGGACTACCGGCAACTGCTGGTACTGCGACTACGAACGCTTTGGCCCTCGGTCTACAGAACTTGGCCGCATTGACCAGTGGTGGCGAAGGTTCGATCGTTCCTCTTCGCATCACAACCGATGCGAGAACGAATTCCATCATCGCTTCTGGATCTGAATCAGACCTTGGGGTCATCGAAGCGGTTCTGTACCGATTGGATGATCCAGGCGGACAGCAACGAACGAATCAAGTTGTTTGGCTGCGAAATAGTTCCGCTACCGACGTGGCCAATGCCATCAACCAGTTGTTGGTCAATCAGCGTCAAACGATCACGCAATTGCTTCAGCAGGGGCAGCAGATCAGTGTGTTCGAGCGAGCAGACCGAGAGATATTTCTCGTTGCAGAACCAGCCACGAACAGTCTGATCATCAGTGCAACCCCTCGTTACTTACCACAAATCATGGAGATCATCGATCGACTCGATCGCCAACCACCTATGATTGCGGTTGAGATGTTGATTGCGGAAGTCCTTTTGGAAGATGGCTTTGAATTCGGCAACGAGTTTGGTATCCAAGACTCACTACTTTTCAAACGCGGGAGTGCATCACGGGGCACTTTAGATAGTCCAGCATTCAATATTGCCGACCCACCGCCTGTTGGATCAGCCGGAGGCAGTCTGGCTGGCCAAGGGATTACAGGTTTCGGAATGGGGCGAGCTAGCTCGTCTCTCGGCTACGGCGGACTTGTGCTCGCTGCCGGTAACGAGTCGATCAATATGCTGTTTCGTGCTCTCCAAGACGCGAACCGATTACAAATATTGTCTCGTCCAAACCTGTTAACGATTGATAACAATATTTCGGTGGTACAAGTAGGCCAAACCGTTCCCCGGGTCAATGGTATCAACCAAACTGCCTTTGGTGCACAGAGCATTATAGAGGATACTAACATCGGTCTCATCATGCAAATCCAACCACGCACCAACCAAGACGGTTTGATCAATATGGTGGTCGCGGTCGAACGTTCCAGCTTGGGCGATGAGGATGCTGGAGTCGTGATCGGATTTGGTGGAGAACGACAAGATGTGCCCATACGCTCACCGATCATCAATCGAACCTTGGCTCAAACGCGAGTCACTGCCTACGACGGACAAACGGTGGTCCTCGGTGGATTGATTACGAAGGTCCGAGCGAACTCCTCGAAACGGGTTCCTTGGTTATCAAGTATTCCTATCGCGGGCGCTTTGTTTAGGTTTGATACTGAGAGCGAAAGACGTACTGAACTGCTTGTCGTCATGACGCCTCGGGTGGTCAATGCCAATGACGCGGGCAAGATCGATTTAATCAAACAAGTCGAATCCTCTCGAATGAGCTGGTGTATGGCGGACATTCTCAACATTCACGGAGACGTAGGACTATCTTCAGGTAACGGTCTCTGGGGGCCAGCGGCATCGCCAGTGATCTTCCCAGATTTACAGCCAACTGTTGATGGACAGCAAGAATTTGGTGGCGAGGTTATCATTACTCAGCCAGAAGCCATGAACCAAGTAGTTCCTCAAGAAGCTCCTGTTCAGGTCAATCCTATCCAAGTGAATCCAGCTAGCTTAAACGGTAATCGACCATCGCAAGTTGAATCGGCAGCACCATACCTTGGTCAAGCCAACAACGTTGGGCAGTCTGTTCAGCCAGCTGGTTACGCTCCCGCTGTTAGGCGTTAATCCAGAGCTCAAGAGCACTATGATCGGTTTCATCGACCGATCGCAATGCTTTGGTTTTGATTCATCAAGATTGTAAAATTCTTCTCGATAAAGACGGTCGGAATTATGAAACGTGCCATCACATTGCTCGCACTGCTGACAACGACGATGAGCTTCGGTTGTGCTTCTTTTACATCCAAGTCCGACACAAAGTCGAAGAAGAAGGACAAAAGTTGGTTCTCTTTCACCAAAAAAGAGTACCAAGTTCCCCAATCGATCAACGTGACATGGGCCCATGATGTTTACACCATACCAGGCAAAACGCCAACGCGTGGATTCGGTGGACGATTCTATTTCTACAACGAAAAATCACAAGCAATTCCCGTTGACGGAGAATTGATAGTCTACGGGTTTGATGATACTCACGGAACTGCAGACTACAATAACCTCGGCGCAGCTGCTAAACGATTTAAGTTCACTTCAGAGCAACTAACCAATCATTTCGATGAAGGCCAATTGGGTGCATCGTACAGCGTATGGGTTCCGTGGGACGCGGCACCCGGGGATCAGAAGAAGATTATGCTCATACCAACTTTCATGGCTAAAGATGGGCGATTGGTTCGTGGGTCTGCTGCGACTTTGCACTTGCCGGGCAGAACCAACGCGACGCCAGAACCACAATCAACCACGATTTTGCAAGTCAGTGGCAGCGGTAATCCCTACGCGACCACGGCTGTTGCAACCACAGCTGTTGGGACACAAGCTAGTCATCCTGGCATAACGACCATCAATGTGCCAAGGCGTGGGGCAGCAAATCAGAATAGCAACCTTTCTCCGAACTTGGTGGCTCAATTCGAGCAGCTCCAGCAGCAACATAATCGTGAACTCGAAGAGCGATATAAACAACTGCCCGCTACGACGGTTACGGAGACGTCAAACTTAACCACTCCTGCGCCGGCGCTGCAGTCCAATCAATCTATCCTTCGGCAAAGCCAGCAGGCTAATCCATCAATCGCGCCGCCATTCAATCATCTAACATTACCAAGTGCTGGCATGCCTCCTGCTGGACAGCCAGTTAAGTTGCATGGTGGATTACCAATGCCTCAGTTCGCGATTCCTACTTTGAATCAATCTCAATCTCATTCACAACCGAGTCCACCCCCGGCTCCAACATCAGCATTCTCTCCGCCAGTTTCTTATCAGCAACTGTCGCAGCAAAACCAGTAAGCCGAACGACACCTGCCTTTGCTTCGATCGCTACGCCCTTTAGTTTGCTAGGGAATGGATAATTGCTGAGTCTAGACTCGTAAAAAGACAAAATCTCCGCTTTGCGTGTCTCACTCAACTCGACGTCCGGCTTAACAATCGCTCGCACCTGGTTCTGATTGCGATTGTTCGTATTGCCCGCCTGCCCACGATTTCTGTTGTTCAACCCGCCAAGCCCTCCCAGGCCACCGAGTCCTCCGCCCAACCCGCCGAGGCCTCCCAAGCCACCGCCGAGACCACCTCCCAGCCCACCACCTAACCCACCCGCCCCGGTCGTAGTTCCTCCAAAAGCATTGGCACCAAACGGGCTCGCAGCACCCGTTCCACCACCCGTCGCACCACCGAAACCTGCTGCAGCTGAACCTCCAGTACCTCCTGCGCCTCCAGTCGACCCGCCACCGCTGAACACGCTACCTACGCGAACAGTGCTGTAGTCAACCAAGGCCGCGCCCGTTACTCCTGGACCTCCGAAGGCTCCAATAGTAGCTCGACCGTTGTTTCCCGTTGCCGGTGCCCCACCCACTCCACCACCGCCAAAGCCGGTTCCTAAGCCCCCACCACCCTGACCGGTTTGACCTGTCGTACCGAATTGCTGAGCGAAACCATTCGACCCTATGTAACTGATGGAAAGAACTGCGGTTAAACCGAACGCTAGGGATCGCTTCATGGGAGCGGCTCCTGATTTTTAGGATGCTGAGGTGACTGCCTGTACTAATATTCCCATCTTCGTCGATCAAATGCAATGCAAGCATTCTAATTTCCGTAGGGAATGTATCGTATGTTCCTCGGTATCGAATTTCCACATCTGGAACTGGACTTACTTCCCAAAGGTGACGGATCGATGGGTCGAAATCATCGAATGAGTTGAAACGTCTGTAACGACAAGGAGATCTCTCCCGCTGCGCGAATCGGGTAGTGGACGAGGCAACGAGTCCCGGATTTTGTAGTGGACGAGGCTACGAGGCCGGAACGACTGGCACCAATATGGCATGAATCTTGTCCGTATTGAACAGGTGCCGTAATTCGGAGGTAACCTAGATTGGGGACTCCTCGAAATCCCAACCCGCAGCGTGAGCGAGGGATTTACGATTTACGATTTAAGATTGCCGATTTTAGATTGGATTTCCGTGTCGCCGATCTCACCAAGAGATCGTATTGCGTTCTGTCTTTGTCTTACCAATCTTCAATCATCAGTCGCCAATCTAAAATTTTACGCGTCGGTTTATGATCGACATCATCTCCAAGTTGAGGCACTAGGCGGTCTCCCGTGCAATTGGCCTCCTAGCCTCGTCCACTACTAAAGCAACGCAAGCAAGGTTACTTCAAATCGTAGAACGCGACGGCATTGTCATGGAAGAGCTTCCTCTGAAACTCCTCGGAGCGATCTTTAACAATCGACTTGAGCGCGTTGACCCACTGCTCAAAGGAGGCTCTCAACAAACAAACGGGCCAGTCTCCCGCAAACATGATCCGATCTTCTCCGAATGCTTCCATGCTCTCGACGATAACAGGCTCCAAATCACTGGCTGTCCAGCCATCTGGGGCCGATGCCACGATGCCGGATATCTTGCAAACCACATTGTCGAACTTTGCAATCTCTCGAATTCCTTTTTGCCAAACGTCAAAGTCTGATTTGTTCTCTGGTCGAATGGGTCCATTACCGCAATGATCCAAAACGAAACGAGTCTTGGGGCATTTCTCGACGAGTTTGGCTCCGTCCAACAATTCGCCCGATCGCATACATAGGTCAAAGCACTTGCCTATCGATCCCAAGTGCTGCACGCTCTTAACAAACTGCGGTTCGAGACAATACCCGCGAGGTGTCCCGCCACCATGAAGCACTTGCCTCACTCCTTTAATCCACTTCACACTCTCAAAACGTTCCATGTACTTCGGGAACGACTTATCATTTGGTCTTCCCGAGATGACGGCACCGACTGTTGGATAGTCACCCTTTTCGCACAATCCAATCACAAAGTCCGCTTCGGCATTGTGTTGCTCAGGGGTTACATCAACCTCCATGTAAACGGCTTTAACCACATTGCTGCTCTTAGTCGACTCTAAGTAGTCACTAATCAAATAATCCCGAGCCAAGACCGAGGTCGTATCCTTGGGAACCCACGGCAGAGTAAACTGTTTCAAGTCCCATAAGTGCTGATGCGTATCAACAATCGGCATCACCGAAGTGGATTCAGATCCTTCATTAGATGTTTCGGTAAATGGTGAAGTGGCTCCAAGCAAATCGCCTGTGGACCTAGGCAAGACCTCCGCCATAAGTACTGCTGCTGACGCATTGGTTAGAAACGCTCGCCTTTTCATGATCAATTCTCCGCCACAACTTTAAGATTTGGACTAGGCTCATTAAGCCAAACCCCCATTGTACCGCAACTAATAGGAGATAGATGCGGTGGGTTTGGTAGAAAGCCTCTCGATCAGTATCGTCGATTAGTTGGCGGCCCAGTTCGCCATGCAGCCAGTATAATCCCCCCTGCAGAGCTAGTAGTATCGCTCCGAGGGCTAACAATTCCTTGGCCTTTGCCATGGATTGTGCCCCCTCTAATCGGAGCAAAATCCAGCAAATTGCCCCCACGGCGAGTAGACCGAGCATATTCAGATAACGAGTCACCTGCTGAGTAATGAGCCCTTGAAGTTCCGTGCTCTCCAAGACCTCGGTCCCGACAGGAACCACGATGGCAGCATAAAATGTTAGCCCTCCCCACCAAAGGGCCATAACGACCAGAATGGCGGAGCGTTCGAACAAGTTCATGCGCTGAGGGACTCAAAAAATCGATTGGCAGCCGCAATGGTGACGTCGATGTCTTCGTCTGTGTGACAGTCGCTCACGAACAATGCCTCGAATTGACTGCACGGCATGTAGACACCATCGTTGATCAGTGACCAGAAGTACTTGGCAAAGAGTTTGCGATCCGAACGATCTGCTGTTGGCCAGTCTACTACCGGAGCTGCATTAAAGAATAGGGTCAGCATGCTGCCTACGCGTTGCATTTGTGCTGCATGACCATGAGACAGTGCTGCGTTGAGCAGACCATCGCCCAACCGTTTGCAAACCGCCTCAAGTCGATCATAAGGTGGATTCTTTGACAGCAGTTCTAGAGTCTTGGTGCCAGCTGCGGTGGCGAGCGGATTGCCTGCCAGCGTTCCAGCTTGGTAGACTTTGCCGGCTGGCATGACGTTATCCATGATGTCAGCTCGGCCACCATAAGCGGCCAAAGGCATCCCGCCTCCAACAATCTTTCCGAGCGTGGTCATATCGGGTTTGATGCCGAACCGTTCTTGTGCTCCACCGAGCGCAACTCGGAAGCCGGTCATCACTTCGTCGAAGATAAGGACGGTGCCGTATTGGGTTGTTAAAGATCGGAGCGCATTGAGAAAATCAGGGGTTGGAATCACCGTCCCCATGTTGCCAACAACAGGCTCAAGAATGACTGCCGCGATAGAAGTCGGAAGCTCTTCAAAGACCCGTTGCAAAGAAGTGCAATCGTTGTAATTCAAAACGATCGTGTCTTGGGAGGTGCCGCGAGTGACACCGGGTGAGTCAGGTACTCCGAGCGTGGCGGCTGCAGAGCCAGCTGATACTAATAGCGAGTCAACGTGTCCGTGATAGCAGCCGGAAAACTTGATCACTTTTTCGCGACCCGTTGCGCCGCGAGCGACGCGAATGGCGCTCATTACCGCTTCGGTTCCGCTGCTAACGAGACGTACACGTTCCATGCTAGGCATGATCTGTTGGATCAAGGCAGCGAGACCCGATTCGCGTTCGGTGGGGGCGCCAAACGAGGTACCTCGCGAGGCAGCTTGTTGAATGGCATCGAGAACTTCCGGGTGCGCGTGACCCAAGATCATGGGTCCCCACGAGCCGATGTAATCGATGTAGCGATTGCCATCGATATCGTAGAGGTATTGGCGGCTAGCTCGATCCATAAAGATCGGTTCACCACCTACAGCGCCGAAGGCACGAGCTGGAGAATTAACTCCGCCTGGAATGAGTTTCTTGGCGGTAGCAAAGGCCGATATGCTTTTATCGCGAACAATCATTACGAGTCCTTTCTACCAGCCCATAACCATATTGGATTCGATGATTCGACGGGCCTTCTCGAGATCGGCGCCGGTTTCTGACATGTAGAGACGGATGGCGTGGAGTTTATCACCTGACGATTTAGCCAAACAGTCTCTGGCAATCCCGCAGATGTTGACCGGGCTGCTCATGGTGCCCAGTGCCGATTTGGAAATGACCCATGAATTTCGCGGTCGTTTGGTCATCCGCACGATGGTATCGGTGGGATAGGCGTCGATCAAAGCGTCTCTGGCTGCAGCTTCGTCGTCGGCCCACGTGATAAAGATGTGGGAATTGGTTTCGATTTCGTAGAGCGGCATAATTTTTGTAATTGGTATCGGGTGCAGTTGGTATCGGGTAGACATTCCAAGCAGATTTCCAATGGCATGGTAACTGACATACCGCCGTTTTCGAACCTCATTTTTCCTGGGTTCCCCTCGATTTTCTCATTCCCCGGCAAATTGTCCCAACCGTAACGAATTTCGCAGCCCCCAAAGTAGCACAATTGTCCCAATTGTCAGGGAAAACAGAGTAGCACAATTGTCCCAATTGTCAGGGAACTAATGCAGAAAACTCGATGCGGCTGGGGTGGTCAGGGCTATGGTACAGGCGATGATTGGCTTTGATAAAGTCAGCCTCTTTCGCATCGAAGATATTCTCAACGAATTTCTGAGGGTTGCGGTCGATAAAGGGAAACCATGTGCTCTGAATCTGGATCATCAAACGATGCCCAGCCGGAAATGTATGCAGGATATCATCCAGTTTGATTTGGACGCGAGTGGGTTGGTTGGGGGCAAATGGCTTCGGAGTAGACAGGTCTTCACGAAACCGGCCTCGCATAACCCCTGCTCGCAACAACTGCTGGCGGCCGCTGGGGTAGGCTTCTGACGCGGGGTCATTGGGTTTGAGTCCAGTAAGTGGCTCGCCGGGAAACTCATCAATCACTTTTACGATCCAGTCCGCGTCACCGGCCGAAGTGCTGACCCACAGGTCTGCGGTGATCGAACCAGCGATAGTTAAGTCTTCGCGTAGTGTCTCCCCGCGATAAACGAGGACATCAGGACGCCATGCCGCGAATCGTTGATCTTCTGTCATGTAATCCTTGGCCCACGCCGAAGTGATCTCCATTGTGTAGGGAACAGGTTTCGACGGATCGCTAACGAATTCATCAAATACCTCCTCTTCTTTCATGGGTGCAGGTGGTTGTTCGGAAAGCAGGCCTCCAGAAGCAAAATGAACCTTGCGTGGTTTACCTTCTTTGGGTGGCCATGCATCGAATTCTCGCCAACGATTGGATCCCGTTTCGAAAACGGTGGCTTCTGCGAGTCCAAGCGTTCCCTGATCCTTTAGATGATATTCGAAGAACGGAAACTGAACTTGATCTCGAAACCACTTGGCTGTGGGAAACCCAAAGCTGGCAGAGCCTAACTTGGCGCCGTCGCTGCTATTCCACCCGCCATGGGACCATGGTCCCATGACGATGCGGTTCTGCGCCTTTGGGTTCATCTTTTCAATAGCTGCATAGGTTTGAAGAGGCCCGTAAAGATCCTCGGTATCGTACCAGCCACCCACCGTAAGAACACTTGCGCTGATGTTCTTCAGATGAGGCAACAAATTTCGCGATTGCCAGAATTCGTCATAGTTGGGATGCGCAGCGATTTCATTCCAAAATGCAATTCGTCCATTGAAGTACTTTTTGTTGACGTTCTGCAATGGTCCTAGTTCCAAGAAGAATTGATAACCATCCTTGGTCCTATGATTGAATCGTTCCGCACCTAATGGAGTAGGGCCAGGTCGAGAGACTCCGAACGACGAGAAGAAATTAAAACCCATCGGCAGCACAAAGGCGCCATTGCGATGGAAATCGTCGAAGAACCAATCGGCGATCGGTGCCTGTGGCGAAACTGCTTTCAAAGCGGGATGCGAATCGATAGCACCGGCAGAAGCATAAAAGCCTGGATAGGAAATGCCCCACTGACCCACTCGACCATTGTTATGTTTGATGTTTGCGATCAACCATTCGATCGTATCAAAGGTGTCGCTACTCTCATCGAATTGCGTCCCCCGCTTGTTTTCGATCTGAGGTCGCATGTTTACGAATTCACCTTCCGACATGTAACGACCGCGAACATCTTGAAAGGCAAAGATATAGCCGCTCTTTTCAAACTCCACAGACGGCCCGAGCGTTCCTTTGTACAGGTCAATCCCATAGGGGCCGACCGAATAAGGTGTTCGCAACAAAAGAATCGGATAGCTTCGATCCGATTTGGCATCGTTAGGAACATAGACCGACGTGAACAGTTTTTTACCATCACGCATCGGGATCTTTAGTTCATGCTTTGTATATTGCATGCGAATGTAGTCGGATCGTTCGTCTGCCTGTGCCAACTCTGTAAAGAGTTGTAACGTTAACGCAATCGCTAAAATCAGATAACTAAGCACGGTGTTGATACGAAGGGGGAACGGTGAAGGCATTGAAAGCTCAGCTCAAGTTTACGGTCAAGTGTGTCGGTGAAAATGAGAGTTGATTCCACAGTACCATAAGCTTAAACCAACTTGTACAGGTCGACCAAAGTTTGTCGCTCTTTCTACGAAAATGTTTAAACAGTCGGCGATAACGAGGAGTGAGATGCCCGCTTAGGCCACCGCATTTCTTTGAACAAACCGTACGGCCACCACTCGCTTTTCGGTGGCTATCACACACATGAGTTGGATACTATCAAAGACGACGACGCCGCTGTGGGTATTTCTTGTTTCGTATCGAGCGTCCTCAATGCTACTCGTCAGCCTAAATCGGACCGTGCAATGAGGCTTTCCAGGGCGTCTGATATCAAAACATCGTTGCGTTTGCGTTCTAGAAAAAAACTAACTCGGTCATAGCCACACTCCGTTAGGATTTGGAGGGCATGTTCATAGCCATCACTCACTCGATTCGGCTCGTGAGCATCAGCACCGAGCGTCACAGGAATATTTCGTTGACGCATTTCTTTCAACATCTGGGGAAACGGATTCATCTCGGAGATCGTTTTGTTCAGCCCGGAAGTGTTTAATTCCATTGCAACACCTGTGACTGCAATGCGATCTAGTGAGGCTCGAATGTCGTCCATGATCTCGGTGGGACGCCAAAAGTCGGACGTATGGTTCTTTACTAAGTCGGGATGTGCCAGAGAATCAAACAAACCTGTCTCGGCCGACTGGGCAAGCAAACGAAAGTAAGTTCGTTGCACCTCGACTTCATCGGCTTGCCAATACTTCGCGCGAAACTCTTGAATCTGAGGATGAACAGAACCAAGAACGAAGTGAAAATTTGCCGCCGATAGTTGTTTTTCCAGATACGACTCGTAGCCTTCGAAATAGTCTGCTTCGAGCCCAAGTCGCACGTCAACACGTCCATTCCATTCGTCAGTCGTTCGCTGTACCAATTCAACATACTCATCGAATTGATCTTCTCGCATACGCACGTGATGCGAAAACCGGTTAGGCATTGGATTGTGGCAAGTGACTATTAGCCCTTTCAGTCCACGATTGTATGCAACCGCGGCATATTCTGTTGGCTCGCCATACGCATGGTTGCAAAGAGGTGTGTGGGAATGTGACTCGTAAAGGATTCGCTGAGACACTCGCGGAATTCTCCGTGTAGCGTGGAAATAGTCGGTTGTAATGTGATACTACAGTAGACCTAACAGGGGAGTTTGGCGAGCCTGAATCGTAAGCATCGACCGAAACTTAATTGCCTAAGCTTTTGATTCGCGCGGCCATCCTGGACATGGATCTATCAGCTCGGCCCGTTTAGCATGCGGGCAAACGATTTTGGGAAAGGACCTTTAGTTTGACAACTGAGTAGTTGCCGACGAAAATGTCGGAAAAAGGGGAATTACAATGTCCACTTCCGAAAGGATTTTAACATCACGCTTTACCGCGATTCCTGCGACCTAGAACCTCGCAGACTTGTAGCGGTCATTGGGTGATATTCCCGCCTACAGAGTTCGTGTTCATCCGCCGCTAGGTTGGGCGACCAAGGAGGATGTTGTGCGACTTGAGGCACAGGAGGGAATTCTCTGCGAGTTGGAATACGGAGTTTTGGTGGAGAAGCCAATGGGTTGGTACAAATCGCTATTGGCTGCCTTGATCATCGGTAAGTTGTTGAACTACATCGAAAAAAACGACTTGGGGCAAGTTTTAGGTGAGAGTGGATCTCTCGAGATTTTGCCCGGTGTGGTCAAGATACCAGACGTTTCTTTTATCAGTTGGGCGAGATTCCCGGATCAATCGCTACCCCGCCGGCCAATCCCTTCCCTAGTTCCTGATCTAGCTGTTGAAATTCTCTCTGAAACCAATACCAAACGAGAAATGGATGCGAAGCTTAAGAGGTATTTCGAGAGTGGCGTAAGGATGGTTTGGTATATCGATCCATCGACCCGCTCGGCAGTGAACTACTTGGACGCTGATAGTCAGAAACCAAAAGTACTTTAGTCAAACGATATTACGTTCTTAGTTCCTAGTGTCTCGCAATTTCAATGCGGGACCAGAGTTTTTTGTGATGCTACGGAGATGTGCTTGGATTAGGCACGGCGGTCGATTGGAGAGTGGATGGAATCGTTGCTCCACGTTTCAACACAATTGAGGACAATTGTGCTACTTCTTTTTAGTCAACGCTTTGCAGAACTCTTGGACGACTGGTCTTTCGGCAAGCTTGGAGTTGGTGTGTGGGCGGCAGTCGAGCAAATGACGCTGGGCTTGTTCTAAAGTCATACCTCGATACTTGACTAACCAGCATATGACAACCGTCGCACTTCGCGCTCGACCTGCCTTGCAGTGCACGTAAACTTTTCCGCCTCGCAAGGCATGCGATTGCAAAAACTCGACGCCGCGTGATACGTCCTCTAAGCTCGGTGGCTGAAAGTCTGTGGTCGGTAACCACAACTGCTCAATGCCGACCTTTCGATACAACTCATCATGCCCACGGAACTCTTCGCACATGTTGACCACACCGCTCACATGCAATTCATTCTTCATGAGCGGCACATCTCTCTTTAGCGGTCGTGCGCCGAGAATGACATGCTCGTCGACACTATCCCACCAGTGTCGAACTCGTAGAAACCTGCCCAGCAATAAGTTCCAAAGATAGGTCGGCCAGAATATCAGCTTTGCAAACCACGATGGCACTGTACTAGGCTCCCAAGTCAATCGCGAGCCAAGCTGATTCGGATTTTATGATGAGTGTACGCCCCTCATAAGCCGGTATCGCACGGTAAACTCCCTTGGGCAAATCAAGCTTCCAAAGCTCTTGATACTCCTTGGGGTTAGGTCGGAAAGCCTTGAGTGTGCCATCCACTCCCGTCACGAGTATCTTGTCACCAATCACAATGCTGTGGCTAATGGAGATGTCTTTCTCTTCCCAAGCAACTTTCCAATCCTTGGTAGAAATGCATTTATAGCTGCCGTTGTTAAAATCTTCTCGGCCATCGCAGCCGTATAGATAATCACCGAACTGCACCGGAGTTGCATACTGACTACTAAGAATCTCACCTCGATCAATGATAGTGGCCTTGGTCTCGTTCGCGTCCAATACAACATTACCTACATCGTATGCGGCGGTTAAGAAGTATCGATTGCCGGTCAATCGAAGCGGTGTCGCAGCAACCACGGATTGAGATTTTTTACCAAACGGAAGCTTCCAAATCTCTTTGCCATCCGCCACGGCAAGACCGAGGATGGAGGTTCGTGTCGGTACCATAGCGACATTACCTTGCGTGTCAGATAGCAGTATAGGTGACGCGTAGCTGGCCTCCTCTTTCGTCACGCTCCAAAGGGTCTTGCCGTCAGATATCCCCAGGCAAACAACTCCACCCTTTCGACCTCCGACCACGATGATAACGCGGTCTTCGATAACCAGAGGTGTGGAGCCCACGCCAAAGAATCCTTCTTCGGCTTGATATTCTTCGAGAAGCTTGCGACTCCAGCGAATTTTTCCGGTTGCTCGTTCGAGGTAGTGAGCTTCTCCACCAGAATCGTAGAGCATAATGCCATCGTTAGCGATGGTTGGAACGCATCGCGGCCCCTTGTCGGCGTCCATTCCTCCGAAGAAAGTTGTCGGCAGCGTTTGGCTCCAGATCTCTTTGCCTGTTTGCAGTTCAACCAGTCGGGCTCGATTCTCTCGGCCCTTGCGATCGAACAAGCAGACTTGGTCGCCGGCGATGCTCGCTCCAGCGTAACCTTGGCCTGCGGGTAACTCCCATGCAAGTTTTGGCTTCCCCGAAATCTTATCACTCAACGACGATTGCTCGGATGCTTTGCCATCTCGATTTACCCCTAGTAAACCTGGCCAATCGCAGAGCGCGGTGCTAGAGAAAGCGAGCGACGCTGCCATGCAAACAAAAAGTTGCGTCGAAAGTCGAGTGGCTGTTTTTGGTATTCGATATTTCATGGAGTTCTCAGTTCGAAAGGCCGTACAGAACCATATTGATGGCGATCTTAAAGGCATCGTCACGCACGTAGCCTTTGCATTGCATCGAGTGTTTCGATTCCATCGCGCAGCTTAAATCGTTGGGGGAGAACAATGCAACAATTCGGCCGTTCCACTCCAAACCTTCGATCTCGGGGATGCCTTGGCGCTTCGCCCGCTTCAAGTCATTGGCTCCACCTGATGGATCGACAATGGTTACATTGGTGATATCGAAACCCTCAAAGGCGTCGGGATCGTTCTTGGTCATAAACGGGTGGCTGACGTCGAGCACAACCCATTTTGCGTCTGGCATGGCTTTCTTGAATTCGTCTCGAACCGATTTGGAAAACTCGCTTGCGGCACATACCGAATCTCCTAGAACGAAGCCGCCAGTCTCGAAATGCCTTCGCAGGCCTGTTCGCTCTGCTTCACTTAGCACAAAGGAGCTTCTTCCGTGAATGTAGAGCAATGGAAATTTTTCAAGTTCTTTATCGGCCAGGGAGATGAGTGGCGTTTCTAAATCGACAAGCGAACGAGTCTTCTCGCGATATACACTTAGCATGGTGACAACCGCCCTAGACGCATCGTCCGCTCCACCCGAGTGCAATATCTTGGCGATCTTTAGTGTCCCTCTGTTGAGCGACTGGATATTGGTAGGAACCTCAACTATCTCCAAAGCATCAAGCTTTTCTTTTAGCTCGCGACCCGTTGCATAAGCGACAACATTGACCCCTATTTTGACTGCGTTATCGATGTCTTTTTTCACGCGACCAGCAATCGATTTGGAAGACCCCCATGGACGAGCGAGCTCCCAGCGACAAGATAAACTGATCGGAGAGTAGATGACACTGGTCTTGCAACATGCGTCCAGGCCGTAAAGCCAAAACCCTTCGGGCATGGCGGTGGGGTCAATGGTTGCTTCTGCATTCCAAACGGCATGGGTTGGTGGCAGTTTCGTCAGTGGTCGATCGAAGATCTTTTCCATCTCGGCGCGAAACGATTTGTCGAAAGCCTCGCCATCGCATCCGTCTCCATTGCACGCTTCTGCAAAGATCACGTTTCCTTGTTCGACGTAGCTCTTCAGCAATTTTCGTTGGGGCTCTGTCAGTTGGAAGGCTTTGGAACCACTGATGAAAAGTACAGGGGTTTCGGCCAAGGTCTGCAAATTGGCTTTCTCAATCTTGATCGACTGCCATGCAAGCTCCCGCTTCCAAACCTTTTCGATCTGTCCAGTCAAATTCTGAACAGACCTGCGATGAAGTTGCCAATCATTACCGTTGCCATGTTCCAGGTGGCCAATAACGACTTGGCGTTTTCCTTTCGCAAGAAAGAGTAATGCCATGGCGGATGCAATGTGCTCGATTTCCGTATGGGAACCTCGCATCTTACCACTTTCGTCTTGAATCTTAAGTAGATGCTCCGCCCCTGCTCGGTACCAGTCGACATCACCGATGAATCGCTGTCCCGTAAGACGCCCGACTCTCTCTAGGGCGTACAAGTAATACATGGCCCAAGCTCCTTCGCCACCAGGATTAGATGAGATAGAGAATGATCGAGCGAGCCATTGCATCCCCAGTTCAACTGGATCTACCCCTCTCGTTTGGTTGCCACAGCATTGCAATTGATCTCCAACTACACGAGCGTCTACTCCATCAGCTGCATCGCGAAGGATCAGCATCGAAGCAATACCAGCGCAAGTCATTGAACCAGAAACACCACGGGCCGACCCGTATCCCCAGCCATTACCCAAGTGTCTGGTTCGCCAATAGAGCAAGCCTTTTTCGATGCAATCGTCCGGGATTGCGATGCCCAATTTGCTGGCTTCCCAGAGTGCCAAGACAGCGAATTGCGAGTTGGATTCATCGGGCGAAGTACGACTAAGATCATATCCCCAGCCCCCGTCAGGGTTCTGTATATCAATCAGTAGTTTGACATCGTTCTCGATGATACCCATGTCCTTGCCTGGCTCAGCTAAGCAAAAAACCATGCAGTGAACAGCGATCTCGTAAGTTTGAGTTGGTGTCGTTCTTCTGAGTAGTCGAAGAGATTTTTGAATTCTGGGGTCAGATGGTTTCTCGCCAGCATTTAATAGTGCTAGTGTGATCATCGCCGTGGTGCCTGCCCCATAGTTTTCGTGACCAGACCACGTCCCATTGGCTCGTTGTTCGCGATACAGATAGGCAACACACTTTCTGATGGCGTTCTCTACCCGAGCTGGGGTGGGGCCATCGGCACCTTGGGCGTTGAGTCGGCATGGCGTCCACATAGCGGAGGCCATGTTCGCCAGCAAGGCGATGATCAACAAGCGTGATGCCAACATTGCATTTTCCTTAAACAAATTCAGCTATTTCACCATTTGGCGAACGAGCTCTTCAGTAACCGGTGCAATGATCCCTCGTTCGGTAACAATCGCGGTTATCAATTCCGCGGGTGTCACGTCAAATGCAGGATTGTAAACGTCGATTCCTGTCGGAGCTGTTTGACGACCAAAGGCATTGGTAATTTCATCGCTATTTCGTTGTTCGATCGGAATCTCCGAGCCCTCGACAATAGTTAAATCAAAAGTGCTGGTAGGAGCGGCTACATAAAACGGTATCCCGTGATGTTTGGCCAATATGGCTACACCATATGTTCCGATTTTATTGGCTGTATCACCACGAGCTGTGATGCGATCTGCTCCCACGATAACCGCTTGAACGCGTCCCTCTCGCATGACCTGGGCTGCCATAGAGTCGCAGATTAGAGTGCACGGAATGTGCCTTTGTTGAAGCTCCCACGCGGTCAGCCGTGCTCCCTGCAATAGAGGTCGGGTCTCATCGGCATACACTTGCAAAGTTTGGCCGCGGTCTTGGGCGGTAAAGATTGCGGACAGTGCTGTTCCGTACTCGGAGGTTGCGAGACCACCCGTGTTGCAATGAGTTAGAACGCCTGTTAAGCCGTCCAGAAGATCCGCACCATATTCACCGATGGTATGGCACATACGACGATCCTCGTCGTGGATTACCAATGCTTCCCTGAGCAGCGCTCGCACTATCTCATCAGCGTTAGCAACATTGGGACTGCGTTTCAAAACGGCTCGCATTCGATCCAAGGCCCAAAACAGATTGACGGCAGTTGGTCGACTGGTAGCCAAAATCTCGCAATCGTTCGTAATCTGCTTGATTGCATCAGCGACCGATAGACGCCTAGCTTTCTGAGCGCTAATCACAGCGCCGTAGGCCGCAGCGATACCGATTGCCGGAGCTCCGCGTACTCGCAAAGACACAATTGCTTCGAAAAGCTGATCTATCGAACGAATGGGGAGTAACGTAACGTCGAGGGGCAATTTCGTCTGATCGAGCAGTTCTAAATGCCCGTCCATATCTCCGACCCAGCGAATCGATTGCACAGGAACCAAACTCATTGAGCAGACTCACTGTTGGGTTGTTCAGGATCGGGGAACGGTGTGTTTAACAACGCCTTAGCACTCGCAACCAATTTATCCATGGCAAACGGTTTGTGGATATAGTCGTCGGCCCCGAGCATTCGTGCATACGCTTGGTGTCGTTCACCCTCGTTGCCCGTTACCATGATCACTCGGATCCCGACCCGTTTGGTTCGGCGAAGGTGTTCGAGCACTAAAAATCCGCTACGACCTGGCATCATCATATCCAGGACCATCAAATCGGGGTTTAGTCGATCGACTGCTTCCACGCCGCGATCACCATCGGGAACATGGGTGACTTCGAATCCGAGCCCTTCCAAAGCGTACTTCACAGGGTCAGCAACTTCATAATCGTCATCGACGATCAAAACGCGGGGGACACGGTTCTCAGATTGCCAGGCTGGTTCAATTGGCATGTTTGCAGTCGCGATGGAGCAATATCGGTGGGTAAACGAAACGACACGACATGGGAAATGCGTGCATTCCTACAATGCTGTTATACCAGGGTGGCCAGAAGTTCGAAACCTTTGATCCTTGGGTGAACCGTTCTTGCAAGAAAATTCAAGATTTGCTATCGATCCCAAGCAGCGTATTCAACGCAAAACATCCTCAGAGATGTTCCGAAGCGAAATCTTACTATACCTCCATTCCGGTTCGGCGCCGTAACCCGGGAACCTCGTGAACCCCAAGCGAATTCGCAAGAAACGATTTCTTCACGAATCGACGCAACGACGGTTGTGCCGAGCCGCTGTCGTTTTGCTAGGAGTATTGCCACTTTTTTTGACGCTAGCGTTTTTGTTTGTTTCCAAAACGCAATGGTATCAACTGGAGCGAGCGGCTGCGTTTCGGGAGCGAATCCGCAACAATCTTGGACTCGACGTGGTTTTCACCTCCGTTGAATCCCTTTCTCCTCAACGATTCATAATTCGTGAACTCGTTTGCTTCCATCCGGAAACGCGGTCTCGAATACTCCAAGCGGCTAGTGTCGAAGGCCTTATGACTTCGTCGGGCTGGGCTCTGACCTTGCATGGAGCGGAGGTCGAGCAAAGCCAGGCCGACTTGGCGGTTCGCATTATTCATGACTCTTTTCTCTGTCGCCCCCACAACGCGGTCAAGCTGCTAAAGATTTCTGCCACGGATCTCGTTTTGCAGAATACGGTACCATTTTCAGGGTCGATAGCAGTTGCTTCCCAACCAAGATTGTTGCCAAATCACTTGTACCGAGTCGAAGCCGAATACAGCCCTACGCTGCAAACCTCGGATCTCAAAGTTCGATTCTCCCTGTCGCCTACACCTGACGCGGAGCCGATCGCTATTCACATACGGCGTCAACATAGCGATCAGCATCCAGTTACCGATTGGGCGATTAACACGGGAAAGAATCCCTTCCCCTGTTCGATCCTTTATCCCTTTTTGCCATCCCTCGAGTGCGTGGGTGAGCTAGCGAGCTATACTGGCAAAGCGAGTTATTCATCAACCGGGTCGCAATGGGATTTTTCCGGTGTTTTTGACAACATCGATTGGGAGCGTTTCGGCAGAGATATCGGATCGCCGCTGCTGGGTAACGGCACGCTGCAAGTTTTTAGCGCCAAGATTAAAAATGATCGACTCGAATTCTTTGACGGGCAGATTCGAGGTGGAAGCCAAATCAACTCCAGTTGTCTCTTTGGTTTACCTATCAATCTAAACTCTCCTCACGAATTTTCGAAAGACCAGCGAACGCATTTACCGGTCAACGACTTCAGTCTTCTCGTACGGATCGACTCGCTCGGTGTGCACTGCCAAGGTGGTCTGCAAGAGGAGCAAGACGGGTATCGGTTAAGTGGAGTTATCGACCAACGAGAAATCTACATGCAGCCGCAATCAATTCGTTATGACAGCCTCTTTAAGTGGATGGCGAGTAATCGAGTGAATTATGAATCGGGCGAGTTGGCAGCAGCCATGAAGGAACGATTACAATCCAGTTTAGCAGGGCATCTCCCGCTCCCCCATCAGCCACTTCTAAGTGGCCCTAGCAATCGAGTAGCAGCCCCCATGATGGAACAGCCGATTCAACGCTAGAAAATTGTTGAAGGCTCTTGTCCGGGTATCTTCTTGATCTCAATGCTGAGTCACAAGATTCGACCGTTCCTGCTTGTTAACCTCGATTAACATTTCTGAATTCGCTGACACGTATCATGGGGCTTAGTACAATGGGCGTTCTCGAATACGCCAAAGTGACAATTGCCAATGACCTCAAAAAAGGAACGACTGAAAATGATTAAGCCTCTCAAGTCATCGACTACGATGTTGAGCACTTTTGTATTGGGAATTCTTTGCCAAGGTGCCGCATGGGGACAGAGTACATCCGAATCGAAGAGCAAGCCGGACTCCAAGTCGGAACCCAAGACCGAGCAGACCATGGAGGGCAAAACGAAAAAGGTGATCGATGGTGATAGCCTCATTGTCGTTGACGAAGAAGGTAAAGAAAGCGAGATTCAATTGGATGGGATCGATGCACCCGAATTCAAGCAAGCGTTTGGAAAAGACGCAACAAAAGTCCTTGAGAAACTTGTTGCCAACAAAAAGGTTACCGTCAAATGGACCGCTAAGGACAACTACGACCGAATCTTGGGCAAGGTCTACGTGGAAGAAACGTTCGTGAATTTAGAAATGCTAAAAACGGGAGCCGCATGGCATTTCAAGAGATACAACAAAGACGAGACCTTGGCCAAGGCCGAAGAAGAAGCCAAGTCTGAGAAGGTTGGTCTTTGGAAAGACGATGCACCGGAGTCGCCATGGGACTACCGCAAGAACAATCGTTCTAAAAACTAGTTCGGTATAACAGGGTTGGTGAATCCGTTTTAAGAACATTTCGTTTTGAAGTTATGTTCATCGAGCGCACTGTAAGATCACTGCGTTCGATAAAAAGAATGATCTCGTAGCACGTGATGATCTTCTTCTTTCGCAACTGATTTGCATCTTGTTGTGATCCCCGCCATCGGGTGGATTTCAGGCATTTGTTCGTCGTCGTTCATCTTTATGAGCTAATGCTGAGTGAATTTACAACCCGCAACGATCCCATCTTTTTTTCTTTGAAACCGAATTTCGTCTGGATTAAGCTTGAGTTAAGGTCCGAAGATTTGTTATGAGATGACCTGCGGAGTGCTTGTAGCCTGCAGTCAAAGACTGCTAGCAGGGTGTCCCACAATTTTTTCTTTGGTGGCTCGTTAGTAGTGAGGTGATCGAATTGCTTGATCGTCTGATGATGTGACACGGGACTTCTCTCTCCGGCCCCAAGTGGTTCTAGGCCTACTCTCACACACATAGCCTGGAACATTTCCGCGTCACGATTCGCGGTTTGGTTGATCGCTCTCCACGCCTAGCGCGGCGTTATCTCGCAATGGCCTTAGCATGAGAGGTTGCGGTCATGGTTTCTAGTGTATTGATTTTGTTGGCCTTTGTCGGTTCCAACAATCGTCTACATGACATGGGTCGTGTATCAGAGTCGGTCGATATGATCGAACTCAATCATTTCTTCGATCGACAGGGACGGCATGTCTACGATCAAGTTATCTTTTATGAGCGTCTAGCCAGCAATGGCCAGTATCGAGTGCGAGCGTGGTGTCTCGTGGAGGATCGCGAGTCTTTGAACAGGCGACCTGAGTGGAATGCGACGACCGACAATTATCATGTCGATTGGCTCGATTCCGATCAAGGAATTGTGCGATCCATTCGTAGCCCGCTTTATCGCGAAACCTGGACGCAAGTGGACCCGGAACGTCTCGACAAGAAGCATCTTGAGGAACGGTACCGTTTAGCCCTCGTAAAACCCTCAAAGGAGCGACGTTCCGCGAAGAGTGAGCAGCAAGCAGTTAGGCTTGCGGAGCTGAATTTCGATAAGAATGCACCCGCTGAATTGAGTGGCAGCAAAGAGCAAGCACTCGCAAAACGGTAGTCTTAGCTGCTACCTGAAGAGGGCTTGGAATCAATGCACCTTATAAGATGGGTGCAAATTCTGACGTTTGTTAGGTCAGAAATTTAGCCAGATCGTCCTAAAATCCTCTGGCTGCGAGAGGAAACTGCGCTCGCCAAACGCTATAGTGGAGTGGTTCGGTGTAGTTGATGCGCCGAAGTGGATTTTTAGTTGCTCTCCTTGAGGAGTGGACATGGCTCAATGGAAAAACCGATTCCTCCCAATGGTGCTGGGCTGTTTATGCTCGATGCCGAGCTCCAGTGGTCTTTTCGCGAATGATATTTCGCTTAAAAGGCAATCGACCTGGGATTGGCCAGAGAGCCAGTCAGTGATTTCTAAGTTTGAAGACTTTCTGGGTACTATGCCCGATCGTTCCAATGCGCCAGCGATCAAGAATCGTTTGGCAGACCTTTCGTCGTTGCGAGGGGTGACGATGCTCGAGAGTGTCGTGGCTATCGCGTCGGAATGTGACCCCAGTATCGCCAAGCTACGTGAGCTTTTGTCGGGTGATGTTTCTTCTCGTACCGTACCCGATATCGATGCTGCCCTTAGCTCGATGATGGCCAATGGCGGTATTCCGAACTGGATCAAATCGGATGTGCAGTTGTTGGCGTGTCGCGTGCTGGTTCAGAACTCACTTTATGACGAAGCTCTGCAGCGGCTCAAATTGATCGCGGTCGACCAAGTGTCTGACCCATCGACCTATTTGTTTTACAGTGCCATTTGCCAACATCACTTGCTAAGTCGCGACGAGTGTCTCGAAAGTCTTTCTAGGTTGTTGGAGAGGGAAATGGAGTTGCCGACTCGTTATGCCATCACGGCCCGTCTTATGGAGGCGGATATACAACCGTTGAAAGTAGACTCATTGGATGAGATATCGCGATTGATGAATGACGTCGAACGACGCCTGACACTCGGCCGCACTGGAAAGCTAGTCCGCGACAAGCAGCAAACCATCGTCGACAAGTTGGACAAGAGTATCGAGCAGCTTGAACAACAAATCCAACAACAGCAACAGCAGAAAAAGCAGCAGCAACAACAGCAACAAAAGAAGCCATCGGATGGATCACCTAACCCCATGGACGAATCGCAGATCGCAGACGTCAAGGGCCCAGGCGAAGTAGATAACAAAGACATCGGCAAGTCGAGCGGCTGGGGAAATCTCCCTCCTGCACAACGTAAAGAAGCTATTCAGGACATGACCAAGGACTTGCCTAGCCACTATAGAGACGTTGTTGAAGCGTATTTCAAAAAGCTCTCCAAGGTGCCTGCAGACCGATAAGACGTTCGCCGAATCCGTGTCTAGGTGTGATTGGCGTTTTTTACTAGTGCTGTGAATTCTATTAACCATTTCCTTGTCTACGCTCCGGAGATCGAAAGATTTTCGACCACTCTGGAGCACTTTGCAGACCAAGTGTCAGGCTGGCCAGGGCTCTATTTCGAGATGGATGGATCCTTTGTTTGGGCTGTGCGCGAAGGTGACGAGAGTGTCGGGCAAATCGACGGCATGATTTACGACAGAGATGATGCCATTGAGTATCTAGATCTCAAAGGAAATGCACCCAACATCGCGTGGGAAAAGCTGCTTGGGGTGCTTTTGGAAGCTGACTCCGAGCAGGGGCTCGATGTTTTAAGAATTTTTGAAGTTTCCACCGGGGCCTATCTGAAATGGTCCCAAATCGCAGGTCGAGAAAAAAGCTAGGACAAGTCTCCGCGGACCGAACGGGTTGCGCATTGTCAATTTGGCTCTTGTTTGGTAGGTTGAATCGATGGATGGACGGAGGTCCGATTGATTTCCTGAACTGTAATAATGGAACTAAGAAAATGCGTTTGCTTTCTCTCACTTTTTTGATTGCGATGGTGTTTATGGGTAATGTGATGGCCGAATCCCCGAGCAAGGGTAAGGTAACGACCAAGGTTTACTTTGATGTTGAAATCGATGGCAAAGATGCTGGTCGGATCGTCATGGGATTGTTTGGAGACGATGTGCCAAAGACAGCGGAAAATTTCCGTTGCTTGTGCACCGGCGAAAAGGGTGAAGGCAAGAGTGGCAAGCCGCTTCACTTCAAGGGCTCGATTTTCCACCGAGTGATTCCTAAGTTCATGCTCCAAGGTGGTGACTTTACCAATGGTAACGGAACCGGCGGAGAGAGCATTTACGGCTCCAAGTTCGCGGACGAGAACTTCAAGTTCGTTCACGATGCCGAAGGATTGCTAAGCATGGCTAACGCTGGTCCCAACACCAACGGCTCACAGTTCTTCATTACGACCATTAAGACCGAATGGCTAGATGGTAAGCACGTTGTTTTCGGTCGGGTTGTTGAAGGTATGGATGTTGTTAAGAACATCGAATCCTTTGGAAGCAACTCGGGACGAACCAGCAAGAAGATCGTAATCAAAGACTGCGGCGAACTCAAAGAGTAGTTCTTGTACGTTGAGAACGGTTTAATTCGGGCTGGTAATACCAGCCCGAAATCGCAAGTTTCGAAGTTGCGCTATTTTGGCTTTATGGGAAACGCCCAGTTCGTTTACCTAGATAGGCCTGTAGGGCCTGGACCGCTTTAATGGCGTTTTGAAAAACAAGCATTAGCCGCAGATCGCTAGCCCACGGTTAACGGCGGACAACCGGACGCTAGCGCGCCCACGGCCAATTAAAGCAACAAGCCTTCGCGCATCGGGCTGGTATGGATCACGCATCCGTGGGCCAGACCATTCTTTCTTGCAACTAAACGACTCGTACCATTGGGCTTACACCAGAAAACGATGAAACACTCGTGGGTATCACAATCGCTTTAGGTGCTTCGCTTCGTGGGTGACTCGCAATAAAGGTTCCGCACCAGTCCAAAATGACATTCTGAATCTGCTCCCGATCCTGTTGCATTGTTGCCAAGTGATCGACGTTGGGGTGATAACGAACCGATAACAACGGATTCGGTCGCACCAACGGGAACATTTCAAAAAACTGATTCGCATAGCTGTAGTAGTCGATCGATCCACCCGTATAAATCCATTGCATTCGAGTTCCTCGACTCAGCAATGCTTGAACTTGCTTTTGACAAGTCTCTCGGTCTGCAAACTCTCGAACGTCTTGGCCCATTGGCATGGTCCGATAAGCTTGCGAACCTCCACCGAATCGGTTGATCAACAACTCTTGCCACTTTTTGAGACTTAGGAGTTTCGGAACGTATTTTCGGCTGAAATGATTGAGATAAAACCGATTGGTCCTAAAGCCACAACCATCCATTAACGATAACCCAACGATTCGTTCCTCCTGAAGAGAAGCTGCGAGCGCATCGTCGGCACCAGAACACAAACCGAATAGAGCAAACTTTTGCCATCCGTACTCGTTTTCGAGCCAATCTAGAGCTTGGCGAATTTCCGTAGCCGCTCTTTCTAGCGAACAACCTGACGCACCGGATGGAAGGCTTTCGCCGATTCCGGACAGATCGAAGCGAAAGGAAGCCATTCCCATTCGTTCAAGCCCTCGCGCTAACTGAACATGCAGTCGCATAGGACCGACATGGGAAAGCATGCCGGGGGTAAGCATGACCACTGCCACATCCGACTTGAGCTTGGCCGCGGGATCGCTATACCAACCGACCAAGCTGTTTTGGTCGCCAAAAACGTTCATTGTGTCCATGTCTTAACCCTCGCCGCTTAGCAATTGAATAATTGTTCGGGATGTGGCTGGTGAAGCGAACGCGCTGTTCGCATACATGAGGCAGCCCCAATAGATCTCGTCATTGTTCGTTCGTACATTCCAGTCAGCCCCATGTTGAATATGAGACATCGCTGAACGCTCGGAATCCGTGACAATCCAAGATTTAAGCTTGGCATCAACGGTGTACTTAGGAGGCCAAACCATGGCTGTGGCGTCACATTCCAGCGTGTAAGGCCATGGGTATCCGAGCATTTCTTCTCGGCCCAAGTCTCTGACTCGTAGATAACGATTTAATCCGGACGTTTCCTCCGCATGCATACTCTTTAATCCGTCGACATAGGAGGCTCCATCCAAAACGGGATCCCATGCAACGAAGTGTTCGACATGTGGTATGTTGGCCGAAGCACTCAAGTTGGCTCCCAGTCGAACACCTAGCAACGAAACTTTCTCGACATTTGGTAGTAGCCGACTCGCGTCGACCACGGAACGAACATCACTGGTCCATTGGCGAAACGACAATCTTTCAACGCCTCCGTCGGAGTCTCCCGTTCCTGCATAATCAAAGCGAACGACGTCAAAGCCGGCTTGCGCGAGTTGGACTGCGAGTTGTTGAATATTGCGGAATGCCCGAGTTGATTCGTGACCATAAGAGGTGGCGATCACCACCGCATGTTTCTTAGCCGCGAGAGATTGGTTTACCGGCGGATAGTAAACGTTGGCGATGCGAGCTCCCAGGCTACAAACATCCAGCGAACGAATTTGTGGCAATTTAGCCCTCAAGGCAGAGCCACCGCCTGGTGTCGACGAGTCTTTGCGCCCCTCGATGTTACCTCGGAGATGTTCCAACTGACGCGACATCGAGTAAATCGTCGGATTGGCGAAGAAGTCTCGAACGGGAATCACCATATTGAGTTGGCCAGACATTTGAGCGATCACGCGTGTGACCAGCAACGAACTGCCGCCAAGATGGAAAAAGTCATCGTGAATTCCAACTCTGGGGAGCTGGAGAACGTGCTTCCATACATCAACGAGTTGTTGTTCAAGTTCCGTTGTTGGTTGTGAATCATCTTGTACGCTTCCCAGCACGGTCAGATCCGAACCTTTGGGAAGTGAGGCGCGATCGATTTTACCGTTGATCGTTTTCGGCAACGAAGCCAGAACAGCACCACGAGTTGGCACCATGTACTGAGGTAAACGATTACGTACGAAGCCAATGAAAGCGGTTTGATCGAATGCCTTTACATCTTGTGGCACAAGATAAGCGACTAAGTATTTCTGGCCGTTGGTTTCTTCGCAAACCACGAGTGACTCTCGAAGCTCAGGATAGAGATTCATCACCGACTCGATTTCACCTGGCTCAATTCGATAGGTACCGATCTTCATTTGATGATCGACTCGGCCTGAGAATTCGATATCACCAGAGGGAAGCCAGCGAGCTAGATCGCCGGTGCGGTAGATTCGCTGTGGTGTTGAGACACCTGGTAGTTCAACTTGTAGAAATGCTTTTTCGGTTAAATCGGGGCGATCTAAATAGCCTCTGGCAACGGCTGGGCCACCGATAAACAAATGCCCCGTCTCTCCATCGCCGACCGGTCTTAACGATTCATCCAAAACATAGGCATCATAACCTGGTAACGGTCGACCGATGGGCATCTGTGTTCCATCCCAGTCATTGTCCGGGATGAAAGCAGTACACGTTACCGTCGTTTCCGTCGGTCCGTAGGCATTGCACCATAGCAGCTCATGGTCACAAAGACTTAGCCAACGTCTATAGTGTTCGACGGAGATCTTTTCACCCGTCACAATAACGAGCCGCAAGCTTTTAGGGACCCGCTGCCCTGACGCAGCCATCAAATCGACCCATTCGTTCCAATAGGCGGTGGCGATATGCAACGCCGTGACCTGATTCGTTTCGACTAGATGAGATAGCTCGATACTGGCAGCCGCCCGTTCACGTGGCCTAACCACGACGGTGCTGCCAACCAGTAGTGGCGGATAGATCTCTTCAATCGCCACGTCAAAGTTAAGTGTGGAGAATTGCAGAGTCCGATCGGAGGCTTCAAGCTTGTATAGCTCGACGTCCGCTAAGCAATAAGTGACCAAGCTACCATGTTCGATTTGAACACCCTTGGGCTTACCAGTCGAACCAGAGGTGTACATCACGTAAGCGAGCAGACTGCAGGGTAGATCGCAGTCCGGATTCCCATCCCGGGTCTCATTATCGAAATGCTCTGGCTTTACGATTCTCACGGAATCAGGATCTAGGCCTGAGTAAAGCGAAACATAACGATCATCGCAAATGATCAGGGGAATGCCTGCGTGAGCGACAATGTACTCCAAGCGATCGGCGGGAAATTCAGGATCAAGCGGCACAAAGGCCAAGCCTGCTTTGAGTATCCCGATCATGCTCTGAATGGCTTCAATCGATCGATCCAGGCAGATTCCAATTCTAGTCTCTGCAGGCAGTGATAGTTCAATCAGCCCGTGAGCAATTCGATTCGCGGATTGGTTTAGCTCGCGATAGGTGATCTTTCGTCCTTCGAACTCCACTGCAATCGATTCAGGCGTAAATTGAGCCTGGGATTCGAATTGTTTTGGAAACGAAGCGTATGCCGCATGGTTAACGCAGCCATTGGGTAAATCCAAAATGGAATTGGTCATTGGTTTGGCTTGTTATGCGAACTAGTAGACTTGTACAGGTGTGAAGGTTTGACACGGCATCGAGGGAACCGAAACGGACATAATCGATTGGCGATTGGTGATAACGCTTTCAATCGATCGTTCCAGAATATCTAAGCCTATACAAAGGTCTTCGTTAGATATGGTTAGCGGTGGCAACAGCTTGATGACTTGATCGTTCGCTCCTGAGGTCTCAATCATAAGCCCGTTTTCGAATGCCTTTTTGCAAACATCTGATGCCCATGGTGTATCGCCAGTGTCAATTCCCCAGACCATTCCTTTACCGCGAATCGAAACGGGATCGCTAGTTAACTTGTCGCTGATTTGCTGCAGTCGGCTTACAATGGTCTTTGCGTTCTCCGCCATGTGATTGATGAGAACGTCGTCTCGCCAGTATTCGAGAACGGCTCGCGATGCCACAAAGGCCAAATTGTTACCTCGGAACGTTCCTGTGTGCTGGCCAGGCTGCCAAATGTCAATGTCCGGATTGATCAACACGAGAGACATCGGAAAGCCACCACCAATTGCTTTGGATAGGCAGACTAAGTCTGGCTTAATGCCCGATGGCTCAAATGAGAAGAACGTCCCCGTTCGTCCATTGCCAACTTGTATATCATCGACGATTAAAAGGATGTCGTGTTGTTTGCAGATATTGGCGATCCGTTGAAGCCAGCCGCTTGAAGCGACACGAATACCACCTTCACCTTGTACCGTTTCTAGAATCACGGCAGCAGGAGTTGGCAAACCACTGCTCGTATCATTCAGCATGCGTTCAAGAATGAGACTTGTATCAAAATCGCCTAGATAACCATCGAAGGGTAGGTGCGTAACATTATTATGTGAGCCATAGCTGAGGTCGTGGTAATACTGATTGCCTGTTAGAGCGAGGGAACCCATCGAATGGCCATGATAGGCGTTCGTGAACGCTACAATGTGGGAGCGTTGCTTGCATTTGCGAGCCAGCTTTATGGCTGCTTCTACGGCGTTGGTACCTGTTGGACCCGTGAACTGGACGCGATAGTTCAAGCCTCGAGGTCTGAAAAGCACTTCCTCAATGGCTTCGAGCAATTCTGTTTTGGCCCGGGTAGCGGTATCCAGTCCATGCATCACGCCGTCCCGCTCGATGTATTTCAGGATCGCATTTTTGACGCGAGGGTTGTTGTGGCCGTAGTTCAGCGTTCCTGCGCCTGCGAAGAAATCTAAGTATCGGCGTCCGTTTACATCTGTCTGCCAAGCTCCTTGGGCAGTGTCAAAAACGGTGGGAAACGAGCGGACGTAGCCTCGGATATTAGATTCCAAGCGTTGGACAGTGTTTAAACTCATAGCAATCGATAGTTCTCATGGGGACAAGAAGAAACCATCGAAAGCTAGGTCAGATAGAATGAGTTGCAGAAAGGTGAGACTGCACTAAGGGAAGAAAAGATCCTTGTAGAAACATGAGTTTGTTGATTGTGACGATTATAGCGACCTGACGGTCTATCGCGCTTCTGCTCTCGCTTGGTCGCTCTCTTTCCATTCTTGAAGAGTGTTTTCGTTTGTTTCCCACCATTGGTCTGCTTCATCTTGATGCCAAGGCATATTGCGAGCGAGAAGCGAAAGTGTGGTGCTTACAGCATTCATGGTTGTAGGGCGTTTTTCAGGATCAGAATGGCAACACAATAGGAGAACGTTAATTAGCTCGTGCAAGACGTCGACGATATTGCCTGTCTCGGATCTAGCTACTGAAGTACCTCTAGCATGTCCTCGAGTGCCAGAATATCGCTGTCGTTCGAGGCTGATAATTGTAGTTCCTCGTCAAATGCGACTCGAACTAGATTTCCGCCACGTTTGACTCGTCGCCGGGATCGCGCGTGATCGACAAGAATCCGCCTAATCATAGTGGCGGCAATCGCCAGAAAGTGCCCTCGGCTCTGGTATCGACCAGAGAATTGTTTCGAAAGCTTCAGATAAGCTTCGTGAACCAAAACGGTCGGAGATAGGGTTACTGTAGTTGGCTCCATCTGAAGATAGCTCGACGCTAACTTCTTCATTTCTTCGTAGGTTTCATCTATCAAATGATCTGCCGAGTGGTCCTGACTCATAGGCAGACAGTGTAATCGTTCAGCTCTATGCTTGCACCCTTATCAAAAGTCTCGACGCTGATTTTTCTCCTTCTTTGGCTCACTATTCTCGGAACCTTTGGGTTGTGCTGATTTCGGCTTGTCTCCCTGGAAAAATTGGAAAGGGATTTGAAACAAATCGACGTTCATTTTTGGTAACTCTGGTGACTTCTGCGATTTATCTTCGCTCACGGGTGAAGCAGCAACTTTCTCCATCGATATTCGACCTACCAACACCAATCGTTCGGGCAGTTGCATCAGGTTTAGTTCACAGCCACGAAACCATGTTAACCAAGGTGCTCGATAACTGGGGTTAGGCAGCGCTATGTCGGGATCGAATCCTAACATGCCCGGTGGCGGATTCACTGACGCTGCCCAGGCCGTGCTGCTCCATAATCTTCCTTTAGGCTCCAATTGATAGCTTCCCCCAAGCGAACACTGCAGTTTGGCGTCAAGTAAGTTCTCTGCCCCCTTGAGGGCCTCTTCAGGCTCAATGTGTAACTGCTGCTGCATCGAATCAAGTAGTAAGAGATTCCCCCTGGTTGCCTGACCTGCTCGTCTATAGGAGAGCACATTGAAGAAGGAAGACACTTGACTGTTCTTTAAATCACCAATCTTGAGCCGTCCTTGGGCAAAGTTCGGAGTCGGCGCTGGCTGCAAAGTCCTAATGCAATCCTCTAGTATCGAGCGGTCAAAGGAAATGACGCTAAAGCCCGAAGACTGCCATCGCCACAACCCTATGATCGTCCGTGAGAATCCGTATGCGTCTGGATTTCCTCCCCCTAGCCCAAACGGTAAGCGATCGAGATAACCAGGACTCGGCCACGTTCCCACATACCCTGGAATCGATTTGAGGACTCGTAGGGTCGCCAACAACCCCTTGGTCTCACCAGGCACAGGTGGCATTAAGTCCTTTATTCCCATAAACAGAACGTGATCCTGCGGAGATGGTGAGAGAATGTTGGTCCCGGACAAATGCGTCTGAAGTTGCACCATGTCATCAATGGGCAAAACAATCTCGGTTTGAACGGGCGCCCCTAGAAACGACGATAACCATCCATACTTTTCTCTTCCTAGGGGTGCGATATAACCCTCGAGAACCAATTGCTCAACCTCAGGTTGCTGTTCATCTACGTAGCGCCTCACCCCAATCATTAAGGGATCGGTCTGTTGCCATTTGGATGCATAAAAGCTTGCTTGATTCCGATACGCTTCATGTTCTGCTGCCGAACAGTCAGCGATCTTGACATCCGGTATGGGCAGAAACGAGCCTCTCGCTCCTCGCAATGAATCAAACCAAGCTCCCTGGAATCGGAGTGTCTGAGAACCATCGAATCGATTCTGAAATGAGGGAGGTAAATACCCAGATGCGATCAAGTTCTCCATCGAATTCTGAATGTTGCTGCCGTTCAATTCGCGCTCCTCCAAAGCAACTCGCGAGGCCATTTCGGCAATCTCAAGCGATGCAATAGCTTTCAACCTGCGTCTCAATTCAATTTGGTATTGTGGTGATACGAGATTTCGAAAAAACTCTGAGGACAAGTAGGCAAACAAACTGTAGTCGTTGCTGATAGGCATCGTTAATCGAGCAAAACGAAATGCAGGGGACTCCGCGAGCGATCCACCTTTGTTTGCCACTTCTAAAAATCGCTCGGCAATACGCCGACTCGTCGTGATAAGCAAGTATTTGTCATGCTCAACCATGAAAGAACGGATTCGATTGTCGGGTGAACTCAAAAGCGAGGCTTTTCCACCTGCAATCTCCACGGTCTCCAACTTCACACCCGCCTCCGCACCTTGTTTCAATGCGGCCCTGCGATCATTGTCCATTGAAGACTTTAGTAACGCCAAATTCTTGGCCTCGAAAAGTACTCCTAAGGCCGGCCCTTCCTGCAAATAAAGATCTGTCCCGATAAGTGCCATGTCCGAGATGATCGCATCTCCAAATAAACGGCCCACGACCGTTGTCTTAGTATTGAGCATTCGCTCCATGCGCTCGTTGGTTTGATAGTTGATACCACGTAGTACTGCTAACTGAACCAAGTCGCCTCCCCGAGCTTCTCCAAATTGTTTAAACCACATGAAGTTCGCAAAGCTTCCAAACCTAATGTAAAAACACTCTGCAGGTACATGGGTCGCAATCGATTCGATGGGCAGATCCTTTGGTGTATCGGGTGGAGCAAGCGTTTGCCAATTCGGAGGTTCAGGAACCGGAAACCGAGGTTCCTCTGTCGATAGTGGCTGTTGCAACGTTTCGCGATGTAGCTCTGCTCGTAACTTCTCAACCCCTGCTACTAATTCAATCGTCTGCAACGGATCGATCTGCTCCTCCTCGGTTTTTTTTGGTGTCTTGGTCAATGTGGGGGCAGGTAACCCAAATCGATTGCCTAGCATGTGAATGAGATAGTTCTCGATAATGGCTGGATAGTCACTGCGCTGAACTTGCCGCTGCGCCTGGGCAATGTAACCCTCCCACCACGATTCTTGTAGCTCCAGAAAGTTTTGATCGACTTGGTTTCCCCCAAGCGGCCGTGTGGGAACGACGTTTACCTTGAGCTGAATATCACCGTCCAAATAAACATCAAAGGGAGTGTCCCCTGTAAACAAAAATTGAACCCGTACTAACTCCGGCGGATTGATCTGATCCTTGGCATTGGCAACGGCATTTCGAATTCTCTGCACCAACGCCCCAATCCTAGGCCGATTTGCCCTGTCTCTCGCAGGCTCCGGCGGTGGCGGCTCCTGATGGGGGGCTTCTTTAACATCGATCGCCGGAAAAAAAATCCGATCCTCTTCGTTGCTAACGACGACTCGTAACGAAGTGGACTCGGAAATCTGACCAGCGGGAACTACGAATCGTGCGAATCCATACGGTTTCCCTGATATCGCCTGTGCCTCCTGGGCAAATACCTCATGGTCCCAACTTTGTGACCAAATCAAAACGATGAAGAGGCTAACCTGTCGATAAATTGTAAGTGACAAAACCAATCTCGCTTTCCCAAAATGTATAAGCACAATGGTAGTACCTTTCCATCTTCCACCAATAATACATTTCGATTATCACGTATCATGAGCTCGCGGACAATTCACAATTACCACCATGCCGGCTTGCGATTCTCTGCGATCTTAACATTCGGATACTGGTGCGTGTTATGCCAATTGCTGGCTGCCTCCGATTGGTTCGGTATCCAAATCGTTGACCAAGATACAAAACGTGGTATCCCGCTCGCGAAGCTAAAAACCACCGACAACACTGAGTACTGGACGGATAATCAAGGTTGGATCGCTTTCTTGGAGCCGGGCATGATGGGAAAGGACATTTACTTTTCTATCGAGTCTCCTGGCTATGAATACCCAAAAGATGGTTTTGAATTTCAAGGTTTCAAACTGAGGACTCATCCGGGGGCGCGCGTACAAGTTGCCATGAACCGAGCCAACAAAGCAGAACGCCTTCATCGCGTCACTGGCAACGGGCTCTATCGTGACAGTGAATTGCTCGGCATTCCTACTCCAGACAATCGCAGCTCTTGGAACGCGGGCGTTATGGGATCCGATTCGGTCCAAATGCTCCCCTATCGCGGCAAGCTCTTCTGGATCTGGGGTGATACAAATCTAGCCCACTACCCGCTCGGGAACTTCCATGTCACAGCTGCGACTAGCCCGATGCCAAAATCAGATAAAACGAAAATCCGTCAAGAATTGATCGACAATGCTCCTTATCTCACCTACTTTGTCGATCAAGAATCGGGAAGTCCCAAGAAAATTCTTCCCGATGACGCACCGGGCGCCGTTTGGCTTTTTGGGGCTTTCACAATTTATGATGAACACCAAAACGAAATGTTGATTGCTCACTATTCCCGCCATCTCTCGCTAGGGACCATGGTGGAGCACGGAATTGCCATTTGGAACGACGAAAAAGAAATCTTCGAAAAGAAGGTGACATTTGATGTTTTGAACAATTGGCAGCACCCGAGAGGGCAGGCTGTCCAAGTCAAACAGTCGGAGGGGGATTTCATCTACTTCGTGGAGTCGTTTGCAAATACGCGTGTTCCTGCGAACTTGAATGCGATACTAGACCCTAACCAATATCAATCGCTTGCATGGGATGCAAAATCCAAAACCTACCAATGGCAATCAACACTCCCGCCTACAACACAAAAAGAAGAACAAGCAAAGTTGCTAGCTAACGAAATGCGATCTTCCGATGCTAGGTATAATTTGCAGTCCAATGAGGAATCTATTTCCATGCATCGCAGTTCCATCGAATGGAACAGCTTTCGCAAACGCTGGATCTTGATCGGCAATGAGATTAATCTGAAGAGTGCGCCCTCCCACTTGGGAGAGGTTTGGTTCGCGGAATCAGATTCGATCGATGGACCTTGGATGAACGCGACCAAGATCGCGACTCATCCAAAACAGTCCTTCTACAATCCCCGACAACATCCCGTCTTTTCATCAGACGACGGTCGCATTATCTACTTCGAAGGTACCTACACACAATCGTTCTCCGGCAACCCCATAGCAACACCGCGTTACGAATACAACCAGCTTATGTATCGATTGGACTTAAGCCAATTTGCTAATCTGTCAGACTGATTTCTGAGAAGAAATGAATCTGTGCACCGTTGTAACCAGGATTGAGTGGTTTATTAGAGGCTCTCACACTCGCCACAACTTCCATTCCGACAGTTGTGGCCGCAATTAACTCCTCAGCAACATCGGACACGAACAGAATTGATTGTGGCTTAGCACCGATAGAATCGGCGATTCGCTGATAACTTGCCGGCTCTTGTTTCTTGCCAACGTTAGTGTCGAAGTATCCAGACAGCAAGCCACTCAAATCCCCTTCTGTAGTAAAGCGAAAGAATAACTGCTGTGCGAGAACACTGCCTGATGAGTAGATAAAAAGGCGTTTCCGGTTTGTGACCCACTCCCTGAGCGCAGGCAACACATCGGGGAATAGTTCGGCTCGTAATTGGCCCGACTCGAATCCCGACTTCCACACCAAACCCTGTAGCGCCTTGAGTCCGGTTGCCTTGCTGTCAGTTGACATTAACTCTTGAAGATGTGCGTTAAGTCTCTCGACATCGATTTCGTTCTGTCTAGGATCCAAGAACCAGTGGTTTACGTCGAGATTCGCATCTCTTGCAACTTGCTCAATCGCAGTCCGAACTTCCATTATTCCGCTTTGCGATTCTAAGAACGACTTCATGCTCTGTTTGGCAAACGGGAACATGACATCGTAAACGAAACGAACATCCGAAACCGTTCCTTCGATATCCAAGAGGACGACTTCAATTTTCGAATATGGGACCATACACTTGCGCGGTTGAGAATAGAAACAGGAGATGTTGGTACAGCGAACGTCAGGCTAAATCATAGCCGGAATTGCTAGAGCAATCTGCCCCAATGAGCCGTCAGGATGCAGACCACAATTAACGAAAAGCAATCTGACGCAGGATGGGCACTCTTGCACAATTTAAAATGTGCCGCTTGTTCGCTCCTAACCGTCCATGGTTCGCGGGTCGGCCAAGAGTGGCCAACCACAACTTAATCAACAAGCCCGATAACCGTGGGCTACCCGCTACAGCTGATCCAGCTTATTCCTATTGTGCAGGCATCGTGCCCATGTCATCTTGCTTTACAAAGTCAGGTCTAGCCCTTGTGTTGAGTGCTTCCCACGGCTTGGGATAATAATACAACGGAACACATCGACCTACATGGTTGTGATAGTGCCCTGCATTTACGCTTGACTTCCAGGCCATCGCTTCCTGACTAGTTGGCTCAATAACATGAGCAATGTGGCCGCTTACGTAACGAGGTCGATTGTAGGTGTATCGATACTCGGGCCACGCTTTGATGATCGGGTAAGGAAGAATGTCTTCTCGTTGCTTAGCTGGATCTAGATAGGTTCCTGAGAGAAAACCATCGCCGCTTGCTGTGCCAGTAAATACCGAACATACAGCCCCGGTTACCAACATCAATGCCATGATATGTTTCATAGAATCCCTTCTCCTTTGCAAAAAGCTCTGGAGTAAGTATCGCCAAATCCCTAGCGTTTCACCTCGTTTTGTAAGGGATTTCGGCAGCCGCGGATTTGCTATCTTTCGGCATATGCCGATTAAACCGGTGATACCGTTCCCCGTTCTATTGCCGCAACAAGCCCCGCAGCTTTAGTCCACGTTTCTTCTTCTTCGCTGGCCGGCTCGCTATCTGCGACGATTCCTCCTCCCACTTGAAACTGCCACCAACCTCGCGAAGCTGTCAACGTACGAATGAGAATGTTCCAGTCCATGCTGCCATCTGCTCCGCAATACCCTAGCGAACCACAATAAGGGCCTCGAACGGTCGGCTCTAATTCTGCAATGATCTCCATCGCACGAACCTTAGGAGCACCCGTTATGCTTCCTCCCGGAAACACGGCCGCCATTACATCAGACCACTGGACATCATCCCGTAACCGAGCACCGATCACACTAACGAGATGAAGTACAAACGGATACTCTTCGACTTTGCAGAGCTGTTCCACTCGCATGCTATTCGGATCGCATACACGTGATAGATCGTTCCTAAGCAAATCAACAATCATGACATTTTCCGAGCGATCCTTTTCGCTTGACAGGAGCTCTTCTGCTGTTGCTCGATCCCGCTCGGCATCGCCTGTTCTTCGCCGTGTCCCTTTGATCGGACGGGTTTCCATCCATCTATCTCTCACATGAAAAAACCTCTCCGGAGATGCGCTGATGATCTGTCCACTACCAAAGTTAAAATATCCGGCAAACGGGGCTGCGTTCACTAGCCTTAAGTGCTCATATAGCTCATCCGATTTGCAGCGAGCAGGACACAACAATCGCTGCGAAAGGTTTACTTGAAATATGTCTCCCGCATAGATGTAGTCGCGAGCCTTTTGGACAGCAGCCTGATACCCTTCGCTGTCGAAGTTACCTAACCAGCCTCCACCCAACCGGGTTTCAAATTGTTCTGCGGTTAGGCCATGAGCCATGGCATGGTAATTGGGTTGCCGGTACGAAGGGGCAGACCCGTCGCCGTTCTTGATCCAGGCCATGAATTGATTCAAGCGGGAAGAAGCTCTCTTCTCGCGACCTTCGTCTGATTCTTTGGTAGAGAAGCCATGAGAAAAAATCCAACCTTGGTCCAGCTCATGGTCCCACGCAAAGACTACGTCGTAAAGACCGAGCACCGCTAATGGAGTCGAAAATTCATCGTGTCTGGCTGCCGGGATCCGCTCGAGGCATCGCCCAAATTCGTAGCCGAGATACCCTGCAACTCCGCCTTGAAAGGGTGGCAGGTCGCTAACGGTAGCTGCCTGGCATCGATCCAACCAACCCTGGACCCTCGAAAGCGGATCCGCAACTGGCTGGGTTAGTTCCCAGCTTTCAACTGGGTCGGCACACAAAAAGGAGTAACGCCCCCGTTGGCCACCCTTTAGGGCTGAATCCAGCCAGCAAACGTAGGGTTTTTGTTTCAACGCACGAAAAACCAATTCGGGAGTGATCGCAGGGTCTAACTCTTGGACCAATGGTTTGGGAGGTGAATTTGTCATGATGCCATTGTAAGTCCCCTAGAAACCCTTCCAAGATCCACAAGTTATGAATCCCCAGCCCTTCTCGGTTAAGTCGTATCGTTACGGTAAGACCTAACTCCTTATCGCAGCAGCTTCCTTCCAAGAGCCGGCAGATCGCCCATTTCCTAATAACACCAAGCAAAATCATGGTGACAACAATCTTAAATCCGTGTAGCCTAATCGCATCTGTTCCCACTGGCTGGGGCGAGCCCAGAGACTGCGACACGCTAGAATCCACGACACGAGAAGCCGAGAAAGGTGCAAAAAGACCGTTGTCATCGTCGAACCAATTCGTTCGTGTTGGGGCAGTTTCCTATCTCAACTCTAAACCACTAATCCACGGCTTGGCCGATGACTTGGCTGGAATAGGGCAATTGTCCACCGATCTTCCCAGTCGATTAGCAGACCAAATCAAAGCAGGGGTCATCGATGTGGGACTTATCCCCGCATTTGAGTATTTGAAAACCCCTGGACTGCGACTCGTGTCGAATTCCGCGATCGTCTCGCGAGGTCCCGTATGGTCTGTTCGCCTTTTTTTCCGTACCGAACCATCGTTGGTGAAACGAGTAGCTCTCGATGAAGGTTCCCGGACCAGCGCCGCTCTTTCAAAGCTTTTGATGCACGAAACGCTCGGTATCCGTCCTGAAACCCAAATGCTTCACATAACGGACGACCCCGAGAATGTCGATGCGGACGCCGTGCTGCTTATCGGCGATCGTGCCATGCACCCGGAAAACTACGAGAGATCGTTCCAACTCTCCTGGGACCTGGGAGAGAAGTGGTTCCAATGGACGGGCTTGCCCTTCGTCTTCGCGGGTTGGGTAACGCGCGAATCGAGTATCGATGAAACCCGCTTGGGACAGATGCTTGACGAAGCCAAAGAGCGAGGCCGCCGTGATGTTCAGAAGATTTGCGAGGACTGCTGTGACAGTTATGGATTGACTGTCGATAAATGCTTAGACTATCTCACCAATTATATTTTCTTCGATCTAAACCCCGACGCCGTTCGTGGACTAGAAGAATTTCGGCGTCGTTGCCAACGTGCAGGCTTGATCGAAAACAATGCGAATATCACCAACGCGTCGCACCAAAACACTTGAACCAATTTTTGCATAAAGCTGCTGGCACCAAATCGTCAGCAAAGAGGAAATCATGATCTCGAGTCAACATGTTGATACTGTCCTGGAGCGGGTCCTGGGTGGCGAGCGTCTCTCTGACGAAGATGCACTCCACCTTCTCGAGAGCAATCAATTGGCCAAGATCGGTCTCGCAGCTGACACGGTCTGCAAAACCAAACATCCCGAAGGCTACCGAACGTACAACATCGATCGGAACATTAACTACACCAACATCTGTACCGCCGTATGCGATTTCTGCGCTTTTTATCGAACCCCCAAAAGCGAAGAGGGCTACGTGCTACCCCGAGCGGAACTACTCGACAAAGTACGCGAGACAGTCGAGCTGGGTGGTAATCAAATCTTGATGCAAGGTGGTTTGCATCCCAAGTTCACACTCGATTGGTACGAAGAGCTTCTTCAAGACATCAAAAAGAGTTTTCCTGATGTCAACATTCACGGCTTCAGTCCACCTGAGCTCCATCACTTTACCAAGGTCAACAAGCTGTCCATTGAGACAGTTCTTGAGCGACTCAAAACAGCTGGTCTAGGCAGCATCCCAGGTGGTGGCGCAGAAATACTCGTCGACCGCGTTCGTTCGGCCATTACACGTGGCAAAGTCATGTCAGATGATTGGCTCAACGTAATGCGAGTCTGGCATAAGCTAGGAGGCAATAGTACCGCGACCATGATGTTTGGGCACGTGGAGACCCTCGCGGAACGAATCGAGCACTTGCGTCGTGTTCGCGAGCTTCAGGATGAAACGTGTGGCTTTACTGCCTTTATCTGCTGGACGTTCCAACCTGACAATACCGCCATGTCCGACATCGCACCCACCGGTGCACACGAGTATCTCAAGACCCAAGCGGTTGCGAGACTTTATTTGGACAATGTTCCTAACATTCAAAGCTCTTGGGTCACCCAAGGCCTAAAGATTGGTCAATTGGCATTAAGCTACGGTGCCAACGATATGGGTTCGCTGATGTTGGAAGAGAATGTTGTTGCGGAAGCGGGGACGGTTCACTTCCTCACGTTAGATCAAATGCGTGGAGCAATTGAGGAGTACGGATTCGAAGCACGTCAACGAGATGTGTTCTACAGGCTTGTCGATTCTGAGCTTCAAGAAAAGGCGATTCATGCCAACCGCAAAAAAGATCAGGCATTGCCAGTCTTAGCGTAGCTGAATTTATTTGTTCGCGCAGCGAGGACTGTGCTTCAATACAAGCCCGAAAGCGCAAGGTGAGGGGTTGCCCTTTTCTAACTCAAGCCTAACCAGCGCGAACCAGCGACTCGATCCTTCGCATGCGATTGGCACCTAGGGGGCTTGGCGTTCAGATTGCTAACACTTCGATAACGTCAACCGGCCATCGACCCCTCTGCTCGCGCAACGGGCTGGTATAAAGGTCTCTTCAACGCGTACCACTGCTCTTAAACACTGAATCGCACCGTTGCTTTTGCTTCGCTACCCACTAACACGCTTGACATCGTCTCCCAGGTCCCATCATCTAACCTTTGCAATGTCTCTCCCGCTTGCTCCAGTCCCTTCTCAATGCGATGGACTAGATGTGTTCGCATCAACCCCATGGAATCGAACAAATCAGGATGCAACATGCCCAACGCCGCTTCGCTGATTTGCTGATTGATGCGAGGCGAAATCGGCTCGTGCTCGACATGTTTGTTGAGCCAAGCTCGGCAGCTCGCGATCAATAGCGACCATATGATCTTCGATTGATCACCTAAATGTCGCTCGCCATACTCGCTGGCAAAGTCCTCGACTCGTTTCGGTGAATGGGCATATTGGTGTGATTCGCTCGTCTTCACAAAGTAGCCTAAAAGCATATCGGTCCAGTGCTCCAAATAGCTCCGCAACGAATTGAGCTCCTCCGCTTCTTGACTACCTCGCTCTAAACCATCTGCAATGATTCGCAAACAACGATTGCGGACTTCTTGATGACTCATGTAAACACTATGCAATATCGCTCGTGCGTCATTATCGATTTGACGAGCCTCCAAACGCGCGGCCACGGCCACAGTAATGCGAGCTAGCGGTTCCGCCAAAAGTGCTTCTTCAATAACACGCTTGGTCTTGCGCCACGCCTGCGCCCGGTGAGCCATACTGACCGAGCGGATTCGCTTGGACTGAAAGGTCAACATCGAGTTCCAACCGTTGAATCGAACTCGATTCTTGAGCCAGTACTCATGTACTGCTTCTAATGGGAACACGCAGTCTTCCTCAACGCGAGTCGAAGCGTGAAAGGCCCAAATGCTTGCCATTTCAACGAGCCAACTGGAATGCATGGTTTCGATTGTTCCAAACGAGAATTCTGAAGACGGGTCCGACACCTCCAGCGAAGAGGCGAACTCCCAGAATCCTAGCCAACCATGTAAAGTTCAAGATATCTCTGACCGGGTTTTCGAGTTCTCTAAATCAACCCCTGATCTCAATGGTACAAGCGTTACAGCTGGACTAACGAGGCGGAATCTGTGGTACAACCGGAATCGGAGCCGACATCGTGGGCGGAGGCGAAACCGCAATTCCCTGTCCAGCTTGCAGCCGTAATTGTTCGCCGCTCGCAATCAATGCGTCGTTCGGAACAGCTGGCTCCGGCGACATTTGAACATCGATAATCCGCTCATCCCGGGTTTCATACGGCCAAAGGGTCTCCGTCACGAAATCCAAAGGTGGAATGGCATACCAGGGTGGATTGAACTTGCGAAGAAACTTCTCCGTTCTGTATCCGTCTCGGACAATTTCGAAGTTTCTAGTGCCGTAATAGGTGTAGTTGGTGGAAACCGGACTCAGTCCTATGTACTGTCGATCAACGTATACCATTGCCCCCGGCGGGCTGGTTCTCACCGTCATCCGCTTGCGCAAACACCCCGTCGAACCAATGATCACCAACACGCAGAAAATCAACGGCAATGCTCGTATTGATTTTGGTGTTTCCATGTTGCGATGGTGAGATAACACGACCGTTTCCTGTTTTGGTGGACTGATTCTCCTGCGGGTCCGAAGTTTAGAAATTCCGCCAATTTTTCCGCAAGTGAATGTAGGTAATCTGGGCGATGTGAGGGTCATTAAACACGACTTATCTGCATTAGATTACAATAAGAGTCCTACCTTACTCTCCTGATTTCCTAGTGGAGCCTGCCGAGTTCCATATTCAAAAAGGTCATAATCCATGGAAAGACGTAACTTTCTGCAATCGAGCAGCCTTGGCCTATCCGCAGCGTTCATTGCATCATCCTCCGCTCAAGCACTCAATACCTCTGAGCGAGCCCAAGAACGAAAAATTGTTCTTGGCATCATGGGTTGCTCGCGTGGTATAGGACTTTTTGAAGACTTGATCAAGGTCCAAAATGTAGAGATCAAATACCTCTGCGATTGCGATAAATCTCGACTTAGCTCGGCGATGAAGGTCGCAGAGAAGAGTGATCAAAAACCCTTGGCGGTCTCCGACTTTAGACGCATTCTCGATGACAAATCGGTAGACGCTTTGGTATGCGCTGCCCCCAATCATTGGCATGGCCCTGCAACCATCATGGCATGCAAAGCTGGCAAACATGTCTATGTCGAAAAGCCGACTTCGCACAATCCTCAGGAAGGTGTATGGATGATCGAGGCCGCCGAGAAGTCTGGTAAATGTGTCCAAGTCGGTACGCAGCGTCGAAGCTCTCCAGGCTACCTTGCTGCCATCCAAAAACTACACAGCGGGGCCATCGGGACCGTGTCCCAAGCTCGCTGCTTTTTCAATCGAATGCGAGGATCCATCGGAACGACTCAACCGACCGAACCACCGACTGATCTGGACTATGCTCTTTGGCAAGGACCCGCGCCGAAGCGTCCGTTCAAGTCAAACGTGGTTCACTACAATTGGCACTGGTTTTGGCATTGGGGGAACGGCGAGCTTGGTAATAACGGTATCCATGGGCTCGATATCTGTCGCTGGGGCTTGCAAGTAGGCTTCCCAATCCGAACAGTTTCCAGTGGCGGCCGATACGGTTTTTCTGATGACCAGGAAACTCCTGATACTCATTCGGTTTGCTGGGAATTCGGAGACAACAAACAAATCACCTATCAAGGTATCTCGACCTCGCAGCATCCACCCGGACCATTCGTCTCCTTTTACGGTAGCGAAGGGTACCTGGAGATTGATACCGAGGGGGTCTACATTCATTACGACCGAGCTGGAAAAGTGGTGGAGAAATCAGCACCCTCTTCGTCTGGCCAACTCGAACACTTGTCCAACTTTATTCAATCGGTCGTCGCCGAGGATCCCGGGCTACTCGCCCAACCAATTCGCAGCGGACATCTTAGCACCCATCTTTGCCATCTAGGAAATGTAGCTCACCGAGTTGGAACTGTGATAAAAACCAGCCGCGACGATGGAAGATGGACTGATCCAACCATTTCCACAGAATTCTGGAAACGAGAATACGCACCCGAGTGGGAAACCGCGATTATCCCATGATCGATGAGATCCTGGCCAACTGGCCGCTACAACAATGGAATAACTCGCGAGTAATCATCGCGGTCAGCGGAGGGGCTGACAGCATGGCCCTGCTCGATTCGCTATGGAAGCTGAGTTCAAAGAAAGAGAATCTTTTTGTCTTTCATTGCGATCATCGCCAGCGAGGCGAAGAAAGTGATGCCGATGCATCGTTCGTTCAGGAGCAGTCGAATCTGCGCGAACTGAATTGTTGTGTTGCTCAGCTTACCGATGAAGAATGTCTCCATCATAGCGAAGATGAATTAAGAAAGATTCGCTATCATTACCTAAGAGAATTTGCCTGTCGGATAAATGCTTCGTGGATCGCCTTGGGGCACAACGCTGACGATAACATCGAAACCTATTTGCATAGGTTGATTCGCGGTAGCGGAACTCGTGGCTTGCGAGGTATTCCGATCACGAGAAACTTTATTCGATCGACAACACACGATGTAATGCTGATACGGCCTCTTCTAACGGTCTACCGATCGAGCATTTTGTCATGGTTGCAATCCCACGACATTCCCTACAGAAACGATTCGAGCAACCGCGATTCCAAATACACCCGCAACAAAATTCGTAATGAACTCATCCCCGTTTTGGATTTTCTCGCAGGCCCAGATTGGAAAGAGCGTATCGTACGTTTGATCGATTCGAATACCTTAGAACACGAACGGATCAACTCTCGAGCGGAGAAACTCTTGGCTAGTGCGATATGGAACAAGCAACCTGATGGGAGCGTCGAGATGATTGTTTCAGATTTGACCGCAGTGGATTGGCCTGCTTTGCGTGAGTTTTTTGTAGGTGTATGGCATCTCCAGAATTGGCCACTGCGTGAAATGTCAAAGAGACATTGGCGTCATATTGAAGAGATGCTGAATCGGACATCTTCGAATCCACATCCGATGCGTGTGGATCTGCCTGGTCACCTGCGACTTGAGATTCGCCGCGGTAAGCTTCGCATCGTACCGTCGTCCTTGCGACAGTCCACATCCTGATTGCTATCAAAACCAGGTTTTGATATTGCGATTGGACGACCGAAAATGGTATCCGCAAAGGATGCGCAGATCGGAACCGTCTGAAACTATCAAAACCCCGAAATCCCATGTCACCGGTGCAGGTGAACTGACTGGGGTGGGCGGTGTCGCGCGCAGTGCGAACAAAATGCTCGAAAACTGGGAGGCGACGTTTGGCACCGGAACAATCGATAGTTTGAGCGATCGACGCAATCCTGTCGCACTTGATTCCCCGTTTGTTCAGCAAACCAAAGACAAGATCCGAGAACTGGTTGCCGAGATAGCTCGCTTCTCTCAAAAGCCAGTCCAGCCTGCCGAGTTCTTTCAGTTCGCCTTTCCACGAATCCTTACCGCAATGGGGGCGGATGGAATCGCCATCTGGGCCTGGAGAGAGAACAATGGCTGGAATCTGGTTCAAGCGAGAGGCTTGGCCACGGAATTGACTCGATCAACAGGTGCACTATCTGGTTCGGGTGAGTCTGATTCGTCACCCGCCACTTTGTTCGATGATATTGACCAAATCGAGCAGCAACTCACACAAGCAAGCGAGTCGTCCGGGGAATCTTTTACCAGAGCGAACGCGATCCTGCCGTCTAGCTCGCACGATCGACTGCTGACCGAGGCACGCAGCGAACGTCAACCAGTGCTGATTCCCCCGCGTGATGCAACCATAAACACTCAGCGCGCAGCAAATCCCACGTCGCAGATTGTGATGCTTGTACCCATCGCGGTCCCTATGAACGATGGTGAACTGTGGCTCGAGATTTTTCAGCATCCAAGTGGCGGACCGGCGAGCCAAAGAGGCTATCTGCGATTTGCGGCCCAAATGGCGGACATGATCGCGGAGTTTCTCAAAACATTCCGTATGAAGATCTTGGAACATGACCAAGAGTTCTTGCTCAATGCCCAGCGTCTGATCGATCGAAGTCTACCGTCGCAAAGCAATAGTGCCCCCATGGCAGCTGTGTTAGCTTGTGTTCGTGACAACGTCGACGCAAATCATGTCTTCTGGCTCCGAAGAAAATCACGACACCGTCCGTGGCGTATTCTGAGCATCGCTGGACTCGAAAAAATCGATCGTCGCGTAACTGGCATCGATATCATCGAACAATTCGCGAACAGTGTGTCGAGTCTTTCTGTTCGAAATGGAGAATACCAGTTCTCGAATGAAGATTCGTCCTCGCTGCATCCGGAATCGAAATCCGATATCGTGGCCACTGAGGAACAACGTCGATTTAGCGATGCCTTTGGTCTGAGGCATGGACTGTGGTTAGATCCTCATGCCATTCTTCCAGAGCGACCTCTTCGAACACAAACATTGATCGAAGAATTGGTTCCTGACGTTGGAGATGATTCGTCGGACTCACCATTCGATCGATCTGAACATTCCTCTAACGATGCTTTGATTATTGTTTGGTCGAATGATCAAACGCCGCCGGCTGGATGTTTGACTCAGTCTTCTTTGCTCTTTCGACTTGGTCGTAATATTGTTGAACCGGGGGCTGTGAGGGGAACCGGACTTAGTTCGCTTGTTAGGACAGGCGTAAAGACGTTCGTAAACAAATGGGGACTGTTTCTCGCATTTGTAACAGTCTTGGCAGGTATCATGGCGATTCCCGTTCCCTTGATGATCGAGTCGTCGGCTGTGATGGTGCCCCTCGATATCGAGGAACTCTACGCCCCTGCCGATGGAGTTGTGGAGCGAGTTCTCGTAGAGCATGGGCAGCTCGTCACCCCGGGTACGCCCCTTATTCAAATGCAGTCCAATGCACTCGGTGCGGAACGAGAAAAAACGCACGCTACGATTATCCAGCATGAGCAACGTGCTGCTGAGCTTGATAACAGAATTTTGCGGGACCGCAATTTGACTCCCATTGATCGCGATGCGCTCGAGAGCGAACGCGAGACAATTCGCATTGCACTTGAGTATGAGCAAAAGGCACTGACGCTCATCGAAGAGCAATGGGAACAACTTACTATCCGATCCAAATCTCATGCAATCGTTGAAACATGGCAAGTAGAAGAAAGCCTTTCTGGTCGCCCTGTACGTATGGGCCAATGGCTCTTCTCGTTGAGATCTCCAACCACGAAATGGGAATTAGAAGCCAAGATTCCAGAACGTAATCTTGATGAACTTACTCGAGGACACAGCAATCCTCGGACAGAAGCGTATGCCCGCCTCATCGCCTCGCCCAAAACAAAGTGGAATATCACAACCAAATCGTCTGAAACATGGCGTAGTGCTCAACAACACTCGTCTGACGCAATGCCAATGTACCTCGTTCGATTTCAACTTAATGATGAACTGCCGAGCGATTTAGCTATGGCGGGCGCAACCGCTCGTATCTCCGTAAGCTCAGGCAAAGCACCACTGATTTGGGCTCTTAGCAAAGATTTCGTCGAAACATTCCTTATGCGAGCCAGGATGTGGTTCCCATGAAACGTACCCCTTTGACATTTTGGTCAGCACTCGGTCTCGGTGTTGTAGGTCTAATAAGCTATCTGCCACTAACGGCTCAAGATCCCACACGTACGAAGATTGCACCAATGAGTGGCAATCCTGCAGTTCGTATTGCGGATCGTCAATCGACAACTCCTCCCATCGTTCAATCCGGTTGGATCCGTTTCGAGAAATGCCTAGTCTTCGCGCCCGACTCGGTCGAGATCTCTGCACAAGATACCGGTGTTCTCTCGTCGCTGGCTTTACGCGAGGGTATGGTTGTCCAATCAGGAGACCGCATTGGTACGATGGACACGGAAAGTGCGGAGTTGGAAAAACAACTGGCGGGTCTGCAGTTACAAGTTGCCAATTCCGAAGCGACCGACCAGAGCGATCTCCGACTCGCCGAAATGCTGGTCGAAGAGACTCAATTGCAACTTGATAACACCATCGAACTTAACAACAAAAGCGGTGCGAGCGACGTCGAAGTTCGACAGAAACGCATAAGCCTCGAACAGGCCAAAGCCCGCGTCATTCAAGCGAAAACGATCAAGACTCAAAAAGAAGTTAAAGCCAAAATCGCTCAAGCGAGTTACCTCGTAAGCGAAAAGCGACTTAACAAACTCAGTCTAACTGCTCCGGTCTCTGGCATGGTCTCAAGAGTTGATCATTTCCCAGGCGAGTGGGTCACCGCAGGTACACCGTTGCTGAAAATTGTTAGGATGGATGAGATGCAAGTCGATTTCTTTGTCGACATCGCTTCTTATGATCCCGCAACGCTCGTGAATCGGAGAGCCTTAGTGCGTTGGCAAGGTAAAGATAAGGTCACCGAGTTTGTCGGTAAAATCTCCGGCTTCGCTCCGGATATAAGTCAGTCCGGCATGATTCGTATGCACGCTACGGTCCAAAATCAGAAGATTGGCAACTTCTGGACACTCCTCCCTGGGATGACCGTCGAAGTTCTCGTCTCTAGCGAAACACCATGATTGAGCGATCCGCATCGGCCCCTCAAGAACAGAGGATTTCGACCGAACGAATTGGTCTATCGTGCCGGCGTGATATCAAGTGGACTCGGTCGATCGAAAGGGGCGAAACTCGGTTTGTCGCTTCCAATCCATTAAAGTCAGACTACTTCTCCTGCTCTGAAGCAGATTACCAAATATTACAATGGGTTGCACCTGAGAAGACCTATCAACAAGTATGCGATCAATTTGATAAGCAGTACCGACCAGCATCACTCCAGCCTAGCGAGCTCAAGCGATTGCTTACGAATTGCGTACAGTCTGGTGTGCTCCAACCTGAACGAGGCAGCAAACAGACCTTAGTCCCGCCCAGCATCGCGAACGCTTCTGCTCGAAGAAGCCCAATCGTTCGCTTTGCGAGTTCTGTGGTCAACATCGTTCAGTATCAATTGTCCTTCGGATCCCCAGGTAAGCTGTTAGATGTTGTAACTAAGCCGCTATCCATATCATTTTCACCGGCCATTGTTCCCTTTGCTATTCTGCTGTTTGTATTGGCCGGATTGGCAGTTGCTTATCGGTGGGATGAGTTTTGGATATCTTTACCGACCTGGGACGAATTACGATCTCCATCAGCGCTGATAGGGTACGGATTGATATTCTTCGCAACTCGTGCCATTCATGAATTAGGACATGCCACAGCGTGCAGACGATTCAATCTAGAATGCCGGGATATTGGGTTGCTCATGAGCTTTGGAATGATCTGCCCTTATGTCGATATCTCCGAAGGTTGGAAGTCCAAGAATCGATTCCATCGCTTAACAACAGCCTTTGGTGGTATCTACTTCGAGTTGATTATCGCATCTATCGCTGCATTAGTCTGGTGTTTCACCACGTCGAGTCTTACCAATGCTTTGTGCTATCAAACGCTAATCGTCTGTTCCTTAACGACCTTGCTGTTCAACGCTAACCCGCTTATGAAGTACGATGGGTACTACATCTTGAGCGATGCACTCGGCATGAACAATTTGCGTGATAAATCCTGGCAAGCTTTCGATCGACTAGCTGGGGGTAAACTCGACTCATCGGTTGGTAAACAACTCGGTTTGAGTTTGTACTATATCGGATCACTTTTGAATCGAGTTATGCTTCTCGCAACACTAGGTTGGTTTGTGTATCGAATTGCAGGCGATTGGCAACTGACTGGATTCGCGATCACTGGCATTTTTGTTTACGGATTATGCGCCTTAATTCTGTGGGTCGCATCGTGGACGCAGCAGTCGAAAGCGAATGGAAATCGCATCTCGCTTCGAGCTCAAATCGTGGGATGGTTCGGCACAGCATGCGTTGCTGTATGGGCCATGACCTTGCCTCTGCCAAAGCGATCTTGGGAAATAGGTACTTTTAAGACTGGAGATACCGTTAGCTTGTACACAGCCGAATCGGGAGTCGTTGATCAGTTGTTGAGCGCAGACGGAGAGTGGGTCGTAGCAGGGGATTCCATTATGGTTCTCCGCAATCCAGATCATTTGAAAGAAAAACTCAAGTTGCAGTCAGCCTTAGAGCAAGCGACCGCTCAGCTAAAATCGTTGGACGGTGCAGCGTATCACGATTCTAAAGTCTTAGATCAGAAGAAGATTGCCGAATCACGGCTTCGAGCTATCCAGATTCAAGTTAAAGAAATTGACCGTAGGCTTGAGTCTCTAAATCTTAAGGCCTCAGAGGCAGGTTACTTTAAAGTAAATCCATCGACACAGGATAGACAGGATGGGTTGCTCGTTCAAGCTAGCTATCAATCGAGCAGGCAACAAACTCGGTCGACGTTATTAACCCCCGGTGTCCTTATGCCTAAGAACGCGCTCGTTGGATGTATTGCCACCAACGACGATCCTCATATTGAATGTGAGATCCACAAAGATCAAACAGACATTATTAGTATTGGCACTCCGGTTGTTTTTCGATTGAGTACGCATCCAGACAGGATACTAAAAGGTTTCGTAAGCAAAGTTTCGTCGGCGATCGTTGCAGATGTTGCGTCCAATGCCTCAGTTAACAATGGTTCCAACGCGACTGATTCAGAAAAAGCGATTGGCAAAGTATTACTCCGCATCGATTGTGAAGAGTTGCGAACTCTCGATCATGCCTACGGACATGCGGAGCTAATGTTCCATCACTTCGATCAATCGATGTGGGACTATGTCGTAGACTCCGTCCTCCGAAACACCCGCTGGCGCTAACACCTCTTCAAATTGCTGATCGCAGATCGACAACTCCCGTAGCCGATCTCGCCAGAGATTGGCCGATTCAAGTAGCCGATCTCGCCAGAGATTGGACTGCCTCTCAATCTGCATCAGCCGTTCAAAACACGTAAGTTGGGCACCTCGGCTCGCCGACGCTGTACGCGAGTCGGCTGAGAATGGCTAACCTACTATTAGAACAACAGCCTGGCAATTCAACACTTTCCTTGCTGGGTTTTAAACCAATCGTAAATCGCCAATCACTAATCTTAAATCCCTTCATTGCTATCATTTTATCTGTAAAGCCTTAACGTCTACGCAATCAGTCATGCAATCGATTGCAACTATTACAACAAAAGCACATACGACGAATGAAGTGCTTGTAATTCTCTGCCGAAGAATGCATCTAAGTCGGCCACCAATAGTTACTATTGGAACCCCTACGGCCGGCTTTTTTTGATTCACATAGGATAGGGTGAAACGATGAGTCAGCGTTTAGCAGGGAGAATACGCCAGACTGGTGCCATAGTAGCGGCATTCACATTGTCCTCGATTTCGGGTTCGCAATTATTGGCACAATCGGACCCTGGCATTCGGTTGACCGCTCGATTTTTAGATCAACCGTCTCCCTCTGATAGACCACAGCCCCCTGACACGCAAAGCCCCGAGGTTACTACTGACTCTCCGCTCGTTGGCTCAACAACTCCTGTCGACGCAGCACAGCCATCCAAGGGGCGAATTGCTCTTCCTCCCTTGTCGACACCCAATCTATCGATTGCAAATATCGGAACAGGTCAGACACCTGAAGATTGGGTTGCAGGACGTTTGCCGGACCCGCAAGTACTCCCTTACGGACCAGATCGTCAATTAGAGCTCTTTCCACAGGGCAAGGCCTGGGTGGCACCTGTCTTTTGCCATCAGCCGCTCTACTTCGAAGATACGATGCTTGAGCGACATGGACATGAGAAATGCCCCAAGCTGACGCCGATGCTGTCTGGAGCACGTTTCTACACGACAGCATTCTTCAGCCCGTACCTTGCCGTATTGCGTCCGCCATTGAAGGAAATATCCAACGCCGGTCATTACCGCCCAGGCAGTGCAGCACCGGGCATCCGAGAGCGAGCTCCCTATGATCCCGCAGCCATGCGGTTGCAACTGTTGACCGTCGGCACCCTAGCCATCCCCTAAGACTCCTCGCCCATCAGTCTTGAGTTCTGCGTAGTGGACGAGGCAACGAATCCCTTCTTGTAGTGGACGAGGCAACGAGTCCTACCCGCCTGACGCGAACCTACAAAATCTTCTAATTCAAACTGTTGATCGCAGATCGATATTCCCGTAGCCGATCTCGCCAGAGATTGGACTGCCTTCCGGGTTCACTGCTTCCTCGTTCTTATTGACTCCCCACGACAACTCGGCAACCTATATCTATTGCCGACTTAAGCTCTCATCTCACCCTTGACGCAATACCAACCTTTCTCGCTAAACGATATCAAGCCCGCAGCCGTGAGATCGCGAAGAGCATCTTCAACATCAAAATCGATTCTGAACCCAGCGATCTCTTGAAGAATATCTTCCGCGACCCGATCTACTTCTTCCTTCTCGAGAGGGTAGCCTCGCGATAGCAATACAAAGTAGGCCAGCAGGGCTTCGCATATCTCTTGGACCTCCCCTTCTTCTTCAATTCTCAGTAGAGCCCCGAGGTTGGTATCCAAGTTCTGAAAGTACAAGCTTCTTGCCACGTTGAGTTGATACTTGCGTTTAGTCGTTCCATACGAAAGAATCGATTTGATTCCGTAAAAGACGAATGCGATCAAGAACGCGAATAGAAACAACGCCCATGAAACCAGCTTAAATGCGCTGAGTAGAGCCACGATCCAAAAGCTTTTGGCCAGCTTGCTCGCCATCATGATGATACCCCACAAAGTTGGGATACCGATCTTACCCGTATCAAGCCATGTCAGTCGGACTTGGGCGCCGGGAAACATCATTTCGATATCCGCTTTGGGTACGTTTTTGAAAAGCCTAATGTGGACTCGATCGGGATTGTACGGATCGGTAAAGTGTTGAAGTTCTTTCGTTCGGAAGACAACGACCAATCGTTGGTAGATGGGGACTTGTATATTTCTTTTGCGAAACAACCATCGCCATGATCGAACGATTCGTTCGGTAAAGATATCCCCACGTCCGTAGACCTCTAATCGTCGAAACGAGCTGAATCGGATTTTGAGGCGAACACCCCATTGGCTGACTAGCTGGGAGGCGGCTCGGATTTCGCGAGGAGAAAGGCGGCGGTAATTGGCATGTTGTAGAGACTCTGCGAGATGGTGGAAGAAGTCTCGACAGGCTTGTTTATTGAATGAGGGAGTGGGGCTTGTTGGATCGGTAGGGGAGTCCCAAATTTTCTCATCCAAGTCCCTATCAGGATCGAACGCAGCATAGAGCTCGGTGACGTAGGCTCGATGTTGGTGGTAGGCCGTTCGGATGGCTTCGAAGATTTTTTGCGAGCTAGCTTCGAAGAGGTCCCAATCGAACTGATCGGGTGCACGGGTTTTAAGGTTAGCGATAAGCTGAGTGGGACGCAGAGGGATAAAGTGCTCTCGATCCCATTTTTCCAACGGAACAACCAGGGAGCCTTGATCCCACCACTTCGAAAACCATCGGGGCTCTGATCCGAAAGCCATCAGGTCAGAGATCCCATTCTAGATGGGGATTTAACCACCTTGATTAATCATCAGCGCGCGGCGTCGGCGTTCAGCGCGTCGAGCGTCATCGATTTGGTTCGAGACTTTGGCAACGTCTTCGATGCCGAGCATGAAGAGTACCGGGTGAGATCGATCGGAGCTCGTCACGCGAATTTTGCCGACGTTGAGCATGCGTTCGATGAGTCCTTGGGTAAAGGAGACGTCGTCTACCTCGATCAATTCGATCCTGTCAGTAGTCCGGATAAGAATTCCATGTCGGTGAATGAGGCGTTGAGTCGTCAGTTCGTAGTTCACCGAGATCTTGCGGTAGATGCAGAGTAGTGTCGACCAGACCCAAGCCAGAGCGATCAAGCCACCGATGACGCTCCAAATGGTGCTAGCTGGGGCAGCGTCTCCGAGGAGGGTGTTTGAGAACAGGCCTGCGACGACGAGTCCGATGGAGAGGAGAGCGCACGCGATCCACCAAGCGAACATGGCTTTAGCGACAAAGGTACCGCGCCAAATGTTTTGTTCCGCGACGGATTGTTTTGCGGCAGCGTCATCGGTTGCCTTCATAAACGATTCAACTGGACCGTTCTCATTGGAATTTGGCATCGTAATCCTTTAGAGGTTTTTGCTTTGGATAGAGGTGGGACGAAAGCGAAACCGAGGTGTATTGAATATTGGTGGGCGAAATTGTAGTACGAGTCAATTAGTGGATCGGTTGGAGTATATCGGTTAAGGCTTGGTTTCTCAAGGAAACGAGAATTGTCGTTCCCTAAATTCCCCGATCGTACCCCGAAAGCCAAAATCCCAACCCGCAGCGTGAGGTCTTGTTGCTTTAATGAGCCGAAACGCGCTAGCGTCCGGTTGTCAGCCCGAAATCCGCGGGGCCAGCGACCATCTCAACCCGAAGTGCAAGCGAGGAACACCCTCCCAGCAGCTCGATTGCCATCAGAGACTGGCGTTCCCTATTCGCGATCGAGGCGCGAATCTTTGGGAAAACGTGTAAAAACGCAGATTCCAAAGGCAGTTGAAGAAAAGCACGGACACGTTATAATCCGAAGGACTAACTGCACCCGTGGCGCAATTGGATAGCGCATCGGTCTTCGGAACCGAGGGTTATAGGTTCGAATCCTATCGGGTGTACTCGTCTCATCCTGCGAGCTTTAGGCTACCCGCCAGTTCGTGGATGGAGAGGTTTTCTTTCGCGATGCTTCGTTCGCTGAAATCCCCAATGTTTTGGGCGATTTCGATTTCTTGGTCCCAGCTTGCCGCGCTCTCGCTTTTCTTACCGCGATCGGATTTTCCGAATGTTGCTTCCGTTAAAACGGAATTTTCGACCGCGAACTATCGCGCTCTCTAGTTGATAAGTAGTTGCTTGTTAGAACGCCGATTGCTTCCGCCCCACCGAACCGGACCTCAAACTATCTGACCGGTGGGTTAACAGCGGGGCAGATACCGGAGATTGCGGCCAAATAAAAAGGGCTGGAAACTGCCCGTTCAGTTGAGCTCGAATCATTCGGCCACGACCGGTATAATAAAACCGTTTGATAACAACTCTGAAGGTGGATCCGGAAAGCAGCGAACCGCTGCTCCCCCTCGCCCGAAAGAGCGTCCAAAGACTCTCAAAGCCAGGTCCAGCATGTCGACAACTGAAGCCGCATCGAAAGTCTTTGAAGAGATCGCTCAACTCTTTGGTTCCGGCCCCACCGATGAACAGATTTTAAACTTTCGGCCGTCTGCCGACGTCGTCCAACGAGCTTCGAAGCTTCTCTCGCTGAACCGCACTGGCCAAATGGATGACGATCTGAAGCACGAACTGGATCAATACGAGCAAGCTGAGCTTTTGATGCGTATGGTGAAAGCCCAGATACGTGCGCGGCAAGGAAGCTAGGAACGAATGAGCGAATATGTGCCAGCAGAACTTCGCCGGCTGATTCGTGAACGCGCCGGTCACAGATGTGAATATTGCCTTCTTCATGAAGACGATGCCTTCTTGCCACATGAGCCAGACCACATCATCGCCGTAAAGCATCGCGGCGAAACGACGGAAGGAAATTTGGCATGGACCTGCTTCGTTTGCAATCGCGGTAAAGGGAGCGACCTTGCTTCGGTCGACGAGACAACAGGAGAGATCGTAAGACTCTTTCATCCCAGGACCGATTTATGGGACGATCACTTGGAGTTGATGAAAGATGGTTCCCTTTCGGCCAGGACGGCTATCGGACGAGTTACAATCTCACTACTAAAGTTGAACCGTCCTGAGCTGCTTGCATTCAGAGCCTTGCTTGCAAAATCGATTCGGAAACCGCGTTAGTGCTGCTTCGGCCACATCAATTGAAGTCATGCCATCTACGATTATTGCGATGCGATAGAAGAGTCAATGACGCCTTGACGCAGCCTATTCCACATTTGCCGCTGCTTGTTCCAGTCGAGTGATTTTGCGATTGGGCGGATGTCGGCTTCTTTGATCGGATCGCGGCCCTGGGTGGTTCTGGGCAGGAAGAGGATCTCTTCCTGGATGTCGGGGGCGAGGTTGTCTAGCCACATGATTTGCGTCATTCGCGTCGTTGAGATTTGCCCAAAGTGGGCTAGTTCGGATTGGTTGATGATGGCTCCTGACTGAACCAGCCTGAAGCAATGGTGAGCCAAGGCAAGCAGTCGGCTGATTCGGGGCACGCGGCCAGCAGGGATAACGGGCTTCGCTCCGCTTTCAATCTGCTTGGTTCCACTGCGCTTGGTGGCGACGTGGAATTGACGGTTGATGGTTAGGCGTTCGGTCATTGTGCATGCTCCAGTTGGTTCTCGGTTAAGCTTTTCAAGCCGGTTGGATGAAACGTGATTGCTACGTTGCCACCTGGACCGTCGAAGCTGACTTTCTCGATCAGAAGACGGACTAGTCGTACTTGTTCCTTCGGGGGAAGCGTCTGCCATAGGTTGTCGAAGCCAGCCAAGACGTTTGTGATTTGCTGGTCATCGATCTTTTGGGCTTCGAGCACCGCAAGCTCTGATGCGATCTGTTGAGAGCGACGGTCAGCGGTTTCGAGTCGCGACTGAATTTCGCTTAGCCCTGACAAGTTGCTGGCGATGTTCGGATTGGCAACGATCGCTTGAAGCTTGGAATGATCATCTCGCATCTGACGAGCCAGCGACTTCTGTTCGTCTCTTAATCGTTTGCACTCGACATGGTTCCGTTGTTGAACATCGATGGTTGTTTGCTTTAACAGTGCCGGATCCTTGCCGATCGTTCGAATTTGCTCCACCACGAACCGCTCGATCTCACCAGCAGGTACCGACGGCGCGGGACACTCCGACCAACCACGTTGTATGGCCGTACCACAAACGTAATAGCGATATCGTTTGTTGCCTTTGCAGCTAAACGAATGCGTCATCACACAGCCACACGATTGGCAGTGAAGCAAACCCTTCAGCAAGGCACTATGTTTATTGCGAACCATCGTTCCGCCCAACTGGCCATAGCGTTTCAGATTGTTCTGTACGCGGTTAAATACTTCGACGGGCACGATGGCAGCATGTTCGCCTAAGTGGGTCTCGTCCTTGTACTTGATTTTGCCGACGTAGGTGACGTTGGTGAGCAACTTGTAGAGTGCGTTGCGCGTAAAGGCTCGGCCACCGCGTCGATCGCCCTTCTTCGTCACCCAGCGTTTGGTCGTCCAGCCACGGCGGTTATCATGTGGGTGAGAACGACATGGCATTTTATCCATATCGCAAGGAAGCTGCTGAATGGTTGCAGACATTTGTCGTTCAAAGTCGTCGCGACTTATCTCTTCCTGCATTGAGGTGGTATGTAAGTCAGCAGCCGCCACCGGATCAGAAGAGTGTCAACAGTATCGATATCACGTCCAACATCGCAGCAATTGCTTCGAACGATCCAGCACTGATTCATATCAAGGCGTTTAACCTGCCACTGCAGGAAGAGAAGTTGGTACTAAACACCGCGGGGGTGATCCATATCGGCAAGTTGCTGGCGCAAAGCTATCTTGACCATCCATAGGTTCGTCTGGCATCTGATGAAAGCATGGTGCACCTGGACGTCAGGCCACCTGGTAACTGAGCCCTGATTATCATGGAGCAATTCTATTGAGCAAGGTATGAACGGAATCGGGAAGTCTGATCCAAACGTTTTCTGTTTTCAGTGCGTCTATCAGAGTTGGGTTGGGGGCTGATTCGTTAATAATTCGTATTATGTTTTCCTCAACAGCTTCGGCTGCCTCCAAATCTCCAATCTTGATGAGTAAGTCACGATGATTTTGGCAGTTGTAAATCTGTGGGAGTATTCGGCCGATTTGCGTTGGTGATTGGGAACGAAGCTGTTCTGAGATGCGATCCACTTCACTGAAGACTTTGATTGCCTCTGCGTGCATGTTATTAACTGCGAGGATCTCCGCTCTTGTCATCCATAGTCGGTACGACTCTTCGAGTACCCACGCTTCATCCTCGAGGCGGCTCCATGCTTTTTCGCACAAGTCGTTTGCTCGATTGATCAAGATGAGCGCTTCTTCGTTCATGGACTCCGAGCGCTCTAGTTTTGCAAGTGTGGCATACCCGTCTACAGCGTGTTTCGCTAGGATTGGGCGGTCTGCGTGATCGTTCCATAGCTTTTCAGAGATCGTGGCGGCATCTCGAAGAAGTTGCCTGCGATATTCGTAGTTTTCAACCGACAACAAGCGATTCGAGCAATTGATTTTCGTTGCAGCAAGAGCATCGAGATACTCAATGCGATTTGGATGCTCAGTGGCGAGTTTCTCGATGTCTTTGAGCGCGCTATTCAGCAAATCCATACCGCTCATCTTTGCCGTAGCTGGAACAAGTCGCGGAATTGCACACAGTTCGCTACCTAAAAGCAGCTTCGCATGAAACTTTTGGAACTGATACTTTTCGTTTTCTGGGTTGGCGTCGCAGAGACGCGTAATTGTGTCGAGGACTTCCGAGCGTATTGCCACGTATTGTTCAGGAGTGCCGAAGCGCTGTATTGCCATCGATTTGTAGTGCTTTAGAACACTGATGCGATGTAATACGGTTTCATCATTTGGGTTCTGTCGGATGTAATTATCGAAGACATCGAGCATGCTTTCCGACAATTCGAGCATGATTTTGTCTTTGATTCTCTTGCCTGCAAAGATATCGTCTGCGAATTCGGTATGGATGGATGATAAAGCTAACAGAGCGTCGCGTTCTCGCTGTTTAGCAGCACGCTCGTTGAGCAACGATAGAGTCAAACCCAGGAGTGCACAGCAATTGATGGCGACAGCTAGCACCAAAACGCTCGTCAAAATGGGGTTGCGCCGACACCTGTAAAGCCACCGTCGAAAGGCAGTGCTTTTCTTTGCCAATACAGGTTCGCCTCTAAGATAGCGCTCGAGTTCAATTTTCAGTTCATTCGCGGACTGGTAGCGAGCGCTAGGTTCCTTTGCTAGGCATTTGAGGGTTATCGCTTCGAGGTCCGATTGAATGGATGGGACCATGAGTCTTGGGCGTTTGGGTTCCTGTTCACAAATCATGGATCGAACCTTGAGGTCGAACGGATCGTCAAAGGGAACCTTGCCCACGAGCAACTGATATAGAATCACACCAATCGAGAACACTTCCGAAGTGGTCCCAATTTGAGAGACGGCACCTTTGGCTTGCTCGGGAGACATATACCGAACGGTTCCGAGTACACGTCCATCGAGAGTTTGATTGTTCGCGGTTAATGAAGGATTCAGTCGCTTAGCTAATCCAAAATCTGTTAGCATCGGCTCGAAACCGAGTTGCTCCGAACGTTCAAGTTCGCAGCTCTTCAGGAGTACGTTGCTCGGCTTAAGATCTCGATGAAGAATCGCTTTGGTGTGAGCAAAGTGCACGGCATCAGCAATTCGCAATACGATCCATGCAGACTGGCGTGCCGTCAGTCTACGTTGCGACGACGATTTAGTTGTATTTGCTATTAGGTCGGCAAGTGTTCCGCCGTTGAACTTGTCGTACGAGATGTACGGTATCCCGTCGATTTGGCCTGTTTCGAAGAAACGAACAATGTTGGAGTGGCTTAGCGATGCCGTCAATTGTGCTTCGTCGATAAAACGGTTTCGGAGTTCTTTAGAGCGACTTTTCGACGGACGCAGCATTTTTATTGCAACGTCCATGCCGAGCAACTCATCGCGAACGGAGAATACAATGCCAAAGGCTCCAATACCGAGAAGTTCGGGGTTCGAAAATCGAGTCTTTGCTCGAAAGGGCAGCGTTTGTTCTGAGTTCGCTTCGTTCACATTTTGAGAAAGTGAATCAGGTGCTTGTTCTGAATCGTTTTCGGGGAAAGGATTACTATTCGAGTCGAGTGCGTTGTTACCGAATGAGGAGGCATCAGATCTCTCTTTGGTGAAGCTGGTCGAAAGCTGCGGGTTCTCCTTCGACAGCAGGGCGATGCAAATCTCTTCGTCGCGATCGACCTCTGAGTTTAACTCTACTGTGTTCTTGTCAGGGTGATCTATCCACTCTCGAATCTTCTCGAGTTCAACGGGATCATCCGACGACGAACTGGAGTCGAAGTATCCTTTTTCAAACACTCCAGCCATTTGGGAACACGTCCGATTTCACACGAGCGAGGCAGCGAGTAATCAACATCCGAACATCGTTCTCAGACCTTTGTAGTCTTTCGCCAATTTGTCTGTAGGTCATGCCTTTGCGAAATCTCCATCGAAGTACACGTTGTAACTCTACAGGTAATCGTTCCACGGCTACGTGCAACCGGTGGCAATTCTCTTCATTCAGGAGTCGGTCGAGAGGATTCGTGTCAGGGCTCGTTGACTGTGCATCAATGTTGTTTCCCAAGATTGACAATGGTCGTTCACGAAACATATTGCTCTTTTGGGAACGAAGAAATTTTCGTTGTACATCCGTGATTTTGTGCTTGAGAACCGTGGTGAGGTAGCAAACAAACTGAAAGCGATTGGTGGCTTCGATTGTCGCGAAGTTACGTGCGACATCTCCGCAGGCATCCTGCACGATGTCAGAGGCATCGATTTTGCAACGAAGGTGTTTATCGAGATCTCTGTCAGCCATCGCTTTCAGCAAGGGACGGTAAACCTCGATCAATTTCTCAATCGCGGCGTCGTCGCGCTGGGCGAGTAATTCGCTGACATTCTGTAAGTTGACTGCCATTTTTCAATTCGTCCCTTAGTGGCCCCGAAGCAATCGAACGGTACTTAACTTGGCGGAATGATAATCGATTTGACTGGCCAATGGTAGTTGTTCGTCGAAATAGAAGCGAAAGCAGGTCAATGCAAACAATCGATAGCGAACTCAATCGGAATGGACGATGCCATTTTCGATTCATGCCATTTTCGAAGTGCATGTTGGCACGCGAAAGAACTTTTTGGACTGAATTTCGATTTTTTGTGTGCGGTGTTACGTTGAGTTACGTCCTTTTGGGTGCCCGGCAAAAATCCGATTCCGTTCTGTGGCTTTCGAACGAGCCAAGATTGAGCGCGCCATTGGTCAACTATGCAAATTTGTACCATGCTTGGATGCACGAAAACTGTGGTCCTTTTGAGAACTTTCAAGAGCGACAATCGCGAGAAAATTAGCTCCTCTCAGGGATGTGGGACGAGCCCCCGTTTTCGAAACGCCGGGGCGAGTGAGGCAGCATTAGGCCGCTTTGGGCACTTTTCTCAATGTGGCCAGTAGCCAGGATTGTGTTCCACATGGAAGATCAAGTCAAAACAGCCTTACTTGCCGACGAGTCGTGCTGCGACTCGATTTGCGAATCGTTTGAAAGGGACTTTCGTCACAATTGCAATCTGTCAATCGAGGAATACGTCGCGCGGTATCGGACTTCGGGTGGACGCGAAGTCGTTCGTGCAATCTGTGGATTGGTTCATAGCGAGTTGGAACTGCGACTACGCAGGGACGAAACGGTATCGCTTTGGGAATACTTGGATCGCTTCCCCGACATCAACGATGATTCGTTGGCGTTAATCTCGATCCTAAAAACCGAACTCCGCATCAAGTGTCAACGAAAACAAACCATCGATCGCGTTGAGTATATGGAAAGATATCCGTTGCTACCGATCGAGGAGTTGATGTTCGATGTCGGGATCGGTTTCCCGAAAGTTCCCGGATACCAAATTGTCGAAGAAATCGGGCGCGGAGGTATGGGTGTAGTATACCGAGCGCTAGATCTCACGCTCCGTCGCGATGTGGCAATAAAGGTCATACTTCAAAAAGTCGGTTCTAACTCGAGCGAGTGTTCGCTCGATCGAATGGAGCGTTTCCGCCGCGAAGCTACGATTACTGGGAGGTTGGAACATCCTGGTATACCGCCGGTACACGCCTACGGTTGCTTGGAGAATGGTCAACCATTCCTGGTGATGAAGCTCATCCGTGGACAAACGCTCGCAACATTTCTCAACTCAAGAGTGAAAACCGGTGAAAACCTATTGCAGTGCATTCACTACTTCGAAAATGTTGCACAAGCCGTTGGATTTGCTCACTCAGTAGGGATCGTCCATCGCGATTTGAAACCAAACAATGTAATGATCGGAGCATTCGGTGAGGTCCAAGTGATGGATTGGGGGCTAGCCAAAGAAGTCTCATGCGAGGAGTTAGTGGAGAGCGAAGTGCTGGCTGATTGTGACCTTCCAACACCGTTGAGTCATATGGGCCAGATCATCGGAACTCCTGAGTACATGGCACCTGAACAAGCGAGACGCGAAGATGTCGATGCTCGGGCTGACGTTTTTGGGCTAGGGGCAATTTTAGCCGCAATCATCACAGGTCATCCTGTGTTTGCAGGGAGTAGTGCTCAAGATCTGATCTCAAAGGCCGCATGTGGCGATGTCTCCGATGTCCTGAGGCGATTGGAGAGTGAGTCGCTGGACAAGGAAATCCTGTCTCTTGCAAAGGACTGTCTAGCTGTGGTACCGGCCGAACGTCCAAGTAACGGTATGGCGGTAGCCCAGCGCATTGCGGACTATCGAGCCGGCGTGGAATTCAGGCTTCGCGCTGCAGAAACTGCGAGAACTGTCGCACAAGTTCGCATGAACGAACAGCATGCGCGTAAGAGAATTCTTCAAACGCTGGTTGCAGTATTACTGCTCGGTGTCCTCGCGTCGGGACTCTTTTCGTGGCAATCGAATATATCGAGGGTGGAAGCGGAAGCAGCTAAGCACAATGAGAAAGAATCCCGGTTGGCTGCCGAAGATGCTGCGAAACTCGCTGAAAAACTAAATCGAACTGCGGAGCTACGCTTAGTTCAAATCGAAAGAGGTGTTGAGATCTTTGCCGGATTGCTATCCGGTATCAGTCCGCGGAATGAAGAGGAGGGTGTTTCTGTCTATGAACAGATTTGTCGACGTGCTGAAATCGTTTCCGCTGAACTAGAAAATGACGCTATAACAGATGGCCTTTCTCTGGCAAAACTGCAGACCATTCTGGGGCATTCACTTGTTGAGCTTGGCAGCCCTCTCAAGGCCGTTGACATTTTGAGTAAAGCATATGCAATTCGGAAACGAGAACTCGGTGACAAACATACCGATACGATAAAGACACGTACCAGTCTGGCATACGCATATTGGTTTTCTGGGGACTTTCAGATTGCTTTGCCGATGCTCGAGCAGGTCTACGAATTGAGATCAATTCGAGGTGGACTGGATGACATGGATACTCGCAAGGTTATGAATGTCCTAGCTTGTGCCTATCGAGAATCGGGGAAGGTTGGCAATGCCATCGAGTTGCACGAAAAGCTACGAGACTCTTTGCCGCAAAACCATGACTTTGATACGAATGACCTTTCGAATCTTTCGAACCTAGCAACTGCATATGTTGCAAACGGCGAACGCGACAAAGCGATTGAACTCTATCATCGTGTAATTGATGAAAGAAAGAAACGGTCGTCGCCAGATCATGCTGCGACTCTCAATGTTCTCAGCAACTTAGCCGCAGTCTATTGCGAGGTCGGAAACTTCCAAAAAGCAATTCCAATGCAGGAAGAAGTGCTTCGAGCGAGAAAACGAACGGTTGGGAATGACCACCCAGCGACGATTACTTGCCTAAACAATCTTGCGGTCACTTTTCGCGATTCAGGTCAGTTGGAGCGAGCGATACCGCTATTCGAAGAAGCGGCTCAACGCATAAGCAATCGAAACTTTGCACACCAGCATGCCGTGCGGATAGTACCGAACACAATTCGAGCGTACGAGCAAACGCTACAGTGGGAAATGGCTGAGTCCTGGAATCGAAAGTGGCTCGGCTTTTTGGCGACTAAATCAGAAGGTCGAAACTCAATTGCTTTTTCGAACGAGCTTGAAAGACTAGGGATAAACCTCTTAAGCCAACAGGAATGGGCTGAAGCGGAGGTTACTTTTCGCGAGTGTTATAGCATTCGTTATTCACTCGATCCAAATGGCTGGTTGACGTATTGCGCTTTAGCATTCATTGGTGAGACCCAGATAGGACAAGGGCTAATGGATGAGGGCGTAGAGGCCCTGAGAAAGGGGTGTCACGGTATGCGCAGTGGTGCATTGAATGGTAGTGAAGAGGTAAACTCACGGTTGCACCGAAGCCTTCAGTGCCTTGTGGATGCTTACACAGAACTGGGCAACCACGAACAAGTCAAGCACTACCAAACCGATGTGGCATTGCTGAAACCTTGACTATAGACAGGCAAATGTGACGATTTATAGAGTTGTTTCAATTGAAGGAACCAACCTCAAAGAGCAATTGGATACCGATAGAACCTGTGATGAACACCACGCCAGTATTGGTAGAGCAAAATCCGAACACATCACAGTCTTAATGGATCTTGATAGCAAAACGTTGTGTACAGGTCCGAACTTCCTGTTTGATTTCTGAAACTGAATACGAAAAGGTTGAATAATGAAAAAGAATGTTGTCCTGTTGTCCATACTTGCGTGCGATTTGTTTCTGGCCACAAGTGCCTTGGCGCAGGATCCAAAACCGTTGACGGAAGCAGTTGCTGTCGTGAATCAGGCTCTGGAAGCAAAAACACCACCACCAGAGTTGGCTATGTTGACCGCAATCGATGAAAACCTCCGCGGTCGGTATACGGTGGCCTACTGGGAGACACAAGTAAAGGATGGGAGTGTTGTTTGGATATCGAAAGCTGTGGAGAAGGAAGCCAATCTCGAGTTCGCGGTGTTCCAAGCAATTGGAGGAAAAAAAGGAGTTAAAGGAGTGAAAGCAATTGAGTCGCTTCGAATGAGGTTGCCTGTCCCGATTTTGATCACAAAGGATGGGAAAGAACTTGATCCATTTTACGAGACGTTTTATCGCCCTGGTGTTGTTGTAATTAGCTACCCTAGTAAGCCATGATTGCGCTCGGCTAGGGGATCCTTAGTCATCCGATGATCTAGTTGTCTGGCTTTTGTCCGAGAACAGCATTCACAGAAGAAATTACAGATGCGAATGCTCTGGGGACCAGATGAGTTTATTCGCTGGAATAGTAAGTGTTATCAGAGTTTTTTGTGCATTTGCAGTATGTTGAACCAAAGTAAGGAAGTCGTCTTCGAAATGTGGAATGCTAAGTTGCTACTCGTATGGTTGATCATGTGTTTGAGTACTGTTGCCTGCTCGCCCAGGATGTGTCATGGACAGGAAGAGGTTGATGAGAAACGTACTCCAATTGCGATGAAGCTCAAGGTTTTGGTGCTTAACTACGATCCGTTTTTTCGGGGGAAGCGGCTTCACGAAGTATTAAAGTTCAATGACCCGCGAACGCTGGCTGATGGCTACATTGGGGATATGAGGGCATCCACGAATGGGTTGATCGAGTTCGAGATCGTCGAATGGCGTGACTTAGATGAGATCTATGCGCGGGAGGACGGCGGGATCTACAAGGTTGACGATTATGTCAGGATGCGACTCAGTAATTCAGGCTGGCCTGCAAGCATCGTAGCTGATTATCCGCGAATACTGAATGAACAAGGTGTTTTACCGAAAATCGATGAAGGATTGATCGATGAAGTTTGGGTTTTCGGCGACCACTATTTTGGACTTTGGGAAGCTTCGATGGCCGGCCCTGAGGCATTCTTCATCAATGGTGGTGTATACCCAAATGTTCCGACGTTGCGTCCGTTCGCAATCTACGGATTCAATTACGAACGAGGTGTAGCCGAGATGTTACATAACACAGCGCACCGCGTTGAGGCCACGATGAACCGGACGTATGGAACGTGGGATTTGGGTAAGCCAACTAACAATTGGGAATTGTTTAGCGCAAACGCATCACAATCCAACGGAACTGCGGGCGTGGGAACTTGTCACTGGCCAGCCAATGCGCAGCACGACTACGATTACGCCAATCGTCGTGAGATCATGAGCTACGCAGATGATTTTCTAAATTACCCCAACTTGACTTTTGCTCTCAAAAAGACATCTGCGAAGAGTTGGTCTCCAAATGGAGAGGATCCTCACCGAGGTTACATGAACTGGTACTTTGCCCGGTTACCAAAAGCTGCCGGTGTTAACGATGATGGAAAGCTCAATAGTTGGTTGCCCTACATCTTTGACTTTCAAAACTACGATCGGAACGGAGAGGCAAAGTCAAATCAAATGCAGTTCGTCAAAGGTCAATTCAAGACGGACAAAATGGCGGTAATGGTCGGGTTTTCAGCTGCCTCAGGTATTGATCCAACTGAAGTGCCTGTTGCAAGTGCCGAGCTGATTGTTGATGGCCAGATCATCAGCGCCAGTCGTATCTTTCTTCCCAGCAAAGAGGAAGGAAACTATCGAACGGCAACGTTTGTTTTTTCCGATGTTGCGGATCTGACGGGGAAGTCCGTAAGGCTCAAGGTTAAGGGAGAGGCGATCCAAACGCTCGACCAAAAGTCGTTTCAAATTCAGGAGTGGAAGCTGGTTTCCGTAGGTTCAGTATGGGAAGCGTTGCCACTAGCATTTGGACGGGACTCTGAAACCGAGGTTGCTCGATGGGTAATCAAAATGGGTGGTAAGGTCGGATTATCTGGACGCACGGAGTGGATTGAGGATGTGGATAACATCCCTGCTGCGAAAGAACTTTTGATTGAACGAATCTCGCTTGTTTATGATGACAACAAAAGAACAAAAGTGCTAAACCTGATCGACTTGGGGCCGTTTGCCATTCTTAAGGAACTCACTTCGTTGGAATTGCGAGGGCATCCAATTGGTGATCGCAGTTGCACATTTTTGGCGGAGATGGTGAAGCTTAAGAAACTGAACCTTCATGCGTGCAGCATCACGGACGCGGGATTAAAACGCTTGGAGCCACTTTCCAATCTCGAGAGCTTGGACATCGGTTACAGTTTAGGAAAGATAACTGACGAAGGTGCGAAAAGCCTTTTGAAAATGCCGAAGCTCAAGCATATGAACATCTACAGCTCGTCGATCAGCGATGAGACCCTTCGAGATGTTTTTGCGAAACTGCCGGATCTCGAGTCGGTGGAGTTAACGACGACTAATGTGACGGAAAATGGTATAGCAGAGCTAAAGAAAGCGAACCCGAAGCTGAATGTTATCAAGTATTAATCCGATAGCTCTGCACGAAAATGTTTCCGAGATGGATGTGCTTAAGAGGATCAGTTAGTGTAGCGGACGTGGGTCTTGCAGCATCGTGAATTGAGTTCAGTATGTTTGTTTCAGTAATTTGGCTTTGGAAGTCGAATCCGTAGTTTGACTTCGGTCGCTAGTATCTCGCTCAGCTCGTTCGGAAATTGATTTAGTTCTGGGTACCTTATGAGGTACTCAAGAAGTGCAGCAGGTTCGTTATTCCTCAACCGCAATTCCAAGTCGCTGTGAACGAGTGCGAGAAGGGTTTGTGATCGAAGCGGTTCGGCCACTCGTACGTAATCATCGATGTTTGGACGAGGACAAAGATGGAAATCGCGTTCAAATGACTCGCAAATTCCGTTGACAACGTCAGTTTGGTCGATCTGCATATGTTCAATCGTATTCATTGATTTGGGGCTTTATCCTTCATGGGCGTTTTCTGTGACGAAGTTCTGCAAAATTGTCCTAAACTCATCGATCGAGCGTTGCACTGTCCGTTGAGAAAAACCAACACGGTCAGCGACTTCATCAGTTGAGTTGCCATCAAGAAAGAGCTCTACCATTTCCCGTCGTTCTGGATATTTCAGCGAACTGAGAGCCTTGTCCAGAAGTTCTTCGAGCATCACCTGTTCTTCAGGACCAGGATTTTTGTCAGCGTTTTGCCAGTCCTCAAATTGGACTGCTCCCGATTCGTTTCGTCGCTGTTGGCGAAAGAAGCGATTACGATTTAGACACTTACGAAACGTGATATGCGATAGTAGGCCCAGAACCATTCCCCAATTCTGCAGTTCGAAGGCGCCATCTTTTTGGCCGCCGAAAAATGACATCAATGCAGAGTGCGCCACACTTTGCGGGTCAATCTTAGCTTGGTTCTTCTTATCCAAACTACTTGATGCGAGCGCGACCAGCCGATCGATGAATCGTTCGTAGATTCGTCTAGCTGCGTCTTGGTCTCCATCGCTCAATGCCGACAGGACTGCGTGAAACTCTACGTCGTCGGTGTACATTGGATCTTGTTCGCTTAATTGTTAAAAACGGTAAGCCTAAATATTGCTGAGATGTGTGGTGCCGCATCAACTTGTCATTAGCCGTCATTAGCCGTCATTGACGGTATCAGCGGTTGCCCTGCTTTAATGCTGCGTTGCAATCCCAAATCCTCAGCCAGCCTGCACTATCTGTGGTTGCAATTGAGCTATTGTCCGGGGCGAAGCATATATGGCGGATCTCGAAGTCCCCTGTAATGGCCTCTCTTAGAAGGCGGATAGACCTTCCATCCTCGTTGAGCGCCCATAGTTTAACAACCCACTGCTTATTTGTTTTCTTTGCGGAGGTCGCTCGCATTTCGTAACCTCCGGTAGCAAACAATCCATCTGTTGAACTTGCGAGAACGCGTAGGTCGATATCCTTTGTTTGTGTCGTTGCAAAAAGCATAGTGCCGGAGCGTGAATCCCAAATTTGTAGACAATCATCAGCAAGAAGCGCGAGAGTATGATCTCGTAGGAAGCGAAGTCCGTTGATATGACTGGGCCGCTTTTGTTTGCCTTTCTCTAGTTGGACAGACGCATGTTTTTTCCAAATCGATTCGTGGGACGTGAGATCAAACGCCTCCAACAGTCCTTGTCCACCTCCAACGATTGCTACATGTCCATCAGGGCTTACAGCAAGGTTTGCGATGTGGTCGGCCTGAATTGGGATTGCTATCTGCCTCGATGTATCCTTTGCATCCCACAGAAAGATGAACTTGTGCGCAGCAGCGATAACGGATTGGCCTGTTTCTGAGATCCAAACTCCCACGATGGATTGGCCATCCGTCTCTCTCCACGTGTCGGTTTGCCATAACTGCTCACTATCTCTTAAGCCAATAGCAACGTTACCCTGAAAAGTTCGAGCGCGGCACGTTCCATTTGACGCGATAGCTGCATGCCAAACTAACGAGAGACGTGCATCAAGAATCGGCTCATCGATCATTGGGGTTTCGTGGACAGGCCAAAGTCGCCAGACAGCTGTACTAGCTGGACTCTCTACATGGGCCGAGATGTATTTGCCATCAACTTCGTAGTTTACACCATTGAGTTGGCTCAGATGCGAGCGTAGGATTCCGAGAGTTCGATTCCCTTCATGAACGATTGCTTCTCCGTCCGATCCACCAGTGACGATGTATTCGACCTTGCTCGCCGCGGACATTGAGATGGCTGCACCAGCATGCGTTTTCCGTGTACCGAGAGACTTCCCTGTTTGTACGTCCCATGTGCGAATGCTTCCGTCCATACTCGCGGAGGTAAGCTGTGTACCATCGAGAGAGAACCGCAATGCGGTAACTTCGCTTGTGGAGATGACAAGTCGGTGCGCAAGAGTTTTGCTTTCAAGGTTCCATATGGTAATCGTGTTCTTTTCGGGACATCCAGCAGCGACATAGTCTCCGGTTGGGGAAATCGCGAGTGCTGTCGCACCGTTCGTCTCATCTGCATGCTTTAGAGAACTTACTTGCGTTCCTGAGGCAGAATCCCATACTCGAATTTCATCCAAACTGGAGGACAGCAGTGTGTTTCGCTTTCCATCAAAAGCCAAACCGTTTATTGCTTGATTGTGCGAGGCAAGATTGGTGTCGATGTGACCCGTAGAAGCATTTCGTAGGGCAATCGAACCATCCATTCCTCCGGTCGCTGCTTGTTTTCCATTTGTCGAGAATTGAATACAGAAGACAGAACTGGGATGAGGCTCCCAAATTCCGACTTTTTTCCATGATGTGGAATCCCACGACGAAACCGAGCCGTCGACCGCGCCAAGGACGAGTCGCCTACCATCGGGAGTGAAAGTGACTGCCGATACATTTGCGTTATCGCCAACGGTGGCGACGATCGAACCATTGCTTGAGTTCCATACCTTAAGTCGATTGCCGCCGTCAGCGATGACGACGAATTCACCACCTGGGCTAATCGCAACAGATTTTGCCGCCTGCTGTGCGTTGTCACCAGGCGTGAAGTACTTCACGCATCGCATCTCCTGACACCAGACATTGGGCATCACGGAGCAAACAAGAACAAGACAAAAAGCCAATGATCGCATCGCTATCTTCTTTCGGGGCCAATTGCTAAAACGACCAGATTATTCAATTTTTGCTTTGATTAAGCGGATCGCGTGCTCTGTGTCTTGAGCCAGGTTTCTAGGAAGTTGCTTATCGGATTTGAGGATCGCACGCAGTGTGGGCAACGCCTCTTCCGCATCTGGGCCAATTGCGCCGAGGGTCTGAATCGCTTCTCTGTAAAAAGAACTGCCATTGTTGTTCAGTGCAACAAGTGATTCGTTGACAACCTTGATTAGAACGGGAGTTGCAGGTCTTGCATCTGAACCGTACTCCTTCATTACTGATAGCGCAAGCGTTGAGAACTCACCACTTGGTCCATAGTAGATGTGTCGTTTGCTACTTGGGATAGATGCAATCTCAGCGAGTAACGAAACGGCAATTGAGGGTTCGATGTTCATCGTTTTCAGGCCCCGGATAGCTTCCGTGATAAATGCTGCTTCGTATTCGTTACCGTTCTGTGGGAACTTCTTCATTCGGTCTCGAATGACTTCTGCAATTTCCTTGTCGCATCTTTTCGCGTTTGGATTCATGTAAACGAGTGCTTCCAAACCATAATAGGCGTAGATCGTATTCTTATGCTTTATGATCTGTGCAAGATGTGGGACAGATGGCTCGCCAATTTGTTTAAGAGCCTCAGTGATGGCTACAACCTGGTCCCTCGAATCATCGTGCCGACTTAGGTTTTCCAGATTGAAATTGCTTGGAAGGTGGATGACGAGCTTGTCTACTGCGGACGCTGCCTTTTCCTTCATCTCACCGATCGAACGGATTGTATCGAGCTTCGTCGAGATGCCTATGTCTTTGTCGTCGAGAGTTTTCAGGAGCTTACCGAGTTTTGATTCCTCATCCTCTGTCAGTCGTGCTTTGCGTTTTTCTGCAAACGCAGGATTGAACCCTGGGCTCTCATTCGAAAGGGACCACGAGATTATTGCTCCCCGACTGTCCTGAAACGCCACGAGGGAATTAGTAACTTCCAACTTTCGGATTTCATCTCGCCAGAGCTTCGTACTCGCCAAGGTGACTACTTTTTTTCCGTCAAAAGTGCAATGTCGCATGACTTGTTGTTCTTCACCTTGCTTCCAATGAGAACTGATCGTCACAAAGCTGTTGTTTCCACTTGATGCGACGCGGGTTATCTTCATGTCGTTGCTGACGGGTTGCGCATGAAGCACTTCAGCGCTTCCTATGCTCCAGATCTGTAGTGCTCCATCTGCACTAAGCACCAAATGGTCCTCCGATAGAAAATTAATGCCATCTACGTAGTTTGCTCGAAAGGGATTTAGTCCACTCGCAAGAATCTTGATTTCACGTTGCCATTTAGCGGACTCATCAGCAAACGAGTAAAGTTCTATTTCGCACCTGTCGCTAACGATGACCGCTGACTTACCGCTAGGAGATCCTGCAAAGTGGCTTATGTACTTTAACGGTGTTTCGTACGCTAGTGTCTCCTTGCCGTTTGCACAATCGAACCGAAGTAGTCTCGAGTGATTGGCAGCAACCAGAGAGTTGGATCCCTGGATGAACTGCATACCCAGGAATTCGTAATGCTGGCTCTGGATAACGACGTCATCAGACCACTGAGAATTAGTTCGATGGCTGATACCCATCGCAGTCCCATTTCGTCTCGCTCGGAGCATTGAGTCTTTGGAGACTACTTGCTCTTGAACGAACTGGAGTGATTTGTTTGTTAGCTTTTCGGTGGTAATAGAACCTTTGTCGACAGGCCATGTTACTCGAGAGATGAATTCATCTTGCGAACGAATGCGAACACTTGCTGACAATTGCGTCCCATCTGGTGAAAATTCGAGGCCGCCAACGTCACCTTTGTGTGAGCGAAGGACTCCTTGAATGCGGTCTGCGTTCCATATGAGGAGTTCCCCATTTTTTCCTCCAGTGATGGAAAGGTTGCTCGTGTTGCTTGATGCACGAGACAGTATTGGGGAGATTCCGCTTTTGGTATTCACTTGCTTGCCACTGCTGGCATCCCAGTTTCGAACGGTACCATCAAGAGATGTTGTGCAAATTGTCTTAGCTTCGACGTCGAACGATATCGTAGTTATCTCATCTTCATGGCCGACCAGCTTTGCGCGAACTTTTCCGGACGGGATTTCCCATACGGTTGCAAAGTCCTCTCCCGGATGGCCCGCTGCTGCGTACCTGCCGTCGGGACTTATACTCAACGTTGTTGCGCCAATTGCGCCATCGGCTCCCTCGAGTGCAATGACGATTTCACCTGAATCAACAGCGACCATTTGAATCTCGTCGACACCTCCGATCAACAACGTTTGCGAGTCGTTTGACCATGCGATCGATGCAGCGTTTCCCTGGAATCGCTTCAATTCCGACCCCGTTTTTGCATCCTGAATGATCGTTACGTCATTCTTTGCAATTGAGGCGATTCGCCTTCCGTCTGGCGAGTACCTAAGCCCAATAACTGGAGCATCGTGAAGTTTCTTGCTTATCTGCTTTTGTTGATTTTCAAGCGACCAGTGACGAATCGTACCATCGCTCATTCCAATTACGAGCGTGGTACCATCCGGCGAGAATTGAACCACTTCAAATCTCGCATTACTCTCGGTTAGCGAGGCAAACAAACTTCCGGACTGAGTATCCCGAATCTCGATCAATTTTGACTTGTCTGCGCATGTAACCAGTCCTCCATTAGGGCTAATAGCAACACTGATCGCCTCACTGGGAGCCTCAGTGTATGGAATATAGAAATGTGAGCACTGGAGTTGGCGTTCTTGGCTCAAAACATTGACAGACAATGCTGCCCAGGAGATCAAAACGAGTAGGTACTTGCACATAGATATTGTGAAATGGGTAAGGGGCGGTAGCGGAGAGGGGGCACTGTAAGATCACGCTTTCATACCGTTGGACGACAAACTTTTTTGGGCGTAATTGCGAATCACGTCAGAATCGACGGTTGGGCAGTAGCGATGCTTTGCTAGTTACTCTTGGACGAGCTCGCGGGTAATGCGATTATTGGCTCAATTGCTTTCCCGTCTCCCAGAATGTTGTTCATGCCGCGATTAAATGCCTTGAGAAAACAATCGCTTCCTTTTGTTTCTCTTGCTCTGTAGTAAGCAGCATCTGCGGAAAAATAGCTGAAACCGAGTTCGCCTTGGACACCGACCTTTTGTTGGTCTGCAACGACCTGAGCGGGTGACCAATCGCGTCCTTCGTAAACGCCCGTGTTGCAGCCATGAAGAAATACCCGTGCTGTTCGCTCACTATCCTTTGGCCACTGAAGCAGTTCTAGCTTCAATAGGTCTGCGTAATCGAACGTGCCGTCTTTGAACTCCAGACCGTCGTTTCTGCTCTCGTATGAAGCGTGCGTAAAGATGTGTACTTCGAGGACTTGTGATTGCTGATTTTTTGCAAATGAGTTGTTTGCACGAAGTGTTTCAGCGATCGACTTCCATGCAGTTGCTAGTTGGGAGGCCGACGAGACCGGAATGTACAGATACCATTCGATGAAGGGGGACCGTGCTGCGGATTTCATTTCCAGAGCTTGGTGACAGCTTTCCTCCCATTTCTTTAGCGACGTTTTTGCTGCGTCGTGGAATGCACCGTCGAGTTCGAGGGCAAAGATCGCGACCTTGAGTCGAACGGGCTTGCCCTCGAGTCTTTTGTTTTGCACCCAGCCTTTCTTACCTCGATGTTCTCCAGTGAGCACGTGCAACTGATACCAAGTCAATTGCATGTTGTCGTCGCGAATCCATACTCCTGCAATCTCGCCTGGTCGCAAGTTCTCAGATATTTCCCCTGTGAACTCCACCGCAACACCCTCTTCAATTTGAAATGAAGGCAAACTCTTCCCTTGCAGATTATTAACTGCTTCTCCGACAAACGATGGGAAGCCTCGAACTCGAATTGGATTTGTAACAAACAGGGGAGTCTTTTCCGGAATGGTTGGTTCAACAAATGCATGGGCGCCGGTGATCCCAAGGTCCATCGACATGCACAGGGCTAGGCACATCAACAGCCGACGACTATTGATCAGTTTCAATGGTGACATTCACTATTCCTCGTTGGGCTTGTGCGTCAGGTCTCGCTGGATGCGAAACTCTCAAGGTCAAAATCACCGTTGACTAGCTGGAGGCGACAGTGCGTCGGTCCCGCGATAGGAAAAGTTTGCCGACCTATCGTACGTCGATCAAAAAGAAAATTCCTTGCCAGGAGCGAGCCTTTCTTGTTTTTGCTTGTCGCCGATGCCAACAGAAATGTGATTTTGGTTTCGAACCGTAGAATCAATTCCGCAGTTTCGACTCTTGGGTCGATGCGTTTCATTGGTTTCAGATCTGACTGTCCCGTAAATTGCCAATCCAAAAGTACTTGCACATGTTTTTGCGATTAATCCTGCCGCTAGTTCTCTTGTTCTTGAACGTCAGTGCTCTTTTCGGGCAAATTGCCAGGCCGTTTGCATTGCCAGATTTTCCAGGTCGATATCAAAGAGCTTGGACGCGATTCGTCGGATTTTCACCGAAGGGAACATATGTGCTCGCTGTTGTTGAAGGAAATCCATGTGCAGTATCCGTTTGGAGGGGCTCGGATCAAACTCTTCAGTTTACAGTTCCGATTCGTCCACAAGACGGTATCGCAGACCATTCCCATGATTCCATTGAATACCTTGCGTTTCCCGTATGGAGCAGCGATGAAAAGTCACTTTTCATTCCAACCCATACAGACGATGCTGTTGGGTATGAGGTAATTGTGACATCTGTGTTGGGAGTCATTGAGCGACGAGTTCCAATCAAACGACCACCTCGCTCATCCGTTGTGAGATTATTGACAAATCGCGATGGCTCTAAACTTGCTATCGGATACAACGCCGTTTGGAACGACGATACACAACGAGTTGCCGTACACATCCTCGATGGCATCACAGGTAAAGCAGAGACAGCCATTGACGGCTTTCCTGAAGGGTTCCAACTGTATGACCTTGACTTTAGCGAAGATGGCAAACGGGTGGTGACCGCAGGACTGAAGTATCACGAACCAGACCGAACAAAACTCTCTGCCATCAAGATATGGGACGCTGAAAATGGGAAGTTGATTGCCGATTTGGGAGCTCGATCCGCAGCTGCATTTCGTGTGAAGCTATCGCGGGACGGAAAGGCAATGGTGTCAGCCCACTTAGATAAAAGGCTGGTCATATGGGACTTAAGCAATGAGAAATCGCCAGGGGCAAAACAAACGATCGAATTCAACTGCAATAACTCCTGGGATTACCAGGCGGGCTATGGCAAGTTACTTGCAAATGATGATTTGACCGCTGTAGGTTATGTCGGCGACTATCAGTCTGTTGCCGTATGGCGAGCTAACGACTGGGTGGAAACTAACCTCAATATCGCTCAAGCAAGACAAGGCGCTGCTTTATCTCCCGACGGTTCCATGTTGGTTACCGGAAGTGACAGCGTTAAAACTTGGGACTTGGGGAGAGTTTCGAATACGAAACGAGTTGCTGATGCGACTCTCGAATTACCGCTGGCTTCGAGCTCTTTTCGATTTACAAGCGATGAAAAACGGCTGGTCGGGGTTGCGTGGTCGGATCGGAAAGTTGCTTTCTCAATCGCCCTTGGTAGAGGTAAAAGACTTGGAAAGTACGACGAGATCAATTTGGGCAATAGCGAAATCTATTTGGATTCCTTTCTCACGATCGATCGCTCCGTTGGGGAGCTTGTGTTTGCTCGACCTTCGTTTGTGACCGTGAATCCACTTAGCGGATCAACAACGACCTTGATCAAAAAAGGGGAGTTAGGAGAGTTTCATCCTAAAGGTGGAGCAATTTCATTCGACGGCAAAAGGATCTTGATGTATGACGAAACGAGCTGGCGGCTATCCGATCGAAAAGGTGAAGATGTCGTCTGGGGCGAATATGGTTTAAGACAAGCGTTTTTTTCGGATGACGATCAACGGCTCATCATTCAAAAAGATTTTTCGGTATTGGTTCTCGACCGGGAATCAGGAAAGAAAATAGATCAATTGCCTATTCCGGTCGACCATTACATTCGGATGGCGTCCAAAAATCCGAATGTTGTATTTGGGACAGATTACTACAACAAGTCTATGTTCCGGTTGAACCTGAATAATGGCAGTGTGGACTACCCCTTCGATCTGCTCGGTCAGAGTTCGCGCTTAGCAATTCTCGGTTACGCAACTGCAGCTAAAGCTGAAGTAATTGTTACTGCAACTTCCGACAATCGAGTTCGTATCTGGGACAGCAAAACGGGCGAAGAGAAAGAGTCTTTCCTTATCGAAGGGGTTCCATGCTGGGTTGGAGTGACGGGCGATGCGAAGCAAATATATGTTGCAACGTATCAACCAAATCAAACTTCAGGCAGGTTGTTGCGATTCTCCGTTGAATAACTTCGGCTCAGTTCGACCATTAGGTTGGCTCTTCGGCGTGTGTTGTAAGTCGTTGGTTTGATTAGAAGCTGTTTCTGGAATTACCGGCAGATGAACATGCGACTAATTGTGATTGGTTTCCTCCGTTCAATGGCCGAGTTTCGATTACTCAGAGAAAACGGTTCTAAAAACGTTTAGATTGCTTAAGCTTTCTTTGCCTGCGCTGGGAATCGCAAAAACGATTTCATCGAAAGCCGAACCGAATCTCGCTATGGCTTGCTTTGCGGTAGTAGCAGCCATTTGGGGATCCCCACCGAATGCGCCGCACCCCCAGGCCCCAAGCAATAGTCGGTGTACGCCATTCGCCCTGGCAATACATAAAGCATTCTCCCAACGGCGCAAGAATGTTGATGTCAGGATATCGAGTTTCCCTGGGTTCAATTTCAAGTATGGAGCACTGTTAGGAGCAGGAGCGGAAATAACCGATGCGACAAACGGTTGACGTAGAAAATCGCCGGTGCTCCTGATTCTGAAGAAGGGAACACCGCAACTGTAGATTGCGTAGTCAGTGTACAACAGTGATTCCTGCGCTCGGTTGGCATCGTAATACTCCATGCATCGCAACAAACACTGATAGAGCCCCGAGCACCGACAGACATCCTCTTCCTGTGCCTTTGCTCCGTTAAGGAAACCGCCACCCGGATTCCGCGCTGAGGCGAAGTTCAGCAACGCGAATGGCTCCGCATTTTGGAAAGACATTTGATGTGCAATGAATTGTGTTGTGCCGTCGATGATTGAAACACGTGTTTGGACCCCGGATGCTGATTCGTTCCGTAGTACCTCCAACTCTTTTGGTGCATACAAACGTGTAGAATCCAAGGCCTGCTTTTGGAGACTATCGATACGCACCATCTCGCCATTGGCAAAATAAACACCTGAATCCAAGATTGTCAAAACTTCTTGTGCGACTGTTTTAAGCGACATCGTGGTTCCTTTCATGCGACGTTGGGCTGGAAATCCAAAAAGCTGATTTGGTGATTGAATTGACTTAGACCGACAATAAGCACGACATGAAAGTTCGGAGGTAACTGAGAAAACGGCTGTTGTCACGTGACGAGTGATCGACATGGTCGGTTCTTAGTAAACGAAGCGATTTTTCGAGTCTGGATCGGATTTGTATGGCTGTCGCGTTGTAATGTGCCGTCTTACAGAAGGCTGCATACGTGTTCCATGACGATTTTTCCTACGTTTCCACCTTTTTTGCCACGAACGACTCCTTTCCCCAACCTCGAACAATCAAAAAACAACCCAAGACAAAGCTCTTGCCATCTATAAGTGCGGAGATGAAGCCAAGCTGTTTCTCGATATCTCAAAAAAACTGCTTTTTGGATCCAAAACCCGCTCGCCTCTACGGAAAGTTAAGCAGCCAATTCAATTTCGAGGCATTTGCAAAACTTGCACCTAAGCTACATGCGACAACCCGGGCCAATTCCCTCAGGTTTATTCTCGCTTTCTTTGTTGCCCCCTCTTCTCACTCGATCGAATACTGCATGACAGCAGAGCCGAGTTGTCTACGGCCAAAGAGATTTGGTAGCCGCAAAAGTGAAAATCCCCTGCACGAGCCAGGATTGAGAGAGTCACGACGAAAACGGTTGCTTCCGCTGTACTCGTCTTATCCTGCGAACTTTAGGCTACCCGCCAGTTCGTGGATGGAGAGGTTTTCTTTCGCGATGCTTCGTTCGCTGAAATCCCCAATGTTTTGGGCGTTTTCAACTTTTTGGGCTTATCTGGCCGTCCTCTCGCCTTTCTTACCGAGGGCAGATTTTCCGAATGTTGCTTCCGATCCACCGAAGCGGACCCCAAACTTCCTGACCTAAGGGTTAACAGCGGGGCGACAGTGAAGATTGCAGCCCAATAGAACGTCCTGGAAACTACCGTTCGCTTGAGCTGGAATCATTTGGCTACGGCCGGCACGCGCTGCTTGTCGTGCCTGCAGAACTTCGCCGGCTGAGCACTATTCTTGCGTTTGATTACGCAGGATTACGATTAGTACTGTACCCTAGGACTCGGTCTAATTCCGCCAACATGACGTTGGACGTGCAGAGTAAATTTCCATCTGAGATCGTGCGGCGCAACAGTTCACAAGCCAGCAGCACGAACGATTATGTTCGTGTCGAGTACGATCTTTGCGATTACTCGTCAGTGCTTTGAATAGCTTCGGCGATAGCTGCTTCAAACTCGGCAGGAGCCAAGTCTTGCTGCTCGGCATTTTCATTAGCTTTGGTGAGCAGCTCTTCAATAGCTTTTAACCATGATTTTCAATTCCTACGTTGCTCGCGCGAGAGATTGTTGTATTTACGAGATGATCTCACGCACTACGCGTCCGTGGACGTCGGTTAAGCGGAAGTCACGACCTGCGTGACGGAAAGTCAGACGTTCATGATCGATCCCCAGAAGATGCAGCAAGGTCGCGTGCAGATCGTGAGTATGTACAGCGTCCTCAGAAGTCAGAATGCCGTATTCATCTGACTGGCCATAAACAATGCCGCCTTTAACGCCACCTCCGGCCATCCATGAGGAGAAGCACAAGTTGTGATGCTCCCGACCGGCGTGGTCAGCCTGCTGATGGAAAGGTGTGCGACCGAACTCGGTGGTCCAGACAACGAGCGTGCGGTCCAGCATGCCTCTTTGTTTGAGGTCGGTCAGCAGCCCGGCAATGGGCTTGTCGATGGCTTTTGCAAGCCGTTCGTGGTCGCCCATGTCTCCGTGCGAATCCCAGTTTCCACTCGAACCCACATCGATTAACTCCAGAAAACGTACTCCACGTTCGGCCAGTCTGCGGGCAACCAAGCACTGCCAGCCAAAGCCGCTCGTCGCGCCGCGTTCCAGTCCATATAGACGTAGTGTGTCTTCCGTTTCCTGCGATAGATCGAACGCCTCGGGAGCTTCACGCTGCATACCGAACGCGGTTTCAAAAGATCGAATCCGCGCGTCGAGCGATTGATCGGCGGCCCGCTGTGCGAGATGAGCTTGGTTCAGTCGGCTCTGTAGAGCGAGCTCCATTTGCTGGAACTCGGTGTTCGCATTTCGCGGTCGGATATTAGGTAGCGGTTCTGTTCCCGGCATGACATGCGTGCCCTGATGGCAGGCAGGTAGGAAGTCGCTGCTCCAGGTTTGTGCTCCTGCGTAGGGCGCTGCGGGAGCCAGAACCACGAACGATGGCAGATTCTGATTGACGGTGCCAAGCCCGTAGCTGACCCACGATCCTGCGCTCGGTCGCGCGAACTGTGCCGAACCCGTATGTGCCGCCAAGGTCGCTTTGTCATGACCATCACTCTCACAGTGCATCGCGTTGAGCACACATACATCGTCGATGACTGAACCAATGTGCGGAAACAGATCGCTGACCCAGGTTCCGCTTTGACCGTACTGCTTGAAAGCATACCGTGGCTTGATCAGGAACCGGTTGAACTCGCCCGATTTATTTAGCCACCGCGAGGCCGTAATGGACTTGCCATGATCGGCGATTAGCTGCGGTCGATGATTGAAGGTGTCGATGTGCGAAGTACCGCCAGTCGAGTAGAGGAAGATGACTCGGTCGGCTTTCGCGGCGTGGTGGCCGTTTCTCGCAGAGAGTGGATTTTCCGGTGCCGCCTGAAGTTCGCTGCACATCCCGGCTAAGGCAATTGCTCCGAATCCGCCCGAAGCGCGATTCAAAAAATCACGGCGTGTTTGTAATTGATTCATTTTGATTTACTCTAGTCCACATACAAAAACGCATTGCTTGTCAACAAAACTCTCGCCAACGCTGACCAGGCTGCAATGTCACTCTCACCTGTCGCCTCGCTGCCTGCAAGTTTCTTTCGATAGGCCGACACAAACGCGATTGCGTCATCAATAACAGCATCCTCCGGACTCTGCCCATGAGCTGTTTCGAAAGCCCATCGCATTTTAGCGTTGTCGTCGCCAGACACGGATACAATGCGACGTGCAAAGCCCTCGGACGCCTCGTGGACGAAGGGCGAATTCATCAGGAACAGGGCTTGTGTCGGAGTCGTGGTCGGTTGTCGCGTTGCAATGCTTTGGTTGGGATCGGCAGCATCGAACAAGGCAAGGTACGGATGCCGTCGGTTTCGCTGCACCATTAAGTAAACGCTGCGGTGGTTTGAATCGTAAACCGCATGGAATGGATTGTGGATGGTGAACGCCCATGTGTCGACCGCAGGAAATGGATGAGACTCTGGCACGTTTCTATCAAGTCGTCCACTGACCGCAAGCATGGCGTCGCGGATCGACTCGGCATCCAAGGAGCGCCGCGAATACCGCCAGTGCCAGCGATTGCCAGGATCGGTGGCGAGATTCGCTTCGTCATCGACGCTGGACAACTGATACGTTCGCGAATTCATGATCAACCGATGCAGCGACTTCACCGACCAACCCGAGGCAATGAACTCGCCGGCTAGCCAGTCGAGTAACTCCGGATGCGTCGGTCGCTCGCCGCGCGAACCGAAGTCGCTGGGAGTTGCGACGAGCCCTTCGCCGAAATGCCACTGCCAAACGCGGTTCACGAAGACGCGAGCTGTCAGAGGGTTCGTGGGACGCGTGATCCAATTCGCCAGCTCAAGCCGTCCGCTGCCAGAACCAGCAGGAACAACTTCGCCACCGAGCACTTCAAGATTCCGGCGCGGAACTTCGTCGCTGAGGCGATGTGGCTCTCCGCGCAGTTGCAGACGACTATTCGTGGGCGAACCTTCAGCCACCCCATATGCGACCGGATAAAGGAGCTCGGTCGAGACAGTTTGCCGGCGTTCCGTTAGTGACTTGATCTCGATATCGAACGCCGCCATCCGTTGCTGAGCATCTGGTTCCATCGTTCGAGGAGCCACCGGCCCTGAATCGGGTGCACCAAATGCCGTTGCATGAAGTCCCAGGTTGTCCAAGTCTCGTGCACATGCCGCTCCCGCAACATGCCCAATTCCGTCACAGATAAAGCAGTCGATGACACCGTCCCAGTTTGGCCCAGTCTGCTTATCTTGAAAGACTGTCAAGTCATCGCGTGTGCCAATGATCCCGGAGTACGTTTTCGCGGCCGGGTCAATCGTCAGTCGCAGCGTATACCAAGTGTTAGGCGTGAGCTGTCGAATGACTTCCCAATGGGAGCCGTTGCGAATCGCAAACTCCGTTGCTGTCGCGCTGCATTCAACAGCCAGTGATTCAACGACGCCGCGACCAACGAAGAACCGAAATGCCCCCTTCTCATTCGCATCGACTGCTCGAAAATCGATCGTGAAGTGCATCTGTTTGTCAGTTGTTGCCCGTAAGCCGTTTTCGAAAACGTATCGCAGACCGTCGTTTGGTTTGCCGCTTCCAACTCGAATTCCCAGCTTCCCCAGTGGGTGTACATGGTTGAACGGACTCTGTGCCTCGGAGGTCACCTCGATTGGCCCCGCGCTGAACCAGGGTTTCCCTGGCGGCTTACCAGATTGCTGACCCTCGAATCCCAGATCCACTCCGCCAACCAGAGAGTCCGGATCAAGCTCCGAGCGCTGGTTTTTGAGTGCGGCGATCGCACTGTCCAGGCGAGCGAGTTCTTCGGCCTTCGCTTTCTCCCGTTTCGCGACTTCATCGGGAGGTACAAGGGGCGGAAAGTGCGAGGGGCGCTTCTGTTCTTCACCGCCAGGAAAAGCCCACTGTGTGCTTTCCATGATTCCATACATTGCATAGTAATCAGCGGCTGAGACAGGGTCGTATTTGTGATCGTGGCATCGTGCGCAGCCCAGTGAGAGCCCCAGTAGCGAGCGGCCTACCGAGTCAATTACATCGCCAAAGTCTAGATACTGATAGTCGGGTGACGGCTTGTAGCCGTAGCGTTTACCAATTGCCAGGAATCCCGTCGCGGTAATTCGATCGGCATATTTTTCAGCCGGTCCGTTGAGAGCGAGGATATCGCCAGCGAGCTGATCCCGGACAAATTCGTTGAAGGTTTGGTCGTGGTTAAAAGCGTCGATCACCCAATTTCGATACTTCCCGGCTTCGCGCACCGGGTAGTCGGCTCCATCGCCCGCCGTATCGGCATAGCGAGCTACGTCGAGCCAATGGCGTCCCCAACGTTCTCCGTAGGCAGGCGACCTGAGAAGTCGATCGACCACTGCCTCAAATGCGTTCGCGGACTCATCGCGCAGAAAGGCATCGATCTCGTCGGGTGTTGGCGGCAGTCCAGTCAGATCGAACGTCGCTCGGCGAATCAAGGTGCGGCGATCGGCGTCAGCGACAGGCGACAATTCGTTCTTCTTCAACTCAGCGTGAACAAATGCGTCGAGCGGAGTTCGAGACCAATGATCTGTGATGTCCTGCGGCGGGGTAACAGCTTGAAGAGGCTGGAAAGACCAAAACGTTCGAGCCTGTTCAAGACTCATTTTCTCCGAAGGTTGAGTTGCTGCTTCGCGCCGAGGATCGTAGGCACCACGTTGGACCCACGCTTCGAGATCTGCGATCTCAGCGGCAGTAAGCTTTTTGGTATCAGGTGGCATTTGCAAATCGGGATCATCATGTCGTACCGCCTTAATCAGCAAGCTCTTGTCAGCCTCGCCCGCGATAATGGCGTCACCACGATCGCCACCGCGCATCCATGCGTCGCGGGAATCGAGTCTCAGGCCACCTTCTTGCTTCTTCGCTCCATGACAGTCCTGGCAATGCTTGACCAACACAGGTCGTACCCGTGTTTCGAAAAAATCGTCATCGCTTTCTGCACGGCAATTGGGAGCAATGAAAAGGATGCATGCGGTTACCCAAGCAATGACACATTGCCTCGTTGCTTTTTCGTACTTACTGCTCATTGCATGCCTCTTAACTATGGACTTTCCAATGGGGCTTTCACGCTTACCATATCTTTTCTTTCAACAACTCCACTGCTTTCTTGACATCGCCACCCTGAAAGGAATCGATGATGCCAACGTGTTCCGCATAGATCTCCATCGCGTCCGGGTATTGGTCTTTTTGAGTGTCGTGAAAATGCGATCGCACGCGCCCCACGATGGAACTCCAAATCGATTCTAGATCTTTTTCATGGGCTCGGCGAACGATTGAGCGGTGAAACTCGATGTCACACTCAGCGATCAACGCAAAGTCTCTCGCCGGACAAGCAACACGCATGCGTTCCAGGATCGCGTTCCAAGAAATAAAGTCCGCGTCCGTGAGACTTCCAAAGAAAGACTCGACTGCAAAAGATTCGATCGTCCGACGAATCTCAGTGACCAACTGGCACATCGCGTCGGACGGTTGTCGTGCAACTTTGAGTCCAACATTGGGTCGTCCCTCAAGGATCCCTTCATGGAGCAATTGCTGCAGAGCGGCTCGTACGGGCGTTCGGCTGACTCCAAATTTTTCGCCCAAATAGACTTCGTTTAGTTTCTCGCCCGCTCCAATTCGGCCACAAATAATGTCGTTTCGAATGCGATCTGCAATTTGCTCTCTGAGGCTGTACACGAGCGGCGCAGAGCTAGAGGGCTGAAGTTGTGACATCGAAAAACTCGCTTCTTCCGAAAGATAAGCTCACTGCCAAATGGCCAGGATTTGACCGTTCTTGACTAGCTTGACTCCAAATGTACATTGTATACAAAACACAATCAAGCCGCGGGCGTTGGCTTTACACTCTCTCCAATTTCGATTGATGCGTTGCTCTGTGGAACATCGGGAGTTTTCAGAGCATGCTTTTTTTCATCCATCAATCTTGATGCGCCAGGCAAACAGCAGGGTTACTTGCAGTTTCCGTATTCTCACGACCTGGGCGGCTGGGCGAATGTGATGATCCCCATGACAGTCCTACCAAACAGCGCTGGGCCACCGCATGAAAGTGCCGTTGGTGAGCTTGGACGAAATGGCCGCTCGGATTGTTAGCGAGCTATGACGTGTACTGGTTCGAGGAACCCTTACAACCGGATGCACTCGTGGATTTTGTGCTGTTGCGAGAGCATTCACCGATTGCGATTGCAGGTGGAGAAGTGCTCACGCGAAGGCAATCGTTTCAGCCATGGCTACAGGCCCGCGTCTTCGATATCGTTCAACCCGATGTTACCAAGGTCGGCGGCATTAGCGAGGAGCGGCGAATTGCCTGGATGGCTCAGGACCATGGCGTTCGTTTCATTCCCCATGGTTGGAACTCTGCCGTTGGATTAGCCGCTTACTTGCAACTTGCCTCAGCGTTTCCGGGAACGGATTTGGTGGAGTACTTAACCGGCTCATGATATACTACGCGAATTACCTTCCTCTCCGATGTCATCATGGAATTGCTCACTATGCCAGCTTGGGCCTCTTCCTCGGCGCTCTGGACACGGGTCGCCCGGCGATCGATGTGGAAGTCCCTTGTCTGCGCAATCCTAGTGTGCGTCACTTCGAACATCACGGCTGCTGAGACCGATATTCCCGCAAACCAGTTGTTCACTAATCACTGCATGAAGTGTCATTCGGGCGCGAAAGCAGAGGGTGACTTTACTGTTGCAAGTCTGACAGATGATTTCAATGACAGGCAGAACCGAGAGAAGTGGTTAACGGTTTTGGATCAACTCAGGGAAGGCAAGATGCCGCCCAAGGACGAGCCGCGTCCGCCAGTGATTGACGTTCAAAACGTCATGAACTGGATCAGCGCAAAAGCTGTAGAAGCAGAGATCTTTCGCAGGGAAGCGGAGGGCCGCGTGGTCATGCGGCGTTTGAATCGGGCTGAATACGCGAACACCGTGCGCGATTTGCTGAGTGTCGATGTGGATTTGTCAGACCTGCTGCCGCCGGACACTTCGACGAACGGTTTCGACAACAACGCTGAACTGTTGCACACCTCTTCGTTTCTGATTCGCAATTATCTCGAGGCTGCGGATCGCGTTCTCGACGAGGCCATCGCGAACGAGCCGGAGCCGTGGATTCAGAAGAAACGCTTTGACATCCGAGAAGAGAAAACCGTCAAAGCGACTGGAAGTGTTTATCGTCACACCGATGACGGTGTTGCCATCTTCGCAACATGGGAGTCGGCGAACATTCGCGTGACCATTTGGAACTTTCGCAGTCACGTTCGCGGCAAGTATCGCTTTCGAATATCTGGCTACGGTTTCCAAAGCGAGGGCAAACCGATCGCTTTTCGCGTTACTGCCGGCACACTCAAAGAAGTAACCGAGGAGCGCCTCATCGACTACTTCGCCGTTCCCGCCGATAAACCGACCGTCGTCGAGTTCACCGAGCAACTCGAACCGGAGAACAGAATCCGCATCCTTGCCGAAGGTTTGCCAGCGCTTCCTCCTACAGTTGAAAAAATCGGTGCTGACAAGTACACCGGCCCCGGGCTTGTGATCCAGTGGGTCGATGTCGAAGGCCCCATTCTTGAGTCCTGGCCGCCGCCGAGTCACAAAGCGATTTTTGGCGATCTAAAACAGGCTCGCATCTCGCCAGAACGCTTCGAAGTCGTATCGTTGCAACCGATGGTTGACGCCGAGCGGATCCTTCGTGACTTCGCGCGTCGCGCTTTTCGCCGCAACATCAACGACTTGGACATACAGCCCTTCCTCGCTCGTGTGAAGTCGAAGCTGGACCAAAACTATAGTTTTGAGCAAGCGATGCGGGTGGGTCTCAAAGGCATACTGGTTTCTCCTGACTTCCTTTTCCTTCGCGAGCAAGGACCCAAGCTCGACGACTTCGCACTTGCTAGTCGCGTTTCGTATTTCCTATGGAGTTCGATGCCCGATGAAGAACTATTCCAACTCGCTGTGGCGAATCGACTCCATGAACCTGACGTGCTTCGCGAGCAGGTCGAGCGGTTGCTAGGTGACCCGAAAGCCAAGGCTTTCAACACCAACTTTACCGGTCAATGGCTCAGTCTCCGCGCCATCGATGCAACATTGCCAGATGGCACACTCTACCCCGAGTATGACGACATCCTCAAGACCTCGATGCTCAAGGAGACTTCGATGTTCTTCGACGAAGTACTCAAGAACGATCTACCACTGACCCATTTCGTCAGTTCTGATTTTTCTTTTCTCAATGCGCGCCTTGCGAAACACTATGGTATTCCCGGCATCGATGGGATGGAGATGCGCAAGGTGACGTTGCCGCTCGACAGTCATCGCGGCGGACTACTGACTATGGGAAGCGTGTTAAAGGTCACGGCCAATGGCACCACAACCTCGCCCATCATTCGCGGTTCCTGGGTGCTGGAACGCATCCTCGGCACTCCGCCACCTAAGCCGCCTTTGGATGTGGAAGCCATTGAACCCGACATTCGTGGTGCCACAACGATCCGGGAGCAACTCGCCAAACATCGCAATGTAGAAAGTTGTGCAAGCTGCCATCGAACGATCGATCCACCCGGCTTCGCACTTGAGAGCTTTGACGTTATCGGTGGATGGCGCGAGTACTACCGCGCCACCGGCGAACCGAAAGAAGTCAACGGCCGCAAAGTGCGCTTTTGGAATGGCCCAGCCGTGGACCCCGCCGATACATTGCCCGATGGACGTAGCTTTCGTAACATCGACGAATACAAGAAGCTTATTCTCGAAGATAAAGATCAACTCGCTCGCAACCTCACTGAAAAACTACTCGCGTATGGCACTGGCGCTGAGCCAAGTTACGCCGACAAGCCGCAGATTGAAGCAATCGTCGATCGCCTCCGCGACAAGAATTATGGATTCAAAGCGTTGATCCATGAGATCGTGCAAAGCCCCCTATTTCAAAGCAAGTAGTCGTTAGAGAAACTGAGCTCAACCATGAACATACGCCGCCGTACCTTCATTCGTGCCACGGGCGTCTCGCTTGCATTGCCGTGGCTCAATGCCTTCGCTGATGACACGACGGGGGCTTCTCGTGTTTCCCGTGATAGTCAACCACCGCGTCGGATGATTTGCATCTGCGCACCGCTCGGATTACATCCCGACAATTTTTTTCCGACACAATCTGGTAAGGATTATGAACTCTCTTCTTACCTGGACATCCTTAAGGATTATCGCGACGAGTTCACTGTGATCTCAGGGTTATCGCACGCAGGTATGGGGTCAAGCTTTGCGCATCAAGCCTCTGCCAGCTTTCTCACAGGTGCCCCAGGTGCAGGGCGACCCGGCTTCCGCAATACGATTTCGCTCGACCAATTTGCCGCAGATCACATCGGCACCCAGACGCGTTTCCCCAGTCTCGCATTGTCCGGTGAAGGTTCAGGCGGCCTGTCGTGGACTCGCAGCGGAGCATTGATCGCCGCCGACAATTCACCCTCCAGAGTCTTCGCCCGCTTGTTCCTCGAAGGCAAGACCGAAGACGTTCAGGAGCAGATTCGACGGCTCGAAGATGGACGCAGTATTCTAGATGATGTCAGTGATCAGGCCAACTCGCTACGTTCGGACCTCGGTAGCGAGGACCGCGATAAACTCGATGAATATCTTTCAAGCGTTCGCGCACTTGAGCAGCGGATGGTCATCGACGAAAGTTGGTCGAAGAAGCCAAAGCCCAAAGTAAATGTCGAGCCTCCCAAAGACATCCCCAACGCTGCTGACCTCATCGGCCGGACGCGTCTGCTTTTCGATCTCAGTCATCTGGCGATTCAAACCGACTCGACGCGACTGATCACGATAATGCTTGCCGGATCCAGCTTCGCTCCACCGATCGAAGGCGTGTCGCTCGGCCATCACGATCTTTCACACCATGGCAAAGACCCGAGTAAACTCGAACAGCTCAAGATCGTCGAACTGGAAACCATGAAGACCGTCCGCGACCTGCTCGCCAAGCTCAAACAATCACAGGAAGACGGCAACAGCCTGCTCGATCGCACTACAGTCTTTCTCGGAAGCAATCTTGGCGACGGCAGCAGCCACTCCACCAAGAACCTACCGGTCCTGGTCGCTGGTGGCGGCTTCCAGCATGGACAGCACTTAGCGTTCGACACCAACAACCCGCCGCCATTGTGCAATCTTTACGTCAATATGCTCCAACGACTTGGAATCGAAGTTGACAAGTTTGGCACAAGCACAGGGACGTTGACGGGACTGGAATTGCGACGGGGATGAACCTGGAGAAGCGAAGATGTTCTATATCCGATTGACCGAGCGAGTATTGACCGAGCAAATGCTTCGTAAAACACTCTTACGCAGTGTTTCATTGCTTGCGCTATCATTGTTGGCAAACATTGCATACGCAGATGACATTGTCGTGCGCGATGCGGGTTCCCTCCGCGAAAGCCTACGCGGTTTGAAATCGGGCGTTACTTTGAAAATTGCATCTGGCGATTACCCGGGGGGATACCATGTAGCAGGGGTGGACAAGCTAACGATTGAGGCACTTGATCCAAAAAACCCACCGCACTTCAAGGGAGGATCCAACGCCTGGCATTTCTCTCGTTGCAACGATTTAATACTTCGCCATTTACAAATCAGTGGCCAAAGTGGCAACGGTCTCAACTTGGATGATGGCGGACGGTTCGATCAACCGGTCAAAGGAGTAACGCTGGAACATCTGATAATCAGCGACATCGGTCCGAAGGGGAATCACGATGGGATCAAATGCTCCGGCCTTGATAATCTGACCATCCGCAATTGCACGATCTCTGGATGGGGCGGCCAAGGGATTGATATGGTGGGTTGTCATGATTCGCTCATCTCAGGCTGTAGCTTCGTTGGAAAGCCAAACTTTACGGCAACGGCTGGCGTTCAGACTAAAGGCGGTTGCTCCGATATCACGATCGAGAAATGTCATTTCATCCACGGTGGCGAGCGTCCGATTAACGTCGGAGGCTCGACCGATTTGCGCCTCTTCCGTCCTGCCGGAGCAAAATACGAAGCCAGACGCATCGTGGTGCGTGACAATACGATCGAGGGTAGTTCCTGCGCTGCAGCCTTTGTAGGCGTCGATGGCGCGGAGTTCATTGGGAACACGATTTTGTATCCGGAAAAGTGGATTTTCCGAGTCCTTCAGGAGACCACTGCGGAGGGGTTTAATCCTTGTCGTAATGTGTTGGTAAGGGATAACCGAATTGTTTTCCGCCGCGCTCAGGTACAAATCGAGATCAACATTGGCAGCGGGACGGATCCGAAGAGTTTTCAGTTCGAGAGCAATCAATGGTTTGCTGAAGACGATCCCGCATCCTCCAAGCCCCGACTGCCAAACGAGGAAAAGGAGGGAGTTTACGGCATCGATCCACGCAGAAAATGATTGCAATCGCATGCGAATGCAAACAGATGCATTCACACAGCAAAGTAGATTACATCTATGCCGCATTGCGAGGCAACACGAAGAACGTCGCTTGGAAGATTGATGTTCCTGGTCGCGGTTGGTCGCAGCCAGTCGTCTAATCGATGATTGGTTGCTTGTTACAACGCCGTTTGCTTCCGACCCACCGAACCGGACCTCAAACTAGCCGACCGCCGGATTGCGATGAGCGTTGTAACTGAGACAACCTCCACCCCGACTGCGCTGCAATGGTCGACGACCTCCTTTGCACCGATGTCTTTGTCGATGCTGCATAGGTAATTTGCTTTGGCGCGGACCGCTGTATCAATCACCGGATCGTCGTTTCTATCTCGCGTAACCGGCACCAATTTCGCAGCGTCAACTTCGACGACTAAAGCGACCTGCTGAATAGATCGAACGAAGTCTTCGATTTCGGTGTCGGAAAGGCCATGAATTTTACTGACCCGTGGCTATCGGAGCACCCGATCTAATTCCGCCAACATGAAGTTAGACGTACAGAGCAAATTTCCATCTGAGATCGTGCGGCGCAACAGTTCAGATGCTAGCCCAGAAGGTGAAGCGACAGCACGAACGATGATATTCGTGTCGAGTACGATCTTTGCCATTACTCGTCAGTGCTCTGAATAGCTTCGGCGATAGCTGCTTCAATCTCGGCAGGAGCCAAGTCTTGCTGCTCGGCATTTTCATTAGCTTTGGTGAGTAGCTCTTCAATCCGACTTCGAGCTACAGATTTAACAGCTTCGTTCGGTTCTATTCCCGGGCGATAAGCGAGTACAAAGATCCGTTGGTCAGGAGCCAGATCTCCTCCGACCAGCTCCTCAATCGCGTGACGTTGATTGGGAGTGATGTCGCTAACGGTTCGGTCAACAGATATTTGAATGGATTGGGTCATGAGTTTCGCTCCTACGTCCCACTGTAGCATCTGTCGGCATGACAGTCACGTTCAAAGACTAGAGGTAGCGGCGGAGGCTACACTTGCCAGCACCGCGGCATGCAATTGAATGCCAACTGTTGCCGAAAACTACGATGAGATCGTTTTTCTCTGCAAGCCATTTGTGCCTTGACGCAGCCTTTTCCACATTTGCCTCTGCTTGGTCCAGTCGAGCGTTTTGGCGATGGGGCGGAGGTCGGCTTCTTTGAGCGAATCGCGGCCTTTGGTGGTCCTGGGCAAGAATAGGATCTCTTCTTGGATGTCGGGAGCGAGGTTGTCGAGCTACATGATTTACGTCATGCGTATCGATGAGATCTGTCCGAAGTGGGCGAGTTCGGATTGGTTGATGATGGCTCCCGTTTGAACCAATCGATAGCAGTGGTGAGCCAGGGCAAGCAGTCGGCTGATTCGGGGCATACTATCAGCTTTCCGTGGTAATTTGGTGGATCGATTACACGCCCAGTTAGTAGCGAAAGCGACAGTAGAGTTTAGGTTGGCTGAAACGTGGCTAGTGTTGGCACTAACCAGCCTGGAGTTGATTTTCTACGTAACTTCGCGGAGACACTTTTCAACGTATTGGCGAGATTGATTGATCGCCGCTGTGATTTCTGCAGCCGTTGGTAGGATAGGAACACCCCGTGGGGTAGGGTGCATGAAGATTTCTACGTAGCCTGTAAAGCCAATGTCACTAAGTGCCTTTACGATGAGCCGATAGTCGAGACTGCCGCGGCCGGGAAGTTGTTGCATTTCGATTTCCTTGCTCGTCTTCTTCATCATGCCCTCAGAGTGTTCCTGGAAGTAGATAAACGGAATCTGCTTCGCACCCAGATCGCGAATGAGCTTTGGAATTTCGTCGGGCCATCGGAAAAGGTGATGTGGCGCGAAGGCGATACCAAGATTGGATGACCGGTTCAAATCCGCGAAATAGCGTAGTGAGTCAGGGTGATAGATCGCTTGCCCAACGTGATTCTCGATCGCGATGGTCACCCCTAGCTCCTCCGCCTTTGCTATGTGCGGTTTCATATCCTCTAGGAATCTTTTCACTGCTTCTTTTGCTGCTGCCCCTTCGGGATCCTTCGGCCCGGTGCTGCCGCAAAGCACCATTCTACCTGCGTGTTTCTTAACCCATGCCATTTCCTCCTGTAGTTTCAGGGGTCCGAGTGGATAGCGAGTGCTCACACCGAGCTTTACACCGAATTTCTTCATCAGCGCCGCGAACGCGTCATCGCCCATTTCAGCAATCTGCTCGCGCTGATTGCCATGCACCTTACACCAAATATCGATCGCGTCGCAGCCACTCTTTGTGACCTCAGGCAAAATCTCTTCGAGTGCCATCTCGCCGTACAACGCAGAGGAAAGGACGTAGCGGAGCTTGAAGGGCTCAGAGGAGGCGAGCGTGTTAGCAGGCGAGGCTAACGCGGGAGATACACTTGCTGCCGCGAGTGACTGGATAAATGATCTGCGTTTCATATTGGGTAATGAGTTTCGGTTATTGATTCGTCGTTTTATTGTTCGCACACGCCGCATTGAGCATCTCGATCCACGGTCCAACGAAATGGCCATTGTCGTGATAGGTGCGACCACTGACCATGTGCCGATCAATCACACACGGCTCGTTGACGTAAATACCGCCGCACACTTCGAGATCGAACTTGCACTTTGCTACTGTCGCCATGCGTAGACCTTTCACGATTCCGGCTCGCGCTGGGATTTCAACGCCGTGGCACACGCTGGCCATGGGGCGCTTATTGTCCCAGAACCAGCGAGTGATCCGCAGCAAATCTTCGTCCTCGCGAATGTATTCGGGAGCCCGTCCACCACTGAAGAAGATGCCGACGTACTCTTCAGGCTGGATGTCTTTAAAGGCAATATCGGCGTTGATCGAATAGCCTTCCCATTCTTTGGTAATCGTCCAACCTGGCTTCACTTCGTGAAGAACCATTTGATAAAGTCGCTTCTCGGGAGCCGTAACAACCGGTTGGAATCCCGCTTCGATCAATCGATAGTAGGGGTAAAGTGTATCGACAGTCTCAGTCGCATCACCAACTACAATAAGAACTTTTGATTTCGGCACTCTAATTACTTCTTTCATTTCTGGGGTACCATCTGGCAGCAAGGGATTGCGATTCGCAGCCACTAATGCGATCGATCCTGTTGCTGTACTATTGATAAAATGTCGGCGGTCCATAAGTGATCTTTTAAGGTGATAGAATCATCGGAGGTGAGTGAGGGATCATCTATACAGTTTCAAACCCCTTTCGTTGTTCGCGTTTTAGCCAAGTGTTTGCTTCTTTGTCGTCGACGAACTCTTCGTGGATTGGATCCCACTTCAGCGGACGACCTAAACGCATCGAGATGTTTCCAAGGTGACACGTGCTGACGCTGCGATGTTGACTTTCGGCATCAGAGACAGGCGTGCGGCGCGTCTCGACACAGTCAAAGAAGTTACCCATGTGATTGATGATCGCATCCAGTTTTCCTGCCCGCGGAGGACGTTCGAGGTTATCGTAGTCGTAGACCTTCCAGTCTTCACGGTTCAGAGGATTTGTTTTCAAAGCCTCGATGGGCGCGCCGGTGATCTTGCCTCGATTCACGAACATTCGACCGGCATCGCCAGTAAACAGAATGCCGTTATCTCCTGTGTCACTGACCGTCATCATCACGCCATTGGCATATTTGTAGTTGACGTGGAAATCGATCGCGACATTGTAGCCATTAGCGACAGTTGGCATTTTTGCTGTTCCCATGATTTCGACCGGCGCGGAATCGATCGCCCACTGTGCGATATCAATATGGTGAGCTCCCCAATCGGTCATTTGGCCGCCGGAGTATTCATACCACCAGCGAAATGTGTAGTGTGACCGTTCCTCGATATACGGAACATCGGGCGTCTGGCCCTGCCATAGATTCCAATTCAAATGGGCAGGAGGAGTTCGCGGCACAAACGAACCACTAGTTACATTTTTACCAAGCACTACCTCGACCTGTTGTAATCGGCCGATTCGACCACCTCGGACCATCTCAACAGCCTGCCGAAATCGATCATCGCTGCGCTGCCATGAGCCGACTTGAACCACACGTCCGGTTTCTTTAACCACTCTTGTCAGCAGCCTGCCCTCATCAACGGTCAACGTCAGTGGTTTTTCGCAGTAGACATCTTTGCCAGCACGGCATGCGTCGATCACCATTTTTGTGTGCCAATGATCGGGACTGCCAATCGTGACGACATCGACATCTTTGCGAGCGATCAACTCACGGTAGTCTTCGCTGCTGTATGGGGTGCTTCCAAAGGCCGCCTTGGCCTGATCGCGGACATTCCGATCCACATCGCAGACGGCAACGATATCACCGTACAACTGCGCCTTGTTCGCAATCACACTCCCCTGATAACGCAATCCGATCGCACCAATACCGATGCGTTCGACTTTGTGACGAGGCTTCTCCTGCCCGAGAGCCGTTTGTGGCGATGAGAAAACACCTGAAAGCGAGCTCCCCAGCAGCGAGCCGCCTGCCAGCGTCGAAGCAATGAAGCCCCTTCGAGAAAGCGATGAATTCAACATGTTGAGCTCCTAATTTAATACCAGATTGATCGTTAGATACTTTACCACCAAATAGATTTATTAAAATTCCGTATTTGCGTAATTTAGTTACACTATATTGTCCGCTTTTGATTTACTTAGGATTCGTCAATGCGTCGCGTTGCTCTCCTCATTGAAACCTCACGCACGTACGGTCGTGACCTGCTGCGCGGTGTGAAACGCTATGCGCAAGAGCATGGCCCCTGGTCGTTGTTTGTGGAGATTAGAGACCTGGAAACCATGCCACCGGTTTGGCTAAGCAACTGGGACGGCGATGGGATTCTTACGCGATCAGGCAGCGCTGCGATCGCTGCGTCTGTGAAACGCGCGGGTGTGCCTGCTGTAGAATTGCGATCGACGCGCCGCGGTTCCACGTTCCCATTTGTTGGGGTGGATAACACGATCGTCGCATCAATGGTTGCCGAGCATTTTCTGGAGCGAGGTTTCCGTCACTTCGGCGTGTTTGCGCTCGATACTGAACTCTTCTTCATCGAACGCCGGCAGAGTTTTGTTTCCTATCTGCGCGCACGCGGATTTGAGTGTTCGGTGCTTCGTCAGCCCGGCAAGTCGGAGAAGCCAGAACAGTGGGAGGCGCAGCAGAAAAGACTGATGAACTGGCTCAGCGGCCTACCACGACCGACTGCGATTATGGCCTGCACGGATCAGCTTGGTTGTTGGTTGCTGGACGCGTGCTCTCGATCATCAATCCGCGTTCCAGAAGATGTCGCTATCGTCGGGGTCGAGAACGACGAAACGATTTCTACGATGAGCACGCCGCCGCTGAGTAGCGTACAGTTGGCGGGAGAAAAGATCGGTTACGAAGCCGCTCGAATTCTGGATCGCATGATGCGTCGTCTGAAGCCGCCTGTGCAGCCGACACTCTTTGCTCCACTCTTCATCGAGACACGCCGATCCTCGGACATTGTAGCGATTGATGACGAGTATTTGGCACGGGCCATTCGATTGATTCGCCAGCGTGCATGCGAAGGACTGACCGTCAATGAAATTCTTAAGGTTGTACCGATTTCGCGGAGCACTCTGGAGCGTAGTTGCCGCCGCCTGTTGGGACGGTCGCCTAATGAAGAGATCGTTCGCGTGCGCATCGAACACGTCTGCATCCTGCTGCGAGATACCGAATTGAGCCTCGATCAGATCGCCGCCCGCACCGGCTTTTCGACGTCTCAGTACATGCTGGAAGTTTTTCGCAGAACGACTGGCGTCACGCCCGGCGCCTACCGTCGAAGTCACACATCCGGCTAGCGGTAATTTTACGCCAGTCTGTAGCCCACTGATTGCCTCTTCTAGCTTCTTCGGGTTGGTGGAGGCCATCAAGTCAAGTGGCTATCTGCCTCAGCATCAGTCCTCCCGAATAGGTCGGGATATCGGGGTCGATGCCTATTTTCATAGAGAAGTGGGCAATTTTGCGTTCGACGTTACTCATGTAGTTTCGACTGTTCCTATGAAGATCGGCAAGAAAAAGGCGATACGGAAACGGCCTTCGCCGATTCGCTCCTTAGATTGGCATGTATATACAGCAAAGGTTAAGCCATCATTTCTTAGACCGATTTCCGGGCGGAACATGCTTTTTCGCGACATCTCAATCGATTCCAATCGTCGGCGAAGGTGGGGAGTTTCTATCGTGCGCCCAAGACACAAGGAGAAGGAATTCGGAAGCGGATCGATTCGCGATGTACCTTTAGATAGGTTCCAACATATAGTCAGTTACTCGTCGACGAGGCTGTCGTGTTGGCCGATACGTTGGACGTTCGATATCTGGAGCTTCGTCACGAAACCAAACTCGAACATCCGAAGCTCACGGAACAAATCAGCAATAAGGTTCACATGCGGCTTGGGCTACCACTATCCTCGGAATCGCTTTGGAGTCAGTTCAAATCGAAACTATGGCAGCACCTTCGCAAAGTGGCAACAATGTGACTCGCCGTCGTGGACCATTGGCAGCACCAAGAAATGAACTCGAAGGGGTCCTTGGCAATCTATTGGAAGACAATCAGAGTGTATGGCATACACAGATGGGCCTCATCAATCCATCTTTGGACATTACCGAGACGGAATCCACATTGAAAGTGCGGATGGACTTGCCAGGCCTTGATGCAAAGGATATTGATTTGCAGGTCTCCGGGAATCAGCTAACGATTGCCGGCGAGCGCAAAGAGGAAAAGGTTACGAAGAACGAATATTTCCATCGCACGGAACGTCGCATTGGATGCTTTTCTAGATCTTTCACACTTCCCTGCGCGGTCAAGGAGGACAAGATCGAAGCAGATTATCGCGATGGTTTATTGAATATTACGCTACCGAAAACGGATGAAGCGAAATCGCGTCGCATTCACGTCAAAGCGCAGTAGGTGCGAGAACCACTCGGATCGTCGCGTCCGATATGCCACTATTTGATATCAGGATGCCTTAGCACAGAAATCGACTCGCAGATTGACTGGTGGAATCCGCTATGCCGTTTTCAGGCAAAAACGCTATCGCCGATTTTTATGGGAATGGAAGTAATGACAAAAAGAGGTTTGCATGGGAGGTCGCAAACCCTTTGCTTTAGCTCAAAAGATCTTTGACAATGTTTCCATGAACATCCGTCAATCGAAAATCGCGTCCGGCATGTCGATATGTTAGTCTCTCGTGATCGATGCCTAAGCAATGTAGGATGGTCGCTTGCAAGTCATGCGTATGAACGGGATTCTCGACGACGTGGAACCCGAGATCGTCGGTCTTGCCGTATTGAAAGCCGGCTTTGGTGCCGCCACCCGCCATCCACATCGTGTAAGCCTGTGGATGGTGATCACGTCCATTGGCTCGCCCCAAAGATGCATTCGATTCGATCATAGGAGTTCGACCAAACTCACCGCCCCATATGACCAACGTCGAATCGAGCATTCCAAGTCGCTTCAAATCCTGCACTAAGGCAACGGTCGCTTGCTCGGTCGCTTTGAGATTCCCCTGGTGATTGCCTACAACATCCGAGTGCGCATCCCAGCCCTCATGGTAGATGTTGATGAAACGAACTCCGCGCTGGACCATTCGACGGGCCAACAAACAAGCGCGAGCAAACGACGGCTTGTCAGGATCACAGCCGTACATGGCAATCGTCTCGGCACTCTCTTCCTTTAAATTCATCAGGTTCGGTGCAGAAGATTGTAATCGAAAAGCCATCTCATAATTTGCAATGCGTGTCGATATCTCGGGATCGCCAATCATCGCAAGACGTTGTTGGTTGAGTTTGTTCACCACGTCGAGCGTCGCCAATTGAGCCTCGCTGTCGATGCCATCCGGGTTCGCAACATTGAGAATAGGATCCCCCTGGTTTCGCAGCCGAACCCCGGTATATATCGTTGGCAAGAAACCACTCGACCAGTTTGCGGCTCCGCCGCTGATGCCCGCTCCAGTCGACATCACGACGAAGGCAGGCAAGTCTTCCGTCTCGGCTCCTAAGCCATAGAGTACCCAGCTCCCCAGGCTAGGTCGACCTGGTTGCGAAAAGCCTGTATTCAAAAAGATTTGAGCCGGTGCATGGTTGAACTGGTCTGTCTTAACCGACCTAACGACGCAAATGTCGTCTGCAATTTTGGGTAAATGCTCGAACACATTCGCAATCTCAAGTCCCGATTGCCCGTGCTTCGCAAATTCGAAACGGGGGCCCATCACCGCTGCATCGGGCCGAATGAAAGCGTAGCGTTGTCCCATGATCACCGACTCTGGCAATGGCTTACCCTCTAGCTTAGCCAAATCGGGTTTGTAGTCGAACAGATCGAGATGGCTTGGCGCGCCAGCCATGAACAAATGGATCACGGCTTTCGCTTTTCCAGGGTAATGCGGTTGCTTGGATGCCAGCGGATTGGACGGACCGGCGTCCGCTGCATTCGAACGGGCCATTCCACCAACAAGCAAGCTTCCCAATGCAGCTTTCCCGAGTCCAATGCCGCATTCATTCAAGAAGTGACGTCTCGCCACGTGAACTGCTGATGGATCTATTTTCATGAAGTTATCCTGCTTAGGCTTTGGTGCAATTGATCTTGGACGGAAATGTTTTTGTGAGATCGGTTTACTTGGTAACCGCTTCATCAAGATTCATGATGGCACGGGCGACCAAGGTCCAGGCTGCACGCTCGATCGCATCGTCCTCGGACAAGTTCTCCGTTGTGGAATCGGTTGCGATCTTGAGGGCTGGCATTTGCTTTTCTTTGAGTCGAGCGAACTGATTCGAATAGTAGTCTAGCAATGCGTCTAACTCATCCGTGGTTGCTGGCCGAACTAAAACTTTGCGAAACAAATCGGCGAGTTTTTCTCGGGCTTCACCTTTGGATTTCACGGTTGATTTCCCAAGCTCACGCGCTGTCTGCATAAACGTGATATCGTTTAGCAACGATAGGGCCTGCATGGGAGTGTTCGTGATATCGCGACGAGCTACACAGGCTTCGCCACTCGGAGCATCAAAGGTAGCTGTGAGGGCAAAGGGAGATGTTCGCTTTGTGAATGTGTAGAGACTTCGGCGATATCGATCTTCTCCCGAACTCACATTCCAAGCGAGCGATCCGTACGTTCCTTCAGTTGTTACGCTAGCCGGTTGTGGTGGGAACACACTCGGTCCACCCCGCTTCTTGGAAAGAAGTCCCGATATCGCGAGCGCTTGATCACGAACGACTTCGGCCTCAAGCCGCACACGTGGTCCCCGCGATAGCCATCGGTTGTCTGGGTCTTTTGCCAGCGATTCTGGACTGACCTCGCTGGATTGGCGATAGGCTTGACTCATCACGATGTACTTATGCAATTTCTTTAACGACCAGCCTTTGTCCATGAATTCCAACGCGAGATAGTCCAACATTTCAGGGTGAGTCGGTGAGTCTCCTTGATAACCGAAGTCCTGGGATGTACGCACCAATCCTCGTCCAAAGAACGCTTCCCAGGCGCGATTAACCGTAACACGCGCGGTGAGAGGATTCGATGGCGATACAAGCCACTGAGCAAACTCAAGTCGATTGGTTGGCTGTTTGGTTTTGTCGCTTAAGACCAGCGGAGTGTGAGGTTGAACTTCATCTTCAGGTTGAAGAAACTCGCCACGATGGTGTCGGTAGGTAACGCGTGGGTTATTGCGAGGACGCTCTTGCATCACCAACGTGCTCAAGGAAGGGATCAACGAATTACGTAAAGCATCAATCTCTTTGCGAGCTTCCGCGAGTTCTGGAGTACGATCTAGAAAGGCTCTCATCACCACGTTGCGATCGTCGGTGGCCCATTGATCCGCAGGACGCTTCAACAACTTCGCAACTTCCATAGGAAGATCATTGGCAGAGCCAATCGGCTGCGTCGTGTAGGACCATCGAAACCTGCCTATGCCTGGCGCGTACCAGCGTTCACACAGCATTGAGATCGTAATCGGACCGGCAGTGTCCAATGGTTTCTCGAATTTGAAGACAGCGACATGTCGGCGTCTCTGTCCGCCATCAATTGACCAGCCTGATTGCTTGTCGCCATCAATGCACTTGGCCGCGGTATTTCCACCACTGGCATACGAATGGCTAGCCTCGCTGATTTTTTGAACTTGATCCTTTTGGGATACTGTAACTTCGCTCAAGAAAAAATCGCCGATGGGTCCTTCGTAATAGACCGCCCCGGGACCGCCTTTTGGCAAACGTTCGTCTGGAATCGCTTCCAACTGTAAACCGGTCACACCTGCCGGGATCGAATCAAAATCAATAACGTATGTGTCAGCCTTTTTGAAGTCACCGGTCGCCAAAATGGATTTGTCGTCCAAGACCGTTAAGTGTGGAGTCGTCGAATTGGTGCGTATGGGATTCACAACTTCCCAGGTGTTGACCGTCGACGATTGCTCTTGGATCCACTCGTCGAATCGCTTGGTCAAAAGCTCTTGGCGTCGAGATTCGATTGGAACATCGTTGTCGACCGGTTTGCCAATCGATATTCTGAACTTCCCGAGAACGTGATTACTGCCGTAGTTTTGATCAAGTCGAATGGCTAACAGTTGTTCCGCATCTAGTACGAGAGGTTTCTCGAATTTCACAGTTAGTTTGCGATCGACGTTCCATTGTCCAGGTCCATGAATGGCCCAGCCCGTATTGGGTACGCTATCGATTGCATGATCAGCCGGGAAACCGGACTGAGCAAAATCGGCGTTCGCATCGGTTAGCTTGATGGGAGTATCACCAACTGACGCGGTTAGCTCTGTCAACACGAAATTGCCGTGGTCGGTTAGGCCTGGACCTTTGCTGGGTAATGCAGGGTCTGAGAGCGCTTCCAGTTGAAGACGATCGTAAGAGCCAGCAGGGACCTTGAGCGTTACCGTAAACGAGTCTGTTGTCTTAGCAGGGGCTTGAGCGCGGAGGATATTGTCCGCCTCAAGTGCGATCGTTGTCCCTTGAGCCGACTGAGGATTCATTACTTCAGGGACCAACCAAATGGTTTCCATGGGCACTGGGAATCGATCTGCGAGTTTGGAGGTAAGTTCCTCGATCTTGCGCTGGACATCAGCTTTTACTAAGTGTGCGTTTTTATCGGGGATGGGAAGCTCGGGTTCATCGGCATTGTTGAGCAGAGCGAACATCCCATAGTACTCGTGATGAGAAATGGGATCGTATTTATGTGTGTGACACTGAGCGCACCCTATGGTTAATCCCAGCCATACCGTTCCTGTGGTCGCGGTGCGGTCGACCATAGCATGAAAACGAAACTCTAGAGGATCGATTCCCCCCTCTTCATTCAGCATCGTGTTTCTGTGAAAACCGGTTGCGATTTTTTGGTCCAGGGTGGCGTTAGGGAGCATGTCACCTGCCAGTTGTTCGATCGTGAATTGATCGAATGGCATATCATTTTGAAGTGCGTTGATCACCCAATCGCGGTAGGGCCATATCGTTCTCACTTTGTCTTTTTCGTAACCGTTGGTATCTGCATAGCGAGCCAGGTCCAACCACTTGCGAGCCCAACGTTCGCCGTAGTCAGGAGATTGCAGCAGATCGTCTACGATTTTCTCGTAAGCAGCCTCGGTCGGGTTGGCCGCAAATTGATCCGCGACCTGCACGCTTGGGGGTAGCCCGACGAGGTCCAAGTAAACGCGGCGTATTTGTTCGTAGGGCGTGCCCGGCTGTTGTGGTATCAGGCCTAGATCGGTCAGTTTGCTGAAGGCGAAACGGTCAATTGCACTTTGATTCCAGAGTGCGTTGGGTACGATGGGCGGTTCGATTTTCTGGGGCGACATAAAGGCCCAATGCATCTCGTACTTTGCACCGCGGGAGATCCATTTTTTAAGAATATCTTTTTGCGCCTCCGTCAAAGTCATTTTAGAGGTGGGTGGCGGCATGACCTCGTCCGCGTCGTGTGATGCGATACGGCGAGCCAATTCGCTTTTATCAACCGAGCCTGGCACGATCGCAATCGCCTCCGAGTCGCCCGGGCCATACGCTGACTCAGGATGGTCGAGTCGCAATCCACCATGCCTGGCTAACTCGTCTGGCCCGTGGCATTTGAAACAATACTGGGAGAGGATTGGTCGCACGTCGCGGGAATAGCTGACCGAATCGTCTGCGTTTGCGATTCCGGTCAACACTGCGAAGCTTAAGCCGATGATTATTCTATAGATTTGCATAGCTAGGGTAGAATTACGGTAAGCGTTCGATGGGTCGCTCGCGGAGAGCAACGTAGGGGAAGGAAGTCGTGAGGGCCGTTAGAGCATTTAAGAACGCAGTAGTGTACTCAAGTATAGTATAGATTTGATCCGAAAAGAAACGGATTCCATTCACCAATAAAGTAAACCGTTTATTGGGAACCTACGAAACGGCCATCGTCTAGCCTGTCGCGTCTTAGGTGACGTGAGGCCCTCGAGACGTAACAAAAAACTATTTCTCGGCAATGTCGAAACGCCTCGCAATTACTCAACTTTCTAGATCACGTGCGGTGGACGCTTGATTCGGTAATCCCTAATTCTGATAAAATGGAGGACTGTTGTAGGTTAGCCCTCAGGCTTGTGCTGGCTTGCTAAGCAAAAGTCGATTCACTCGGATGAAGTATGAAAGAAGTCAAGAATCTTGTTCAATTTGAGGCTTGGGTGAACGGTGCTCCTGAGCTTGAACCAGCAGCCATCCAAGCGCTTGATCTGAGTAAGCATGAAGAGTTAATCCGAAACAAATCGTTTCCTGACTCCATTTTTTTGGGCTGCAAAATGCGAGCTTCGATCGCAGGGCAGATCGTGCAGACGGGTGGAGTGGTTATACCTGACTTAAAGGGCTTCAAGTTTAAAGTCCATTTGAATGCACTTTATTCAGTGCAAGATCTATTTTGTGGCTTCGATATCAATGATCCAAAGGGGTACGAAGCAACTTATGATTATGCTGTGTACAAAGAGTATTGTTGCCAAGGGAAATCGCCATCGCTGATAAGCACAAGTCTAGCCCGGCAACTCCACGACCATTCCATCACGGAAGCTTTGGAGGTAGTGCTCCAAGGTCGCAAGGTTGTTGCAGTCATGGGGGGGCATGGAATGGAGCGCCAAGATCCATTCTATACCAAGGTTGCTAGGCTATCGTGGCTTTTGACCAAGGCTGGGTTCTTGATGGTCAGTGGGGGCGGGCCAGGCGCGATGGAGGCTACTCATTTAGGCGCCTATTTCGCAACCAGAACCATGGACGAGTTAGCTACGGCAATCAATATGCTCAAGCAGCGACCAAGCGACGGCAAGCCGGGGAAGGAGTATGCCGATCCGGATTGGCTTCATCGCGCATGGCGAGTGATGGAGAGGTTTTCGATCCCAAGCGGTCAAGAAGAGCTTTGTAAAAGTGTAGGGATACCTACTTGGCTTTATGGCCATGAGCCCCCCGCCGTTTTCGCATCACATATTGCGAAGTATTTCGCCAACAGTATTCGAGAGGATGGGCTTTTGGCGATAGCGAATCACGGAGTCATTTTTGCTCCAGGAAGCGCAGGTACAACGCAAGAGATTTTCCAGGACGCAGCCCAGAATCATTATGCAGTTCAAGAGGTCTTTACCCCCATGATTCTTTTTGGAGAAGAGCATTGGACGAAGAAGATCCCAGTGTGGCCACTGTTGCAAGCTGTATCGAAAGGCAAGGAGTACGGAGAATTAGTTGCCATCACAGATTCAGAGGAAGAGATCATGCGAAGGATACGGATGTTCGATCCCGAGATTTATTCGAAGAGGGAGACGTTACCATTCTCCTGCGACCTAATCTAGCCGGACCTACTGATGACCTTGGGGGCGGTCATGCAGCATCTGGAACTCGTAGGAACAAAGCAATGAGAGCTTGATCCGCTTCTATTGTCTTGTTGATTCGCCTCAGCCGATTCGACCTTGTCCCGGAGGTTTCTATTACGCCCGATGAAGGGTAGGCTGGTTGGCTTCCACGATGAACGAAGCCCGTGTTTGGAGTGTTGCACCAGGGCGGTCGACGTATTCGATAGTGCGGTAATGTGTACGCCAAGCGTCGGGCGTGACCTCACATTGTACGTAGCCACGCTCGGCGTTATGGAACTTGACGAACGGGTTCTCTCGGATCAAGTCGTCCAAGTATTTCGGACGATCGATACCATTACCCCCCGAAGAGATCGACGTGCCGACAAATTCGGTCGCGACATTCGGTGACTCAACATCGTCGAAATCGATCTTCAATTCATTGGCCCAATTGCTGTGAATATCTCCGGTCAAAATCACTGCATTGGCTTTGGTGTCTTTGATTTTTTGGAGGAGTCGTTTGCGAGGAGCGTCGTATCCGGACCACTGATCCATACTGCCCTTCTTCTCCTCGCCAGGCTCTCGATCAACGCGAGCTACCATGACCTGCTGACCGAGTACCTGCCATCGGGTCGCTCCGCTAGACAGTTGTGCGTCGAGCCAACTTTCTTGCCGGTTACCCAACATGGTGGCTTTGGGATGGAGCACGGCTCCTTGAAGTGGTTTCTGGCCATCGCCGTTGGGTTGGTCGGAACGATACTGTCGCGTATCCAACATGGAGATATTCGCAAGTTGTCCAAAAACAATGTTGCGATACAACCGCATGTCGGGACCGACTGGAATAGCTGACGAACGAAGCGGCATATGCTCGTAGTAGGCTTGATAAGCGGCGGCTCGGCGAATCATGAAATCGCGAGGATCAACAAACAATTCTTCGGAAGTGAGATTTGCATAGTTGTTGTCGACCTCATGATCGTCCCAAACGACGAGCCAAGGGCAATGGGCGTGCGCTTTTCTCAAATCCAGATCCGATTTGTACAGACCATATCGATTACGATAATCATCAATGCTGATGATCTCCTGGCTGTTGTGGTATCGAAGCTTGTTTTTGCCCTGAGGCCCTTCGTAAATGTAGTCACCTAGATGTAGGATCAGGTCTTGAGATTCAGCGACCATGTGTTGGTACGCAGTATAGAGTCCCGCTTCGTAGTGCTGACAGGAAGCAAACGCGAGTCGCAATCGATCCGGTATGGCGTCACGAGCTGGCATCGTTCGGGTTCGACCGATCGGGCTTACAGCATCCCCGCTTTGAAATCGGTACCAGTACCACCGGTCGGGTTCCAGACGATTCACCTCCACATGCACGGAATGGGCTAATTCGGGCGTCGCGACAACCTTGCCTTGTTGCACGATAGATGTCATCTTTTCGTCTTCACTGATCTCCCATGTAACTTCGATCGGATTGTTTGGCACTCCACCGCCCGTGACAGGGTCGGGCGCCAACCTAGTCCACAGAATGACGCTATCACTGGTCGGATCGCCCGATGCCACTCCCAGTTGAAATGGATCTTTGGACCACGCCATGTTACGAGCGGTCAGTCCGAACGAAATTTTGGCTGCCAGGGGAAGCACGGAGAGGGAGCCACCTGCAATAAGAAATTGACGTCGATTACGAACAAACTGTTCTGCTTCGTACCATGCTTGACGTGACATTTTCACTCCTTAGATTTCGATGGATCTTTGCTGCTTGCGTACCGCTGACTTTACGGTAGACCAATCACCATATTGTCTCGGCGAGTCCTATCTTTGCACTCGCGATTGTGTGAAAACCTGAGGAGAATTTGATGAAGTTCTCGTTGTTCGAAAGCCAAACATAGGCATCCGCAGTGTGCCAAAATCCTCTCAAAGCTTTGCTCTGCCTTTTTGCACTGCTTTTTCCGATCAGTAAAACGCAGGAAGCAAGTCGGTTCTTTTTGCGGTTCCCACCGGCGAAGCAATGGCTACATCTATTCACACCCAAACCATCAACGCCAGAGACTGGATGTCAGCATTGGCATTACAGAGAATACGGCGTCCTCTAGGGCAAATGATGGTCGTAGATCCATCGTTAAATCAGTCTGAGCTAAAACCGATAGAGAAATGGTGGGCCTATTTTTATGTGGATTCGACCGTTGCCGGATCGAGAGTGTAGACTACCAGTGATTACTTGAACCGTATCCAAAACTGGAATAGATAAAATCCAATGCGACACTTGCGACAAGTTTTAGCGTTAGCACTGCTATTCGTATTTCTACAGTCTGTTCAAGCACAAGAGTCTGTTCAAGCACGAGACACATCACCTAACAGAGTGATTGTGGGGGTCTACGTCAACGATGTCCAGTCGCTCAATTTGCGCGAGCATAGCTACTCTATGGATATCTACGTATGGTTCCGTTGGCGCGACCCGTCCTTTGACCCTACGGAAACGTTCGAGGTCGTGAATCCGAATGAACTTTGGGGGCACGTCAACAACCTCCAATATGAGCAACCTCTTCTATTGCCTTCAGGAGAGTTGTATCAGGTGCTCCGTGTGCAGGGGCGATTTAGCCGCAAGTTCCTCTTCTACAACTTCCCTTACGACCGACAGAAGCTGGTCGTGGAGCTTGAAGACTCTGTTAACGAGGTTGATCGGCTGGTGTATGTAGCGGATGAAGATCCCATTGCGATTAATCCGCGGTTGGTTCTTCCGGGTTTCCGAGTCGGTGTCCCTAATTTGGCTGTTGAATCCTTCGCTTACCCCACCCGTTTTGGTGATACGCGCCGAACCGAGCCACACAAGTACTCGCGAGTACGAGTTGAAATACCCGTTCAACGGCCTGTTGTAACTTCAACGCTTAAGATGCTATTGCCGGTGTTGTGTGTCGTTTTCGGCGCATCGCTCATGTTGCGTCTTAAAGTTACTTATATCGATGCCAGGTTAGGCGTTGGAATCACATCGCTGCTAACCGTTGTCGCTATTCAATTGGCGGCAAATGAAACGATGCCCAGCGTCGACTATCTAGTACTAATGGACAAAATTCATTTAGCCGCCTACGGCTACGTCTTGGCTGGGCTAGGTATCGTTTTAGTCACGGCTCGACGACTTGAAAGTAAAGCGATCGAGGCCGCTCAGCAATTTCAACGCAAAGGGTACTGGATTTCTACTCTGCTCTTCGTCATCGTTATTAGCGCACTGATCGTGAATGCCGTCGTTTGGGGGTGACAAGTTGCAGAAATCAAATGGAAGCAGTTCCCCGACACACCGATTGTTAGGATTGGAAATCTTCCTTCGTGAGATGAGTAGTAAGCGTGTGCAGAACCATGATTCGATTTTCTCTCTGGATCGTAGCCAGCTTGGTCGTCTTGCTGACTTGGCATATTTCTCTTCCTCCAGCCATGGCGTCCGTCGCGAAATGTCCTAACGTGATATTGGTCATGATCGATGATATGGGGTTTGGTGATTTGAGTTGTCACGGAAGCCCACACATAAATACTCCCAATCTGGATGCGTTGTATCGAACCAGCGTGCGGCTTACAGATTTTCATGTTGCTCCGATGTGCTCTCCCACTCGAGGCCAATTGATGACCGGCGTCGACGCGATGCGAAATGGGAGCACGATTGTCGCCAGCTCCCGTATGATGGTTCGGGAATCCATTCCCATGTTGCCCCAACATCTCGCAGCAAACGGCTACGCGACCGTGGAGTTTTTGGAAGATATAGATCCTTGAGACAGTACGAAGGAATGAAAAAACGAAGGAAATGATCGAGGTGTTTAGGTAGGAAGGAAACCAATGATGACTTACGCCACTAGCGAACTGAATGCCGTGCGCACAGGCTTGCGACTCAAACGAATCGGTTCAATGCTGCTGCTGATCGTGCTTCCGTTGTCACTGATTTCGATGAGCCCTTACATCATTATGGCAATGGCCGCTTTCGTCATAATTGTCGATCTGGTGGGAAGGACGCTTTGTCTCAAAGGCCCCATCGCTAACTCTCGATCAATCCGCTGGTCAATCGCCGCGCAGGCTACTGGGCTAGTTTTGCTTCTAGCATCGGGATTGTTCGGTCCAGGATGGATCCTAGCCGGTTTAACGCTAGCGGTCATCTGTCAACTCTCAGCCGCGCGCTGGTTCGTCTCTTATCTGGCAGAACTTGCTCAGTTCATTGAACGCCCCGACCTAACGGATAGGATCACCGTCCTGAGTAGACGGTTAAACCTCTTCGCGATCAGCCTCTACGGTTCCAGCGTTTCGTCAGTGGTTATTGCGATAGCTGCTTTCTTATTTGGACTAATGTCATGGGGCATCGGGTGGGTGATCTCGGTACCGCTCGGTGGGATGGCAATCATCCTCATCCTACTCGTATCGCTTGCAAGTTATCTACGGATGTTAGTTATCTACAGGGAGGTTATAGGCTCGTTAGAACAAGCGGTTGTAACAAAGGCCAAATCCGTTGACTAATCAAAAATTAAAATGTTTTCATCTATCAGCTAATTGTGCAGTGGGTTCCAACCAGATCAACGTACGGAAATTAGATACTATCGGCCTCTTTAAGTAATCCCGCACGCGAATCAAGACACAATCCACCCTAGATGATATGGGAGTCGAACGCGTGACATGCACAGGATCGCAAGAGCGAAAAATGTAAGTACTCGTAAACTCAAGCCAAAATCTCTTGGATTACATGGCCATGCACATCGGTGAGTCGACGGGCGATGCCGTTATTGTAGAAGCTGAGTTTCTCATGATCGAGTCCGAGCAGATGAAGTGCTGTCGCATGGAGATCATAAGAGTAACAGGGATTTTCTGCGGCTTGAAAGCCAAGTTCGTCCGTACTGCCGTAGGCGGTACCTCCTCGGATGCCTCCCCCGGCGAGCCAGGCAGTGAACGCGCCGGGGTTGTGATCTCGTCCTTTGCCTTGGCTGGCTGGTTGGCGTCCGAATTCCGTGGTGCAGATGACTAACGTGCTGTCGAGTAAGCCATGAGACTTGAGATCCTTTAGGAGTGCGCTAGCCCCAGTATCGAGGATCGCACCCCAATATCCATGGTCGCGCACGAGATCCTCATGACTGTCCCAGTTAGGGCGAATCTTTTTTGCGGTTGTATTTTCTGCCCCGCAGTAGATCTGTACGAATCGTACACCGCGTTCTACCAAGCGACGTGCGAGAAGGCATTGTCGCCCGAATGGCCCAATATCTTCGTGGTCAACGTTGTAGAGCGCCATGGTGCTCGCGGACTCGTTCCGGATATCGGTTACTTCCGGTGCGCTTAATTGGAGCCTAGCCGCCATCTCATAGGCGGAGATACGCGCTTCGAGATCGGTGTTTTCAAGTCGCTCGGCAGCATGTTGGCGATTGAGTAGTTCGAGGAAATCGCGGCTGTCCTGTTCCTGTTGGCCTTTCAAGTGAGCATAGGATTGTGGAGGAAAGAGATCCGCAATAGGTGGTTGGTCGGCCTTGGAAACGGAATTCAAAGTTGTGCCTTGATGAACCGCGGGCAAGAAACCAGCCCCCCAATTGATTACACCACCTGGCGGAAGCCCGCGCACATCGGGGAGAACAACGAACGCCGGAAGATCCTCGCATTCGCTCCCCAATCCGTAAGTGACCCAAGCCCCCATGCTCGGAAAGCCAGGCAAGATAAAACCGCTATTGGCCATGAACATCGCGGGCCCATGCAATGCAGATTTGCTCTGCATCGAATGAATGAACGCCATATCATCGACGCAAGTCGCCAAGTTCGGAAACAGATCGCTGATCCACCGGCCGCATTGCCCATGCTGACGGAACGGAAAATAGCTACCCTGGCAATCGCCCGGTTTGGATGCAAAGAACTGCAGTTTGCCATCGGGATCGAATGGCTTGCCCTGTCTTGCCGCTAACTCCGGGCGGTAGTCCCACGAATCGATGTGGCTCAAGCCACCTGGGCAAAAGATCTGTATGACTGCCTTTGCCTTCGCAGGGTAATGCGTCGGCTTAACGGCAAGCGGATTGCTGTCCCCCCTGGCTTCACTGAGCATCGTCGCGAGCGCGAGGCCACCAAAGCCACCGCCAAGACGATTTAAGAATTCCCGCCGACTGGTCGTGATCATCTTTGAATTAGATCCTCGCTCTGCTCTCAATGGAAATCTCAATCGATGTATACGAACTCATTCGCGTTGAGCAGTGCTCTGCAGACCGCGAACAACCCTTGCTTTTCGGCCAGAGACTGGGCCGCCTGCAATTCGGTTTGAGTCGGATCCCGCTGGAACACAAGCTGGAATGCCGCATTTACCGTTTTCGCTTGAGTGGCCAATCGCTCCGCTTGTTGCAGCATAAATTCGTTATTGCTCAAGGCGAGCGCTTGCATCGCCGTCGTGGTTGTGACTCGAGACGGAGTGAGGTTGGCCGGGTCGGGACAATCGAGGGTGGCCATGAACTGATGCGGGGTGGTTCGCACCACGAAACGATACACACTCCGCTTCCACAATTCGGGACTGTTGGGAGTCACATACTCATAAATCGGCGCGTAAGCTTCGGTATAATTAAAGTCCCGATAGCCCGGTCCTCCCATCTCGGGATTCAGGTTACCCGCAACAAAGAGAACAGCGTCCCGAAGCGACTCCGCATCCAACCGTCGAGTGTTTTGACGCCAAAGAAATCGATTGCCACCGTCGATGTTCGCTCGCTCCGGAACGATCGTGGAACTCTGCCGATAGGTCGCGCTCATCATGATCATCTTATGCAGTTGCTTCAAAGACCAATTAGACCGCAGCACCTCATTGGCAAGCCAATCGAGCAACTCCGGATGCGATGGCCGATCACCTCCAAAACCAAAGTCGCTCGGAGTGTTCACGATTCCCTGACCAAAGTGATGATGCCACAATCGGTTGACCAGGACTCGTCGTGTCAGGGGATTGTCGGGATGGGTGATCCACTCCGCGAGCGTTCGTCGCCGCTCACCCTCGGAAGGCGAGGGGGCCATCGAATGTGCCTGCGTATGGCTGACACACTGCAAGAGACCTGGCGATACAGGTTGCTGAGGGTCCTCAGGGTTGCCTCGCCGCAAGACCCGAACCTCCGGAGGAGTTTCCGAGTTTACGGCAAAGACCTTGGCGGGTGCTGGTAACTCGGCAATTGCCTTTTCGATCTGCTTCGACTCTTCAGTCCATTTCGCCAACTGGTCTTTCACCGTCTGCGTTTGTTCCTTACCGCTGTGGATAGAACGTATCGTTGCATCTCCCAGGAACAGCAGGTCGTGGCCGATACCATCACCGCCGTCGGTCGCGACGAGCGTCAATGTTTTCGTTCCCCGAGGCAATGGAATCTCAAATCGCTCCGACTCCGACTTTTCCAGCTTCAGTTTTTGAAATGCGAGCGATTGATCGACAAAAATACTGAAGTCGGCGTGGGTCCCTTCTCCCCCGGAACCCGATCCGAAGCCGACGACACCCGTGAGAATGAATCCCAAAGCTGTCTCGTCATTTTGCAATGCAGAGAGATCAAATGTGATTCCGCTGTTGGCATGCAACCCCAGAATCGAGTGCCCGGGGCTCGCGTAGTCGATATCGTTGATTTTCGTCGAAGCCTGAGAGTTGAGAGGACCATTGCGAATCAAGTCCCATGCAGCTCCACTGGTAGGGGGCAATCCTTGCAACGATCTATTTTCATCGATGAGCACTGCTTCTTTGCCATCTGGAATGAAGACGTATTTGGCAACAGGGGAAAGATGCGGATGTGTGTGATTGGTGGCTACGGCAACCAATTGATTGACCGGAATATCGCGAAGGTACCCGAGTTTCTCCGAGTTTGGCTTGCCATCGCGCAGATCGATCCCTTGGTTGGGCTTGCCTGAACCGTGACCATCCCCCCCGCCAACGATGTCCGCAAGGCTCCAGCCATCCCCCGAGAGAGCCGCTATTTCCCGCCTCAGTTTCGACAGTTTTTCCGTAAGCTCCTGTTTACGCTGAGATAATTTTCGGGTTTCAGCGAGCGACACATCGCGCTCGCTTCGCTTCACACCCGCAAAGATCGAGGTCAAACGGTAATAATCTTCTTGGCTGATGGGATCCAGTTTGTGGTCGTGACACCGAGCACAGTTGACCGTCAGGCCCATCGTCGCGGTCATGACTTGCGTCACCATATCGTCTAGGTCGCCTGCCCGCGCGGCGCGTTTGAGCACATCGCTTCGCGTCTCTACATGTCCAACAAAGTCCCATGGTCCGGCAGCAAGGAATCCCGTTGCGATGACCGATTTCGGATCGTCGGGAAACAGAACATCTCCAGCGATTTGGTTTTGTAAAAAGTGGTCGTAACGCAGGTCGTTGTTGAGCGCCTCGATCACCCAGTCACGATAGCGCCAGGCGTTGGGTCGCAGTTGGTCCCTTTCAAATCCATGGGTGTCCGCGTAATGGGCGATATCCAGCCAATGCCTGCCCCATCGCTCGCCATAGTGAGGACTGTGCAGAAGCCGATCAATCAGTCGTTCCACTGCGACGTCGGGAAGAAGATCATCGGGATGCCGACGAGCAGCCAAGCAGTCCATTTCGAATTGCCTAACTGCATCGGGAGTCGGTGGCAATCCCCACAAGTCCACGGTCGCTCTGCGAATGAAAGTCCGTGGATCGGCTGAATGGTTTGGTTGCAGCCCCTGTTCCCGCAACTTCATCCACACGAAGCGATCGATCGGATGATGCGACCAGCCTTGCGGGGCGTCGGGACACTCTGGCGGAACAACGTCGCTGATCGCTTGAAGCGACCAGAAGGTCGCATCGGCTTTCGATCGCTCGCGCAAAACGGAATTTACTGGCCAGTTGGCTCCAGCATCGATCCATTTCCGAAGGGCATCGGACTCCGTTTCGGAAAGCGGCGTACCTTTCTCGGGCATCTCGGGAGGATCGCCATCATGTGGAATCGCTCGCGTGTAGATCGGACTGTCATCAGGCTTGCCAGGAACAAGCACTGGACCGCTGTCTCCGCCCCGCAACATCCCTTCTCGAGTCGTGATGTCCAATCCCCCTTTGGAGTTGCCCGGCTGATGGCAAGAGACACATTTGGCGGAAAGAACTGGGGCAATACTAGAATCAAAAGGATCCGATGTTCGCTGTGCCGACGCGACCGATGCATAGAACGCAATTACAAGCGAGCTGTGCAGTGTCAGGATGAGCCAAAATCGATATTGATGAAGTAACATGGGCAATCCCTCTAGGTGGCCATTCGATCGATGACCGCTTGCATGTGTTTTCGCATGGCATGCTCTGCCGCGTCTGGATTGTGATCGCGAATGGCTCGCAGGATGTTTTTATGCAATCGACGCCCGAGCTGGTTCTCGCGCTGGGTCGGGGTGGTACGCACCATCTGGGTAAGGACAAATTCATAAATCACTTCCATGAGATTCTGCATCAGAACATTTCCTGAGATCTCGAGCAATTTTCGATGGAAGCGAAAATCGATTTCTAATGCTGCTGCATAAGGTAGATCTTCATCATCGAGTTGATTGAGCAATAACTCCAGCGCCTCGATATCATCAGCAGTTGCTTTTTCCGCGGCTTGCCGCGCGGATTGGACTTCAATAGCGGAACGCAATTCCGCGTAGGACAATAACTCCTCAGGAGAGATGGTCACTGCCGATCGCAACAAACGCACACAATTGGCCAAGCTATTTGTATCGCCGACGAACGTGCCGCGTCCTCGCTGGATATCGACTAAACCGAGGCTTTGAAGTCGAGAAAGCGCCTCGCGCAACACGGGTCGACTGACTTGCAATTGTTCCACCAATGCATGTTCTCCCGGCAATCGCGAACCGGCTGCCAACTTCTGGTCCTTGATGACTTTCGTCAAACGGTCTACGACCAGGTCGACTGTGGTTCGACGTTCGATGGCCCCTAATTGCATTTGACAACTACCTCGTGGATGCATTCCCAACAAGTCAACTTGTCATACATGTTGACGGGTGGCGATGCGGAGGTCAACCGGGCAGTTGGAGATTTTTCGTGGCAGATCTGTACGACAGCCGTGAGTGCCCCCCTCGTTCGACGGGCTTCAAGTTCTTCGACATCGTCAACAGGTTGCCCACGTTCCCCGCGAGTTCCGCCTCACGTTCCGCGCGACTGGCGGCCTGCGTCCGGGAAGCCAAGCACTCCGTGGAAGACGATTCGAACCACCGTAATCGTGTGCTTTGTCGGACCGCAAGTCGCCCTACGAGTTGCCATGCCGATATGAAACACTCGTCGCGGATCATGCCGACATCGCTTTCCTAAATCAGCCAGCGGGAGTACTTCTCCAGGCGAGATTCACTGCCAATTCTCGTGATCGATTTTCGTTTTGGATTACTTTCCTATTAGCCGCGTATGTTAGCGATATCAATTTCGCTCCTTGTGGCTTTCAATGTGTTTGCGCAGCTCGACAGTAGCCGCCGCGACATCACCAGCAGAAAGCCAATCGACAATCCTTTGATGACTTTCGACACCGTTCTTCCATCCTGCTTTATTCACGCTCTCACGAAATCGCTGAAAAAAAACTCGCAACAAATCACCGAATGCGACAAGCGGTTGCAGGCCGCTAGCTTCCAGCAATGAGCGATGAAACTGGATATCCAATTCGATCCACGTTTTTAAATCGCGTGCCGAACGGAACTGTTCGACGAGTTCTCGCAGCCACGTTTCAATCGCTGGATCGTCCTTCATTCGCCGAACCACGTGAGGCAGTACACCAGTTTCCACGATCACGCGGCTGTCGATGAGTTGCTGCGGATCGACATCGAGCAACCCGGTATGAAATCCAAGATGCTCGGTGACTCGCCCCATGTCTATCCGACCGACCGTCAACCCGACGCCGGTTTTCGACTCGACGATGCCGAGAAACTCGAGTGATTTCGTCGCCTCGCGCAAGCTGAGCCGACTGATCCCGAGCGTTTCTGCCAGTTGTGTTTCGGTAGGCAGTCGATCACCTGGAACGAGTCTCCGCTCGACGATGTACTGCTTGATCTGTTCGGTGGCTTGGTCGCGGACTTTGGAACGACGCAGCGTCTGCATAAATTTTCTCCGGGGCTATTGCGGACCACGATTACGCTAGATAGATTATCAGACAATCTGCTCAATAGCAAGACTGGGCGTCCGTTGGATACTGGGATTCGAAGGGAACCGATGAGAAACACGATTCTTGCCACGATCGCGGTTTTGACAACATTCGCTGCGAAGGGATTTGCAGACGAGCGTTTCGAGCGAGTGGTTAGGCCAACGTTGCGAGACTACGGCGTGACCTGCTACTCGACGGAAAGGCAGGAGGGTGAACTCGATCTACAGCGATTCGCATCGCTAGAACAGATTGAGCGGCAACCTGAGGTTTGGGAGCATGTTCAGGAGCAGCTATCGCTCGGGGAAACGCCGCCAAAGTATGCTAAGCAACTCTCAGTCGAGCAAAAGCTGCAGTTGGCAAATTGGCTGCGGTCGACGCTTGATGATATCGCGCTGGCCAATGCCGGAGATCCGGGGCCGGTCGTGTTGCGACGATTGATTACGCTCGCAAACCAGAACGCCAACTCTGCCGCCTGTCCCTCTCCCTGATGGATACGGCCGACATCCGGCTCAACAATTTCGGCGATGCCGATTCCAGGCTTGAAAAAGTGTGACACCAACTCATGTGCTAAGAGCCACGACCTAAAGTTACCACTCAGAAAGATCCCATAACATGCAGACCGTCGCGATCACTGACTACACGTTTCCAAGTCTCGATGTCGAGCAGACGATCCTGTCCGCCGCTGGATTCGATTTGCGGAGCGGAAACGACAAGCATGTTCCGGCTCTGCAAGCATTGGTCGCCCAGGCTGATGCCGTCATTACGCAGTTTGCTCCGATCAATGCGGAGGTTGTCGGGGCGATGCAACGGGCCAAAGTCATCGTACGTTACGGTATCGGTTACGACAACGTCGACCTGAAGGCAGCACGTGAACGGGGTATTCCCGTCTGCAATATTCCCGACTACTGTATTGACGAGGTCGCTGATCACACATTGGCCTTCATTCTTGGCCTCACACGCCAGGTGGTCCCGAATACGCTGCACGTGCGAGACGGCAAATGGGGTCTGGCGACTCCGCTCGATCAGTTAAGGACGTTGCGAGACCAGACGGTCGGACTGGTAGGATTCGGGCGCATTGGCCGCGAGGTTGCGGCGCGTCTTGGTCCATTCAAGTGTCGGCGGCTCGTTCATGACGCTTTCGTTTCCGCCGACGTCCTGCGTGCTGCTGGATGCGAACCGGTCACGCTCGACGAATTGTTGATTCAGTCGGACATCGTGACTCTCCATTGCCCATCGACGCCGCTGACAAAGAGGTTGCTCAATGACGACTCACTCGGTCGTATGAAGAACGGTTCGATCGTTGTAAATTTGGGGCGCGGCGATTTAATCGATTCGGGATCGCTCATCGCTGCATTGCAATCGGGTAAGATCGCAGCGGCTGCGCTCGATGTGTTTGAACAAGAGCCGCTGCCAATCGAAAATCCACTGCGATTGATGCCGAACGTCATTACAGCTTCCCACATCGCCTCGGCAAGCCCCAAGTCCGTTAAAACCCTTCGAGAGACCGCTGCAAAGATCGCCGTCATGGCCTTGCGCGGAGAACCATTGCCAAACATAGTGAACTAATTCACTTGATCTGATTTCTCTGGGCCGCGCCTTGCTATCTTTACCACTGCCGCGAGGCCGTAGGCCTTTATACAACTTTTTTCTACCTGGAATTGCTTATGAACAAACCTCTATTTCGCGGCGTCTGTGCTTCGTCGATTACTCCCTTTCGTCCCGATGGAAGTTTATGGCTTGAACGTTTGCAACCACACATCGACTGGCTGATTGCCGAGGGGGTTGATGCCATTTCTCCACTTGGTAGTTCCGGTGAGTTTCCGGCGATGGAGTGTGCAGATCGCGAGCGAATGTTTGCCGCTGCGTTGGAGGCCATTGCAGGGCGAGTGCCTGTCGTGGCCGGGACTCACGACTATTCCACGTCGCGCACGGTCCAGTTGTCGAGGTTTGCTGAGTCTGCAGGGGCAGACGCGTTGCTCATCGTTCCTCCCTACTACATGGCACCTACTCCCGCACAAGTCATGGACCACTATCGAAGAATTGCCGAGGCAGTCTCGATTCCGATTATTCTTTACCACAACATCCCGCTGACATCGGTTGACTTAACAACGGATCATTTGCTGAAGCTATTTGAGGAGAGAGCGATCGGCGGAGTCAAAATGTCTCATCCCGAACCGGATCGGCAGTGTCAGTTACTGCAAGCCACGCAGGGAGCTTTCTCGGTTTATGCAGGGATCGATACGGCTGCGTTTGAGGGATTGTGTCATGGCTCTCACGGCTGGATCTCGGGAATCCCCAGCACCGTCCCAAGAGCGGCTCGGCAGCTATATCAACTTATCGCAGTCGATGGGAATCTACCGGATGCGAGAAAGTTATGGCAAAAACTAGCGCCGCTGATGCGACTTCAATTCCAGGCCTACCATTCCAAGGGAGAAGGATCGCACTGGTTTAGTACGATGAAGGCCGCGCTCAACATGATCGGCCCTCCGGTAGGCGATCCGCAGCCACCCATCCAACCGCTACCGGAATCGCACCGCGAAACGCTGGCTAAAATGCTGGTCAACCTAGGCTATAAAGTTCACAAGGAGGGAATGGGATGAATTCCGAATTCTCCAACCTGCCTGATGCCAAGCTTAGAGAATCGACCGATGCTAATGCGCAGGCTTGGACTATGGGCAATACTCCACCGGCCGCTGCGGATTCCGGGGGTGTGGTGACGCGCATTATTGATACTCCCGATGTCGTGCTGGTCGGGAGCGGGATTATGTCGTCGACTCTGGCGGTGATGCTCAAGCGACTTGATCCACGCCTGCGGATTCAAATTATCGAGGCCGCCACCGAGCTTGCGCGAGAAGCGTCGGACGGTTGGAACAATGCCGGGACTGGGCACGCCGGCGTGTGTGAGATGAGTTACACTCCGACACGCGACCCCGATGGGCGCGTACCGATTACACGAGCGCTAAAGATCTTTGAGCAGTTCGAACACTCGAAGCAGTTTTGGGGTGCGATGACTGCTGCTGGCGCATTGGGTGAGTCGGCGGATTTCATTCACTCGGTTCCCCACATCTGCTTTGTGAAGGGAACCAACGATGTCGACTTCTTGAGGGCGCGACACGCAGCGATGCAGGAGCACCATTTTTTCCGCAGCATTCAGCTAACAGCGGATCCGACTGTCATTCACGATTGGGCGCCGCTGGTGATGGAAGGCCGCGCACCCGGTCCAGTCGCTGCGACGGCGGGCGTTGGAACGGAGGTCAACTACGGCTTGCTGGCACGTCGGCTCTGTGGATGGCTTGCGCAGCAAGAGCAATGTGGTGTGGCGGCCGGTTGGAAAGTCACACGACTCCATCGCGGTCATGGTCAGTGGCGGATCGTCTTGAGAGGTATTGATTCGGGGGAAGTCCGTGAGTTACGTGCTCGATTTGTATTCGTCGGTGCGGGGGGCGGTAGTCTACCGTTGCTTCAATCCACAGGGCTTGCTGAGGTCGCTGGGTTGGGAGGCTTTCCGATCGGTGGCCAGTGGCTCGTCTGCGATACACCCGCGATCTGCGAACGTCATGACGCGAAGGTTTACGGCGCAACGCCTCCTTCGTCCCCAAGTCTGGGAGCTGGCCATCTCGACGTGCGGCGGCTCGACGGACAGAGACAGTTGCTGTTCGGTCCCTTTGCTTCATGGACCACCCGCTTTCTCAAACACTCGGGAAGTTGGAGCGATCTACCGCGCTCGATTCGCTTAGAAAATCTCCGTGCGATGCTGCACACCGCCGTTCGCAACCGGCTGTTGGTGAAGTACTTGGTCACGCAGGGATTACAGAGCCTCGAAAGCCGCCTTACCGCACTGCGTCAGTACTACCCCAATGCTCAACTTGAGGATTGGCGGCTCGTACAAGCGGGTATCCGTGTTCAGGCTATCAAACGAGCTGATCGTGGCGCAGTCTACTTTGGTACAGAGGTTTTCTCGCCCGCTGACCGTTCGCTTGCAGCGCTACTAGGGGCGTCACCTGGCGCATCGGTCTCCGTCAACATCGCTTTCGAAGTCATTCAAACTTGCCTGCCCGAGTTGCTGTCCTGTTCCGAGGGCCGGGCACGAATGCGCACCATGATCCCAACTTTTGACGAGGACCTGACTCAGCCTCGTAACATATCTTTGTTCGAAAGCGTATCGCGCGAAGCTGCCGATAGGCTGAGACTCCCTTACTACACAGCATCTCTAAACAGACCAGCCGGCTACCATTACGAGCAAGTACGAGGACATTCATTATGAAAATCGTTCGTTACCAAACCACTTCCGGCCAGAAGGCCTACGGGCGTTTGCACGCCGATGGTCGAACGACCCGACTCACAGGGGAGATTTTCGGCGAGATGACCGATACAGAAGAAACGGTCGCGGTCGCGAAATTGTTGGCACCGATCGAACCGTCGGACATCATTTGCATTGGACTCAACTATCGAAAGCACGCTGTAGAAGGAAATCAGCCGATCCCCGAGTGGCCAGTCGTCTTCATGAAGAACAGCGGCACGCTGCAAAACCCAGGCGATCCGATCGTTCTGCCGCGTCGCCTTAACAGCGACGCTGTCGATTACGAATGCGAATTAGCCGTGGTAATCGGGAAGGATTGTCAAAACGTTTCCAAGGCTGACGCCCTGCGCTATGTTCTCGGCTACACCTGTGCGAATGATGTCAGCGCCCGCGACTGGCAAATGAAGTACGGGGGCAGTCAGTGGTGCCGTGGAAAAACCTTTGCCACTTTCTGCCCGCTTGGACCGTGCCTCGTTACCCCCGACGAAATCCCGAATCCGAACTCACTCGGGATCCGCACAATCCTGAATGGGCAAACGATGCAAGATTGGAACACCAATGACATGATTTTCGACGTACCGACGCTAATCGAGTTCCTCAGCGGCAGCACGCGACTTGTCGCGGGAACGGTGATCCTAACCGGAACGCCGCACGGCGTCGGCGGTGCGCGAAAACCCCCTGTCTACTTGCAACCAGGCGACAGCGTCACGATTGAGATCGACGGTATCGGTTCGCTGACCAATCCAGTGATTGCGGAGGAGATGACCTCTGCATGAAGGCCTTAGAAATCGATATCGGTTCGTCGAGAATTCAGGGTGCGATCCTAGGCCTTGCCTCGTTGACGATCACGTCACCAGTATCTCGGACCGTGCGGTCCCGTTGCGGGAATAGGTTAGCGAGGAAACACTTACAAGATTGCTCGACTTGGCACAACGTGACACATTTTAACCCCTCCTCTTAAGGTATTTCGAGCATGAAAAACCACCGTAAAAACCTCACCATGTCAATAAAACGAACTGTGTTCGCTGTGCTCGTAACGGCCACATGGTGGAGTGGTTTCAGCCAAGCGCAGGAGAAGAGGGCTGAGCTACCGCGATTCGTGGATCACTCACTATTGATAGCTCCTGAGTATCCATGTACTTGGCCTAGCCATCCATTTCCGCGTTTTGCCATTATTCACTCCCGTATGATTGGACCTGAATCGAATTACAATATCGACACGTTGCTAATCGATGGCAACACGGGTACTCAACTTGATGTTCCACCACACTCGGTCGCGCGGCCTGAATTAAAACGTGAGAAATCGGGACCATTGGGATTGGCTTACACGGACAAGATCGAGCCATGGCAGTTCGGCGGTGAAGCTTGCGTCGTTGATGTGCGTGATCTACTGGATAAAGCACCGAAAGGTGAAAGCCCGCTAGTCACACCGGAGCATATTGAAAAATTTGAAAAGAAGCATCGTCAAGTTCGGTTCGGCGACGTTGTGCTGTTTCGGAGCGACTACTCTGATAACTATTATCGACCGCTTCCCGAGGGCCGTCGTTACATCGCGGATATCTTAGATCGTAAGGCTCCGGGATATCCCGACCCGAATCCTGATTGTATGGAATACCTAGGAAAACGCGGGATACTCACCATCGGGACTGACAGCGCCAGCATGGGGCCACTGCCTGATCTGGCTGAACCAACTCATTACGCCGGATTGAAATACGGCATGATCTGGACCGAAGGAGCGACCAACCTACGTGAGCTTCCAGCGACCGGTGCGTTCTATTGTCTGCTCAGCCCCAAACATGCAGATGGCCCTTATGCCGAAGGTCGAGCGTTCTCCATTGTCGGCGGCAATCTACCTGCGCGTCTGATCGAAGCTTGCCGCAATAAACGGGCTATCGATCTGTCACCTACGCTTTCGTCAAAGTTACCACTCACGTCCCCTGGTATCGAAACAGGAAATCATCGGCAAGTCTATTTGAAGATCGATTTTCTTTACGCCGATTATCTCGACATGTGGCATCACGGTCATTTGATGGATTCGATGGCTGGCACGCATCTAGTACCTCCATCATTCGCGCTGCCTGCCGATGATACGCCTATTGAGTACGAGCCTGAGGTGCGAGGATGGCTGGAAGAGTACGAGAAGAAGTATGGCAAGCGAGGCTCGAGTACCCTAACAGCTGAACAAATTCCCATCGAATGGACCTGTGGAGAATCGCGAATAATCGATGTCCGGTCGCTGGTCGGTTCCACTCCACCCTCTTCGTGGCCTCGCTCCCCCGAGATTACTGTTCAACTAGTCCGGGACTACGAGCAGTCCTTTGGTTCATTGAATCCCGGAGATGTAGTGATTTTTCACACAGCATACAATGACCAAAAACTCTTGCCCGAACCATACAGCAAGGGCATGTGGCAAGATCCACTTTCCGGAAAAGCAGAGGGTTGGCCGGCTCCTGGTCCCGATCTAATTATGTATCTCAAAGAAAAAGGGATTCGCTGCATCGCCAGCGATGCGCCCGATCTCGGCGGCGTCGAACCGCGTCGCGCGCTGATGACCTATTGGGCGCTTGGTAGTCGCGAAATGGTCGGCGTTGAGTTTCTGGTCAACGTTGACAAGATTCCAACCAAGGACGCTTATTTTCTGTTCGCCGCTTTAAAGGTTCGCGACTGCCATGGTGGACCAGGCAGAGCGATCGTGTTGTGGTAGTGCAACGTGCTGAATAGGGAGTTGAGGACGCAGCCATGAATAAAGATCAAGTCTCAAACGACGAGTCAGAAGTGCGCTGTCTGGAGACGGTATTCCCCACTTCGAATCCCGAACTCCGGACCGCCCTGAAGCTAGTGGCTTGGCGGATCATCCCATTTGTCTGCTTGCTTTATGTGCTGAATATTCTTGATCGAGCCAACGTTGGGTTCGCGAGGTTGGCGATGCAGGACGATCTCGTGCTAACCAAGGCGATGTTCGATTTGGGGTACGGTATGTTTTACGTAGGGTACATCCTATTCGAAGTGCCCAGCAACCTGTTAATGCGACGGTTTGGCGCGCGGCGCTGGATCGCTCGAATCATGATTACTTGGGGGTTGGTTTCGGCCGCCACGATGTTTGCCCAGGATGTATGGACGTTTTACTCACTACGCATTCTTCTAGGGATTGCCGAGGCAGGCTTCTTTCCCGGCATTATTCTTTATCTTAGCGCTTGGTTCCCTGATCGACAGCGTGCCAAGATGACCGCGTTTTTTATGCTCGCTATTGGGCTTTCGAACGTCCTTGGAAATCCACTTTCGGGTTGGATCATGGACAATTTCGAAGGTGTCAACGGTTGGCACGGCTGGCAGTGGCTGTTCTTGCTGGAGGGGCTGCCAACGTCGCTGGTCGGGATCACGGTACTGTTCTACCTACAGGATTCACCGCGGGATGCGAAATGGCTTAGCGACAGCCAGAGGCAGTGTCTGATCGAGCATTTAGCCGAGGAGAATCGTCAGCGACAGGCGCAGCACGGCCCCGACCGTTGGCAGGCTATGTTACAGCCGCGAGTTTGGTTGCTGATCGCTATCTATTTTACCGTGGCGGTCGGTACTAACGCGGGGGGAGCCTATTTCCCGACACTCATCAAGGAACAGTACCAACAAGCATCCAATGTTCAGATCGGACTCCTGACAGCGTTACCGCATTTGTGTGCGATCGTGGTCATGTCGCTGGTGGGTATCAGTTCTGATCGTTCCGGTGAGCGGCGTTGGCACCTTGCGGGTTCGGCGCTGTTCGCCGCTGGGGGATGGAGTCTTGTGGCCTGGGGGCCGTCCCCAATTGTCGCCATGCTCGGGCTGTGTCTAGCCCAAGCCGGGATGATGAGCATGCTACCGGTGTTTTGGACTTTACCCGGTGTCTTTCTATCGGGAGTCGCGGCTGCGGGAGGCATTGCGTTGATCAATTCGGTTGCCAACATCGGGGGATTCTTTGGTGCTTCGATCCTAGGCCAACTCGGAATCTGGTCGATGGCGGCGATCTTGATGTCAGGCGGTTTGCTCGCAGCGAGCGTGCTAAGAAACTGGAATCTGAATTGTACTGATTCCCGAGCTCAAGATATCAGTACAAAAGAACAGATAAAAAGTAGGGTAACAGGAGATGAGCGAGGAGATGAAGGAAATGTTTGATTTGACGGATCGCATTGCGGTTGTGTCCGGCGCAGCGCAAGGTTTAGGGCGAGCGACAGCGTTGGCTTTAGCCCAGCATGGCGCTCACACTGTGTTGGTGGATCGCAATCTTGCAGGAGCTGAGGCAACTGCATCGCGGATTAAGTCCTTGGGGCGCGATACGCTGGTTGCACAGACCGATGTCGCGAACCCAGACGCGATCGCCGAACTGTTTCAACAGGTCGATGCTCGATTTGGCCGTGTCGACTTCCTTGGTAACATCGCAGGCGACGGCCACCTGGCCAAACCGGAAGACCTGACCATCGCTGATCTGCACCGTGTGTTACAAAACCTGGTGGTGGGTCGGTTCGCAATGTGTCAGGAGGCGGGGCGTCGGATGTTGGCTCAGGGGCGAGGCTCGATCATGAACATCGGGTCGCTCGCGAGTTCTACAGCTCTCGGTCGCGGACACATTGCCTACAGCATGGCGATGGGCGCGGTCATTCAGATGACGCGTGAGCTGAGTACCGAATGGTCCTATCGCGGGGTGCGTGTAAACTGTGTCACGCCGGCCCAAGTGGTAAACCCGAGCCTTGAATCTCGAATGATTGCCGATCCAACACTTGAAGGCCGGTTTCTGAAAGGCATTCCTGCCGGACGCCTAGGTCATCCCGATGACATCATGGGGCTCGCTGTTTTTCTGGCCTCAGACAGTTCTGAGTGGATTACCGGAGCCATCATCCCCATGGACGGTGGCAACATGGCCATGAATGCCGGCGGCACTCCAGGCCACGAGCAACGCGCCGTCCAATCGTTTCATGCAGCGAGCAGGTAGTAAGTCTATGAACCAGATCCATTCCCTCTCTGACGAGCTGATCCTCGCTCTCTATCGGACCATGCAAATCATCCGACAGACCGAAGAAGAACTCGCGCGCTGTCATCAGCGTGGGCTCATCCACGGAGCTTGCCATACCTACGTCGGACAGGAAGCTATTGCGACGGGCGTCTGCGCACACCTCACCGAACGCGACCCGATCTTCTCGACACATCGCGGACATGGCCACGCGTTAGCGAAAGGAATGCCACCGCGCGAATTGATCGCCGAACTGTTTGGGCGCGATACCGGCTGTTCGCGAGGACGCGGCGGTAGCATGCACATCTTCTCTCCCGAGATTGGCATGATGGGGACAAGCGGTATTGTCGGCCCGTGTATGCTGCAAGCTTGCGGCGGCGGATACAGCTCAAAGATCCTTCAGAACGGCACGGTTGCGGCTGCGTTCTTCGGAGACGGTGCTGTCAACAACGGCGCGTTCCACGAAGCGCTCAACATGGCCAGTATATGGAAGCTGCCAGTGCTGTTCATCTGTGAGAACAATCAGTTCGCTACCGAAGTCCCCTTCTCGTATTCCAGCGGCAATCCCAGCGTTGGATCGCGTGGGGCAGCGTATGGCATTACCGGTTTGACCGTCGACGGGAATGATGTCCTGGAAATCTATCGTGTCGCGGGTGAAGCTGTTTTACGGGCGAAAGGTGGCGGCGGCCCGACGCTTATCGAATGCCTTACCTATCGCACACGCGCTCACGCTGAAGGGATGGGTGACTTCACTTATCGGACAAAAGAAGACGTTGCCGCTTGGAAGGAAAAATGCCCAATTGCGAGGCTGAAGTCATCAATAATCGAGACATCGCCGAGTAGCGATGAGTTTACCCAGCGTTTTCAATCTATCGAACAGGAGGTCGCGACTGTCGTTCGCGAAGGACGCGAATTTGCCGAAGCCAGCGTTCCGCCCATTGCTGGTTCCGCCACATCCCATGTCTTCGCGGAAGCTTCGTTTGAGTCCCCGACTGCGAGTCTGACGGCGCTACAATCAGAGACCGATGAGCGACCGATCTCCTTCGTCGCTGCGACCCTCGAAGCCCTCGATCATGCGATGGCGGCTGATCCCACGATCTTTGTTATGGGTGAAGGGATCGGGGTTCGTGGCGGTAATTTCACCACTACGCAGGGGTTGTACGCCAAGTACGGACCCGAACGGCTTTGCGACACTCCCATTTGCGAACGTGGCTTCGTCGGTCTGGCCTGCGGCGCGGGCATGACGGGCACCAGACCCGTGATCGACTTCATGTTTATCGACTTCATTAATGACGCGTTCGGTGAGATCGTCAACCAGATTGCCAAAATGCAGTACATGAGCAGCGGGCGACTGAAGATGCCGGTGTTGCTCCGTGGCTGCGGTGGCGTAGGGCACTCCGCCGCGACGCACCATTCTGGCATGTATCACTCCATTTACTCCCACATACCCGGCCTGCGGGTCGTTCTCCCCTCGAATCCGTACGATGCCAAAGGACTGATGGCTCACGCTCTGCGTAGTAACGATCCGGTCCTCTTCTTGGAACATCGTGAACTGATGCAAGTCAAGGGGCACGTTCCCAAAGAGCACTACGAGATTCCCTTTGGTCAGGCCCGAATCGTTCGGACCGGTACCGATGTCACCGTCGTCGCGATCTCCCTAATGGTGCAGCATTCGCTCAAAGCGGCCGAACAACTCGCGTCCGAAGGAATCTCGGTCGAGATCATCGACCCCCGCACCGTTTCGCCGCTGGACATCGACTCGATTCTGAGGTCCTTATCAAAGACAGGACGGATCCTGGTTGTCGACGAAGCGTTCGGCCCCTGTGGTTTCGCTTCCGAGATCGCGGCCCACATGGCCGACGCTGGATTCAATGACCTCGATGCGCCGATCAAACGCCTTCACGGGGCACAAGCTCCCACCCCCTACGCTCCAACTTTGGAGCAAGCTATGGTTCCCAATGTCGAGCAGGTCGCGCAGGCGATTCGCGAACTGGTAAGGGAGTAATTCGATGCCACATCCTATCACAATTCCCCGTCTAGGGTGGTCCATGGAAGAGGGCGTTTTCACCAAGTGGCTAAAATCACCGGGAGACGTTGTCAGCGCAGGCGACATGCTTTTCCTCCTAGAAGGTGAGAAAGCCGCAACCGAAATTGAATCACTAGACTCTGGTCGCTTGTGCGTCCCTCCCGACGCGCCCCAGCCGGGGGCGACTGTCAAGGTCGGTGAGGTGATCGGTTTTCTTCTGGCCGAAGGGGAGACGCCTCCCAACACAGTACGAGTCAACTCGAAAACGACTTTGCCAAAGATACCCCCTCCGACACACATACCCGAAACGATGCGAGCCGAAACGCTTCCGGTAAATACATCGTCCGTACAGGGAAGTAAGTGGACCAAAGCCCGTGCCGCCGGTCCTGCGGCCCGACGCTTTGCCCGTGAACTCGGCATCGATCTGAATACCGTCTTCACTCCCGATCCAACCGGTCGCGTTCTTTGCGAAGATTTGCAACGCGCCGCCCGCGCGCGTGATCAAAACGTCGCTGCTCCCGAGAAGCTGACCCGACAGGTAGCGACACCGCGTGCTCGGCGGCGAGCGCGGGAATTGGGGCTCGACTGGACTCTCATTACTGGCACAGGACGAAACGGGCGCATCTGCGAACGTGACATCGTTAGGGAGATTGGCCTAAGACATTCGCTCGTCGGAGAACCTTTTGCCTCCCTTTCCGATGCCGCTTCAGCATTGCCAACTGCCGACTCTCCACTCCCGCTCCCCACAGAACCTGGTCGCCACGTCGGTGCTTCGAGACTTCGCCGGACCATCGCCCAGCGCATGTCGGCTGGAATCCACCGAGCGGTTCCCGTCACTCTTACCACGAAAGTCGACGCCGAGTCGCTCGTTGCATACCGCGAACGACTTAAGGTTGAGTCGACTAGTGGGTTGGCTCCCAGCTACAACGACATCCTGATTCATCACGCGGCTCAGACTCTGCGGGAACTTCCAGACCTCAATGCCTGTTGGTATCGCGAGGGAATCCACAGCTACGATGCCGTCAACATCGCCACTGCTGTCGATACACCTGACGGATTGTTGGCGCCAGTCGTCCGCGACGCGGATCGCCTCACCCTGAACGAAATTGCGTATCGCACTCGGCAACTAGTCGCCTCCGCTCGCTCGGGCCAACTCAGTCAGAATCAACTCTCAGGCGGAACCTTCACAATCTCGAGTTTGGGAATGTTCGGCATCGACTCGTTCACACCAATCCTAAACCTGCCGCAAGCCGCGATTCTCGGGGTCGGACGTATCGTTGAAGAAGCTGTCGTGCGAGACCAACAACTTCTCCCAGGCAAGACCATGACACTCAGTCTGACCTTTGACCACCGAGTCGTCGACGGCGCTCCCGCCGCCCGCTGGTTGCAACGCCTCTGCGAACGCATTCAATCACACGTCGGATAACCGTACTCGTAAATTGGAGAGTGGGATAGTAGTGCGATTTCATCTTGTACGAGTACGATCAAAATGAACCGCTTTGTCGTCCTTCAACGAACTACTTAGATGTTCCAATATGGCTTGCGCATAAAGCCGATGCCCAAAATCGTTCGGATGGTTTAAACCGTTACCTGTGAGATCCAAATCATGCTTGTGATCGAGCAGTTGCCGCCATATCTCTGTCATATCGACTAGGGATTCACCGTCTTGCGCGACCCCTTGTAATGCATCTCTATATGCGAAAAACATTTCACGAGGGGTATGAACCCACTCGCGGTTTCCTAGCATTGGCGCAACCCAAAGGATCTCAAGCTCGGGTAATCGCTCCTTGGCCCGCTCTTGGAATAACCTGGCTTGTTTTCCAAACCAATCCGGATCGCGACGACCAACATCGTTCATCCCATACGCTACAATGAGTAAGTCAGGTTTTGATTCCAGAAGCTTGTCTAGGTCGTCGATACCGTTTGCGATGCTCCAACCAGCCACGGAACGATTCACCAACTCGATCTGTGCACCAAAGTCTCTCGTCAGTTGGGCTGCCACAAGCTCCGGGTAACCGGACTGATTCGGGATCGTGAGTGTCGTCGCCGATGCGTCGAGGCCCGTCGAGATGCTATCGCCACTTACTGCCAGTACTAATCTCGATTTTCGCCGCAGTTTATCGAGGGTCTTTTCCAGTTGTTCAGGTAATTTGAATGTAGTGATTCGATCGAAATTCTGGCGGCGGTACGTGATCTCGATGTTACGCTCATGGAACCATTTACCTGGCATATAAAGAAGATTTTGCTCGGGGTTCTCTTTCCGATGCTTATAACTGTTTGGAGATCCAGCAGGTGGGTAAAGTTGATCCATGGGAATCGCATCAATGGGCGGCTCACCGATCCATTCAATCGCCGTTCTGCTTGCATCCAACCGCCAATGTTCACCTTGTTTCCATTCCATAAACCCCATCGCCGATCGAACATTAAGGATCTCCTCGGCAGGAAAAGCCAACCGCGCACTGACTACCCCCTGCGCATCTTGCAACAGCACCGAACTTTCGTTGTAGACCACAGGTGATTTCCAGGCAGGCTGACGCAGATGCAACTCCGCTAAATCTTGAACGTGCTGCAGATAAGAAGGCTTGGGGGCATCAAGTTGCATTGTAAGAGCCGCAAACCACATCGCTGCAGCATTTTGTTGACCAAGTCCGGTAAAGTGCCTTCTACTCTCGATAGGCCCTCGGTTCGGGCCATCGAGCCGATCGGTATCGGGACCTCTTTTGAAATCATACTTCTCGATTAGCGTTTCAATCGCATTGCGAATATTCGCTTCCCAAAACGGTTCGTGGTAGACAGTCGGATGAAGTGTCGATTTAGCAAGATACCAAGGGATAACATCGCCCCAAGCTTGGTCGGCTTGTGCTCGTAGTTGTACGAGGCGTTCAATGTAAGTTGCCGATGGGGTTTTCTCGATGACGTCCGATTCCCCCTGTTGCCATAGCACTGCCCGAAAGTCCTTTAGTTGTCGGCCAACGGTCGAGAGGCGTTGAAAAAGTTCCCCATCGGTCCTCCATTGGCTCGTTGATGTGCCACCGACAGCGACATTAGCAAGCCCCACGGGGACGCCGTAGGTTTGTACCAAAAGATCTCCAAACGGGGGCCAAATCGATCCACCGTCGCTTGAGTCGCCGGCGGGCTGAGGATCATGGGCTATGTTCCAGGTTCCGTTTCGCGAATCATAAGCGACGACCCGACCTGTTCGATCGGCAACGTGAAGTCTCTCATCATTGCAGTTGGTGGCATAGCTTTGTCCTGCGACAAGGAAAACTTCACCAACACCAAACGGCTCTGAGGTTGCTTGAGCGTTGAGCTTTCCGTCTACCTTCATTTGAAAATCAACTCTGTACCATCCACCGGCCGGTACATCGATGACGATTTGAGTAATTCCGGGTAATTCGGCCAATTCCGAGACACTACCGTCGCTAAGGGTTTTCCACTCTGTGGTTTTAGTTTCCTCTCGCAAGCGATACTCGACGACATGCTGATCATTTTTAGTCCATTGCAGCCGCATGGGGACTTCAGCAAACCCTCGAGCTGGCCCACCTGGATGATTGCTATGAGCTAGTTGAGGAACTTCGAAGCGCCTTTGGAAAACTTGGTTTTTGAGTGGATATACCACTTCGATCTTCTGAGTCTCGTTACTGCTGTTTGCCTCTAGGGGGGTAGACTGGGAGTACCAAACCACTGGAATTGACAGCAAAAACAAGATAAAAATAAACGATGGGCTGAACCGAAAGGAAATATTCATTATAGATAGAAGCTTTCACTGCGTTGTTTTGAACTCATTGCATATTATAGCTGAGCAGGACTACCAACGCACGCGGGCTTGAGCCGCGAAAAAGCGTTCCGCTAGTGTCTCGGTGGAATGAAAACCAAAGTGGCCGATACAACAAAGGTAGAGCACGTTCCAGCCCATCACCAATACTTGGTAGAATGCAAATTCCTCCTTAAGAAAGAAAAATCAATCAACATGTCCTCTCAACCAAAATCGATTCATCGTCGTCGCTTTCTTTGTACAACGTCCAGTGTGGCTACCTCAGCGTTTGCTCTGCCGACCATCATCCCAAGCTCGGCTCTTGCCAGCATTAGGCGTCCAGGTGCTAATGACCGAGTGAGAGTAGGGTGTATCAGTGCAGGGCAACGCGCACGATTGCTTATGGAGCAACTGCCTGAGTCAGCGGAGTTGGTCGCGATCGCCGATTGCAATATTGCACAAGCACTAAAGTTCCGCAAAGAAAAACAAGCCAACTGGGACATTTACGGCAGCCATTATCCACTTCTTGACCGCAAGGATATTGATGCGGTGATCATAGCGGGTCAAGAGTATCAACGAGTGCTTCCCTGTATTCATGCCATACAAGCCGGCAAGGACGTTTACGCTGAGAAGCCGCTCACACTTTACATACACGAAGGCCGCGTTCTAACGGAACATGTACGTAAACATAAAGCAGTATTTCAGGTAGGAACTCAGCAACGATCCATGGAGATGAATCGTGTCGCTTGCGAGTTTATTCGCAACGGCGGACTCGGCAAATTACATTATGTCTCGGCGGTCAATTATTCCGGTGTGGGTCCGACACCATCTGCCGATAGTTATGAAGAGCAGCCCATGCCTGCGGGGTTCAATTGGGACTTACACCTCAACCAAAGCCAGTGGCGGCCGTACGGTGCTGGTGCCACACAGGGACGCAACTATGTCGGCGGTGAGATGACCAACTGGGGAGCTCACGGTGTTGACCAGATTCAATGGGCTTTAGGGAAAGACCATACGCTCCCCGTTCGCTTTAAACCGATCACCTCCGGACCAAATGGAAAAGTCACCGCGTGGTACGAGGACGGTACCGAGATTCGATTCGAACTAGACAAAGGTCCGATGGGGGGCGCCATCTTCGTCGGTGAAAAAGGGAAGCTCGAGATCAATCGCAACAAATTCATGTCCAATCCGATCGACATTCGAAACGAGTTAATCCAGAAAGTAGATGAAGCGGAAGAGGAAGTGAAGTGGTCAGATCAAACTGCCCTGTGGCAAGCCAAATGGCACATGCAAAATTGGATCGACTGCATCAAGTCTCGCGAAATGCCAGTGTCGGACGTGGAAACGGGGCACCGAAGTATTGCGGTTTGCCACCTAACCAACATCACTCGCTGGATGGACCGCGAGCTCACGTTCGATCCTTTGACCGAACGTTTTATAGATGCCGATGACGCGAACCGTTGGAATGATCGTCCCCGTCGAGCCGGTTACGAATTGCCAACGGTTTGAGGCCAAGGCAATTTCTGGAAACAGTGGCGATCATTGTCTTACTTGGTCCAGGCAACGGTACGATATCCCGGTCCGTGAGTTTGAGTGTGATCGTAAAACGTGTATGGCGGAAACCTTTGGTTCTTCTGGAATGTTGGACGACCGCGATCCGGGAGCTATTCAATCCGGGCAGCCACAGCACGTCGTTATTACTGTGGATGGCGGCCCCAATATCCTCATACTTGGACCTCCTGGGTCGGGAAAAACCGAGTAAATAACGAGAGGCTGTTCCCACGACACTGCCATACACGCTTGACGAAGACCTCTTGTAGAGAAGAGGGCAGGACTATTGCGATTCTATCCACCTTACTTACTGTCACAACAACTCGGCCGAATCATCATCAATCTGTCTAAATCTCGACGATCATAATCCAGCCGAAGAAGGCTACGACCTCAGGTCGGACCGTAACAACAAAACATATTGTATTCGCTACGGCTGATCCGTTACCATACTTCGCGGCGAAGCAGCCTCTTTGTATCCCGATAGGGATGATAGATTGTAGCCAGGGGTTGAGCGCGAGTTTTGAAGTTGCGCAGAAACTGGTTTTTTCGGGCCAAAGGCCTTATTTTTGCCTAGCCTGAAGGACTGGGTATTAAGGAAAAGACAACGTAAGGGCCAAAGGTCCGACAGTTTGTGATGTCTCAGCTGCTAGCAAAGAGCAAACGGCCGGGCCGTTGGCCCTTGAAAACTCAATGTGAATCGAGCTCCAGGCCCTGCAGGCCTGGCTAGGTAAACGAACTGGGCGTTGCCCCTAAAATCAAAATAGCGCAACTTCAAAAAGCGCGAGCGACACCCCCGGATCCGAATCCATACCATTCTTCCCATCCGGAAAGGATGGCAGCGACGTGCACATGGCTGGCATCTCCTTCGGGATGCAAAACCTATTGCTCACCTCAACCGGAGGTGTCGCATTCGCTCAACCTCCGGCTACAAGCTTGAATCCTTGCAGGATGAAAACCGATGACGTCAGAGCAGAACAAAAATCCTGATGTGGCAGAAATATCGAACGCAGAAAAATGGGTGTCGTATCTTTCTGCGTTCGATTTTTCTGCCCTTAGAAGTGGTTTTATCTGCTCCCCTTCAATCGATCCCTTAAAGTGGCTTGTTACTTCGCTTTAGCGAAACACTCTTTTGCCATCTTCTGCCCTGGCTGAAAGGACAAACTATGCGATACCGCATTCTCGCGCATATTGTCCGGCGATCCCGCTCCGCGACTGCGACCAAAGTACTTCTTAAAGTTCCATACCAAATCGCACCACATTCCGTCTGCGATTCCTAGCTTGCTCAATATCGCTGTGGCGGAGCCAGTTGCAGAAGTCTCGCCATCTGCTTTGATCTTTCCCCGTTTGTCCGAGCGGCCTTGCTTGCCGGTAAACACCAGCAATTGAAAGTACTCCTCCAAGCTCATATTAAGAAACCCTTTGTCGCTGGCTCGATAGCCGGTCTTACTGGCCAAGGGACCTTGCTGTTTAGGACCGATCGTCAGCGGTGCTAACCAA
>JBKDKR010000037.1:0-3879 GCA_046344995.1 Pirellula sp.
CGGCCGATCGATTTTGGCAGGGCAAGTAGGACTCGGTACTTACGAGGCCACCCAACAAGGCGATACCTCACGGCTTAAGGGTGCGATGGTTGACCTTGCGGTTCAATCAATTACCGGTACCAAGTCGACAAAAAGCTCGACAAATGGTAAACTAAGCACATCAGGTAACGAAGTTACTATAGGGGAAGGTTCTGCGCAAGGCCTCGCCCCAAAGAATGAAGTGTTCCGGGCTTTGCGTGAAGGCGAAGACGTAGCACAAGGACTTCGAGCGAGAGCGCCTGGGGCCAATACCGAGGTCGGCAGTCATGTAATGGGCAAGAAGCAGAGCGATCTTATCTCTACGACGAGAGACCAGTCCAAAGCTGAGGGCTTGTTTAACAGCGGAAACGGCGTAGTCAGAATTGACTTGAGCAAAGTTCCAGCGGAGATAATTGACGCGTCGCAAGGCGTCGGCAAGGGGCGAGTGTTCTCGCGAACCAAGTCTCACCAAGAGGTGTTGATTCGAGATATTGGTGGGCCAATCCCACCAATTCCACCAGAAGCCATTAGGATTATCCAGGACAAACGATGACCTTTGAGCAGGATAAGAGAGTTATTGTCGAAGAGTGCTTAAGGCCCGATGGCTTTGCGTTCTTGATTCGCGAGAATCAAGTTGACAAAGGCAAATTCTCGCGACTCTTGGAAGCGATCAAGGCGATTTCGCAAACTGTAGATTCCAACGACCGTATTGATCGTTTGACCATCGCATGCCTGTTTGAGTTGCCATGGGAAATCGAAAACACGGTAGATCACTATTCAAAACAGTCGAAAGAATTAGGAGCTACGGTTTCGACGATGGCGGAGGAACTACGAAATGCAATTAACGAATTGCTTTGGAATGGCCTGGAATCACATTACGAAATTCCGAATGGAAAATGAAATGAGCCATCTTGAAAGCCTTGACGCACTCGAAATAACCGTATGCGAAGTTGCAAAGAGTCACTTGCCTGCTTGGCTAGAGTTGCCCAAACTTAGCGACAGTTCAGCGGTTATCATTGCAACATGGTTAAAACCTGAGTTGGTGTCACGCATTGGGTTGCCTAGGGAAAGTATCTGCGGGTTTTTGACCAAACTCAACGATTGCGTTGTGCCAGATAAGTTCATTGAGTATGCGGGTTTCTTTGAAGCAATTCACAACATCTGTAAAGAGCGTTTAGACCCGCAATTGACTGAGTTCGCCAGTAGAACGAGTGAACGAAGAGCTGTTCTGATTGACCAGCGCTCTCCAGATGTGAACGCGGAAATACCGACCGAGGACATTATAGGAACGTATGAGATTGAAAATGGGCTAGTCGGAGAATTTACGGCGAATCCCAACTATCGCCTAGTGACCAGCAAGGGCTGTATGCAACTCACTCCATGGCTGCGTCAGTGCTTGTACTCGCTTGTGGCTCCCGAGGACATCGCCTAACCGCCGGGACAAACGACGTGAGTGAAGGCGAGCGTTAACCCGGCGGCGGCAGGAAGCCGCCGCGATCTTGGCAGAATTCACCGCCGGGCGAATGGATGTTGCCGAAGCAAATGTGTCTCCACGCCCGGCGGAATCTCAATTGACGTTCCAACGGGACGGAGTGCGGTTGACAGCGGGAAGGAATTCTCGGTTAGCAACACGAAAAGAACTGGAGGCCGAAGGCAGCCCGATCATGGACGATCGGGCGAACGACGGCCGGGGCGCCCAGATGGCTGGATTCGGGATCGGGCGGAGGGTAACATAAGAGATGCCCAGATTTTTGAAAGGAATTTGATGTGCCAAGGAAGATTCGCGAACTCATCGCTGATTTGGAAGCGGCAGGCTTCGAGGATCGCGGTGGGAAGGGTAGCCACCGAAACTTTGTCCATCCGAAAGTTGCGAAGCCGGTTACGATTTCAGGGAAAGCTGGCGACGATGCGAAAAAATACCAGGAGCGTGCCGTAATCAAGGCAATTGAGGAGTCCAAGTCATGAATAGTGCCGCTAGATACGTAAAACTGGTCGAATGGTCCGACGACGATCAGTGCTTCGTCGGCAGTTGCCCTGGCCTGTTTTACGGTGGTTGTCATGGCGACGACGAAAAATCGGTCTTTGCTGAACTCTGCCAGATCGTCGAAGAAACGGTCAAACTGTACGAAGCCGAAAACCGGGCCTTGCCACCAGCAACATCCGGGTACGATTGGGCAAACACGATATTAAATACGACTACGACGACCTGAGGAACTGTCGTTGACCTTCGGCAGTAGTAGCCCCAGTTAGAACACCCGGCCTCATTCCCAGAAATGAAGCTGCGCTCTCAGAAGCAGCTCTCCAACGAAACGCATTGGGTGAGTCACTTGGTAGATCTCATGCGGCGTACTCTGGCGGCGAATACGGCGGGAAAACTGCGGTGGGGCATGCTCAACGCGGCCCTTCCGGCGGAATGTGTGCGGAGGACGCCGTCGCAGCACAGTTAGGTCCAAGCACAAACTTTCACCGTACTTATGGCTGGCGACCAAACCCAACAACTGGCAAACTAGAGTGGACGGAGATTCCTGTCTGCACGAGGTGTCAAGGCAAATACTCTCCTGAACAATTCCCTGGAGGAACGCAATTTGAACCCAATGGACCTTGGTCGAAATAGAGAGGAAATCGAAATGACTGTGAATAAGAACCTACTTGTTGAATGTGAGATATCACAGTACGACTGGAATGCTATGATGGAAGCCGATGGACCTGCCACAAACGTTCCACTTGCTATTCGGGAACTCTTGGGTGCTAGCTGTCCGGAAGATGCCGTGAAGGCATACTGGAAGTTAGAAAACCACGTTGTCGTACAAGGCTCTTTGTTTGAAGCTGCGGTCTGTACCGTATCCGTAATATGCGCGTCGCTCGTGCTCAATCCAAGACCGAAATGGGTAATGATTCAATTGTTGGAACTGCTATTTCAACTAGTCAGTGGCGAGTCGCATTCCGATGAAGTCAAACGAGGCCTGACCGATTTAGGGGAGCAGTGTAGAGCGGAAGCGAGTAAATCTCTGTGGATTTTATACGGACTATTCCAAGAAGGAGAGTTTTCGCGAGCAGCAAGGGAAATCATCATGCAGTTAGACGGATCGCCGCAAAGACTAACTACCCTGGACGAACTGAATCGACAGAATGGACGGGTTGATAGCGATGAACCATTAAAAATTTAGTAAGCTAGCCTTGCCCCTAAGGGGCCAATTCAAGTTTCCGAACAGAGTATACGACAGGCAATTGAAGGCTCTGGAATGAGTACGGCGCAAGGTGGCATTTCTATTCCAAAGGTCGAGCGTTACTTGCGACGACTTGAAGCAGGTGAGGTACCTCCTCCCATCAAGGTCGACAACGGAGTTATCGTCGAGGGTCATCACCGATACCTCGCGTGGCGATTGTTTGGGAAAGAGCCCGCAATTGATCCAGGTACGTGTTACGGGCCGAATTGTGGTTGTATTTTTGGCCGATTTAAGACGGTAGAGAATCAGACCTCTTTTCTGTGTGCTGGTAGAATTGTTGCGAATTTTGGAGCGAACCTGTGCGATATCGCGGGCCGAATCGACTTTCGTGGGACCAGGGCTGGTTGGTGTCAACAAGCAGACACTTTTGACCCACTATCGAGCCAACAGAATGGACCCACAGATCCTCAACTTGCGAAGGCCATCGCTTGCGACGACTCCATTGAGCCGCCAGGGCTTCGAAGACACCCGGTCGATTCGAACCAAACAGCTTGGAAAACGCTTTCTCATTCAGTAGACTTATTCTTTTCGTGCAGTTGGCGTGTTGCCAACATCCGTGGGCGATACCAGGAATCAGGAGACTTCGCGATGAGCCGACAACCGATATGCGGGTGTCCGATTCCATTTCGAAGCC
>JBKDKR010000038.1:0-84222 GCA_046344995.1 Pirellula sp.
AGAATAAGAGATAGACTCAGTCAGTAATGTCTCCGCCCAAGGCGGACGGGTAGCAGGTTGGTCTCTTGGGGCCGATTTGCCATTTTCTCAATCTTTTCCCTATAGGTTTTCCAACGGTGTTTTGGATTTCCTATTGTCCCGGTGATTGCTCAAGCGAGCTGTTAGAGACCGGTTTCGAGCACTTTGTTGCACCGAATGCGATCTTGGGCTCACCACTGAGTTTATCTCAGTGGAAGCGTGACTGAGCAGCTACCGACGACTAGCGAACCGGCGATGCAAAACCACGCATGCGATTGGTGCCTAGGGGGCTTGGCGTTCGAGTTGCTTATGCTTCGGGAACGTCAACTGGCGTGCTGTCCAATGTCAAGGCAACTTCATATGCGAGTGTATATTGTTCCGGATGTTCTATTCCTCGGAATGTTTTCAATAGGACTATAAAGCGACAACCCCGGTTCTACTTAACACGTCGACGAGGTCGGTACCCTGGAGTGGATGGGTTCGTACCGGCGTTTGGAACATGACGCTGTTCCTTCCTGGAGCCTTTTCTCTTTTGCTGACCGCTAGATGAGTTGGCTTCGTTTGAACGCTGTGCATCGGTAGATTGCGTGTTGCCCTCGTTCGGATTTTTACCGCTTGGGTTTGGTATTGTATGGACGTATTCCCCCCGAAACCGTTGGTTCGCATCGCTTCGCCGTTTTTCGATCGCCTCGCGAGGAGGCTTGGATGGGATCAAGCAATCGCATCCTTCACCGATTAGATCGCTTCGGTTCACAGAGCGCAAAGCATCTCGAACCTCAAAGTAATTTTCCGGCTTGAAGAACTGCATGAGTGCTCGCTGAGACTTGCGATCCTTGAGAGCTTTGGCGATGTACACAGGCTTGAGGGAAAACGGATCGAGTCCGGTGTAGTACATGCTCGTCGCGATATCCAGTGGAGCTGGAATAAAGTCCTGCACTTGGTCCGGTTTGTAGCCGTTTCGCTTAAGAAACAGCGCAAGTTCGATCATAGACTCGATAGAACTACCTGGGTGCGACGCAATAAAGTATGGGATCAAATATTGCTTCTTACCAGCATCCTCCGATGCGTCTTTGAATTGTTCGGTAAAGAATTCAAAGTCATCGTTGGCAGGTTTACGCATCTTATAGAGCACATCTGGATCAACGTGTTCTGGAGCCACCTTGAGATGTCCTCCGACGTGATGCTGCGTTAGCTCTTTGATGTATTCCGGGGACTGGCGGGCTAGATCCATTCGGATACCGCTGGCCACCAAGACTTTCTTGATGCCTGGTACTTCTCGCGCTTCTCGCATTAGTTCGATAACAGGCGTGTGATCAACTCCGAGCAGTTTGCAAATTTTGGGGTGCACACATGATTGACGCCTACAGACCGCTTCGACTTCGGGTTTGGTGCAACGCATGTGATACATGTTGGCCGTAGGACCGCCGATATCGCTAACGATACCTTTAAAGTCCTTGTCTTCAGTCATATTCTTGATCTCGTTGATGACAGACTCTTTGGACCGAGATTGAATAATGCGGCCTTGGTGTGCCGTAATCGAACAAAACGTACAGCCACCGAAGCAACCTCGCATGATCGTGACCGAATTCTTGATCATGTTAAACGCAGGGATGGCTTCTTTGTAACTTGGATGAGGTCGTCGAGTGTAGGGAAGGCCGTAAATGCGATCCATGGCTTCTTGACTGATCGGTAGCTGTGGTGGATTGGCTACCACGATCTGTGTGGAGTGCCGTTGCATCAAGCGACGCGCATTGAGTGGGTTCGTCTCGTGGTGAATCATTCGCGTAGCTTTCGAGAACGCGATCTTGTCGGCAGCAACATCTTCGTAACTAGGTAGTTCCAACGCGTCCTCGGGTGGAGTCTCGGATGCACCGAGGGCGTACGCAATACCCAACATGTCGCGAAGATCTTTGACCGTTTCTCCTGCTTCAAGGCGCCTCGCCATCTCAATAATCGAATTTTCCCCCATTCCAAAAGCGACTAAGTCCGCCTTGCTGTCTAACAAAATACTGCGCCGAACCTTATCACTCCAATAATCATAGTGGGCGAAGCGACGTAACGAGGCCTCAACCCCACCGGCGATTACAGGAACACCTTTGTAGGCTTCTCGGGCGCGTTGGCAGTAGGCTAGAGTTGCTCGGTCGGGGCGCAACCCGATTTTTCCGCCGGGTGAATAAGCATCGTCGTTGCGGACTTTCCGATTAGCCGTGTAATGGTTGATCATGCTGTCCATGTTGCCCGCGCTGATGGCGAAAAACAGCCGAGGGCGACCGAAAGTCTTCCACGGGTCACAGGAGTGCCAGTCCGGTTGGCTAACAATTCCCACCCTGTAGCCGGCCGCTTCAAGTACCCGCCCTAATATTGACATCGCAAAACTGGGGTGATCGATGTAGGCATCGCCGGTAACAAAAACAACATCTATTTCATCCCAACCTCGGTCGAGTGCCTCTTTCATCGACATGGGAAGAGGTTGTTTGGCAAGGGGGCCATGGGGTTGGCGGTCACCTCGATCGTTCCCAAGGTTATCCAAATACCTCGAGACAACGCTGGTTACCTTGCCCGCAGACGCGTCGCAGGTGGTTGAGTCCGCCATTAATGAATTGTCAGGGGATTGAATTACGGGTAATTGATTGGTCATTATTTGCGGGCCTTCCGAGCCGATACAATATCATTAAGTCCACTGATTCCATTTTAGGCGAGAAAACGGATTGCCTAGTCTGATTTCTTTGTGATTGCCCAGGTTTCTAGTGGGCATTATATTCGTCGCGATGTTTGAGTTGCCCTTGCGGGGGAACTCGAGGTCGTCGGATGGTCAGAGACTCGAATATTCGAGCTTTGCGGCGGAGTTCGGCGACGGAATTGTTGATAAAACTTTGTTTGGAGAGGTATTCAGGTGGCACTTCGAATCGCAATTAACGGGTTTGGTCGAATCGGACGTTTAACGTTCCGCAACTTAATGAAACGCCCTAGCGAGTTCGAGGTTGTGGCGGTTAATGACTTGACCGATACCAGCATGCTAGCAACTCTTCTCAAGTACGACAGTATTCACCGTCGGTATCCAGGTGAGGTATCTCACGACGGAAAGAATTTGATCGTGGATGGCAAGAAGATTGCCGTAGTCGCAGAAAGGGATCCAGCGAAGCTTCCTTGGGGCGAGCACGGAATCGATATTGTCATCGAAAGCACTGGCCTGTTCACAGGTCGAGCAAAGGATGGCAAGCCCGGCTATGACACTCACTTAGCCGCAGGCGCTAAGAAGGTGGTTTTGAGTGCTCCAGCGAAAGACGGAGCCGATTTGACTTGTGTTCTCGGCGTCAACGACGACAAACTCACAAAGGATCTCAAGTGTATATCAAACGCATCCTGCACGACAAACTGCCTCGCTCCCGTAGCCAAGGTTCTCAACGACACCTTCGGAATCGAAACGGGTTTGATGACAACGGTCCACGCTTATACCAACGACCAACGCGTCCAAGACATGCCTCACGCGGACGCGTATCGAGCCCGGGCCGCTTCTCTGAACATCATTCCTACGACGACTGGAGCGGCTTCGGCAGTTGGTTTGGTTATTCCTGAACTCAAAGGCAAGCTGACCGGTATCGCGATGCGAGTTCCAGTCCCAACTGGCTCGGTTGTGGACTTAACCGCCAACCTCAAGAGAGAAGCCACCGTTGCCGAAATCAACGCTGCAGTCAAAGCAGCTGCCGAAGGACCGATGAAGGGCATTCTCTGCTACACCGAAGATCCAATCGTGTCGACCGACATCATTGGCGATCCGCATAGCAGCATCTTCGCTGCGGACTTCACCCAAGTTCTCGGCGACAAGGGCAAGCTGGTCAAGATCGTTTCGTGGTACGACAACGAATGGGGCTACAGCAGCCGGACCGCTGACCTCTGTGCTCGCCTCGCAATGCTTATGTAATAACCAGTAGCGATCGGCTACAAATTATTCACGAGCAGGAAACTTCTTTATCACGCTTGGTCTATGGCCAAGCGTGTTGTTTTTTAAGGCCGCGAGGGTCTGTGAAAAGACGATGCAATCGAAGTAGTCAGTTCGTCCCGAATCGACTACGAACTTGCCGTCGGTAGCCTTCGGCCAATTCCTTTAATTCGGCCACCGTTTTGGACAATAGCTCGCTCTCGTCAAGCGAATCCATCCCGAGCACGCTCCGACAAGTATTAATTGCCCCGAGCAACGCTCCTTTCTCGACTCCCTCCTTAATGCCTTCCTTAATGCCTTCCTTTATGCCTTCCTTGACGCCTTCCTTAATGCCGATGGCGATAAGATCTTTGCCAGCCTGGGTGTCGCGTAAATCGGGTAGTTGTCCGAGTAGCATGCTTTCAATCTCCTGTTTTGCAAGTTCGCTGAAACGTTGCAGCATCCAATCTACGAACACAGACAGAAGCGTCGCACGCTGCCGTTCATTCGTGGCATTGGTTTTGATTTGATTATAGTACCGGGCGGCATTCTGCTCCAACAACTCTCGGTTTTTTTCGAACAGAGGCTGAAAAACGGCAACCAAAGGGTGGTCTGGTGACCGAACGGACAATTTCTCTAAAAGCTGATCCAAATAATAAGCCGACACGACTCGGGTCCACGGTTGCGTAACAGGGTCAAGATCCCGTGTTCCAAAAATGATAATTCCATCTACCGCTCGACCATTGTGTTCGGACTGAAGGATCGCCATCTCAATTACGACTCGGCCATAGATTTCATTGTCAGCGTGCATTTGTAGCTCGGTCACCAAGATCGGCTCGAACATTGCTTCCGGAATAACTACGCCGTCAGCTCGTCTTTCGATCGCCTTGACCGCTACCGACACGAATTTACTAGGACCGGGAGAGTGTCTCCCTGTCAATTCGAAAAGCCATTCCGGATTGGCTTCAAAGATTTCATAAAGATGCTTGTCAGACTCCATGAGAATAATTCTAGGTCCATGAATTTCTAATTGCCAGTACCTATTGAAAGTACCATGCCTCCCCTCTGGCTATTGCAGTTCTTCTTGACTCGAAATGCCATCCAGCAGGCAAAACGTAAACGGTGATGGTGTTACCTGGATTGGTTGTGACCATCAATGATGAACAGGCTCGTTTCCGATCGAATCAGAAGCTTGTTTGTCATCGGTACAATCGTAGATCGCACGGACTCTCCTAACTCAATCTCACCAACGCGTTCGAACTCTCCACTCGCTTTAAGTAGGTGAACAACCCCCGTGGCGGAAACGTTTATAAGATTGTCGTTAACAATCACTGGCGAGCCTGAAAAATCACCTGCCACGCGCTGTGTCCAAATCGTTTTGCCATCCTTTGGATCGACGCATGTAACAATGCCGGCATCCCCCCACAAAAACAAATGCCGATCATTGGCCACTGGAGTAGGAACATAAGGGCATGATTTGGTGACTCGAAAGCGTTCCTTCTTCGTATTAAGGTCGAATGCGACCAAGGTGTTTCCTTTACCTCCCCCAGAGCCCTGCGTTCCAATAAGCAAATCGCCAATAAGAAGCGACGATGAGCAGATCCGTTCCCTAAAACATTGATGATTCCAAAGCAACTTACCCGTCGCTAAATCGAGCCCGAACATTCCTTGCGCGGTCGTGCTACAAACGAGTTCTTTGCCTTCCGGATTATCCCATACGCACGGCACTCCATAACAGACTCGCGATGTGGGAAGCTCGGTTTCCCAAACCGTTTCACCCGTTCTTCGATTGAGTGCGACCATTCGATCTTGCCCCGGTTCTCCCCCTGGAGGCAACTCCAACGCATCTTGGCTATTAAGTAAAATGACTAGCTCGCCAACACAAATGGGCGATGTGCCAAAACCATGTTGCGACACATAACGACCGAAGTCACGTCGCCAAATCTCTGTTCCATCGTGCGTCGTGGATACCAGAATGGTTTGATCGGGATCTGCAAACGCGGTGTAGACACGCTCATCATCCACGCAGGGAGTCGTGGACGCATAAGAAGAGAACTTATGCATGGAATACGTGCGTGATTGGAAATCTCGTTGCCAAACAAGCGATCCTGATTTCAAGTCATACGCTAACAAAAATCGGGTACCCGTATTGGGATCGGCAGACATTAGAAAGGCTCGATCGTTCCAAACGACCGGAGACCCATGTCCTGACCCAACAAGCTTAACTTTCTTTACACTCTCTGATTTCCACGGAATCGTGACGTTGGACTCTACGACCCCGGATCCATCCTGGCCACGAAACCTCGTCCAATCGTCAGCCCAAGCTCGAGCAGACAAACATACTGGGTTAGTTGCCAAACCGAGCAGAAACGAGGCAATTAGTCCTCTGAAGGGTGAATTGTATGTCATGGCTAAGGGGTCCTACATCAGATAAAGCGGCAAACGATGACTCGTTACGCACTGATCACAAAAACAAGATGATAACCGATGAGGAACAGTGATGCATCGACTAGACCGTGACTTAACCATGTGGGCCACAGACTATCCGTTTGACGGAACATCGTCCCCCAAATGACTCCACCTACTGCGACGCCCGCAGAGCAGATATAGGTCCATACCGATCCGTAACCGAAAAATTTGCCCAGAACAAGAACGTGATGAGCCATAAAACCCAAGCTAGATGCGATTAAAGCCCAGTGGTCAGCCATCCGTCGGCTAAACCCTCGGTAAATAAAGCCTCTCCAATACAACTCTTCGAGTCCCGAATGGAATAAGGCGTAAAAGAGGCCAATCACAGCTAGGCCGAGTACCGAGTCACCACCGTAGGCCGTTAGTTTGGCTTTAGCGACCTCTCTAACACTTTCCATGACACCCAAGGGTAGCATTAACCATAAGTATATCGCAAAGATACTACCACCGATTAACAAACCAGACACTAGGCCGGCAATCCAGCTGCTCGCATGAATTTCCCTCCAACGTCTTAGCGACCGCTTGATCTCTCCCCCCATCCAGCCGTACAAGACAAAAGCCAGGAGAAGAAACTGCATCCCCTTTCCCAGCCCGAACGCGGCCTGTTGCCGACTCGGCGGTGCATCGGCGAGCCAAACAAAATACACCCAAGTGATCACCGTTGGTAGAACCAATCCCAAAACCAAAAACGGAAGTGGGACTTTAGGAAGATTTAATTCCTGTTTATTGGTTTCCGGCGAAGGTTCAACCGACATTTACCGGCTCAATTCCGTCAATCGTTCTTGGGCTTGCTTCGCAATCTCGTGATCCGAATGATTGTTGACGACGAACTCATAGAACTTTTTCGAGACGCCAATCGCCTTGGCTCGCGACTCACCCTTTAGGTCGCTGATTAACACCTCGCTGCACCGACCTGCTTCCCATGCAGCCAGCGCTTGCCAGTTTCGAATCTCGTTTGGAGCTTGGGTACCACCATAGCCGTACATGACTTTTTGAAATTCGGAAATCGCCTTGGCATGGCTCCCATCTGTGAAGAGGACTTCGCCGATCATAAATCTGGCGTGAGCGCCGATTTCCTCACGGTAGTTTTCAGCGACTTCTGCGTACAACTCAACCGCCTCTTTTGATTTGCGTTGCTTTTGTCTAGCAAACGCGAGTTCGTAAAGCGCGTATGGTTTGTACTTCGAATCAGAGAACTTGGAAATCAACAAATTGGCCAGCGATTCCGCATCGTTCCACTTCTTGAGCTTGCTAGCAGCTTGGGCCCCGTGCAAGTAAACTAATGCTTGAGCTTGTTCCGATAAAGAGCTGTTTTTCGGATCTTTTTCTAAACGGGAGCGAATTAAATTGTATTCCTTAAATGCTCCTTCAAAATCTTCTTTTGCTAGTAGGCACTCAGCGACCATGAATCGACCGTCGTTTGCCAAGGGTCCGTTAGGGAATTCTTTGAGTTGCTTTCGGAACTGCGATTCGGCTGAAGCCACGTCATTTTGTTGGTAGAAGGACCAACCAAGCTTATAAAGTGATTTTTCTTGTACGCTGCCACTCACGCTCTTGGTTGCGGCAACCGTGTAGGCCTTGATTGCAGAATCGAACTTGTTGCTCTCATACTCGGATTGTCCGATCTGAAATGATGCCTCTGCAACGTTTTTACTGGATGGAAATTTGTCAACAATCGTTTGAAACGCTGAGGTTGCATCCTGTTGGTTGCCGGACGCTTTGTAGGCAAAACCTAGTTCTAGCAGTGCCTCGTCAATAAGAGGAAAGTCCTTGGCAGTAGCGATTAGCTTTTTGAAGGTATCGACGGCTTCATTGTTCTTCTTGGCAGCGACCTGACTCAATCCTAACTCGTACCAAACATTCCATTTCTGGTTTCCTTGGACGGAATCTTGGATCGATTCGAGCAGCTGAATGGCCTTTGCCGCATCGCCCACTTTTCGCAAGCAAATGGCTTTGGCGATTCGAGCTTCGGTGACCAGGAAATCATTTTCGTTGCTTTCGCAAACAGGCGTGAGCAATTCCAAAGCAGTGGTATAATCACCGTTTTGCATGGTGATAAAGGCTTTGCCGAACTTAGCATAATTCCACTGCGGTTTTGATTGCGGAGATTGAAGCACGCTATCGTAGGCAGCGGATGCTGTTTTAAAGTCACCGGCATCTGCCGCCAACTGCGCGATACGAAGTTCGGTTTGGCCACGAAGTCGAGACTTAGGAAACTTGGTTATGGATTGCTGTAGGGCCGCAATAGCATCCTTGATCCGGCCGGCATTGACGAGTGCTTCTCCCAATTGTACAGCTGCTTCGTCCGCTTGTGGCCAATCGCTCGAGGTCGAGACGGATAAGGCAAATGCGTCGACAGCCTCATTCGCTTTCTTTGTTTTGAAGAGACTTAAACCTTTTAGGTAAAGAACTTCTGCCTGAATTGGCGCATCCAACTTCTGAGTCATAAGCTTATCACAGAGGTTGATACTCTTTTCATGTTGGCTTGCTAAGTTGAGCGCGCTAGCCAATCTCAGTTGCCATGTAGTAACAAGTTGGTCGTTTGGTTGTGAAGCAATCAACTGTTCAAAGGCATTCACCGCCGAATCGTATTGTCCAAGCTGCAATGTTGACTCAGCACCGACATAGGCAACGTCAGCCGCTAGTGGATCATTGGCAAATCGTTTGAAGAATGCTTCGCTCCAACGCTGCGCGTCTGCCAGCGAACCTAGCTGCAACGAAGTAAACGCCGCGTTATAAGTAGCTCGAGGTGCGATAGGATCATCAGGATACTCAGTGGCCAATTGTTCATACAAACGTTTCGCTTCGGCACGCTGAGCTGGCAGCGAGCTCATACCATCCGCTAAGTCCATCTTTAAGAGAACTTGCGTGGGGGAATTGCCAGCCCAAGCTAACGCAGATTTTGCCGTGTCGACCACATCTTGTGGTTTGCTTTGAAGAAGCTTGATTTGGCAGATCCAGTGGGCAGCTTCTGCGCTTCGTTCATCCTGGAGCGGGATGAGGGTTTCGAAAGCCCGTAGAGCGTCGTCATACTTCTTCTCTCGCATCAAAGCTTGACCAGCGGCCAAGCTCGAGTTTTTGGCAAAACTCGATTCTGGAAATTGATCGGAGAGTTTCTTGTACGCGTCGGCGGAGTCTTCAAAACGTCCGCTTTTGGCCAATGCGAACCCATATCGATAGAGCGCGTAATCGGCATTCGAGATTTTTGGCAGGTTCGGATTGTTTACCAACGGTTCTAGGACGTCCACGGCCTTTTTGGGCTCATCCGCTGTGAGTGCTAGGTCTGCATAGCGAATGCGAACATCATTGGCGTAAGAATGGTTGGCGAAGTTAGTAAGGAACAAGTCAAACGTTTCGCGTGCTAACTTCGACTGCTCCATTTCCTCGTAGGTGATTGCCATCCCGAATATTGCATCCGGCCTAACGGAGGAAGCCTCTAAACGCTTCGTTTGAATCAGCTGTTTGTACAAAAGAAGCGATCGTTGGCGATTTCCCAAACGCGATTCAACTTCAGCAGCGTGGAGCAACGATCGATCCAGCGATCTGCTATCTGGATATTTGTCTATCACAACGGCCAGAACCTTGGCTGCCTCTGAAAGAGCATCTTTTGAACCGGTTCCCTCGGAAAGAACCGATTTTTGGAACAGACTCCACCCCAGATTGCTGAGGGATTCTTCGCGTTGCTTCAAATCCGTGTCTTGAAGAGCGAGCCGGAATTGTTCAATGGCCAAATCAAAGTCCGGCGATTCTTTTTGGATATAGCACATTCCCAAAAAGTGATGGGCACTCGAGGCGAGCGAGTCATTTGGGAACTGTTTGAGCATTTTCGTCCAGTTCTCAATCGCCAAATCGAACGCAAAGTTGTTTTGAGCAACCGCAGCATCGGCGTAGAGCTCGCGAGCCCGCTCAGACTGGCGTTCCTTATCCGAAAGCTTGGCATTTATGCCACCAGATTGCGCACTCGATTTCCCAGGAGGAGCTTGAGGAGGCTGATTCTGCTGGGCGTACAGGAGGCTCGTCGAAAGGGTCGAAATCAAAAAGGCCGCAAAGGTTTTCTGGGCTCTTCTACGCATTTGAGAATGATTTGCAGCCATTGATCCCGATTCAGTTCCTGTTTGATATTGTCGAGTTTGCTGATCCATGAGACTTTGGCAATTCTAGGTCAGGACTTGGAAAAGACTTACTGCTAGCGATAATCTGAACAGTCAGTCTACCGCATTAGGTTGGGATCGGAAAGTTTTTCCCGTCGCGTGAGATCAAATTGGAGGAGCGGAATCGTTTGCCACGATCCGTCGAAGCAATCGATCGCACCGACACAACCTCTACATTTTACAGTGCCCCTAGATTTTACGGCAGCGGATAACTCCACGCGACCGATGAAGCCCTTACCCTTATCTCAATTTCCAAACAACCTCTATGAATATCCTTGTTACCGGTGGAAGCGGCTTTATTGGTTCCCATTTGACGGATCGGCTCCTGGCCGAGGGACACACAGTTACCGTGGTCGACGATCTCAGTACGGGCAGCCGAAAAAATCTTAGCCATCATTCGTCCCATCCCGGGCTAAAATTCGTTCAATCCGATTTGGGGGATCCGGAATTGGTAAGCCATTTATGCGACTCAGCAGACATGGTTTACCATTTGGCCGCGGCCGTAGGCGTTGCATTGATAGCCAAGTACCCCATACAGACGATCCATCGAAACATCTACCCAACGCAATTGTTACTGGACGAATTGCGACGACAACACTTGTCAGGCAGATCCGTGCCTCTGTTCTTGGCGAGCACGAGTGAAGTCTATGGTAAGAATCCAAAGTCGATTTGGTGCGAATCGGATGACCTCGTGTTCGGTGCAACAACCAAACCGCGTTGGAGTTACGGTGCTAGCAAAGCCATCGATGAGTTCCTGTCGCTGGCTTGCGTGCGGGAATGCCAAATGCCGATCGTGATCGGTCGATTTTTCAACGTGGTTGGCCCGAGGCAAACAGGTGCTTACGGAATGGTGCTCCCGAGATTTGTCACAGCAGCCATCCAACATCAACCACTGATCGTGCACGATGACGGCAAACAAGAGAGATGCTTTGCTCACGTAAGTGATGTTGTGAACGCCGTGACAACGTTGATGAATAATCCAGAATCGTTTGGCCGGATCTATAACATTGGATCGGACCAACCAGTTTCGATCCTCGAAATGGCGGAACGAGTTATCGCAGTAGTTGGAGGCGAGTCTAAGATTGTATTCCAGTCGTATGCAGATGCTTACGATCAAGACTTCGAGGACATTCGCAGAAGAGTTCCTGACTTAGCCCGGATTCGCGAAGCGATTGGATACGCGCCAAAGCTAGGACTCGATCAGATCATCGCCGACGTATGGCGAAGTTTACGTGAATCCCAACCAGCTTGAGCCTATGACAATCCAGACCGGGATCGTGATTATCCCCATTAAAGATGTACCAACGATGACAGTACAAGATGTTTCAACATCTTGATTGAAAAGCCTAGTCATTACGATAGGAAACGTTGCTGCAGGCATAGAGGCCTGCAGCAATAGGACTTCTTGTAACTGTTTTTGTTCGGTCGCGTACTTGGCGATCAGCAGAAAAATAATTGGCAATAGTAGCACCCGCACAAACATGCCAAGAATAAAGGACCGCCAAACTCGCTTCAGGTTTAAGGCGGAAACGCAATCGAATACAATTGCCCCACTTAGGACCAAACCCATCGGAATGGAACATCGCCCCAGTTGTTCGGTCATTTGTATGACAGGCCGAGGCAAGTAAAGATTTAGTCCTGATTGTCGGATAACCAATGCGATCGCCACCGAAATGAGCGGGGGACTAAACAGCATACGTCGCCATGAACCTTTGATTCCTTTACCACTGATGATAAACAATCCAACGCTCCACAAAGCCAAATCAACTCCAGCATTGTGAACCAACAGCGTTACCAAGCATGCCGGAAAGAAAAGCTCCGCAATGGGAATTGGTATGTAGCCGTAGTTGCAGATTCCTGCGCTGAGTGCGAATGATCTCTTGGATGAACTCTCAATGAGTCCAAACCAATGCCCAATGGTGTAGGCAAAAAAAGTGGCAACCACAAATCCAAGCACCGTTAGACCGAATCCGAAAAAGGCCGGCACCCAGGCGCTCAATGTCCCGATATCGTTTTTGTCCGTAAGAATGCGATGAAAAAAAAACGAGGGAAGTAAAACATTCGCCAAAAACGCAGCTAAGTAGCGATCCACATCACTGGTGAGCCACTTCAAGTAGCGAGAAAGTGACCCCACGGCCATTACCAGAAAAACGCCGAGGACGGTTGCTGCGATCGAAGTTTCGTATTGATTCAAAATGAAGTTTCTCCGGCCCGAAAACCGGAACTCCAGCCTACGACTATCGCTTGGAGAACGGACCGAGCCATTCGTTAAACACTGAGGTTTCGTCTCGACTTACGAGAACATGATCGCCCGGGCGAAGCGAATAGTTTTGTCCCTCCATGACTTTTTGGCCAGTGCTATCAAAGTCAACATCGAGCCTCACGGGAGGAAGATTGGCTCCATTAGGCCGTATGATTGTAAGCTTAATTTTTCCAATTCGCTTATAAAGTTGTGCGTCTGCCACCATGTCCCCGATAAACATCGGTTCTCCGGGGTGAAGTGGGATTTTTTCCGTGTGACGCTTGCCATCCCGAACTTCTAAAATAATGCACGGTTCGCCGTTTTCGGTAAGCATCGCCGATGGACCGCCGGCAGGTCCAGCAGTCAATCCAGCGACTTTCATGCTATCCGGATCAAGGTTGCTGACCGAGTTCTTAGTACGACCGACCATGCTCGAACATCCCGTGGAGAGCCCGCACAAAATGACGCACCCCAGGACCCACCCGGATTGGCGTGGCGTCGAATTGCGTTGTAGTTTGCCGGATGCTTGCATAGCGAGAGTCCTTAAAAATCCCCGATGAGAATTTGATATTCGTGATCTTTATCGTCGGACTTCTAAAGCAACTTAAGGGAAAAGTTCGCTTTATCCGAAAATTCTTCGCGGTCACCCCTAACGCCACAAACCTCCCAATTTAAAGCTGGTGGTTTGCAACGCCATTTCACTATAAGAAACGGAATCTGAGCGATGCTAACGCCGTCGAATCCTTGTATTGTGGCTCAGAGGTGATAAAACAGGTTTGCTGGAAGTGTGGATTCCTACCAAAGGATCCAAGCACGTCCGCTTACAAAACGAGTTGCAATTTGTTTTGCAGCGCCACGTAACGAGTCGAATATTGGAGAAATGAAAAATGAAACGATTTGCGACAGTTTTGGTACTTACCGGTCTTTGTGTTTCCATCAGCGGTTGCGACAAAGCAAAGGATGCTGCTCAAACCGCCGCCGAGCAGGCTCGATCAGCAAACACTTCGGACCTCGCCAAGGATATGGCAGCTAAAGCGCAAGAAGCTGTAAAGGATGCAAAAGACGCAGCGAAAGATGCCGCAGAGAAAAGTGGTATTGCCGATGTGCTGACCAAGGCCAAAGAAGCGTTGGCATCGGTCGAAGGTGGCAGCGACATGCTCGATAAGGTCCAAGGATCTTTCGGTACTCTCAGCAAATTGCTAGGAGACATCAAAGACGAAGCCACTGCCGGCGGCGCAGTCGCCGAACTCAACAAGCTAACCGAATCCTTCGGGGGCATGACAGAACTTTTCGGCAAGCTACCAGATTCGGCTAAGGGAATGGTGAGCCAACTATTCGAATCATCGTTGAGCGACATCAAGCCGATCATAGACAAGGTGATGGCAATTCCTGGTGTTGAGGCCGTTATCAAGCCTGCAATCGAAGCGTTGATGGCAAAGCTCAACGAATTCAAGGCCTAGAGCTTGGCCCCCACGTAACTTTATCCAGCGATCGATCTAAAACCTCGATCGCTGGTTTCGTATTACGACAATTCTTTCGCAATGAAAGCCGTTGCTCAGATGGGTCTCAACAACGATTGCGCGGTCCAATTAGAGGGTGTTTCCAAGAAATTTGGTTCATTCCAAGCAGTGAATCCCATCGATCTGGCCGTTCCTACAGGTTCTATATATGGGTTTATTGGACCAAACGGTTCTGGCAAGACTACGACAATGAGGATGATTCTCCGAATCTACCAGCCGGACTCCGGCCGAGTACGTGTGTTGGGGGCAGAGCACGGGAGTTGTGCGGATGATCGTGTTGGGTACCTCCCCGAGGAGCGTGGGCTGTATCGCCGCATGACCGTTCGTCGAGTCTTGCGGTACATGGCAAAGATAAAGGGGTGCACGAACCCCGATCCTGAGATTGACCGTTGGATGGAAAAACTCGGAGCTACTGATTGGTATAAGAAGCGAATTGACCAACTTTCCAAAGGCATGGCGCAAAAAGTACAATTTGTTGCAACAGTCGTGTCGAAGCCCCAATTAGTCATTTTGGACGAACCGTTTAGCGGGTTAGACCCCGTTAACATGGAGGTCTTGCGAGATGCGGTCATGGAACTCCGAGCTAACGGTACGACTGTTATCTTTAGCACTCACGATATGAGCATGGCGGAGCAGATGTGCGACTCGATTTGCATGATATTCCGTGGCAACAAGGTACTGGACGGTAGATTAGGCGAGGTAAAGTCTCAATATGGGGAGCCGCGACTTCGAGTGGCTCTGGCGGGAGGACAGGACCTGCCAACTGATTTGCCAGGCGTAACGGAAACGATATCAGCCAGCCCCTTCACAGACTTGGTTTTGGAGTCCGGTGCGAGCAAACAGGCAATACTCCGGCGGCTTATGGATGTCGGAGAAGTGACTCATTTTGAAAATCGCTTACCTTCTTTGCACGATATCTTCGTCAGAATTGCTCAGCCAACGGATCATGTTTCGGTGGCTTAGCGTCGACGATTTCCTCTATTTTGAATCGCTGTCTGCCTATCCGATAGGGTGATACGTCTGCAGATGGGCTGTATATTATGAGAAATACGTCGATGCAAGGTGTCGGCTTGAGCTTAAATAGTTTACGGCACCGAGACAAAGCTCGTTCTGAGGAGTTATAATCGAAAGTATGAACGCATCAGAAAATGTCTCATCCTCCAATCTCGGTAATAAGCTGCTCTCTCGGTATTCCGACACCGACAGCTTGTTTGCCAAACCGGCTCCCCTTCCAGCTACGACTCGGACAACGTCGATCCCGCTTCAGCGGTCGCAGGAACTCGAGCAAGCGATCAAACATTCACCTGCTATCGTTGAGCCGTACATCGAGCTGGGCCAGATCTACCTACAGCAAGAACGGTGGGTAGACGCCAGACGCATTCTGGAAGCTGGCAGACAAAACTGCCCCGAGAACGAGACCGTTCTCTTGTTGCATGAAGATCTGATGCTAACTCTGTCGACTCAGTTGCTCGAGAATGCAAAGAAAGAACTAGCGCAAAGACCTTGTGATGACACCCGCTATGCACGTGAACAAGCGGAAATCAACCTCATCAACGAGCGAATCCGAGTTTGTCGTGAACGGTATCATCGCAATCCGGACCAAAAAGATATCTTGATCACGTGGGCGATCGCTCTTAGGCAACAACAGAAATACGATGAGGCGATAGCACTTCTGACTCAAGCGACAAAAGATTTGAGTCTGCGAGCACGAGCGTCTCTGCAAATGGGTATGTGCCACCAAGCACTCGAACGTCCCCTCGATGCGTTATCTAGTTTCCGTCGCGCGGCCTTGTTTCGTTCACCTCCACCCGACCCGAAAGTTGCGTCAGTCGCACTTGAGTTAGCGGCCGCACTGGCTGAAGAAAATGGGCTCATCGACTCGTCAATTTACTATCTTGAAAATCTTGTAAAGCTGCTGAGCAAGGACGATAAGCAAGCGATACTCGACAAAATCGAGCGTCTCAAACCACATCTACCCCAATCGTATAGCTAGATTTTGAATCAACCGTCAGCATTGCCTCCTAGTGACCAGTCCAATTCTAGTGGTACCCATCTCGGACTCATATCGCTGGTCTGCCTGGTAATTGGCAATATGATCGGCGTCGGCGTTTATGTGTCCGCCGGTTACGCATTGTCGGATTTACGCAACGCTCGCTATGTTCTGCTGGTTTGGCTTGTCGCAGGTGTCCATGCGATATGCGGGGCCGTTGCCTACGCGGCAGTCGCGAAACGCTTTTCTGTATCTGGTGGCGAGTATGCAATTCTTTCCCGATGGGCTCACCCAAGCCTCGGGTTTGTAGCTGGTTGGGTTTCTATATTCGCTGGTTTCGCGGCACCCATTGCGGCAGCCGCTCTAGTTTTTGCAGATTATGCGTGGAAATCTTTCGGTGGTGACGGCTCACAGTCTTCATCGGTGCAGTGGCTTGCAATAACAGTTGTTGTTGTTGCCGCCATTTTCCACTGGGTAGAAATTAAATGGAACGCTTGGGTCAACAATCTGATCATTGGTCTCAAGCTTGTCGGCATCACCCTGTTCACCGGTTTTGGTCTTCGCTGGATTCTAGGGGGACACGGTTCTGACGGGATATTGGAATCAGCTGGTGGGTCGGTCGAATCGAACCAGGACCTTATTTGGCTCGCAATGGGTTCATTTTTCTACACGACCCTGGCTTACACCGGATTCAACGCCAGCATCTATCTAGCAGGTGCCAACACAAGTGACTTAATAGATCCAACGCAAAAAACTCTTGCATCGATCGAACCAGCAGCGGAAAATAGTCCAACTCCGAATTTGGAATGGAATCGATTAATCGCTAAGTCGATGATCTTGGCGTGTGCTATTGTGACTGTTATCTATCTAGCGTTGAATGCAATCTTCCTGTTCTCCATTCCTGCAGAACAGTTGACTGGCGCTGGAGAACGCTTTGTGGGCGAAGTCGCCATCGCAATTGGTGGCAAATGGTTCGGTCAATTAACAAGCTGGTTGATTATTCTTTCCACCGGAACAAGTGTGCTGGCCATGATGATGACCGGTCCACACGTTTACCTTCAACTGGCACGTGACTTAGGTTGGGCAAGTAAAGTCCGTAGTGAGCGAACTCAAACTCGAATCGCGATTACATGCCAGACGATCATTGCATGTGTGATCATTTTGTTCAGCAAGCTCTCCGATACGATCTCTTACCTAGGGTTAACGTTAACAGCATGCGGCGGGTTAGCCATCGCAAGTATGTGGATCGCGCAGTCAAAAGGTGAGTTTCGCGAGAAGCTCGACATTCGCTGGTGGGAACATCTGTGCGCTGCCATTTATGTGCTTGGTGCATTCGCTCTTTTAGCTATTGCCTTTATGAGGCCGGAACAACATTTAAAGTTCGTCTGGAGCATGTTGACATTCCTCGCTGGACTGGCCGTGTACGGCATTTTTCGCTTGCTCCGAAGCAAATAACTGTCTGGATTCCCTCTCATGCATCTCCCCGCAGTTCGCATCGGTTCGTATTCGTTTATTGGTCTCCTCGCCTATGCTTTGCAAATCGTTTGCGGAATGGACGCGATCAGCGCACCTCCGGTGACTGAAGGTTTATTGCACGCATGGGATGCATATACTGCTGTTAGTATGACTGAGCATGATTCTGATAGGGTTGGTTTTTGGGTCAGCGAATCTGGTAGAGGAATAAGAGCAGAGCAAACAGACAAGCAATACCAACCCCAACGCGTTGCCATCGGGGAACATTCGGTTTTGCGATTCGATGGAGATAACGACGTCTTTCGTATCGTCGGCCTAAACGAATCGCTAAAGAGTGCCACTGTATTCGTAGTTGCGGCACCTCACAGCAATCAAGGAGATTTTCGTGGTTTCCTATCAGCCAATGGTAAGAACCAACGCGACTACGAATCGGGATGGAACATCGACTTAGGCCCTGGCCCTAGCAACCGCGTGAACTTTGTCAACATCGAAGGCAAAGGCTTTGGCGGAGCTTTTAATGTTCTTCCCGGCTCAGGAAATCCGTCAGGAACTAGTAATCAGGAGTCGCTTCCGTTCGGGGAACTCTTTGTCTTTCGTATGTCGATCGATCCCTCGGCCAAGCAGGTTACGACTGCGTTAAACGGAATAGCAAAAGGGACTCGTTCATTTACTCCTAATAATCTCGACATGGACGAGCTAACCTTAGGTGCGAGATTCTATACCAATGGACCTGGAGAACATCAAGTAAGAGGCCCATTTCATGGTGATCTTGCTTGTATCCTGATTTACGATCGCGTCCTTTCGCCGACCGAAACCGAGGAGGTTGAACGATACCTTGCCGACAAATATGTATCCCTGAATCCACTGCTCAAGAATACGTTGCCTAAATCGCTTGATTCCACAACCCCATTGGTCCATGTAAAAAACCCTCCACAGGTGCAGATGCTTGTTCCTGGATTTGACATCAAAGAAATTCCGGTGACGCTAACCAATGTTAACAACATCAAATATCGCCCCGACGGGAAATTGGTAGCACTTTGTTACAACGGAGACATCCATCTTTTATCCGATGAAAACGGAGATGGCTTGGAAGACAAAGCGGAATTATTTTGGAAAAATACGGGAGGACTTCGCGGCCCGATAGGAATGGTCATCGCGCCGCCCGGATATCCCAAAGGTCAAGGTGTGATTGTTGCGTCCAAGGGCAAAGTTTCCATGATTGTCGACCATGATGGAGACGATCGAGGTGACGAAGAACTTATCGTCGCATCGGGTTGGCAAGAGATTCCCCAAAATGTTGATGCCGTCGGATTGACCATGGCTGAGGATGGATCGATTTACTTTGGTTTAGGTACCGCCAACTATGCCAACGCGTACTTGATAGATGGCAAAGGCGAGGCCAAGTACGATTTAAAGAGCGAACGGGGCACTGTTCAAAAGGTTTCTCCCGATTGGAAGATTCGTGAATCGGTTTGTACCGGTATTCGTTTTCCGATGGCATTCGCGTTTAATCGGCTTGGAGATCTGTTCTGTACAGAACAGGAGGGGGCCACATGGATGCCAAACGGGAATCCGCTAGATGAACTGCTTCACATAAGTTTGGATGGCTCGTTTCCGAAGTCGAATGTGGCTCAAAAACGACATTACGGCTTTCCTCCGTTTCATCCAAAGCACAATCCGAGTGTTGTCGATGAACCGTCTACATTTGATTATGGGCCACAACATCAATCTACGTGCGGCATGTTCTTTAACGATCCCGATGCGAATGGTGTTGCCTTTGGACCATCGCACTGGCACGGAGATGCCATCGTGACAGGTGAATCGCGAGGGAAATTATGGCGAACCAAGTTGGCGAAGTCACATGTTGGATACATTGCCGATACGCAATTAATCACATGTTTACAAATGCTTACCGTAGATGCCTGTTTAGCAACGAATGGAGATATGATCGTCGCTTGTCATAGCGGACCGCCCGATTGGGGAACCGGTCCAGAAGGGATTGGCAAACTGTTCCGAATCACCAATCGGATTCCAGACTTCCCACGGCCTGTAACGGTCAATGTGACGAGCAGCAGTGAAGTGGAAATTGTGTTTGATAAGCCATTAGATCCCGCTCAACTTTCAGGGGTGGCCGACAAGGTCATAATCGAGTTTGGTGAGTTCGTTCGAGCGGGAGACCGCTTCGAAAATTTGGTCCCCCCCTACGCCGTTGTCGCTCATCAATTGATGCAACCCAGGTACAAGCTTCCCGTTCAAAGCCTCGGTTTGAGTCACAACAATCATGTACTACGTATTACTACGACCAAGCTATCGTATAACTCGCATTATGCCATAACCATTCCCTACGGATCCGATGAGATCGATTTGGACTTTTCGCTAAAGGGAATCGTATCGAATTGGAAAGCTGCTTACGACTCGGCAAAAGAGTGGTCGGGCGTTCTTCCGCATCTTGATCTGAATGTATCACAAGCATTTCTGTCGGATTCTATTCGCCATCAAATGCTTTGGGATAGCAATTTACCACCTGGAACAATGTCGCAATCGATGATTCTCGATTTGCGTAACATGTTACATCCAGTCGTTCAACCTGGCAGCAAACTGGATTATGAAAGGAGTGTTGAACATGTAACGATCCATTTACGAGGTCCACGAGATCTCAAGATTGTTGCTGGTCTCAAGGATCAAGCGTTGGAGGTGATGACCATGGCGGGTCAAAAGGACTCATCCAATGAGACAGTCGAATTCGCAATCCCTGTCAAGGTTGAAGGGGAAAACCTGCTATTGCCGTTGCAGCTTGCATTCTCCACCGGCGGCACACTCCCCAAAACGGAGTTGTGGTATACGACCTCGGAGGACGAAACGGCCAGACCGTTCGAGACACGCCGTTTCTTGCTGCCGTGGGTGGACGTTTCCCAAAGAGACCCTAATGGCGAATTGACCCCGAACAAGAATCTACCGGAGCTAGCTGGGGGCAATTGGGGCCGAGGCAAAAGAGTATTCGAGGACAATCGAGCGCTCTGTTCTAAGTGCCATGCAATTCATGGATCAGGAGGAGGTGGAGTCGGACCAGATTTAAGCAATTTAATCCACCGTGACTTCGTATCGGTGCAGCGCGATGTCATCAATCCAAGCTACTCGATTAATCCAGACTATTTAGGTTTTGTCGTCGCGACTACTGATTCCCAGACTTACACTGGGGCAGTTCGAAGCGATGGAGACTCGATTGTTATTGGCGATTCGAGTGGTAAAACAGTTCGGATTGCTCGGTCTGACATAGAGGGGATGAAGCCCATGTCGCAGTCTGTCATGCCGACGGAATTGTTAGACAAGCTTAGTGAACAAGAGAAGCGAGATTTGTTTACCTATTTGTTAACTCCCACACCTAGCATGCCACTTGATTCACCATTAAAGGCTCCGCCGGTACGATTAAAAGCAGAGGTACTCGCCGTGCTGGAGGGAAGTGAGCCTGTCAACAAACCACAGAAGCCGCTTCAAATTGTGTTAGTAGACGGACTCAAGGATCATGGTCCAGGAGAACACGATTATCCAGCCTGGCGCCTAGCGTGGTCTGATCTGTTAAGCGCAGCCCCTGGCCTAGAAGTTTCTACGGCACGAGATTTTCCGAACGAAGTGCAATTGAACAAAGCAGATGTATTGATCTTTTTTCAAAAGGGGAGCTTTACTGCTACGAGAGGAGCGAGTCTTGACCGTTTTCTAAAACGAGGAGGTGGTTTGGTCTTGGTTCACTGGGCTGTCAACGGAGACGATCGCGCTGCTGATTTTGCGAGACGAATTGGTCTGGCATCCACAGCAGGTGGCATCAGCTATCGACATGGACCGCTACAATTGAATGTGGATAAACCAGAACATCCGATCATGAGAAACATTTCAAGACTCGATCTTTATGACGAAAGCTACTGGAGGTTATCTGGCGACGTCGGACAGGTGCAAGTGCTGGCTAGCAGTGTCGAAGAAGGGGACGCAACGCCACAGGTCTGGCTTAAAGATCACGGAGGAGGTCGTGTGTTTGTGAGCATTCCGGGGCATTACAACTGGACCTTTGACGATCCGATTTTTCGGATCTTGTTGCTTCGCGGAATTGCATGGACCGCGCAGGAACCCATCGATCGCTTCAACGAACTTGTATGGCCGGGAGCGAGAGTGGTCGATTGATCATGACTTGTAGTGGACGACGCGAGGAGTCCCTTTGCACAGCCTTTTACGGCCTGCATACAAACGTGTACTTAGGCAATCGTCCCGAAGCTTTTCGCCATAGGAACTCGATGGGTATAGCAACACGTACACCTCAGATCGTTGGCGGTGACTAGTCCACGAAACAAATCTAAAAGAGCGGACACTCTATGATTTGGCACAACTAGTGCGATGCAACTAAGTTCGCGATTTATACGTAAGTTGCCATGGCTTGCCAGAGAGTTTGCTTCCGCAAGACGCCAATTGAAAACGGTAGCTCCCGAGCATCCGTGCTCTAGAAAACTCTTGAAAATGGTGTCGGTATCTTTACGTTGGCAGATCACGTTCAGCAACGTTATATCGCGACTCACACCTTGATTGTTTGTAGCAAACTCACGAGCTCGAACGTCATGGATCTGCAAGGGATTGGCCCTCCAGTGAGTCCCACCGTGCAAAGCGTCAATTGCTTTAACCAATTGGTGGATGCTTACAGAATGTTTCTGCGCCATAAAAACGCTTGCTAGATTGGTAAGCCCCTTGCTAACAGGTAACTGGTACAAAAAACCTCGTCCTGGCTGATCCACTCGCCCTGCTTGCGACATTGCTTGAAAGACTGCTTCGAGATCAAATTTGTCAACAACTACGGTGATCAACTCTTTGTCATGCTGTTTTGTGATTCTAAGCAATCCTAACCGGTCACGCAGTCCGTAGCCGCGGACGTAGGTGATTGTTGCACCCTGCGATCCAGCCTTGATCGCCGCTCTGGCTATAGATTCGGCAGCCCCTCGATCTGCAATGTGTGTTAACGCCACTAAGTCCTGTTTAAACCTGATATCGAATGACTTGGATTCGAATTGATAGTTTCCGGCGGTCCATAGTGGGTAGTCATCGGCGCAGAAAAATTCTTCGCATGGGGTGGCGAAAATCGCTCCAGCTCCATACAGCTGCAATTTACCGACAATCACGATCTGTTCCATCAATCGGTCCGCCTCCTCACCGGGCACGATGAAGTGCAGCATCTCCTGCTCAAGCGAAACGGCAGGCAGAAACGACTGATACCAGTGCTGCTGAATTAACGCCCCACGGGAGTTCATTGAAAGAACATGGGCTGCACCGCTTTGGAGAACTTCTTGAGTGACCAAGCCTACAGTTTGACGAGGTAGAATCGCCGTGACGAATGAGTAATGAGTGTGCGAGCTAAACGATTTCATCTGTCACCACATTGAAGTCGTCTTTTCGCGTTCTCTGTACGACTAAACCAACTAATAGGACCGTTATTATCGGTCCGACGGATGCTAAAGCTAAGATTCCAAATCCGTCAATGACGCCGGGTACCTTAGAGCCGATTCCTAGTCCCATTGCCAATACCAATGGAACTGTAATAGGCCCAGTCGTTACTCCTGCTCCGTCCCAAGCGAAGTTCACAAAATCATCTGATGAAAAGACTGTAAGGATGATGAGCAAGGCGTAGGGTGGGATGAGAAGCATTGTCAAATCCAAGGTTTCGAAAGCTATCTGAGCAACACCAGCTGCTATTCCTAACCCAACGCCGATGGCAACGACATGCATAAGGAGCCTCTTCTTGAAGACCCCAACCGTCACATCTTCAACCGTTTCTCCCATGGCATTCAAGGCTGGCTCAGCAAGGGTAGCGCCATATCCCAAGAAAAATGCAAACAGCATTGTGACCAGCTTACCAATAACAGGATTTTCAAACACAGCCGGTACTGCACCTGAACGTCCCCATGGAACGATAGAAGCAAACGTCACCGGAATATTGCTACCGAGCTGAGTCCCCAGTGGGGTCAGCCCCATCGTTAACCCAAGACTGAAAAACGTCATGCCGATTAACGAAAACGAAACGCCGAGGGCTATCTCATCCCCTTGCCTTAGGCGTTCCTTTAAGATCACCAAAAGTGTTACGAACATAAAGACACACAAGGGCAGAATCGCCTGTGCGGAAACTCGCAATGCGCTCAGCAACTCTTGTCCCAACTCTAGACTGCCATCCCACGGACGGCGTGTTTGATTCATCATGAAGTTTTCGATGACTCCAGAATCATCAACTTTTTCCAAAACAATCTCGGCGTTCTTGTGGATGATTCGGCCATTTTCCAGCACGACTTTCCCGCCGGCATAGTACGTGTTGTAGCCACTCGGATTGCCTGGCAGTTTTCGTTTCTCAAGATACTCTTGAAACTCTGCGTCACTAAACTGCGGTCGCTCGTCCTCCAGATTCGAATCTTCCGGTGTTACGGTATTCGCGATAGGAAAGTCAGACGTTTGGATCGCCTCTCCACGATAAGCGACAGCACCGTAGTAGTCATTCGCCATTTGGTGATACAGGGCTAGCAACAGAACTGCAAAAACCGGTAGCAATGAAGCTAGTGTAACAATTCCAAAGCCTGCATCTGCTCCTCCCGACGTTTGAGCTCTGTCGTTGCTAATGATCCGACATACACCGATCCCTAGTGCGAGCACCAAAGGTACGGTGACGGGGCCAGTTGTAACCGCTCCACAATCCCAGGCTAAGCCAATAACGGGTGATAATAGCGGATCGCTATAAGCGTAGACCGTGAGCCCGATTAGACAGGTCACCAATGGGATGATGAACCTTTTGAGTGACCAACCAAGAAAGAATCGGAGGATGCCTAATGCAACGGCAACGCCAACCCCGACTCCAACGGAGAGGACCAATTCCCATGAAAAGTCATTGAGCAAACTGTAGAGCAATGGCGCTTGATCTGGTTTGACCTCGCTGCCCGCTTTCTTAAGGACGGATATCGCTGGTTCTGCAAAAGTTGCCCCCAAGCCAAGTAAAAAGGCAAACACAAGAATTAACGGGAGCTTGGAATTGCGAGGTAGAATTGCCCCAATCGTTTCACCGAACGGCATTAACCCGAGCCGCAATCCCTCCATAAAAAATGTCAGTCCGACGATGACGAACAAGATTCCGAGCGCGATCGTCAAACCGTAAATCACAGGCAATTGCAGAAGAAAAATCTGAAAAAAAAGAAGGTAGGCGATAATGAACCATACACTTCTCAGTTGTTCAACAGCTTTGTCGCGGAAATATCGCCAAAGGATCGATAGACCCCCCCCCAACCCGAGGTTTCTCACTGCAGATTGTTGGACGCTTTGATCTGACATGCCGCTATTAACCAATTCGAGAACGAGCTATCTCAAACGAACCAATCGAAACGGAACTTTCTTTTGCATCCGTTTCGATATCCGCGGCTAAGTTTACACTATTTCAACGACGTAAAGTTCTAAGCAGCGTAGCGATCAGGGGTGAGACGATCGACAGGTATTGATGTTTTTTCATCGCTAACTAGCTGAGCGATGAGCTGTCCAGTGATTGGCCCCAAACTGAGCCCCATCATGGCATGGCCAGCAGCAATGGCAATGTTGTCCCAATCCTTGCTCTTGCCGATATAGGGTAACCCATCTGGAGTTACTGGTCTCAAGCCGACCCATGGCTGGATCCCTTGGAAGTCTCCGAGCGAGAACTTGGGGAAGTAAGAGACGACACTCTTTTTGATACCGTTGAGCTTTTCTGGTGAGATAACATTATCCGGCTTGCCAATCGTCATGGTACCACCAAATCGGAGTCGGCTGCCCATGGGCGTTACAGCAACCTTGGCTTCGCACAAGATAGAGCAGATCGCAGGAAGCTGTGCGGGCGATGGCAAAGTGAGCGAATACCCTTTACCAGCAAGCATAGGAATCGAAAGCCGCATGGCCTTAACTAGAGAGTCGGACCACACTCCGCCAGCAACAACAAACTTGTCTCCACCAACTTCCCCCTGTGATGTCTTGACCGCTTGAATCGATCTCCCACGGGTCACAAAATCGGTCGCATGTTGCCCCCAAAGAAACTTGCAACCACGGAGCTCGAGTGTCTTGCGGAGCGATTGAAGAAGCTTGTCCGGGGACAAGTGACAATCCTTGGGATAATAAACACTACCCTCAATTTCCATGTCGATGTTCGGATCCAGTGCTGCTGTTTGTTCCGCGTTCAGAACTTCAGCTGGCACTCCCAGTTTCTGTGCTTGTAACGCCAACTGAACCTCTTCGTGCATCATGTGACTGGTATTGCACAACATAAGCAGCCCCTTTTGCACAAGACCGCTGTCGATCCCACTTTCGGCCCATTTCACATAGAGCTCTCGGGAGGCAAAATTCAAATCTCGTAATAGCGGAGCAGCTTGATCAACCTGCGCTTTTGTCGAAGCGAGAAAGAATCGCAATCCCCATTTGAGCATGTCCAAGCTCAGAGATGGATTAAGAGAGAATGGAGACTCGGGATCTTTCATCCAGCGGATCGCTTGTCCCATGGTACCTGGTGCTGCCAAGGGTACAAAGTGGCTGGGGACAATCATCCCTGAATTGCCGAGTGAGCAACCGTCAGACGATGGCTGTCCACGATCGATAAGCGTAACATCCCATCCTTTTTCTTGAGCAAAGTAGGCCGTCGAAAGACCGATGATTCCGCCACCAACAATGACTAGCTTTCCGCGTTCGTTTCCCAACATTCTGATCTTCGTGACTTCTTGGCTTGTGGATTTTTCGAATGAATGCAACCGCATCGGCGGCATGCAAGAGTATAACTCGATTCGGATGGCTCAGGCTAGACTTTTCCTAGCTTTATACGCCGGGTCCCTTACGGTCTTTGCATTGTGAATATTAGGTTTAAACCAAGCGAGCCATGAGAAGTTCCCTTTGGCACATTAGTTCTTTGGGCATCGTGTGATACAGCTTGAGGAAGAAATCGGATTGGCTGGTGAGCTCTGCAAGCCATTCTTCTTGATGAAACTTCATAACTTCATCAAACATCTCCCTAGTAAACCCATCTAGGCCTTCTGTGCAAAAGCCTTTCCAATCAGGAGTCCAGCCGATCGGTGTCTCATACCCCGCGACCTTGCCCTGACAACGCATGACGATCCACTCGAGAACACGCAGGTTTTCACGGAATCCAGGCCAGAGGAATTGCCCCTTGGTATTCTTGCGGAACCAGTTAACGTGGAAAATACGAGGTAATCGGCGAATTTTGCGTCTCATTTCGAGCCAGTGCCCAAAGTAATCTCCCATGTCGTAACCGCAAAAAGGAAGCATGGCCATCGGATCTCGCCGGACCGTTCCGATTGCTCCTGTGGCAGCGGCTGTTGTCTCAGACCCTTGTGTTGCACCGAGGAAAACGCCGTGCGTCCAGTCAAACGATTGGTAAATCAGAGGCATGGTCGTCGGCCGTCGTCCACCGAACACGATCGCATCGATCGGTACACCCTCGGGATCTTGCCATCGAGGGTCGATGTTTGGGCATTGGCCAGCCGGTGCTGTGAATCGAGCGTTCTTGTGAGCAGCCAACCTGCCGCATCCCGGTGTCCAATCCTGGCCTTTCCAGTCGATCAAATGCGATGGAGGTTCCGAGTGTCCTTCCCACCAAACACTGCCATCATCGGTCAATGCGACGTTGGTGAAAATGGTGTTGGCCGACATCGCTTGCATGGCCCCTGGATTGGATTCCCACGACGTACCTGGTGCGACTCCAAAGAAACCTGTCTCTGGATTGATCGCATGAAGCTTGCCGGTTGCACCCGGCCATAACCATGCGATATCGTCACCCACGAGAGTCGTCTTCCACCCCTTGTCTCGGTACTGATCAGGAGGCAAGATCATCGCCAAGTTGGTTTTACCGCAAGCGCTGGGGAAGGCTGCTGTCAGATAAGTTTTCGTTCCATCGGGTGATTCGATGCCCATGATAAGCATGTGCTCTGCCAACCAACCGTCATCTCGAGCAATTGAACTCGCAATTCGCAACGCCACGCACTTTTTCCCGAGCAATGCATTGCCACCATAACCGCTGCCGTACGACCAAACTTCTCGCGCTTCGGGGAAGTGCACAATATACTTCTCATCATTACACGGCCAAGCGACATCGGCTTGACCTGGCGTAAGCGGTGCACCGACGGAATGCAAACAAGGAATGTAGTTGCCGGAATCCCCCAGTTTCTCGAGGACTTTAGCCCCCATGTGACACATGATCTTCATGCTCACAACCACATATGGCGAATCGGTTAACTGAACTCCGATAAGAGCTAGCGGACTATCGAGCGGTCCCATGCAAAATGGCACGACATACATGGTCCGTCCCTGCATGGAGCCTCGGAATTTCTCTTTCAGCAGCCCCCTCATCTCTTTAGGGTCCCGCCAGTTATTGGTTGGGCCAGCATCAGTCTCGCGCAACGAACAGACAAACGTTCTATCTTCGACGCGAGCCGTATCAGACTCATGGCTACGAGCGAGAAAAGAATTGGGGTGTTTTTGCGAATTAAGTCGCAGAAAAGTCCCTTGGGATACCAGCAATTCCGTAAGTGTGTTCCATTCGTGCTCGGATCCATCACACCAAACAACTTTGGCAGCTCCGCACCATTGACTCGTTTTTTCGACCCATTCGTTTAGTTTTGCATGTGCTGAAGTTTGCGTTGTCATGCCAGATAGCCGTGTCTGTTTGAGAAAAGTAGGTTTTGGGTCTAACGAATTAGGGGGAAAACAAAAAAAGCCCCATTCGCATCGGCCGGCGCATTATAACGCCGAACCGATTTGTCATGAGGCCATTATTAATGTCTAGTTTGCCGCATCTGCCGCGTAGCTTTCAACGGGCGGGCAAGAACAAACTAAATTACGATCTCCGAAAACGTTATCCACTCGCCCTACAGGCGGCCAGTACTTGACTGCATAATTTGCTTCCAAGTCTGGACAAACCGCTTCTCGTCGTGTGTAGGGAAGATCGCTTCCTTCGAGAATCGAATCCAGTGTATGCGGCGCATTGTGAAGTGGATTGTTGTCCGCTTGCCAAAGACCATCACGAACTTTCTCGTATTCTGCGAAAATGGAATTCATGGCTCTGCAAAAACGATCTAACTCTTGCAACGATTCACTTTCGGTCGGCTCGATCATGAGAGTTCCACCAACAGGGAAAGACATCGTTGGTGCATGGAATCCATAATCGATCAACCGCTTGGCAACATCCTCAACCGTGACGTGATGGACACCTAATGGACGCGTGTCGATGATGCATTCGTGAGCGACCAGACCGCGATGTCCTGTGTAAAGAATCGAATAGTTGGCCTTTAGCTTATGAGCGACATAGTTAGCATTCAAAATTGCGACTTGCGTGGCCTTTCCTAGTCCCTCGGCACCCATCATGCGGATATACATCCACGAGATCGGAAGAATGCTGCTACTGCCAAACGGCGCCGAACTAACCTTTGCGCCGATGCGATCTGCGTTCAGACCATCTTTGGGCAAAAATGCTGATAAATGACTGCGAACTGCCACAGGTCCAACACCTGGCCCCCCGCCACCGTGGGGAATGCAGAATGTTTTGTGAAGGTTAAGGTGAGATACATCGCCACCGAATTTGCCGGGCTTTGCCACGCCAACCAACGCATTCAAATTAGCCCCGTCAATGTAGACTTGACCGCCAGCTGCATGGACTTTCTCGCATACCTCGGTGACCACCTCCTCAAAGACTCCGTGTGTCGACGGATAAGTGATCATGATTGCTGCGACACGACCTTGATGGGCTGCAATCTTGGTATCGAGGTCGTTCAAGTCGACGTTTCCATAGTCATCACATTTGACCACTACGACGTGCATGTTGGCCATTTGAGCACTGGCTGGATTGGTGCCGTGAGCGCTGCTCGGGATCAGACAGATATTGCGATCCATATCGCCGCGCGATTCGTGATACGCTTTGATGGCTAACAACCCAGCGTACTCACCTTGTGAGCCAGCGTTTGGTTGAAGCGAGATGGCATCGTATCCTGTTACTTCGCAAAGCATCGCCTCAAGCGAGCCAATCATTTCTCGATACCCTTCACATTGATACGCTGGTGCGAACGGGTGCATATTGCCGAATTCAGGCCATGTTACTGGAGTCATTTCCGCAGCGGAATTCAGCTTCATCGTGCACGATCCGAGTGGAATCATGGCTCGATCGAGGGCGATATCCATTTCAGACAAGCGACGCAAATAACGCATCATCTCGGTTTCGCTGCGGTACTTATGGAATACACCTTGTGACATGTAGGAGTCATCGCGACAAAGTTCAAATGGAATCGTATTGGACTCAGATTCCGTTTCACCTGTTATCGATCCATTGAACAGTTTTGCTAGGTGCAATAGATCGTTTTGCGTAGTGGTCTCATCGAGGGACACACCGACATGATTCTCATCGTATTCGCGTAGGTTGAACCCAGCCTCACGTGCACGCCCGTGAATGGCCTGAGTCTCCGCTCCCGTCTTGATCACAATAGTATCAAAAACGTTTTCAGACAAAACATGGTAACCCGCGTTGCGAATAGCTCTAAGGAGAGTTGCGGCCTGAGAACTCACACGTCTCGCGATTGCCTGCAGCCCTTGAGGGCCATGATAACAAGCATACAGGGTCGACATGATGGCCAATAGAGCTTGCGCCGTGCAGATATTCGATGTCGCTTTTTCGCGTCGAATGTGCTGCTCTCGCGTTTGCAGCGCCAGTCGATATGCAGGCTTACCATGCGAATCGATCGATTGTCCGACAAGACGGCCTGGCAACGTTCGCTTGAGGGCATCTTTTGCTGCTAAGAACGCGGCATGAGGACCTCCAAAACCAAATGGTACACCGAACCTTTGAGCATTGCCAACAACGACATCAGCTCCCATGCAGCCCGGGGACTTCATTATTGTTAAAGCCAAGAGATCAGACGCCATAACGACCAAACAATCTTGTTCATGCGCCAATGCTGTTTGATGGCTCAGATCCTTTACCGAGCCGTCCGTTGCTGGATACTGGAACAAGATTCCAAACGCGCCCGACAAATCCAATTGGCTGCTGTTTTGATCAAACGAGACTACTTCAATGCCTAGCGGCTTGGCTCGAGTCTCAATGACTTCGATGGTTTGTGGATGGCATTGATTGGCAACAAAGAATTGGTTGCCAGCTTTGCGGCTGCTTCTTCGGCAAAGCGTCATAGCTTCTGCGGCGGCGGTCCCTTCGTCGAGAAGCGAGGCGCCCGAGACGTCCATGCCTGTTAATTCGCAGATCATGGTTTGGAAGTAGAACAAGACCTCCAAACGACCTTGAGAGATTTCAGGTTGGTAAGGGGTATAGGCCGTGTACCACGCTGGATTCTCTAGCACGTTCCTTAAAATGACTTTGGGAGTATGCGTGCCATAGTAACCTTGGCCGATGAAACTCTTTAGGACGATGTTTTTAGAGGCGATCGTACGAAGCTCCGCGAGAGCTTCCTCTTCGCTGACACCCTCGGAAAGATTCAATCGATCTCGGAAAGCAATATTGTTCGGGACAACGGTATCGGTCAAATGATCGAGTGATTCGTAACCCAGCAGCGTCAACATTTCGCGAATCTCGTAGTCGCGAGGGCCGATGTGACGCGAAACGAACGACGACAGGGGTTTGTTCAAACTGGACATTAGCAGACCTCAGGGAAAGCGATTCAGAACCACGGAAAAATCCGACGCCCAACTTCGTTGAATGCAAGATCGAAAAAGATCGCACATATTTGCGAACATCTCGATGCAAACAAGCCCGACGGGATCAGGAACGCTTGCCCCTCTGTCCATTTACCTGAGAGATATTGATCCGGGAGAGGGATCTTTCCCCTTCGGTGGACCAAGCAGTGTTCGAGTCTCTAGTAACAATCGCCTAGAAACCAACTTAGCTTGATCACTCTCCAGAGACGGTCGATAAGAAAACAGTTCTTGAAGCCTGAGCGATTCTGGGTCAATATTGCGCCTTCGGCGATTGGGTTCTGACGGACGTTTAATCCTGAAACCAATTCTCTCCCGATTTCTCTAAAACCGTACTGCTTAGTCTAAGTACAGGCAGCGGAAGTCGCAACAGCAGGCGTGCGATTTCGGGTTTTCTGGGCTGAAAACAAGAATCGCTGATACCTCCTGTAGGCCGTAACAAGCCCGCGCAGTTACGGCGAGTCTTGTTCTAATTCCGGGCTCGATCGACTTCTCGCCAATACTAGGTGTCTAGTTCCTTTTCGCCCCGAAATAGCTGCAAAACCTTAGGGAGCTTTTTGACTTTGCCGGATCGATCAACGCATGCAATGCTGCTACGGCCTGAAACGACGAGCTCTGGAAGAACGGTATGGGGCCCGATCTCGCGGCAAATGCGATATTCATGATGGATTCGAGCCCCATAGCAATGGGTGAGCCTGGTGAGCAGTTTCAGATCTTCATCGAACTCTGCTGGTGAGTGAAATTCAACCTGCATCGTTTTGACCACCAACATGATGCCTGTCGTTTCGAGTTCTTTGTAGGAAATGCCGAAATGCCGAAGCATTTCGACGCGACCTCTTTCGAAATAATTCAAATATTGGGAGTTGTGGACCCGACCTTGTCCGTCGATCTCGCAATACCTAACCTTAAGGTTGGTAAGGTGATCCGCTAGGTAGTCAATGTTCATGGTGATGATGCTCGATTTGGCATGTTACAGACGGAATGGGATGCCTATGCTTACAGTGCAAATGACAGACTTCCTCCCGACTTATTTTTTCGATTATGGCTCGTACAATCGCAATCGGTGATATTCATGGGTGCTTGGCGGCATTCGACACTATACTCGCCGCCATCAATCCCAACCCAAATGACACGATTGTTACCCTGGGAGATTATGTGGATCGTGGCCCCAATTCAAAGGGGGTCATTGATCGCTTGTTAGACTTGGAGCAAAAAACCAAGCTGGTTGCGTTGAGAGGCAATCACGAAGATATGCTGCTCGAGGTTCTTTCCGGTCGTATCCCTCCCTACTCGTGGTTGAACCATGGAGGGGTCGACACGATGGACTCCTATGGTTTTGTTGGTGATTTAAACTGTATCCCTAAAGAGCATTTAGACTTCCTAGAGCGGCTCCCAAGTTACTTCGAGAACGAGACTCATTTTTGTGTCCACGCCAACTACGACGAAGAGCTGAGCTTAGACGAGCAGCCTCTCGATCTGCTTCGATGGACCAAAATTTCCCAACGACTACCAGGACCGCACGTTTCCGGAAAAAAGGCTGTAGTCGGGCATACCCACGATCGAGATGGTCGAATTTTTGAGTTACCTCATCTAGTTTGCATCGATACTTATTGCTATGGGGGGCGTTGGCTTACAGCACTCGATCTAGGTAATGGCAATGTATGGCAAAGTACTCCAGCGGGTGAGCTGGTTCGAAAGCCTGAACCGATCAAGTAAAAAACGATGGCTTATAAGCTAGTCTTGGGGATCGATGAAGCCGGGTACGGACCCAACATGGGGCCGTTTGTCGTGGTCGCTACAGCGTGGCGTGTCCCAATGGAGCTTGCCATTGAGGAACTAAACGAGCTCTTGTCACCTGAAGTTCAGCCTATTCCTCGCAATGTCCGGACGCAAGCTAGAGAAGTGGCTCACGTACCCGTAGGTGACTCTAAGAAAATCTACTCGGGAAAGCATGCGTGGGAAAGCCTTTGTGATGGCGCTCATTTTCTATTGCAATGCGCAGAGATTTCGCAAAGAGACGAATTGGGTAATCACGACCTGAAAACTCGAAAAATGGAAGACGCCAGCTTTGTCAGGCATTCAGGGGTTAAGCTTTATCCTCAGGATTGGACTCGAGTGAAGAAAGTGGCTTGGTTCAACAGCTTGCAACTCGAGGGTCCGCAGGCTCATGGTGTCACCGATGCGATGCCCACAATTGCCCAGGAGGCGAGCGAGGCCGCCAGATCGAAGATGCAATCTTTAGGAGTCGAAATGGTTGCGGCGCGAGGACGGTTGATTGACGAGACAGAGTGGAATCGTCTCGTGGAACATTTTCAAAACAAAAGCTCTGTTCTGAGCGAGCTGACCTTGGCTTTAGCGAGGGATGTAGCGAATGAGATCGCGACAGACCAGGAATCGATTGAGATTTATTGTGATAAACATGGAGGAAGAAATCGCTACCAAGCGCTCTTGATGAACGCATTCCCGGACCAGTGGTTTGACACACACGCCGAGACGAGCAAACTGTCGCGATACTCAACCCGATGGGCAGATCATCCACTTATGATTCAGTTTCGAGTTGAAGGAGACTCGCTGTTTCCTTCGGCAGCCGCGTCGATATTAGCGAAGTGGACTCGTGAGTTAGCCATGAAGGCCTTGAACGAGTTCTGGGCTAACCAAGCTGCCAAGCATGGCACTACCATTCCAAAACCAACAGCCGGGTACTATGTCGATGCCATGCGTTTTGCAGCAGACATCGAGGACTTAGCCGTTCGACATGGCCCTCATAAATCGGAGTGGTGGCGAATAAAGTAATGACTCAACTAAGACCGTTCAATTCCGTAGGTTTCCAGCTTGCGATATAACGTAGCCCTAGAGATTCCCAGCAACTCGGAGGCTTCGGGAATGTTGCCCAGGGTCCGCTGGAGCGCCTCGCGAATGAGGCGTTGCTCCCACTGCTCGATATTGAGTGTATCGAAGACTTCTGGCTTAGACTCATGCAAACTTAATTCGTTCGCTTGAATTTCATCCGCTGACGCCAGCACTACCGCACTATCAATGACGTTGCGAAGCTGCCGAACATTACCCGGCCAGCTGTAATCGAGCATCCGCTTTTTGGCACCCGGGCTCAGCTTGATGTTCGGACGGCCATGCTGCGTGCGGAAATGATCTAGAAAATGGTCGATCAACATACTTATATCGTCACCTCGCTGCCGAAGAGGCGGAACCTTGAGTTCGAATACGCTAAGCCTATAGTACAAATCCTCTCGGAATCGCTTATCGGCTACGAACTCGCTCAAATCTCGATTCGTTGCAGCCAGCACGCGCACATCCACCTTAATCTCTTTCCTTCCCCCTACCGGCAGAAAGGGATGCCCCTCCATGATACGTAGCAATTTAGCTTGCCCATCGAGAGTCATCTCGCCAATTTCGTCCAGAAACAGGGTGCTCCCGTGCGCTTGCTCAAACCAACCTATGTGGTCTTTATCAGCGCCGGTAAAAGCTCCCTTCACGTGGCCGAAGAGTTGACTTTCCATAAGCTCGGATGGAATCGCGGCGCAGTTAACGCTAAGCATGGGGCGATCGGATCGCAAGCTGGCTTTGTGAATTGCCCTGGCGACGAGTTCTTTTCCGGCCCCACTTTCCCCTCGAATGAGTATGCAGCCCATGGCGCTAGCAACACGCACGATTTTAGCCTTGAGGTCTACCATGGGTTCGCTATCGCCTAGCAACTCATTGAAATCCGCATTCTTATCTTGCAGTCGCCCATGTTCGATTCTTAGTGCCGATTCTTTCTGAGCTCGTATCAATGATGGAGCCAAAAAGCTGGCAGCAGCTAATGTAAAGTGAAACGCATGCTGATCGAAGGATTCTTTGGACCGATAAAGATGCACGACACCTATCAATGCACCTTCGTGAAGCAGCGGCACGCAGATCGCGTCTGCATAATGTCTAAGTGGACCATCGCTCACATTTCGAACTTCGTTTTTGATCCAGACCGCGGTCGCTTGTTTGCAGACCATATCGGTTAGCTTTTCGCTAAGCGTAATGCGTGTCTCAGAGCCCGCTAGATTACGGCGTTGGTCGACTAATTCGCCGTCTTTATCGGCTAACAAGAATGCAACCACAGTCGCTTGAGTTCGGTTCTTCAGAACGTCGCTCGCGAGCTTGATCACATCTTCCGGGGCGACGAGCGATATACATCGAATAGAGAGTTGGTGAAGGTCTGAAAGGTCCTCTGTCCTTTCCGCTTTACGCAATGACATAAAGGCGGACATGCCCGACGCAAGCCCATTGGTGATGGCTCCAGTACGAGGCTCTCGGAGATCTTGAGACAGACTGATTCGCTCGACGGTCAAATCTTCATTAATCGTATCATCATGAAATTCCAGATCGGTGTTACCGATGCGAATTCGATTCCCATGCTGCAGTACAGCTCGATCAATTTTCGAACCGCTAACCAAAGTTCCATTTCGAGATTGCAAGTCCTCGATATGCCAAACGCCCCCCCGAAAGAAGAAACGAGCGTGTACCCGTGATGAAACGGGATCCTGGAGCTGGATTTGGCATTCCAGTCCACGACCTATCGTCGTTTCCGCGTTCTTTTCGAGTCGGAACCGCGCATTAAGGTCAGTCCCTTTTATAACCGTCAGGTGTGTCGCCATAGTCGTGTGTGTGTTAGAAGACTCCCCATTATTGCCTTTGTCTCAAAATGCGACAGTCTGAGCCGCCCCGATTTAACGAGAAGAATGGAAAATAATGGGCAGGCTCCGGTTTTTTGCGTTGTTCATGTGGCCTTGCGACTGAGTTCAAGCGTAAGCTAGTATTAAGTTTGTGTAGCTTTATCGGCCCTAAACTGTTTTATGACCCCACACTTTGCTCTCCGTCCTAAATTGATCGATTCGCTCAGTTGGCAGCAGCGCGAGCGATTGCTTCTTGCGCCCTATGCATTTTTCTCGGAGTGCAGCCGAGGCCGGATTCACGAAGAGGCGCCTCATCCCTATCGAAACCCGTATCAGCGAGACAGGGATCGCGTTTTGCACAGTGCCGCCTTTAGACGACTCAGCGGCAAGATGCAAGTCTTCACCGGCGATATGGGGGATTATCATCGCACTCGCTTAACTCACACCCACGAAGTTTCATCTCTTGCGAGAACGATTGGACGAACGCTACGGCTTAACGAGGATCTCATTGAGGCAATGGCTCTGCTGCACGACATTGGGCACCCGCCCTATGGCCATTGTGGCGAGGACGCGTTGGAATTGTGCACCAAGGATGTTGGCGGATTTTCTCACAATCAATTCGCCTTGGATTTGGTCACACGCATCGAGCAACGTTACACAGGATACCCCGGCTTAAATCTGACGTATGAAGTCTTGGCAGGACAAAAGTTTCGATCCGATAAGGATTCAGGTCGGACTCAGATGCTCGAAATTCAAGTTGTCGACATGGCGGACAGCATGGCATATGACGCTCACGATGTCGACGATGCACTAAAACTCGGTTTGCTCAATTGGCGTCAACTAGATGGCTTAGCATTGGTCCAGAGAGCCAAGCGAATCGCTCCTTTAGATCAATGCGGCCCTCAGAATCGCAGGCAGATGCTGGTTCATGCATTGCTCGATGTACAGATGCAAGATTTCTTATCCCATTCTGAAGAAATCCTCGCCGAGGTTCAACAGCTTGATTCTCAGAGCATGTGCGACATGAGGATTCAGCTAAGTATGTCACCAACATTTGCGGCGGACAAAGCAGAACTAGAAGAATTCTTGTTTGAGCATGTTTATCGCCACCCCAAGTTAGCAGAAATTCGCAAACGAGCTGCGACGCGCATTCATCAACTGTTTCGTCTTCTCAAGACAAATCCGCAACGACTGCCAGACCGTTTTTCAGCCCAGGTTAACGAATGGGGCCTCGAGCGCACGATCGCATGTTATATCGCTGGCATGACAGATCGTTTTTGTGATGACCAATACGTCCTGCTTCTCGAGCTAGGGCGAGACAAAGGGATCGACTGGAGCTAAAACCTGTAGGCTCAGAGCGTACGTCGTTGGCAAGAATCTCGGGAGTCAAAACCTTTGTGCGGTCGTTTCACATTAAAAGTCCCAGTCTCGGAGTGGCTAAGCAGCCTATTTCCGGGTGTGGATATTGCAGCGAGGTTTGGCTGGACGACAGACACGAACTCGCCTCGTTACAACATCGCTCCAACGCAGAACATTCTTACACTGCATTATGACAGCACGGGAGTTCTACGCATCAATCCTATGCGCTGGGGGCTGATCCCGTTCTGGGCCGATTCGACTAAATCCGCCTACAGCATGTTCAACGCGAGAAGTGAAACTCTTCATGAGAAAGCGAGCTTCAAATCATTAATTTCGGCGCATCGATGTGTAATTTTGGCAGATGGTTACTACGAATGGAAAGCTGCGACACCTAAGAACAAAGAACCTTTTTGGATTCACCGACCAGGAGAAGAACCATTTGGAATGGCTGGTCTTTGGACGACAAATCGCAAAGTAGAGCCCGGTAAAGAGGTCGCAAGCACAACGATCATCACAATACCTTCTAATGATGACACCCGCGAAGTACATGACAGGATGCCCGCTATTCTACGGAGCGAGCACGAAATCGTGGATTGGCTAACCAACAATTCCCTGACTACCGAAGATCGAATCGCCAAGATAACCAAGCCACTCGAATCAGGATCTCTACTGCTCCGTTCCGTATCGAAAGAGGTGAATTCCGTGAGATTCGACGATGCCACTCTCATCGAGCCGATAGCAAAACCTCGATTCGGTTAGGTCCTTTATTGTTTCCATTGCATTAGTTGAAAATTCGTTCAAGCCACCCACGTCTTGCAACTTACTCTGTGATTGTCCAAATCAGTGGCGTGGGGAAGCCTATTAAACGCGGAGACGGTAGAGAGCGCAGACATGCCCCCCTCTGCATCCTCAGCGCCTCTGCGCTTCTATTCTTGCTAATCATCAATATGGTCATGTTATTAACGCCACGATCTTTCCACGCGGCAACAAACAACGAAATGGCAAGAAGATGGGGGCATGAAGATGAAGAGGCGAAAAGATATTCTTGCCCACATCTTCTTGCCTAAGTCCTCCAGCGCCCATTCCTAGCAAGGGGGCGGCACTTTTTATTTCGTGTTTAGAGTTTGCCGCTGCAGCTCTGTCGAAATCAATCCACCACGTCAGCAAATTGGAATCGCAAACACCTTGACTCGGGTTTCATGTGTCATTATCCTAAATCCAACATCATGGGCGTGATTCCTTCTTGGATTCGATTTCTAACCGTATTCTTGGTCGTACTATCGACTCTATCGCCTCGTTTCTATTCCCAAGCCGTGCTCGGAGAACTCTCCGCAACGGAGTGCAAATGGGAAGAATGCTCCAAAGAAAAGTCCGAAAGTGATTTCGGCTCCGAAGAACACTCGTGGCGGGGTTCGTCTGCCTTTGGAACATGGTGTATAGTCGCTGATGAGCTAGATCGCGTTTCATGCGAATCCAATTTATCGGACCCGTGGACGATTCTCCATCGCGAGTTACCAGCGCGCGCTCCGCCAGCAGTTCTCTCGTAGCTAGTTACTCATCTCTCCGAGTAGCCGTCTGTCTTTTCGCATTCTGAATGCCATTGCTGATTTACTGTGATCACTCGAGCATCCAGACATGTATTGGCAAGCCTCTATACGCATGAAGTCGTCACGAACCTGGTAACAGAAGCTGGCACTTCTAGCTCTACTTTGACTTGCATTGTTAAGTGATTCGTTGCAATTGATGATCCTTTAATTGCGAATCCTAAATGTCTACTTTTTAGTGTGTGTACTTAATGAATGCGACAATGGTCAGTAACGAGACAAGGAAAGCGAAAATTCTGGCAGCAGTGGACCACGCGGCCCACTATCTACCATCGCAAGGTCCGATTCAGGTTTTTGTTCACCACAACACTCTGCACGCTTTTGAAGCAGAGAACTTTGAGGACGCGGTACTTCATGGTAAGGAACACTTTGGTGGAGAGCCTTATTGGTCCGAAGCACGTTACCATCGAGAGTTAGAATACGGCCGGATAAGTCGCGATGATCTTAAAGCGGAACTACGGAAACTCAATGTTGACGAGAAGGATTCCGAAATCATCCCAGGGATTAGTCGCGATAGACTACGAATGGCCATGCTGTCAGCTCCTATCAAAGACGTCAGTAAATCTCAGCTGGATTGGCTCGTTACAGAGACCCTGGGAGAACTACCTCGCTTTCTTTTTGAACAACAAGACGAGACACCCGCCAAGGAATGGTATGCGTGCCGAGAGAACCCAATCAAGGCACGACGACTTTTGCGAGACCTATACGAAGCGTGTCGTGAGAACACAGAAAAATGGCCAACTACAGCCCACAATTCGAACGATAACTCACCCACACAATACACTCGTCCCAATGATTTAGTCGGCCAATTGTATGGATTAAATTTAGATGGCTTGGTGGATGAGCTACTCATTCGATTTTGCGCAGCTTACCTGGATCAAGGGTTCGCTGGATTGCAATTACCGGCGAGAGAAACGGGCTTATGGTCCTCCTTTATCGAACTCTATTCCTCTTCTTTTTCATTTTTGCCGGATTGGGCGAAGTCTCTTAAAGAGGAACTCAAACGGGTTCGACGAGATTCGCTGAACGCGGTAGAAGTTCTCGAAGAGTCCCTCAACTTCTTCGAAGTCCCTGATGAGAGAATTGAAGACTTTCTGACTCAAGCTGCTATGGTTTTGCCCGGTTGGTCAGGAGTGATCACCCAGCTCGAGGAGCCGAATACTGTGGCCTCGATATCCGTGCCTCGCGGAACGCTTTTGGAATTTATCGCTATTCGCGTCTTATTGGATCGGCTCGCAATTTCACACGCGTGTAGAGTTCACAAAATCGACATTCAGTACGATTCTCTTTGCAATGCACTGAGCAAAGAAAAAAGTCTGCATTCGGCTACAGAGCGAGATGAAGGATTTCTTGTTTTTCAAGTTGTAAAGAGAATAGGTTTTCTTCCGGAACGCGTTAGGTCCATGAGCAACACTCACTGGTACGCATTGGTCGGAGAAATAGTCAGCTTTGATTCCATGACTCGAAGAGGATTGTTGCATTCTGCTTATGAGCGAAACTATCGCGTAGGAATCCTAAATGCCTTACGAGTCCATCAACAGCAAATTTCTAATACAAGCCTTCCAACCGCGAGGGCACCAGTTTATCAAACGATCTTTTGCATTGATGATCGTGAAGAATCGATTCGTAGACATTTAGAAGAAGTGGAACCACAATGCGAGACCTTTGGAGCAGCAGGATTCTTTGCTGTTGCGATGAACTATCGAGGGGTTGCCGAAGCACACTATCGTCCACAATGTCCTGTTAATGTCAAACCTGTACATTACGTAAGAGAAGAGCCTGTCTTCTCAGCGGTTGCTGATGACGAGAAAAGATCGCGTCGACGGAAACGCGTTGGGCAGTTTTCTCTAATTGCTCATGCCGGTTCTCGTTCGCTTTTCGGGGGAGCTATCACAAGCATCTTAGGATCATTCGCTACATTCCCCCTTGTGGCCAGGATTCTTGCTCCTCGCATCACCTCTAAACTACGCAAACGAGTTGGCAGTATCGTCGAACCTCCATCAACGGAACTCCATCTGGAACGACAATCCAATGCACCAGGAATGGCCTTTGAGTCATTGGGGTATAGTCATGAAGAGATGGCCAACATAGTGATACGTTTGCTTCAAGATATCGGCTTGGTCTCAGGATTCTCGCAGTTAGTTGCAATCATTGGACACGGCTCGAGCAGTCTAAACAATCCACATGAGTCAGCGTATAACTGCGGAGCATGTTGCGGAGGTAGAGGAGGTGCCAATGCACGAGCTTTTGCATGGATGGCAAACCACCCGAAAGTGCGTCGCTTGGTATCGGAACGGGGTTTAGAAATTCCGGATGACGTTTATTTTATTGGCGCATATCACAACACATGCAACGATCAAATTCAGTATTACGATTTAGATCGAGTGCCGGCGACTCATCGTACGTTATTTCGGAAAATCGAATCGGATTTGAACGAAGCTCGCCATAGAAATGCACATGAGCGCTGCCGCCGTTTCGAATCTGCACCGTTTGACATCTCCCTTACGGAAGCCTTGAATCACGTCGAACAAAGATCCGAGGATTTATCTCAGGTGCGACCAGAATACAACCATGCCACCAATGCATTATGTCTGGTTGGTTCACGCAAATGGAGTCGTGGACTATTCTTAGATCGCAGGTCGTTTCTCGTATCCTATGAACCGCTAAAAGATGATGAACGCGGCTCGATCCTAGAGCGGATTCTGCAAGCCGTTATTCCTGTCTGTGGCGGCATTAATCTCGAGTACTATTTTTCGACGGTTGATCCAGAGGTTTATGGATGCGGTTCCAAACTGCCGCACAACATAACATCTCTGGTTGGTGTTATGTCTGGCGCAGCAAGCGACCTACGACCAGGCCTTTCCGCACAGATGGTGGAGATTCACGAACCAATGCGATTGCTTTTTGTAGTGCAATCCGATCCCAAGACATTGAGACGAATCATTGATTCGAACGCTGCTATTCAGTCGCTCGTTGAAAACCGATGGGTTCAACTAGCAACCTTTGAACCGCACTCGAATCAGATTTTGATCTATGAGAACAAACATTTCCTGGCCTGGGATAAAGAATTGACACCTATTCCGACAGTAAAAAAATCGCAAGACTGGTATCAGGGAAAGAGAGATTCTCTTCAAAGCGTTTCCATTGCTGGAGGGATTCAATAATGAGCTTCACGGAACTGATTACATGGTTTGGTCTGGGCTGTGTCCTCTTCCCTGCCCTACTTCTATTGATACTTGGATTATCGGCATTAATGGCCTTAAAAATTCGAGAATCAATCGTGGTGATTTTAACGCAATGGAGCGCGAGTCTTAGTTTGGCTTGTGCGTTTTGCGTCCTGTTCTTTATGCTTGGTTCGGGGGAACGATTTGTAACGATCGATGTAGGGGATTGGGTTGCTATAGAACAGGAGCAATTCCATTTTCACATTCGTTTCATCTTCGATCGATTGAGCATCCCTTTTCTGATCCTCTCGCTTATTCTTTGTCTAACAGTTGCTACATTTACTAGGCGATATTTGCATCGAGAACCTGGATTTAACAGGTTTTTCCTGCTTTATGCGTTCTTTTTAAATGGAATCATACTCTCCTCAGTTGCGGGAACAATTGAAACTCTTTTCTTTGGATGGGAGTTGGTGGGTATATCGTCAGCGTTGCTTGTTGCGTTTTTCTTGGATCGAGAATCTCCGGTTCAAAACGGCCAGAGAGTTTGGGGTATATATCGACTGGCGGACGCTTCGTTTTTGCTTGGTGCTCTGGCAATGCATCACTTTACCGGCCACGGAGATTTTGCTTCTTTCGTTGGCACCGAACCATGGCCGGAGAGCCAGGCTGCTCTTACGGCGAACCAGTCCTTTCTGGTGGGTTGCCTATTACTGGTGGCAGCATGTGGCAAATCCGCCTTAGTACCTTTTTCGGGTTGGTTAGCAAGAGCGATGGAAGGTCCAACGCCATCAACTGCGATTTTCTATGGCGCTCTATCAATTCACCTCGGAGCCTATCTCCTATTGCGTGTTTCTCCAGTCCTCGAGTCATCCATCGCGCTGAGAATTTTGATTGTCGGCGTCGGGTTGACGACAGCCATTGCTGCTTGGCTGATCTCACGAGTGGGTTGTGATGTTAAGTCCGTATTAGCCTATGCCTCGTTAACACAAGTGGGCATCATCGTCGTGGAAATCGGACTAGGATTCTATTACCTCGCTTTGATCCACATGGTCGGACATGCGTGCTTGCGAACAATGCAGCTTTTGCGTGCCCCCACATTGATTACCGATTATCAAGCTATCGAAAACGCACTAGGCAACAAGATGAGCAAGAAGGACATAACTAGAGAGGGGTGGCTACCGCGGTCCATGCAGATCGCGATCTATCGATTCGGTTACGATCGCGGATACATGGATTTGATTCTTGACAGCATTTTCATCAAGAGTTTTAGAAATTTCTTTCTTTGGGCAGACCATCAAGAACGAAGATGGGCCGATTTTATCTGTGGTGATGAAGACCACGACACAGATCGAATCGACTTGCATCCTGAAGAACGACTTGCACTTAAAACCAATACCGAGCCATCCAGTTGGTCACTCCATAACCAAGAGGAGACTCGATAAATGCCTACCTTACATTTTCCTTGGTTAGATCTCTCGATTCTCGCACCTATGGTGGGCTGGTTTATTCTTTCCTTAATGAAGGATCGTGAAAAGGCACGAAGCACCACGATTGTGTTCACTTTGCTCGCCTTGATATTCGCGGTAGGGGAGTGGATTGATTTCATTACCCTTAATACCTTCGAAGCGGAAGAGTCGGGCAGCTTAATCGTTACGATATTCAGTCATCATGTGCTGGTGGTTGATGAACTGAGTGCGCCTCTGTTGCCGCTAACAGCTCTTGGGTTCTTTCTGGTCGTGTTTTCTACTCTTAAGAGTAAACATCTTCGATTTCCTTTCTCAAAGATATTGCTTTATGAGTCGATATTGCTCGGAGTTGTATGCTGCAGAGCATCTTGGCTTCTGATTGCCTTGTTAGTTTTTTCGACGATTCCAGCATGGCTGGATTTAAGGGCCAGAGGCAAGAAGACTCGCATGTTTTCTATTCACATGGCAGTCTTTTCTGCGTTGATGGTTACAGGCTTTGGCTTGACCAGCACCCAAAGCGAGGAATCCACCTGGCATTTTATTGGCGTGTGCTTGATCACCGGCGCGGCCCTTTTGCGAAGCGGTGTCATCCCACTCCATGGGTGGATGGTCGATTTGTTTGAAAAGGCATCATTCGGAACATCCATTCTATTTGTCGTCCCGCTCACAGGCGCAATCGTATTCTTACGGTTTGTACTTCCCATTGCACCGATTGGAATTCTTCAATCTGCGGCATGGTTATCACTCGCGACAGCACTTTATTCAGCTGGCATGGCGATGGTCCAAGACGAAGCGCGTAGAACGTTCGCCTATCTGTTCCTCAGCAACTCGTCCTTAGTATTAGTCGGAATGGAGCTAGTCGCGCCAGTTGGCGTTACGGGTGCTCTATGCGTTTGGCTCAGTGTGGGTGTATCGCTTCTCGGATTTGGAATCTGTTTGCGATCGGTCGAGGGGCGGATTGGACGGGTATCTCTCAAGAGCTTCCACGGACTATTCGAATCCATGCCGAGCTTAGCCGGATTTTTTCTTCTGACTGGATTGGCCTCCATTGGCTTCCCGGGGACTGTCGGTTTCATTGCGATGGAACTACTTATTGAGGGGGCTGTAGAATACTACCCCTTGGTGGGTGCCGCTATCGTCATAACAGGAGCTGGCAATGGCATAACGGTCCTTCGAACCTACTTCAGAATCTTCACGGGGAAGAGCAACCGTTCAACAGTCCCCATTGGACTACGAACTTCAGAACGTATCTCCATACTGTTACTAAGCGCTTTAATTCTTTGTGGTGGTTTTCTACCACAACTTATGGTGATTAATAGATACCACGCAGCCATCGAACTGAATTCCCGACGCACAGGGTCATCCAGTCCAATCAGCGATTCAACATCTGTTTCAGAAACCGAGAAGTCTCATGAATAACTTATCTGACGTATCCCTATCGAAAGAATCTACCATCCCACGCGGCGATCTGAAAGGGGCGAAGACCTACCTTCGCGCTGACGCGACAGCCGGTTTCTTGGTTTTCTTAATCGCCTTGCCATTATGTCTTGCCATTTCCATTGCTAGTGGGTTTCCACCCCTAGCTGGCGTATTCACTGCCTTTCTAGGTGCAGTCTTTTGTTCACTTCTGAGCAATTCAGAGATGACTATAAAAGGCCCTGCCGCAGGACTGATCGTTATCGTATTGGGTTGCGTGCAAGACTTTGGCGGGGACGGAATGGCAGGGGGCTTTACGCAAAGTGACATGTCAGCTTATCAAGCCGCATTGGCAGTTGGTGTTGTAGCCGCAGTACTTCAAATTGGTTTCGGTTTGCTACGAGGAGGAATCCTGGGGGATTTCTTCCCAGGCGCAGCAGTGCACGGAATGTTGGCTGCGATTGGCATTATCATCATGCTCAAACAAATACCCGTCGCCTTAGGGGTAACAGCGCGAGGTGAACCATTAGAACTGCTTAAGCACCTGCCTGACTACATCATGGAGGCCAATCCTGCAATCGCCTCGATAGGATTGGTGAGCTTGGTAATCATGTTTGTATGGCCATGGGTGAGTTCCAAGTGGAAGGTCATTAAATCGGTTCCATCACAGCTGGTTGTATTGGCAGTAGCAGTGCCAATGGGGATCGGTTTCGATTTATTGCATAGCACATCCTATACCCTTGCGAACCACGAATATCAACTGGGCGAACAATTCCTGGTCGATATGCCCAAAGAGATGTTCGGGCTCTTCAAGGAGATACAACTTCCTGCATTTGGCGCTTTAGCAACCTTCAAAGCATGGAAATGGGTATTCCTGTTCTTTGTCATCGGTAGCCTGGAATCGCTTCTAAGTGCTAAGGCGATTGAGACTTTAGATCCTTATCACCGAAAGACTAATCTCAATCGCGATCTACTAGCAGTGGGTGTCGCAAACTTGGCCGCTTCCTTCGTTGGTGGCCTGCCTATGATTTCCGAGATTGTGCGTAGTCGCGCGAATATTGACAACGGTGCCAAAACACGTTTCGCAAACTTATGGCACGGGATCTTTCTTCTACTTTGCGTAGCATTGTTTCCGACTATTTTGCACCTAATACCTCTCAGTGCTTTGGCTGCAATGCTAGTCTACACAGGCTTTCGTTTGTCTCATCCACGCGAATTCGTAAACGTTTATCGTATTGGACGAGAACAGCTTCTCATTTTTGTCGTCACGATTATTGCAGTCTTAGCAACTGACTTGCTGATCGGCATCTTGATTGGCGTCATATTGAAGATTCTGCTCCACGTCGTTCACGGCGTGCCACTGTCGTCTATTTTCAAACCCTTTTTGGAAGTGGAACAAATCGACGATAACAACTGTCTCATCCGTGCGCACAAATCCGCTATTTTCTCCAACTGGATTCCATTCCGTCGGCAGATCGAAGACTTGGGTTTGGTACAAAGACAAAATGTAACAATCGACTTCTCCAATACGAAACTAGTAGATAGCAGCACCTTGGAAAAGCTCCATGACATGCAAGTCCAATTCTCGAGCGAAGGGCTCGAATTGGCTATTGTCGGGCTGGATTCGCTTCGGCCGACCGCGGGCCATGCCATGTCAACGCGTGTTGGTGGACTCGTCCGAATGCGTCGCATGACAGTCATTACAAACAACAATTCGGCTCCTGTCATCGAGTCGATTTGTGTGCAACACGATTTGGTGTCCTACGTAGCGCAAAAATGTCGAGGTAAAGCCAACTCCCAATGGGAGCACGGCAGCAATCTTGGCTCGATGTCGAGCAATCTGACAATTGAAGACTCCGGATCGCGCAATACATCCAACACAACTCCGTCGCAAGTCGAGGAATTCGTACGAATTGAAGTTGTCGCCCCGAACTCAGTTTGTGAATCCATAGTGGGACGAATTCGAACGGACTTGCAATCCTGCGAGTCCACCGTCGTGTATACCGAAGCGATTGACATGATGCTTCGACCTAACGAAGTCGCGATGAAATCAAATCTGCAGCATGTCTGACGCTAATTTGATTAATGAAAACAGGACTTGATAAGCTCTATCCGTCGGATATTCAAGAAAGCAATCGATCGCTGACTAGGTAAAATTTAACGAATGTATCGATACACTCGTCTCGGCATTCGCTAAAGGTGATAGATTCTCTATAACCGGCCACTAGTGGTTACCGAGCAATGGGGTTTAAGGAGTCACCCCATGAAAGTTATTCGCCCAGCCGCATTGAGCTTGTTGCTGACATCTCTGGCCTGCTCTTTTGCTAGCACCGTTAGATCTCAGGAATCTTCCAGCCAAGTAGCAGAAAATCTCCTAAGCGTCAGTCCTACGACTGACGCTTCTGATTTTCTAAGGTCCCACACCCTCTCTAAGAGAACCAGCAAATACATTCGTCGCCGTACCCCCGCCATGATCGGGGATTTTTACGCTGGTAGCCCACTCATCCTATCGGGTGACTCAAGACTCGATCGTTTGTTCGTCTATGCCAATGATCTTGACGTCCCCAACGTTTTACCAAGCGGATCATCTTTATTGTCTTTGAGTGAACCAGGCCCCATCGGCATATATTCTTCTTCGCTCACCAGCACCCAAGATATTCAGACTTTATTGAGATCCTCTCAACCTTTGCCTCCATCGAGCCTAGTTGGGGTCATCAACGATAACGCCATATTGACCTCGGTGCAGAGCATTTCACAAATCCAAAACACGTTGGCATCAACGAGCGCCGCTTTCGATATCATTCCGATTGCGCCGCCACCAGGATCTTACGACGCAGCTGTCAACTCAGCCTTCCAAGCCCGAAACGGTTCGCAGGGATCGATGATGTTTAATAGTTCCGCTTCGGGAGCGATCCTTCAAGGCGGAGTTGACACACTCAACGGCGGTGAAGACGCAGATGCCTTTTACTTTTACGACTATGTCGTCCGATTTAACACCGCTATGGCCGATGCAACCAGTGGAGGTGTTGGGCGAATGAAAATCGCTGAGGGGGGGACCGTTCTTCCCCAAGACAGAATCTTCTTTCGATACAATTATTTGACCGGCGTACGCTACGGCAATTCAAGGTCCGAATTGAATCGTATTGTAACGGGGTTCGAACGGGCCATGCTCGATGGCCTCTTTTCGCTTGAGCTGCGTGCTCCCTTTGCGACCGATGCGACAACATCCGCATCCATTGATAATTCTGCTGTTTCCAACGGCGAACATACACGATTTGGCAACTTGACGGTGAACCTGAAAAGCCTGCTCCTGGAGAGGGAACACTTCGCATTGAGCGGCGGGCTGGGTATTGGACTTCCTAGCGCAAGCGATGTAATGGTCAACTTTGCCGACGGTTCACCATTGCTTCGGGTTGCAAACGAATCCGTTCGGCTTCAGCCGTTCCTAGGTTCATTGATTACTCCTAATGACAAATGGTTTATACAATCCTTTTTACAATTAGATACGGCAGCAAACGGCAATACCGTTTCGATCAATCCGAATGGCGCCGGTCTCGTTGAAGCAGGCAGACTAACCGACAGTACGAATCTTTTTTTGGATGTCGGCATGGGGTATTGGCTGTATCGATCTGATTCGCAAAGCGGTCTGACCGGCGTGGTACCGATGCTTGAATTACACCATAACATCGCCTTGCAAGCTCCCGATGTTCTGACATCAGGACCATACCAAGTCACCAACGACAACAGCGAGACTAGTCTCACCAATTTTGTGATTGGCAATACTCTAGAATTCAGTCAACGCGCCAATCTGACCACTGCCTACACCACCCCAATCGGAGGTAGCGCATCTCGCCAATACAATGGAGGCCTTCAAGTCTTCCTATCGAGTGGCTGGTAACTCCATCCAATTGTGCGAAGTTTATTCGACAATCTCGATATCGGACGAATCCTTAATTTGAACTTGCTTGGTGTCGTTAAACAGAGTGATGACTCCTTTGGCTCGAATCGTCTTATTGACAAGAGACTTCACATCCAGATTTTCGAACGGACCTGTAAGGGCAGATTTTTCAAGCACGACCGTCAAGTTCCGTGTGCTTCGATTATCTTTTTCAGAGTTCAATAGAACTCTCGTCCCGCCCGAAACGCTTCGCGCATTTCGAACGGCAAATTGCACGTGAGCATCTTGCCCTACGTCGAGTAGTAACGCCTGAGCCGGCGTTAACATCCCCTCCCTGAGAGGCTTTTCGGCCGGCAACGCCTTTAATTGACTCAGCGGAATACGGGATTGTACCGCGATCTCGCCATCTTCGTGCCGCAACTGAATTTTGATCAACGGATCCTTGACTAACCAATCTATTTCGATCGCCCCAAAATGGTTTCCATATGCTAATTGGGCTACTTCCAATGCATTGGGCTCCGGACGCCTCCAGCCCGAGTTGGCTTGATTCAATCCGCTAGCAGTAACGTCGTAAAGTGGATAACCAACCGCATCCGGGTCAACAGAGATATCCCCCAGGTGTCGATCACCACTCAGTAGAATCACTCCACTAGCCTCAGTCCTGCGAATCACATCGAAGAGCTTCTGCCGTTCACGCGGAAAATTCCCCCACTTTTCGTATGGATGATCATCGCTTAGCACTTGGATGCTGCTGGCAATCAGTCGGAGTTCGGCAGGTTTTCGTAATTCTTGCTCAAGCCATTTCCACTGAGCATCTCCCAACATGGTTGCGGTATCTCCATCGATTGCAACATAAGGTCTAGCACGGAAACCAGGTAATGGCTGATCCCCCTTTCCAAGCTCAGAGCGGAAGTAACGCGTATCGAGCAATAGGAATTGAACACGCTTTCCTGGCGGTCCAACAATCTCGGAATGGTAGATACCTCGCTGCTTTCTTAGCTCCGAGTCTTCGGGAGTTCGCAGAAAATCGTGAAACAACTTAGCGGCAACATCCTTATGCTGCCACTCGACACCAGCATCGTTGTTTCCGTAATCGTGATCATCCCAGATTGCCAACAGCTTCGTTTGCGTTCTTAGTCGTTGAAAGTCTGGTAGATTCTCTAACTCCGCATATGCTGCCGCAATGCGCTCGGGCGTCGCTGGTTTCAACTGACCATCGACAAGGTCTGCGTAAATATTGTCCCCGAGTAGCAGTAAACGATCAGGCCGATAACTAGCGATTGTTCCCCATATAGGACAGGGTTTCTGCTGGTCGGCACACGAACCAAAAGCGACACGTGAGACGACCGTTTCATCGCTTCCAGCTGTTTGAGCTTGGTACGCATTGACCTCGTTTGATGCCACGCCCCATACCGCACTAAATGCGATGATGAAGCACAATTTCTTGTTAAGCTCCATGCTAAAAAGCGATTTGCAAAAAGGAATCTCACTCAGAAGTGTCGCATTGAATAACGGCATTTGCTCGATTTTGGCACGTGTTTAGAAACAAATTTAGGCTCAGTATTGTAGTCCCAGTCAAAATCACGAAACGTGAATTCTTTGCAAAGGCCCACCGAAAAACCGCACAACGAAAATCTTAGTCACTGCCCTCGCCACGAATCGGCCAATTCTGCTTCGGATTTCCCAGTAAGCTTTTGCCATATATCCGAGGTGTATCGCCCCTCTCTAGCTACTGCGTTTAGATTTTTAAGCAAAGTACCGTCCCCGTCGTGCGACCTTATGACCCAGTCGATGAAATTAGCAGAAACACGATAACTGGCATCATGTTTGGATTTCGAAAGCGCCTCTTTGCTCAGCACGGCCCCCATGGATTGAGGTTCATAGAGGTACCATCGAATATAATCAGGAATCCCCTCTACAATCCACCCTGGAGTGGATTGTCTACGTGCCCGTCTCTCGCGGCTTGATTGGTAGGATTGAACAACATGCACCATTTCATGCACAACCGCCCCTTTTGCTTCACGGTTTCTTTCTCGATACATCCACTCAGAATTGAGCGTAATCGTTGCAGCTTGTGCATAGGCCGGTATACCGTTCATTTTGGCGTTAGGCTGATATCGAAAGCGGACCTTGGTCGGAGCTAAAAAGTTGTCGCTCGGTAGCAACTCCACAATCTTAGGGTACCACTCTTGGATGATGGGCTTAAGCTCAGACTTGGTCCACAGTGACATATTCGGTGCTGCGGTCGTGTCAATCACATATTGAAACTGTCCATCTTTTGACGCAAATTCGATCAAATCTAGCTTGGGCGCATCAATTTGCTTTACGTTTGTATTAGACTTTGCAACGACATCGATTTCACTGAAGAACGTATTGCCGAACGGATCATTTGGATCAACTGTCTGAACATCAAAAAGCAAGTAACGGAATGTCCCAATTCCCACGCCGTTTTGCGTTACCCGACTTGCATGCTGGCCTCCCGGAGATTGCCCCTCGCGAGTATCGACATCTGCGAGTTTGATCCAGCCAGCCTCAAGAGGATTCGTTCGATCATCGAGACGATTCCATTGATAACCATCTTTCAATTCGATAGCGCCAAAAAGCGAATAAACTTGCGGGGCTCGCCCCCCAGAATGCCATGAGTATGCCGTCACCGCTCCGAGCTCAATAGCTTTTCCCAGATCTAGAGCAATACTTTGTGCCGAGGTAGAACCAGCAAAGAAAAAGTTGGCATCTGGGCTGTCACTGGTCGCCGGTATCCTGCCATCGCAAAGAACACTCAGACCAGGCGAGTTTCCATCAATTCTCCCACGAGCGATTGCCCACGTAGCGTTGACGGCATCATCATTGACCGCAGGTAACGGAATGGTCGGAAACAGAAAGTAATCCGATTCTCGATTGCGTTCGATGACGACATCGATAGCGGCAGCAACCGGGTTTGAAATGATCGCACCCAAAGTGCAGGCCAATATTGCGTACAGGCCCATATTTCTAAATGCTACGTTTGGCATTTTTTCTAAGTCCCCGACTCGAGATGACTTCTAAACTCTAACGCGATACTCAGGAGTATGGCCAATAAAACAACGTTTTGACTAGCATGGTTGACATTGTAAAGCATGGAAAAACTTCAGATCAAAACCAGAACCACCCCAAAGACTCCCCTGGATACCATTAACTTCAGCTCAAAGGGTGTTTGTTACCCAGTAACATTACAGTTAAACTAGGGAGCTGTTCACGACGTTGTGGTTGCTTGAGGCCGATGGACCAGGGAATCGCTTATGGGCATACTTAGCCGGGGAACGAAACGAGATTTTATGGATCAAGATAGAACGGCGATGAAAACCGGAAAACTTTTCGCAGCGTCGTTGATATGCATCATCGCAGAGGTTTTGACGCCCCCCCTTCTGGCAGTTGCCGAGTTCAATGATCGCACCGAGATAAACGAAGACGTCTCGTTTCGTACTGACGTGTTACCCATTCTTTCGGAACGCTGTTTTGCATGCCACGGCTTTGATGCGGCATCTCGGCAAGGCGGGATCCGTCTGGACACTTTTGACGGCGCGACAGGCACAGGGGACTCGGGGGCGACTGCAATATCCCCGGGCAAAGCCGATGAGAGCGAATTGATTCGCCGCATTAAGAGTTCCGATGAAAGCGAGGTTATGCCACCTTCGCATCTGAGCAAGTCTCTTACAGCCGACCAAATCCATGTACTAGAGCGATGGATAAACCAAGGAGCCAGATATGAAGGTCACTGGGCATTCGAACCTCCCAAGATCACAGAGCCACCAGAACTCGTAAACGTTGAGCATCCGATTGATCGGTTTATTCAGGCAAAACTTCAAGAACAAAACATTGCCCCATCCCCGATAGCCTCTGCAGAAACGTTGGCTCGTCGCGCCTATCTTGATGTTCTAGGGCTACCTCCCAGCGTCGATGAGATTGAGTTATTTACTAAGCAATACGAGCAAAATCCAAACCAAGCATATGACCACCTGATACGCAATCTCCTGAATAGCCCTCATTATGGCGAACGTTGGGGAAGATGGTGGCTAGACCAAGCTCGATATGCCGACAGCAACGGGTATTCAATTGATTCGCCTCGAGAGATATGGTCCTATCGCGATTGGGTTATCGACGCATTAAACCGGGACATCCCATTCGATCAATTCACCATAGAACAATTGGCCGGTGATTTGCTTCCGAACGCCACTCAGTCGCAGCGTATCGCAACGGGATTCCATCGCAATACGCAAATCAATGAAGAGGGGGGAATCGACCCGGAACAATTTCGTATCGATAGCGTGTTCGATCGAGTTGCCACGACTGGCTCGGTGTGGCTAGGATTAACGATCGGCTGCTGCCAATGCCACGATCATAAGTTCGACCCAATCAGCCAGAAAGAATACTATCAACTATTCGCTTTCTTTAATAATCAAAACGAACCCTCGCTACGAGTCTATCGTGAGGGTACCGACGTTCCCGACCTGAAAAGTCGATTGAGCAAATCGGAGCTAGATATTGATCAATACGTCGCCGAGCGTCGCTCGAACCTGGATTCCTGGGAGCAAGGATTAACAGCCGAGGAAAAGAAGAAACTACCTAATCCGATCCAAGCGATACTCAAAAAGGAATCCGAAAAACGAAACAAAGGTGATCTGAGAGATCTCTACAATTACAGCGTCGGTAAACTCGACGAAGAGTTTCAATCGCAATTCCAAACTTTCCGAATGCTAAATAGTGAGTTTCGGGGTGAGACAACGACTCTCGTTTTAGAAGAGCGAAAAGAACCACGAAAAACCCATGTCTTCATCAAAGGTGACTTCACCCGCCCAGCCGAAGAAGTCAACTGCGGCACTCCGAGCGTACTCCATTCCCTTGCTTCGAGTTCCGATCGACCAAATCGGCTGGATTTAGCGAAGTGGATTGTCGATCGAAACAATCCACTCACCGCGAGGGTGATCGTGAACCGCGTTTGGCAACAGTACTTTGGCCGAGGATTAGTGGAAACGGAAAGTGATTTTGGGACGCTGGGGACCACGCCCAGTCACCCACAATTGCTCGATTGGCTGGCTCTTGATTTTCAAAAAGACTGGAGTCTCAAACGTTTACATGGTTTGATTCTACAATCGCATACCTACAAACAACGTTCCGATTTCCCTTCCGACTTGGTCGATATCGATCCCAACAACTATCTGCTGGCTCGACAGCAACGTTTGCGTTTAGATGCCGAAGTCGTTCGCGATGTAGCGCTGTCTGCTAGCGGATTGCTAGTACCAAAACTGGGAGGCGCGCCTGTTTTCCCTCCTATACCGGAAGGTGTGATGAATCTCGGGCAAGTAAAACGAGCTTGGAAAGTTAGCACCGGCGAGGATCGTTATCGACGCGCGCTTTACACGTTTATCTATCGAGCAACACCGCCTCCATCGCTAAGTGTCTTCGATGCTCCCGAGGGAATAAGCACTTGCACAAGGCGAGCTCGCAGCAATACACCTCTTCAAGCTTTGACGCTGCTAAATGACACGGGCTTCTACGAATTTGCAAAGAGCTTGGCAACAATTATCGAACGTGATGGAATTGAAACCGCTTTCCAACGCTGCGTGTCGCGTAAACCCACAGAGGATGAGTTGGCTGTTTTAACCGCACTCGACGCGCAGAGCGCTGCGAGAGTCCTTTTGAATTTAGACGAAACCATGACGCGAGAATAGAAACGACGCCAGGGTTAAAGAAAATGATGGAAAACCAGATCGATCTAGTGAACATGTCGCGTCGATATCTGTTTCGCCAATGCGGAATTGGAGTCGGAGCGATGGCGTTGGGTTCCCTGTTGGGTAAAGATGGATTGGCTAGCGAGCAGGCAAAAAATGCCATGTCGCCGAAGCAACCTCATTTTCCAGCCAAGGCTAAGAGCATTATCTTTTTGTTCATGGCAGGTGGGCCGTCTCAGCTAGAGTTGTTTGATTACAAACCCAAACTTTACGAGCTCAATGATCAGCCAATACCTCAGAGCTACATTGAGGGCAAAAGATTTGCGTTTATGGATAGCAGTCACCGCATCAATCTACTAGCACCCAAACGAAAGTTCGCGCAATATGGCGCAAACGGCACTTGGGTGAGCGACCTACTACCCTACACCTCCAAGATTGTCGACGAGATAACCATCGTCAAGAACTGTAAAACAGACTTGTTCAATCATGCCCCCGCAAAACTCTTTATGAATTGCGGCACAGGTCTCTTTGGTCGGCCCAGCATGGGGGCATGGGTAACTTATGGACTCGGCAGCGAATGCCAAGATTTGCCAGGGTTCGTTGTCTTACAGAGCGGACCGAGAGGTCCACGAGGCGGTTCAGTGCTATGGGGAAGCGGCATGCTACCCACCAGCTATCAAGGAGTTCCGTTACGAAACCAGGGAGATCCTATCCTGAATCTGTCGAATCCTACCGCTGTCGACGAGCTCATGCAGCGACGGGTTGTTGATTCCATTAAGGAACTCAACGCCAAGAGATTCGCGCAGACCGGCGATCCGGAGATTACCACCAGAATCAACGCTTACGAGATGGCGTTTCAAATGCAATCGAGTGCGCCGGAGTTGATGGCCACAGATCGAGAGTCCCAAGAAACACTGGACCTCTACGGTATAAAAGATCCAAAGGAAACTACGTTTGCCAGAAATTGTCTCTTGGCACGACGACTCGTGGAACGAGGAGTTCGCTTTATTCAGCTGTATCACACCAATTGGGATCATCATGGCGGCCCGACTGAGAATCTTGAAAAGCATTTGCCAGAAATCTCCAAGGAAATCGACCAAGCGTCGGCGGCATTAGTGCTAGATCTCAAGCGTCGCGGTTTGCTCGAAGATACGATTGTCGTCTGGGGTGGCGAGTTTGGGCGCACCCCGATGGGTGAAGTGCGGGAATCAACGGGACGCAATCATCACATCGATGCGTTTACCATGTGGTTCGCAGGAGGCGGTTTCAAAAGCGGCATGGTCTATGGCGAGACCGATGAATTGGGGTTTGGTCCAATCGATCGCCCCAGCCACGTTCGGGATATACATGCCACGTTGCTTCATCAACTGGGGCTCGATCATCATCGGCTTTCCGTCAAATTCCAAGGCCTCGATGTGCGGTTGACGGGTGTTGAAGAAGCCCATGTGCTGAAGGATGTTCTGGTCTGATTCGCGACCCCGACCATGGAGATATCGTAACCAGCGAGTTGTCACGACGTGGAGATGATGTCTGTCACGCGTAACTTGGGCACTCCAGCCCGATGCCCCCCTTAGTGGTGCGCAAGTCGGTCAAGAGTGACCAACCTCCCAATAAAGCAAGAATTCCCGAGCCAGAAGGTGAGCCAATTGCTTTTTTACCCCTAATTTATCAATGGAAAGAGCTCGGAGTTTCCTCCGAGCTCTTCCGCTAAACGATTGTTCAATCCGTAAGCAACTAAACAGCCGGCTTTACCGGCGTTGGCATCGCATCGATCACTTTATCGATCAAACCGTACTTGACAGCCTCTTCTGGATCCATAAATCGATCGCGATCCGTGTCGCGTTCGATTTGTTCCAAGTTTTGACCACAATGCTTGATCAAAATTTCATTCAGCCGACGCTTGGTGCGTTGGAATTCTCTCAAGTGAATCGAAATATCCTCAGCAGTTCCCTGCATGCCCGCCAAAGGCTGGTGGATCATGATGCGAGAATTTGGCAGAGAAAACCTCTTGTTCTTAGCTCCAGCGGCTAGAAGAACCGCTCCCATCGAAGCCGCTTGGCCAATGCAGTAGGTTGCTACGTCGCACGAAACGAATTGCATCGTGTCGTAAATAGCCATACCAGCGCTGACGCTACCCCCAGGGCTGTTGATGTACAAATGAATGTCAGCCTCTGGGTTATCGGATTGAAGAAAGAGCATTTGAGCGACGAGCGCATTAGCAATCTCGTCGTCGACTTGAGTGCCCAAGAAGATGATTCGATCTTTGAGCAATCGGCTATAGATGTCGTAGACGCGTTCCTCGCGCCCCGACTTTTCAATTACGTATGGGATTAAAGGCATAGGTTCGAACTCCAGTGGATCTACGTGAAAATAGGATTAGCTTTTGTCTTCGTCGTCGGCAACCGTCTTGGTCAACAACTGATCCACGAGCCCGTACTCTTTGGCTTCATTGGCGGTTAGGAAGAAATCGCGATCGGTATCCTTAGCGATCTGTTCAACCGATTTCCCTGTATGTTTTGCAAGGATTTCGTTGAGCTGGGTTCGCATTCTAAGTATTTCACGAGCTTGGATTTCGATATCCGAAACCTGCCCTCTCACTCCACCGTGAGGTTGGTGAACCATCACTGTGCTATTTGGCAAGCAATATCGTTTGCCGGGAGAACCTCCCGCCAACAAGACAGCTCCGCCGCTCGCGGCTTGACCCACGCAGTAGGTCGCCACAGGACAGGACAACATCTGCATTGTGTCGTAGATAGCCAGTGTCGAAACGACCTCGCCACCAGGAGAATTGATGTAAAAGTGGATATCTTTTCTGCGATTTTCGCTTTGGAGATACAGCAACTTCATAACAACGTCATTAGCGTTGCCTGTGTAGATCTCCCCCTGGAGGAAAACAATACGGTTTTCCAAAAGGAGATCGCCCAACGTCATCTGACGTTGCCGCTGGTAGCTTTGATAAGCATGGGAATCAAAAACTGGCGGCATAAGTGGAAAGTTACTCAACTGCTCTTTCCTTATCGAATGAGTAAAACAAACCGAGAACTGTGTACATCTTTTCGATATAGCATCTTTTGACAAGGGTACACCAGAGGAAAGTTGAACTTCTCGGCGACTTGATCGGTCCAAAACCCCCGTGCCCCCCCTTCCACGCGCCAATCTTGCCAATCCTGTAGTGGACGAGGCCACGAGGCCAATCCTGTAGTGGACGAGGCCACGAGGCCCTCCTGTAGTGGACGAGGCCACGAGGCCATCCCGCGCTCGCACGATCCTCATCTACCGCCCTAACACCGCTCCACGCCCGAGCGGCCTGCCCATACCACCAGGCGGCTGGTACTTATTTTCAAAAATCCTTAGTCAACACACCCAAAGGCCGAGTTAAATTCATGCTCCTTAAAGTCGTCATCCATTATGGCGGCTGGATGAAATCCGACGTAAACTACCCGTTTTCCGATCGATTAACTATCGAAACCCGGCCGATCCCTGGCAACAGCACCTGCGAAAACCCCAAATCTTTTGCTGGTGAAATGGTTAAACAAACATCCAATCGCTCCTTACTCATATCCCCGAGGCTTCATCAATGTCTCTCTCTGTAACCCAAGCTATCGAATCTTTGAATGCTGCACGCGCCGCCGGCAACATAACAGAAGGAGCTCTTGAAAATCTGAAATGCTGGCTAACCGAAAATCGCTACGAGGGGTATCGCTCTGCCGTCATAGAACACATTGAGTCGGGAAAATGGCAAGCTCTCGACGACGCTTTCTGGACCATAATTCCGTTCGGGACTGGCGGGAGACGGGGGCGAATGTATCCGATTGGATCGAACGCGATCAACGACCGAACTATCGGCGAAAGCGCCCAAGGACTCGCGGATTACATCAAAAGCCAGCCATCTACGGGCGAACCACTTTCCTGTGCCATCGCTTACGACACAAGAAACAATTCTCGGCATTTTGCCGAGCTTTGCGCGTCGATCATGGTAGCCAATGGCTTTCAGGTCTATTTCCTGGACGATTACCGAGCAACACCTCAGCTTTCCTACGCTGTTCGAGCCAAGAAATGCAGTTGCGGAATCATGGTTACAGCATCACACAACCCACCCAGCGATAACGCCGTGAAAGTTTACTGGTCAAACGGTGCTCAGGTCTTGCCCCCTCACGATTCCGCCATCATCGATCGCGTGATGAACGTCCAGCAAATTCACACGGTGCCTTTTCAGGACGCTGTCGCCAATGGCAAGGTATCGATCGTCACAGAAGAAATCGACAAAGCATTCTTGGCTGAAGCGGTCAAGTTCTCGTGGCCGGGCAGTCGGGATGTCAGGGTCATGTACTCACCTCTTCACGGTGTTGGTGGTTTTGCAGTCTTACCACTATTGAAGGCAGCTGGGTTTCAAGATGTTGTTGTATTCGGCCCCCATTCGAAACCGGATGGTAATTTCACGAATGTCCCTGGCCATGTGAGCAACCCAGAGAACAGCGTTGTTTTCGATGCCATGATCGAGGAAGCCAAGCGAGATGGCACCGATATCATCTTGGCAACAGACCCCGATTGCGACCGACTCGGCTGTGCCGCGCCGCTAACTTTGAGTGACCGCAATCATTGGGCGACGCTGAACGGAAATCAGATTGGAGCTTTGCTTACGGATTATGTTTTGAGCAAACTCAAGGCGAATGGCAAGCTCACCCCGAACGCCTATGTGATCAAGACGTTGGTGACAACCGAGTTAACGCGTCGCATAGCGGAGTCTTACGGCGTTCGATGTGAAGGCAACATCCATGTGGGCTTTAAATGGATTGCCGGCCTTATGGATGCGTTGGGGCCCGACGATTTTGCATTTGGGACCGAAGAGTCGCACGGATATCTTATTGGTCAATATGTTCGAGACAAAGACGGTGCGGCGGCTTGTTTGCTTATGGCCCAGCTGGCGGCAGATCTGAAAGCGGCCGGATTAACAATACATCAACGACTAGAGCAATTATTGATCGAGCATGGTTGCTACATCGAGGATTTGATCAACGTCCAAATGGAGGGAAGCGAGGGGATGGCCAACATGAAGAAGCTTATGCAGTCCTTGAGAGACACGCCTCCCGCTACGATGGGAGGATTAAAGGTTGTGGCTGTAAGAGACTACGGAAACCTAACTGTGCGCGACGCAACTGGCGCAACAAAGCCTCTCGATGCACCGAAGAGCAACATGTTGATTATGGATTTAGCATTACCTGGCTCGGATGCACCATCGGGCAATGCGATCGCCGTTCGCCCGTCAGGAACAGAGCCCAAAGTGAAGTTCTATCTATTTGGTTACGAGCCAGTCGCTTCAGGTTTGGCCGCAGCCAAGCAAACAGTCTTAGCACGACTAAGCAGCATGAAAGAAGACGCCAAGAAGCTGAACAAGTAAGCGTTCCGAACCAAAGTAGAACCATTGCCCTCAATTGTTCTGCTGTGATGTAGGCCGCAACAAGGCTTTTGCGCAGTTACGGCACCCCTGTTTCCTACTTGAGGCTTGACCGGCAAGATTACGATCGTCAGCATTGCGTCGATCTGGCGAAGCGATCATAGCAGAACATGGGGAACATCAACCACCAATTCTAGTAAAAGTCAGCGTCGATGAGACCATGATCGAATGATCATGGAAGGTAGGGCGGGTCTCCAGGCCCGCCCGAGCAAAAATAGGCCACATAACTAAGTCGAGATCAATCGCTTGCAAGAAAAGCGACCTGCGCCTAACGCGCGGATTGATGCGATTATCGGTTATCCGAAGAAACCGAGGTCCGACTTCCGCTTGTTCTCCGCTCGCAGTGAATCCGTACTGCGAGGTTGCAATCTCGCCTAATTTCTTGACCTCCCGTGCCTCCAGCACACCAGTGTTGAACTTAGTGTTTTGATAACAGGGGGATCCGCTCCGGAGACACCAGCGCAGGGCGATGCCCGATGCGGTTAAACGAAGATGAGGCGTCCAAAGTCTGGTGACTTCGGCTACGGGGATGTAGCCGATCTGGCCACAAATTGGATTTGTTGCTGGCGTGCTGTCCAAAGTCTGGCGACTTCGGCTACGGTTGCGTGGGGTGATGCCTTTGCGGTTAAAAAGAAAGAGAGACTAACGGCGCTTGGAACTGTAATTGGATGGCTTTCTCGGTGCATCCATTAGTTTAATCTTCTTGACTTTGCCACTTAACGAGCGGCGCCTTTTCACCGATGGCTTCTTCTTGCGACTAGGCCCCCGCTCTTCGCGGCCCTCATAAGAAGATGATTTGCGTTCTTTGGTCTCACCTGACTCCGTTCGGGTCGCTACGAATTTGCGTGGCTCCGCTTTGGTGGCGCCTGGACTATTGCCTCCGCCAATCACGGCTCCAGCCTTGATGGGCCCACTGCTTCTTTCGACTCCCGAATCGCGTGACGCTTTTGGCCGCGAACTTTTCTTGGAACGCTCTGGCCGCCGAGATTCTGGCCGTCTAGATGTCGTCGTGTCAAACTTGGATTTGCCCGATTTCGTTCGACCTGACGACGGACGACCTTGTTTGCGGGTAAAAAATTGAACTTCCTCGTCTGCCACATCCGGTGCATGAAACGGATGATCCGTATCAACGGGGATCGATTGATCAATAAGCTTTTCGATTTCTTGCAACCATGAGAATTCATCGCTATCGCATAACGTGATGCTCTCACCACTCGCACCAGCTCGCGCAGTACGTCCAATTCGGTGCACATAGCTGTCAGGATCGTGAGGCACGTCGTAGTTGATTACGTGAGTGACATTGTCAATGTCGATGCCTCGGGCCGCTACGTCGGTGCAAACGAGAACTCGTACCTCGCCGTTTCGAAATGCGCTTAATACACGTTGCCTAGCATTTTGCGATCGGCCGCTATGGATTCCATCCGCCGACAAACCACACTGAGCAAGCGATTTGTACAAACGGTCCGCCCCATGCTTGGTTTTCATAAACACGAGTACGCGCGACGCACTCTTGTCCGCCAAGATGAGATCGAGAAGCTTGCGCTTGTTGCCTTTCGCTACGAACATAACCCGTTGCTTGACTCTTTCGGCGGTCGTCGCAGGTGGAGCCACCATCACGGTAACGTGCTTTTGAAGCAGCGATGCTGCTAACGCCTCAATTGGGGGTGGCATCGTTGCGGACAAAAAGATCGACTGCCTTTGTCGGGGCAATATTCTCACGATCCGTTGAATGTCTGGCATAAAGCCTAGATCCAACATTCGGTCCGCCTCATCGAGTACGAAATGGCGCAGCTGGGTAAGGTTGAGGTGGCCTTGTCCCACCAAATCGAGCAACCGCCCTGGAGTGGCGATCAGGATGTGCACGCCGCGAGTCAGAGCAGCGATTTGAGGTCGCTGGCCAACCCCACCGTAAATCATCGTATGGCGAATGCGAGTTTGCTTGCCAATTTCACCCAAGTTCTCTGCGATTTGGCTAACGAGTTCTCGGGTGGGGGCCAGGATAAGAGCCAAGGGGTGGTTCGGTATCGAACGCGCCCCAGACGTATGAAGCAACTGAATCAAAGGGATGCCAAACGCGGCGGTCTTGCCGGTTCCCGTTTGCGCACAACCCAATAAATCCTTACCCTCAAGAAGGGGAGGAATCGCTCCCGCTTGAATGGGAGTTGGTTCGGAATAGTTCATTTTCCGAAGCGCAGAGGCAATTTCCGGAATGAGCGCGAGCTCAGAGAAAGTCTTGATCACAAAAACCTTTTTTAGACAAACAACAAAAACACCAAGCAGAATCGTTGCGATTCACTAGGCCCATGAGGGCTCAACAACTTAGCAGACAACCACTAGCTACAGGGCAAATAGCTACAGGGCAAAACGAATTGCCGAATTGCCCCCAGAGCCTCTTCGGGTTTTAACTCTTTTCAATGGAATACACCAATCTAATTGAGATCAAAAAGATTTATAAGGGCGAATCTCGACGCTTCTTCACGTATGGCCCGTATTCTCAACCCATTTGGGGTGTTTTTGCGTGGTCGCGGTCCCCGGTCAAGCGTTGTCTAGCATTAAGAGCTAGGCATGACGGGTATTGAACATCCGATCGCCAGCGTCTCCTAGACCGGGTACGATGAATTTGTTTTCGTTCAAAATTGGATCGATCGCACCCACAAAAACGGTAACGTCTGGGTATTCGGCACTTAAAGCGGCGATCCCATCTTCTGAGGCAATAACGCTAATGACGCGAATGTCTGGCACCCCCCAGCGTTTTAAAGCCGCAATCGCAACCCGGATGCTTCCTCCCGTTGCCAACATGGGATCCAACACAATTCCCACGTCTGCCGGACTGTCTTTAGGTAGCTTGCAGTAATACTCGACCGGCAGAGCAGTAGCTTCATCCCTATACATCCCAAGGTGCCAAACCTCGGCCTCAGGCAAAAGCTGAAGAATCGGGTCAACAAGCCCCAAACCGGCTCGCAAGATCGGCACTATAGAAATTCGCTGCGAAAGCTTGCGACCTGAGGTTTCCTCAATCGGCGTTTGTATTCGGCACTCCTGCAGCTTTAAATCCTTGGTCGCTTCTGCCGCGATCAACATCGAAATCAAATGGATTTGCGTTCGAAAAAGCTGCGGGGGCGTGCTTTTGTCGCGTAAAATTGACAAATGGTGCTGAACGAGCGGATGATTCAAAACAGCTTGGTTATTCATGGTCAACTTGGTTTTTCAAATTGGTCGAATTTAGACTGGGCAGCATGCGACGGATGGTGCGAGACTGATGTTCAGTATGGATTCACAGGTCGGTCGACGCAATTGGTCCCGAGTATTGCCCGCGGAAATCGTGAGAGCCTGAGTACAATTCGGGCTCCAAAACGGTTACTATTAGATTATGTCGCTTAGACTCGAGGATTGCTCCTTATCATCGCCTTAAGGAGAAGATCCTCGTATTTCTCGACTGATCGACTTTCGTTTGCATCTGCCCACCTTTTCAGTTTTCGGATTTCTCATCATCCAAGGGGCTTACATGGCTAAGAGCAATCAACCTTCGCAACCCCGAGAGTCCGTTGCCGCTATGGGTAGCCCCTCTGCCAGTTCTGCGAACCAGCCAATTGGAACGGAAGCAGCGACCGACCTGCATACCGGCGAGGTTGTTCTGAAAGGATCAGAACGTCGCGAACGGACCTTTCTGAAATCGATGCCGAGTTGGATGATCAGCATGGTCGTTCACACCGCAGCCATTATCACATTGGCCGCAGTACACCTGGAACCGATCAAGAAAGAGCTGAAGCTGATTTTGAGTTCATCGGAATCGCTCGATTCTTCAGAGTCTTTGGATGTAGCTGAGTCCGTTGAAGTCTCCAGCGAAAGTCTTGAACCGGTCGAAGCCGAGTCCCCTGCCCCTGCCGTCGCTGTAGAGGCGGTCATGACAGAGACCTCATCCCTCGTCGTTCCCGAGGTAGTCGTCTCAGCACCTGCGATTAGCATGCCTAGCGTTTCGCAAAGCCTCGCGCCTACAAGTGGACTTTCCGTGAGCGCAAATGATGCGATCAAAGCAGCACTCAAAGGTCGATCCAAAGAAGCGAAACGAGATCTACTCAAGAAATTCGGAGGAAGTGATGCTACCGAAAAGGCAGTCGCGCTGGCTCTAAAATGGCTTGCTGATCGACAGAACAAACAAACCGGTGCATGGTCGCTAGCACACGGCCCCGACAATCCAGGCAAACGATTACAAAGCTATAACGCAGCGACCGGACTAGCCCTCATGTGCTTTCTCGGCGCCGGCCAAACTCACCTCGAGGGCGAATACAAAGAAACGGTCTTCATGGGGCTTAGCTTCTTGATTCGCAACATCAAGCCCCATGGTGGCCATCTCGGCTGGTACGTAGGCGGGGGAGGTCAAGGCCCGGATGACATGTACTCTCACGGCATCGCCACGATCGCTTTGTGTGAAGCCTATGGCATGACAAAAGATTTGGCTTTGTTAGAAGCAGCCCAAGCTGGCATCAACTTTTTGACCTACGCTCAGAACCCCGACACCGGCGGCTGGCATTACGGTCCGAAAGGGCGTGGAGACACTTCGGTCGTTGGATGGCAAATGATGGCGTTAAAGAGTGCATCGATGGCCGGCATTGCTGTTGATCTCTCAGTGGTCCGAAAAGCGAACTTCTTTCTTGACCAAATGGCCTGGGATGGCGGCACGTCGTACCATTACGACTTTAATTCCGTTAGCTCAGGGGCTGGTTACAACCCGAGTTGTACGGCTTGCGCCTTGCTGTGCCGAATGTACTCCGGCTTGCCCAAAGATAACGAAGCACTGAAAGGTATCATTGCCAAATTTGATAGTACTGGACCGAGCTCGACTAACACCTACTACAACTACTACGCCACTCAAGTCATGAAGCAAGTAGGAGGTAAAGAATGGGACCGGTGGAACGAGAAGATGCGAGACCAGCTTTTGGGTATGCAAATGCAAACGGGCCCATCAGCCGGCAGCTGGTACTGGAATGACGGACACAGCACCGAACAAGGCGGCCGATTCTATACCACTTGTATGGCAACCATGATCCTCGAGGTTTACTATCGATACTTGCCCATTTATTCCGAGCAAAAAGAAGAGGACGCCTTCCAGCTTTAGATCGGTTCTAGTTGGCAATCGTCTAACGCAACACTTGCCCCTCGCCCCATGTATCGGACTGCAATCAATAGTCGAACTTGGTTTTCTCGGCGCAAGATAACACCTTCGAATCCTTTAAACACGCCGGACCGCACGCGGACTCGCTGGCCCGGCTGCAAGCGAAGTTCGGGGGCTAACGGCGCTTCGGTCAAAATGAGATTGTGGATCTGCCTAAGGTCAGTCACTAGCTCGATAGGATTTATGACAGGCATCCAGCGACTAACGCTTCCTGTGCATACGGCCGTGTAGCGCTGCATTTCTGTTCCATGAATAAACACATAGTTCGGGAACAGTGGCTCGATGCTTAGACGCAGCTTTCCGTTTGGAGAGCGAAATCGCCGAGAGATCATTGGTCCGTAAAAAGGAACCTGCGATTCGAAGAGTTGCCGCATGAACTTTTTTTCAAACCGTGGCTTGGTATAAATCGCCCACCACTTGCTAGCATTCGCATCTCCTTCGTTTTGGGGAGCTGAACTTCTAGAATCGGCACTGGAAACGGACACCTCTGGCTCCAAAACGGCACAGGAAGCCAATGAGGCGGGCGTATCTGCTAACAAGTTCGCGTCAACCAGGCCGCCGGTATCCCCCGGAATTGCCAGATCAAGAAGATTTTCAGGCCAAATACAAGGTTCAGATTTTAGGAATGGCATTTTGGTTCGCTGATCGTTGCAATCGGGGACAGTGCGGAAACTACGAAGTCTGCATACCTAGGATTATTCGGTGATTTTCAGTCGAGTCGATATCTCAATTTTACGCAAAAGGTAGAAAGGGTTCGAGTGTCTCCTCGAAAATGCTATCAACCGTCGATATTGCTTCAGTTTAAATTGCTTTAGTATAGATCCTACAATCCCGATAATCCGAAAGAAGTTCCATGGAAGGGTGCATTGAGGACAAAACAATACCACGTTCAGAATTGACTATGCGAATTGCGTTTCTGGCGTTTTTCCTTTTATTTGTTGGGCTGCTTGGTTTGCCTTCGGTAGCATTTTGTGCCGACAGCTCCGAAGCAACGGTTCTGATCGAGCGACTTTCCGCCCCATTTTACAGCCGTGAACAACCAGTGCAGACTCAGCTAATCTCAAGCGGAGGTGAATCGAGCCAGCAAGGTCGATTGGTACAAATCGATGGGGTCGGTTCGGACGGGGAAGAGAACTCGCTTTTCACGGATCTTGATGGAGAAACCGAGGAGGTGGATGTTCCATCTGTCTTATTTGAAGGAACTCGGGGTCGCGCACTATTGCCCAGGATAAGGCAGTCGGAGCAGTTTCGGTACACCAACTATCGCTCCAAGGAGAACACCTTTGGGATCATTCCAGAAAAAGGAGATCGCTTCGGGATAACGAGCTTGGAATCCACAGCAAACAGCGCGAGCGGCTACGGCAGCGACTTGAACATTGGCTACGCATTCCACTTTCTGTCCGGTCCGCAGCAAATCGACTTGCCCTCCCGTTTATACCAGTTTGCGATGGGTTATCAGTCTCGAGGCCGAATGTCAGAATACCTTTCGTATGATGGCAACGTCTCAGTGACCGTAAATAGCGATTTCGAGGGGAGTTCGAGGGAGGGAGTCTTCTTTCCCGGACACTTTGCGGGCATATTGCACGTTACTCCCGAATCAGACTGGGTTGTTGGGGTTGATTACCTGCATCGAGACGATATCAAACTGCTGCCAATCGTAGGCTTTAGCTATCATTCAGATCTGATGCCTAACGTTCGATGGGATCTGGTTTTCCCACGCCCTAAAGTGCAGTTCGCTTTACCGGGTGGCCATATGTTTCATATCGCAGGGCGACTAGGAGGCGGGACCTGGGACTTTGAATTACCGAATGGAATCGAAGATGTGGTGACTTACCGGGACTACCGACTATTGTTGGGATTCTCGCGAGGAGAAGGAAAACATGGTATCCAATCCATTGAGGTGGGGTACATATTCGGCCGCAAGCTCGAACTGCGTGACGCCAACGACTCCATGAACATGTCCGACGCGGTCGCCATTCAATTCGTGACACTTAAATAACCGACCGATGATCATGCCGCCGACGGCCGATTCTGACGGCTCGTTGTGCTATTTGCGTAGCGCTACTTATACAGTTGGTCCAGATTCATCTGCCCCGGCTTAGGCTTAGATTCCGAACTCGATAATGGTTCGGCCAGTTCTACACCACATAGGATTGCGAGCAATAAAGTTGCTCCCAAATACAAAACATAGTGCAAGAGGCTTTGTGCAAATTCGAGTTCGAGGGATACGAGCGAGCCGATAGTCCCCACCCCAATCATTACAGCAAGAAACACTGCAAAAAACAGCCCGCTCACTGTCGCCAAGGTCGGGTTACCGAGGTAATAGGCGAGAAACCAATAGAGCCCCCATGTCACCGAAAAAACGGCAGCACATGCAGCAACGCGAACATTTAGTTCGTTTCCCATGTACCCCCCTAACTCATCGTCTCGCAGGAATCGGTACCCCACCCAAGACAACGGAAAGGACAAAGCAATAGCCCCGAGGGCAAGCAACGCCACAGGTGGAGAATCGGTGGCGATCCTAATCCCAATGGCCAGAGCGATGGAAACAACAACGATTCCGACGGCGATCCCAATCTGCAAACCTGTTACATTGAGATCTTCCCGCTTAATCGGCTTAAGGACGGAAACCCCCTTCGAATCCTTTGGGCCCTCCGTCTCAGGGGCGTGAATAACCACTTCCTGAGTTTTGTCAGGAACAACAATCTCTTTTTTGCATTTGGGACAAGGCCCCTTTTTACCGGCATATTTGTCGCTAACGGTAAATCGAGCCAAGCATCCGGGACAAGTAACTTGTATTGCCATCGAGTCAAATTTTGCGGCGAGAGAATCTTAGGAAAAGTGCATTCTAGACAAAAAATATCATTTGAGCGAAACGGACATTCTGTAATTTTTGTTCCCGTGTTGTAATGTACACTTGCTGAGGGGATACTCCCTAGTATTCCACAAGTCATTTCCTACATCTTGGATCCAAATGTCATCTGATTCCAGCGATTCCAGCCGTCCTTATTACAACCGCGTCATCCTCAAATTGAGTGGGGAAAGCTTGGCCCATACGGGGGAACGAGGCATTAGCATGGACGAGGTCACCGCCATCGCCCAGCAAATCAAAAGTGCCCATTCCAAGGGATGCCAAATCGCTGTGGTTGTAGGCGGGGGAAACATCCTCAGAGGGGCTCAATTCAAAGGCTCGAGCGGCGAAATGATTCAGGAAGCAACCGCTCACTATATGGGGATGCTCGCGACGGTCATCAACGCATTAGCCTTACAAGACGCTCTGGAAAACATCGGTTGCGCGACCAGAGTGATGTCGGCAATCAAAATGGACGGCGTGGCGGAACCCTTTATTCGCCGACGTGCAATTAGGCATTTGGAAAAAGGCCGAATCGTAATCCTGGCCGCTGGCACCGGCGCACCTTTCGTCACGACGGATACTTGTGCTGCCAATCGCGGCCTGGAATTAGACGCCGATATTGTCCTTAAAGCCACGCGCGTTGATGGGGTTTACAGCGACGACCCGGAGAAGAATCCACACGCCGTCCTTTATCGCGAACTGGATTACGACACGGTCATCGAAAAGAATTTGAAAGTAATGGACTCAACCGCCATTGCACAATGCCGCACGCACAAGCTCCCGATTTTGGTGTTCAATTTCAAAAAGGAAGGGAACATCGTCAAAGCCGTGAGCGGTCAAAAAGTTGGAACTCGAATCAGTCCGCGAAGTGACTCAGGCGAGCGAATCCTTATTAACGCAACTTGATTCACTGCCGATCCAAAACAACTTGATCATTACTAACTCGAACGGGAGAAATGGAAAATGTCCGTAGAAGACGTACTATTGGATGCAGAAGAGCGAATGGAGAAAGCTCTCGGTGTTTTGAAGAACAATTTGGCCGGTATACGAACTGGTCGCGCGACACCAGGATTGCTGGACTCGGTGAAGGTAACCGTATATGGATCCGCGACGCCACTTAAGCAACTTGCGAGCGTTGGAGCTCCCGAGCCACAGCAACTCGTGATTCGCCCGTTCGACGCTAGCACAATCAAAGACATCGAAAAGGCTATCGTCACTAGCGAACTCGGACTCAATCCACAAAACGATGGACGAATCATCCGCATCAACATTCCGCCATTGAGCACCGACGTTCGCAAGAAATTGGTAGCACGAATCAAAGAGCTCGCCGAGGAAACACGAGTTTCCATTCGAAACGTCAGACGGGACTCGAACAAGGCGGTAGAGACCGCTGAAAAAGATAAATTGATCAGCGAAGACGATCGAGATAAAGCCAAAGACGAGATCCAAGAGCTCACAAAAAAGTATGAAAACTCTGTCGGAGAGCTGGCCAAAAATCGCGAAGCAGATGTTATGAACGAGTAATCATTATCCTCGACGAGGTTGAATAAAGACGATGCTTTACGCTACAATCGTTGTGTTATGCCTGTCGGTGACGTTTGCTAATGGAGCGGACGTCACTTTTGGACCAGGTGCTACGCAGAACACCACGTCTGGTTTCGAAACCTCGATTGATGATGCAACCAGGTCACAAACATTACAGCTGTTCTCATCAAAAGGTGTTGCTGGCGCTCGCGAATATCTAAAAAAACAACTCGCGACAAACAACGACCTACCTCATCACGATTTGCTAATTTCTGATTGGCTAATCCAATCGGGTCGAATGCCTGAAGCCGTTCAAATTCTCGAGCAACTCGCGGCTGACTCGCCCCCAAGAAAGGATATCCACTACACGTTCGCGTGGATCGCTCTCGGACAAGGCCGAGTTTTTGACGCAGCGACTCACGTTGAACAAATTCAAAAGCTCCCCTTTGAAAGTAAGTGGAGTGACGGCTACCGCAAACAGTTCACCACTTCAGTTCGAGAGCTTCAAGCGAAGATTGCGGAGCGACGAGGCGAATGGAAAACAGCCTTTGAACTCTTCTCATCTCTTATTGCAACAAAACCGGGAAGCGTAAGCATTCGGTTCGGACTCGCCAAATCAGCTTTCCACACCAACAATCTGGATCTTGCGCAGAAGAATCTTCGGCTTCTCGAACAAGCACAAAAGCCCCTGGTTCTGGCGGAAGTCGTAATCGCGAAATGGTACGATGAAGTTGGTGACATTAAGGCAACAGAAGAGTGGTTTCGAAAAAGTCTCCAGCGAGGTGATCCGGAAGCAGCGACAAAGGAGTATGCCATGTGGATGCTTCGCGAGGGTCGACCAACTGAGGTTGGAAACCTGATTGCGGGTCTTTCAACAGACAGCCAGAATCGTCCAGATTTTAAGTTACTCAATGTAAAAGCAGTTCAAATGATAGGCGACTTCTCAAAGACCATACCAGTCCTAAGAGAGCTAATCAATGCGGATGAAAGCCAAAAGGCCGCTAAACTACATTTAGTATGGGCGTTATCCGACAGCGATCAAGTGGAAGAAAGGCGGAACGCGATTAGCGTAGCCAAGTCTCTTCTTGAACAAGTCGATGCCTCGAACCAAGTTGCAATCGCAACGCTAGCATGGGCATACCATAAAGCTGGAGAGCAAGAGTCAGCGATTGACACTCTTCGCAATTTAAACTCCAACAATTTAGACCGCGATATCGCGTTTTTTGTTGCTTGCATCCAAGAGTCCCGAGGCGAGAAAGATCTATCGCGAGCACTCTATGATGCGATTATCAAGAGCAATGGCGAGTTCTACCACACAACCAGAATGCCTCAAAATTGAGATTTTGGTTGGATTGAGGATATAGAGAAAACCGCGACACCTGCGAAAACGTTAAAGAAATGCAATAATTTTCAAGCAAACCGCTGCGACTTGTTTTCATTGGACGTTACCTGCTTTTCTCAACTTCTCGCTGCAGCTAATTATTCAACTAAAATCCGGGGGGTATTTCAATCTTCATTTCAAACATCCCCGCCGCACAACATGCCAAGCCCCTCCAATCCTCGTCGTGGTATTGCTAAACAAATAAAACTCCGACCTGTAGTCGAACGACTCGAAGCGAGACAACTCTTAGCCTCAGATCTCGCACAAGACTACAACACAGTTTCTCCCGCGTGGTATGAACGCATTGATATCGATCAAAAAGAGATCGCCTCGATCGCCGCAGGCCAGTCCACAACAGAATGGTTCTCGCAGTTCGTAGGTCCTCGACGATATACCCAAGGGGACTGGATCGTAAGATTGTCACAAGAGGCAACACAGTCCATCACGTCACTCGAAAACGCTGTCGCTCGACTGAACCAATCGGATATTCACTTCCGAGTTGCCGCCGGACTCGGACTTCCAGGCTTGGTCCACATCAGTAGCCTCTCGCTGTCCGAACAAGCGGTCCGGGATACGCTGTCGGCCAACGACGCAGTGGTTTCGTTCTCGAAGAACGAACGAGTCAGCGGTCAAATACTGCCCAACGATTCCGACTTTGGAAATATGACCAACTTGCACAACGTCGGAGAGTTCGGCGCAACCAATGACGCCGATATCGATGCACCGGAAGCATGGGATGTAACTCGCTGTTCCACTAGTGTCGTCGTCGGTGTGATCGATTCTGGAGTCGATCCTACACATCCCGATCTCTATCTCAATATCTGGCTTAACCAAGGCGAGATCCCCGATGCACTGCCTCCATCTTTAGTCGACACCGATGGCGATGGGTTGATCACATTCTACGATCTCAATGCGTCCGCCAATAGTTCGCGAGTTCGAGATCGCAATGCCAATAGTTACATCGATGCCGCCGATCTCTTGGATGATCCCTTGTGGGCAGATGGTCGGGATACAGATGGCAATGGATTCACCGACGACTTCTTTGGTTGGAATTTCCGCAACGACGCCAACGAAGTCTTCGCCCCCAACAATCCATCGGACAATCTCGGACACGGAACACACGTGGCGGGAACGATTGGAGCTATTGGTAACAACGCGCGGGGTGTGACTGGGGTCAATTGGCGATCCTCGATTATGTCGTTGAAGTTCCTCGATGAATCGAACCAAGGAGATTTAGCTTCTGCGATTGCGGCCGTGAATTATGCGACCATGATGCGATCGCAGTTTCAAACGAATGTTCGAGTGCTCAACAACAGTTGGGGACAACCGGGAGGCTTCAATCCGTTGCTCAAGAATACGATCGACGCGGCCGGTAACGCGGGAATCTTGTTCGTGGCCGCTGCGGGTAATGGCAATATCTTGGGAAGTGGCGTGGACAACGATCGCAATCCGTTTTATCCCGCCAGTTACGAATCGGACAACATCATCTCGGTAGCCGCCAGTGATGCGACGGATCGTCTAGCCCCGTTTAGTAACTTTGGTCTGCGTTCGGTGGATATTGCTGCCCCGGGAGTTGGCGTGCGAAGCACGTTGCCCGGTGGTCGCTACGGCGAAGCCAACGGCACCAGTATGGCCACGCCTCATGTTGCAGGAGCGGCAGCATTAGTTTGGTCGTTGCAAACAGAACCAAGCGTATCGGAGATTCGCCGCGCCATATTGGAACAGGGCGACGTGATTCCCTCACTCGGTTCCCAGATTAGCACTAGCCGACGGCTTAATGCAACCAAAGCTCTGGCTGCAGACGTATTCGCTCCGACTGCGCAGCTTGTCAGCGCCACGAACATCACGACTGCGGGTGGTACCGATCAGTTGATTACAGTGAAGTACAAGAATCGGCTCGGTGTCGACAAATCCAGTCTCGGCAACAGCGATCTCATCGTCACACGTCAAGCATCGCTGGATGAAACCCTTGCGACTTCATACGAATCCTTAAACGAGAACCCCGGCAAGACCGAAGTGACAGCGATCTATCGCCTCAGTGCTGTCGGTGGCACCTGGGATGCGGAAGATTACGGAAACTACGTTATCACGGCGAAATCCGACGCTTCGCGATCGTTGTCTGGACTCGCCTCGCGTGAAACTACGCTCGGCAGTTTTCAGGTGAAGATCGCTGCAGCCAATATCTTTTACGTCGACACGTTCCTCGACACGGTCGATGCAAATGTGGGCAATGGCCAAGCAAAAGACTCCGCTGGCAGGACCAGCTTGCGAGCCGCGATTCAGGAAGCCAATGCGCTGAAGCCTCAGCCCGTAAAGATCTTCCTGCAGACCGGCACCTATCCACTCACGATCGCATCCGTGATCGATGCGGGAGCGAATTACCCAGTACCACCGCCAGGCTCGGGCTACGATGCGCCTACCGGCTTGCAATGGTCCAACGCCACCAGCGGCGACCTCGACCTGCTAGGCAACATCACCTTGGTCGGCTTGGGCGTCAATCGAACCACCATCGACGCGGCAGGCATCGATCGGGTGATGAAAGTCTATCCCGGAGCGACGGTATCAATGACAGGCTTAACACTCACAGGCGGCAAAGCGCCTACCGATCACTCCGGCGGCGCGATCCTCAACTCGGGCAACCTGTCCTTGGACCTGGTCACGATCAAGAACAACGAAGCCATGGGCGGCCCAGTCTCGCTCGGCGGTGGCATCGCACATTGGAACGGCAACCTCAATCTGTACCGCTCGACTCTCGACAGCAACCAAGCGATCGGTGGTGGAGGTGTGTTCGTTACCAATGGAGCTACGGCGAAAATTGATTCGAGCACGTTGGAACAGAATGTGGCCGATGCTGGCATCTATCCGATTCAATATCAACAAGGTGGCGGAGGGATATTGACTTCAACTTCGGGTCTCGTCAACGTCGCCAATTCAACGCTGCTCATCTCTAGAGCAATGGACGGTGGGAAAGCAAATGGTAGCAGCGATGCTCCGCACATTAGCGCGGATGGACGCATGGAACGTATCAGTATCTCCAGCAGCGGTGAGCAAGCCAATGGAGCCACCGTATATCAGGTCAACATCAGTGGAGACGGACGGTTCGTAGCATGGGAAACAACCGCAAACAATCTTGACACCGGAGATAACAACGACTTCTATGATGTGTATATCCGAGGATCGGCTCCTTGGAACCACGAAACTAGTAAGCCGAGCAATGGACGGCTTGGCTGGAAATGGTGAAAGTAGGTTCCCATCGCTTTCGTTTGACGGCGGTATTCTCGCTTATACGTCTGCGGCGAACAACCTCGTGCCGGGTGATACGACTGGAGGAGACGCTGGTGCAATTTGGGGTCGAAGCGATACGTTCATCTACAACGTGTTTACGTCGCAAACCACAATGATCACGCCCGGTTCGGGTAGTGTCTCTGCCAATAGAACAAGTCAGTTTCCGATGGTTAGCGGAAACGGACGCTATATAGCCTTCATCAGTTGGGCAACCGATTTCCTGAGTAATGATACCAATAATCTGGGAGATGTTATCCGCTTTGATCGCGTTAGTGGCACTTTCGAAAGAGTGGTGCCCACGGGAATCAATGGACTCGGTAATGGGACGTATGCAGCTTGCCCGATCGACTTTAGCGGCAATGCAATTACTTACATGTCGGAAATGAACCAGATTGTTCCAGGGGACAATGATTCAATTACCGACGTCTTTGTGCTGGATTTCTCTGCACCCCAAACAACGCTCATAACGAAGGCTGTCACCCAAACCGACGTGAACGCGCCCAACCTCAAGAGAATTTCCTTTCCAATCTTTGCCGAAAGAAGCGAGGTACTCTTCCGACGAATAGCTACTTGGAATGAGTTCGCGATCACCCGCATAGTAATCATCGCCAAAGCGATTAATGTAATGGAACCTAGCCCCCCAGTCTTCGCCACCGCCATAGACCCCTTGCTGTCCTAAGAACTGGTTTCCGTTAACTTTGTATTCGGCACCGGAGCTGCCATGCCATTGCGATCCCTCTGCGTATCGTGGCGACTCGAGTAGTCGGACATCGGTAAACCCGAAGCCTGGTCCGTACAAAGCGGAGAAGGGACCTGGAATAATCGTAACGGAATCTATTTGTCTTGAATCAAATTTGCTTAGTATCGTGTCGAGGTCCGCTCGCGCAGGAACCCAATGCGAACCTGATGCGGCGAGAGCCCCTGCGCGTGAACCACGAATCCGAGGATCACTTACAACCGGCGTCTTGGATTGCACACTAGTACTGAGCGAAGACTTGGATTTTTTGATAAGACTCCCCACATCGCTCGCAGACAATGGCAATGCTTCTTGCCCTGTGACTTTATCCCTCGTCGGAAACGTAATAGACGCGTTTTGCGAAGCAGTTTGATTACCGCCGACCTCTCGCCTGGGGCGCGATCGCAATGGATCATCCGCAGAGCGAGTCATATTATTGATGCGAGGCTCTACCAGCGGGGTTGGCTGAAAGTAACGAACCGGGATAGCTTCGACAATATCCACCTTAAGCTCTTCGCCTCCGGCACTATTAACAGGCGATTGCCCGGGAATGGCGACAGTAGCAGATTGACCAAAGACGCTGGACTGAAGCATCAAGATTGGCGTTGCAAACAATGCGGCAAATAGCATCAATCTGGTGTTCACTAGTTTTCGGGGCCTTATTCGTCGAAACCAAGAGATGACTTGCCTGCAAACCTTTTATTCGGCACGACCGGTAAACCAATCCGTAAATAGACGCCACGACCGGCACAATCCACCCGATCGCCGCACATCGCCAAAATCCCAAATGCTACCCCGATCACCCATTTTCACGCGATGAAAGAGTCCAGCACTTCTGATGTACTTCGGCTAAGGTAGGATTGCCGACCTGCAGAAGCAATGGAGCGTCGCGAAAGAAAACAATCCGAATTAGAAGATGCGATTCGAGCCGAATTATGCCCCCGCATATTCGCTACGATCCGTACCGTCTAGCACGACGTCATGCATTGTGCACCGTTTTGCAACACACTTTCTATGTTGCGGAAAAACTGAGCTAAAAACCTTGTATCGGGCATTTCTTTTGTCAACAGCTCTGAACCTTGGTTACTGTACTGTGAAAGTCCTCAAATCACATTTTCGTAAACTACTGCAATTGGACGCAATGGTTATCGCAGCATGGATAAGCGTGGGGCTTATTCTACTTGTACAAATCCCGATACAACTCCCGATACTAAGCCAGATCGGGCAACAGATGGTATGGCCAGTCAGCACAACTGGGTTAGCCTCCTGCCTTGCTCTCTCGGAATTGCGCCGTCGACGAGCTGAAAACAAAGTTCACGTCCTTCAAGCAGAATCGACGACAGACCCGCTTACCGGGGTTGGCAATCGACGTTGGCTGGATATCGAAATCAACCAACGGATTGCTCAGCTTAAACGACAGAATGCCCCCTTCTCCACTTTGTTGGTAGACATCGATCACTTCAAAGCAATCAATGATGGCCTAGGTCATGACGCAGGCGACGCGATCCTTGTATCAGTAGCCAAGGAGCTACGTTCTACTCTGCGCGATATGGACGTCATCTGCCGTGTGGGAGGTGAAGAATTCGTAATCGTGTTACCTGGAACGAACGCGGATGCAGCAGCACTCGCTGGCCAAAGATTGCGGTCGGCTATCGAGAAGGCCAGTTTTCTATTCAACGATAAATTGGTACCCGTTACGGTTAGCATCGGGGTCACGGCTGCTCGCGCTACGGATTCGCAAGAGAAGATGCTCAAGCGTGCAGACGAGGCCTTGTTCGCGGCGAAACGTTCAGGTCGGAATAGGTGCTTTATCATGTCGAACTCTTCTACCCACTGCAGCGACGTGTTGGACGAAGAAGTCTCTAACATCACTACTACATGCGTCCAAGCGGCTACTCCATGCCCAAATCTCTGTTAGATGGCAACTTTCACCAAACCTAGATTCGCCAAAGCGATCTCTCAATAATGAGGCGGACGGTCGTCGGCGAGGGATCGCGGGCTGCGATCTGATTCCGCGAGGCTCTGGAGACCGGAGTTGAGCTTTGAAACCGATTGCCGCAGAAGCTCGATCTCTTTCTGTTGATTAAAAACCACCAAGCTCAGCTCATCATAGGATTTCTGCAGATGAGTAAGAACAAATTCCAGGTTTTGCAGTCGTTTCGGGTCATCAGTCCCCATGTTTGCCATCAGTTCGAAAGTGCAATTGAATTGAAGAACCAAAACTTAGCCTAAGTGGGCGGGACAAGCAATTGACCTTGGAGCGACTTGCTTTCTGCCATTTGCTGTTCACGGTCGTTCGTTTGAGTTAAACTAACGTTCCCACCAAATGCCCTTCCTCACCATAAACCTCTCGGAACTTTCTTCGCATGAAAGCTAAATCGATTCTGCTTGGCGCGTTGGCATTGCTTCACGTTACAGCAGCAAACTCATTCGGCCAAGACTCATCGCACTGGACTTCCAGCAAATTAAGTCCCTTGTTCTGGGCCGAAGGGGGAACGGCTGCCGACCTCGATGGCGATGGCCATATGGATGTAATTGCTGGCCCCAAGGTCTTCTTTGGACCTGATTACAAAGTCGAAAAGGATCTAGTCGACTGTAAACCCTATTCGATCATTGGCTACTCGCAATTCTTTTTTGCGTTCGACTACGATGTTGATAAAGACTCTCTCGTTGACGTTGTTATTGTTGGTTTCCCAGGCCAAGAAGCTTACTGGTGTAAGAACCCCGGCGGAACCAAATCCCGAACAGAAATCTGGTCACGTCATGTGATCCTGGCTCAAGTCGACAATGAATCTCCCATGCTCACGGATGTGACCGGCGATGGAGTGCCTGAACTGGTTTGCTGCAATAGCGGATGTTTCGGTTTCGCCGAGATTCCAGCCAATCCACTCGACCCGTGGACCTTTACGCCAGTCAGCACTAACAATGGTTATCAACGCTTTACGCACGGTATCGGTGTCGGTGACGTCAACGACGACGGTCGTCTCGATGTCATGTCGAAAGATGGTTGGTGGGAACACCCTGAGCAACGATCTGCAGAGCCATGGGGCTTTCACGCTTACCAATTCTCAGAACCTGGTGGCGCACAAATGTATGCTGTCGACCTTGATGGAGATGGCAAGACAGAAGTAATCACCTCACTGGCAGCCCACGGCTTCGGATTGGCAGTCTATCAAAAGAGCAAGACCAAGGCAGACGAGTGGGTACGTATCGACATCATGACCGAAAAGGCCGAAACCTCCCCGACAGGTTTAGCTGTTTCACAATTGCATGCCATCGACCTTGCAGACATGGATGGGGATGGCAAATTGGACATCGTCACAGGAAAACGCTTTTGGGCTCACAATGGAAGCGATCGGGGCGAAAACGAACCCGCCATACTGGTTTGGTTCAAAGCGGTGGCATCATCAAGCGGACTCAGATTTATTCCGAACATCGTCGATACGGACTCTGGAGTAGGAACCCAGATTACCATCAAAGACATTAACTCTGATGGAAAGAACGACATCGTTTCGGTTAGCAAACGGGGGGTCCATTTGCTTGTTCAAAAGCCAGGAGAAGCTCCATCGGAACCGGAGCTTGGAGTCGCAGAGAAAGTGGTGACCATTGCGGACTCCCTAGGCGGCTTCCGCCCTGCATGGGCAGACGACAAGCCGATGAATGTAGATTTTGAAGCTGGTGATTTGCGACACTGGTCTGAATCGGGAGCTGCGTTCTTCAATCAACCTATTCGTGGTGATGCTGTCGCAGCACGTCGGAATGATATGACCAGTGCACACCAAGGTGAGTTCTGGATCGGTTCCTACGAGGTGGCTGGCGATATCGCGTTGGGAACTCTCACCAGCGAACCATTCAAGTTGTCACAGCCATGGGTCTCATTCCTTCAGGGAGGTGGTTCCGGCTCGGCAACCAAAGTCGATATCATGGATGCCGAGTCGGGTGAAGTGATTGCAACCTCACGTGGCGCGAACACCGAAGCCATGAAGCGAGCAGTACTCAACCTGGAACGAGCCAAAGGCAAGACCGTTCGCGTTCGTTTGACTGACAACAGTAAGGACGGCTGGGGGCACATCAACTTTGATGATTTCCGTTTACACGCTACGGAACCAGCAATTCCCGAAAATGAAAGACTACCCGCATTTGACCAACTCAGTTTTCGATCGCTTACTCCCGATAAAGCGGCCGAGGAAATGATTTTGCCAGATGGCTTTCGAGCACAAGTCATCGCGTCCGAGCCTGCGGTTCGACAACCAATCGCCATGACCATTGATCACAAAGGCCGTGTTTGGGTTGCCGAAGCGTACCAGTATCCCATCCGTGCCGCAGGTGATGAAGGCAAAGACCGAGTTCTCATTTTTGAAGATACCAACGCAGACGGCACGTTAGACTCCTCCAAGGTTTTCGCTGACAACTTGAACCTTGTTAGCGGAATCGAAGTTGGCTTCGGCGGTCTTTGGGTTGGTGCCGCACCCTATCTACTGTTTCTACCCGATGAAAATGGCGATGACGTTCCGGACGGTCCCGCTCGCAAGGTGCTGGATGGATGGGGCTTACAAGACACTCACGAGACCTTGAACAGTTTCATTTGGGGACCAGACGGCTGGCTGTACGGCTGCCATGGGATCTTTACCCATTCCAACGTTCGCGTTCTCAAAAAAGATGGTAACGTGACCAATGGTACTCCCATCAACGCTGGGATTTGGAGATACCATCCGCAAAGCGAAACTTTTGAAGTATTCGCACATGGTACCAGCAACCCCTGGGGGGTCGATTTTAATGATACAGGTGATGTCTTTTTAACAGCTTGCGTCATCCCACACTTGTACCACATCATCCCTATGGCTCGCTACCAACGACAAGCGGGCCAGCACTTTAATCCATACACTTATGCAGATATTGTGACGATTGCAAAACACCGCCATTGGCTGGGTGACAATCCTCACGCAGGAAATAACAGAAGCGACAGTGCCGGCGGCGGTCACGCTCACAGCGGCGCTATGATTTATCTCGGTGGCAGTTGGCCAGACAAGTATCGCAATCAGATCTTCATGAACAACATCCATGGTGCTCGCTTGAACCAGGATCAGCTAACCAGAAGCGGTAGTGGCTATTCCGGCGACCGTGCTCCAGACTTTCTTTTGACCAATGACCAAAGCAGCCAGATCCTTTATTTCCGATCGGGCCCTGATGGACAAGTGATCGCAATCGACTGGTACGACGCCCATCAATGCCATACCAATGATCCAGCCAATCACGATCAAAGCAACGGGCGGATCTACCGTATTGCTTACAACAACGCGAAACCAGTTCAAGTAGATCTTTCCAAAGCATCTGATTCGCAACTGGTCGCCTATCAACTTGATAAGAATGACTGGTACGTGAGAACTGCCCGCCGGTTACTTATGGAGCGAGCCAGCGCGAACAAACTTGCATCGTCGACGGTCGGCGAACTGAGAAAGCTACTCGACCACGCCGAGGGACGTATCAAACTACGTGGATTATGGGCATTGGCTGCATGCCAGAAGCTCACTGCCACGGATCTAGAAAAAGCCTTGCGAGATTCGGACGAACACGTTCGAGGCTGGGGGGTGCGATTGCTCGTTCAACCGACTTCAACAACCAATCCTACTGATTACACGAAGCTGCTCAACTCTGGTTCACTGGCCAAGCTTGCTGCGACGGAAAAGTCCGCTTTAGTTAGATTGGAGTTAGCATCAGCAGCTCAGCGCATCGAGCCCAAACTCTCTCTTGGTATCGTATCCTCCTTGATGACTCATGGAGAAGATAGCAATGACCACAATCAACCGTTAATGGTTTGGTACGCAGTCTCTCGATTGCTAGAAACTATTCCTGCCGAGATGATTGCTCAACTGAATCGAAATCAAATCCCGATTGTGGGTGAGTTTGCTGCGAGGCAAATTGCCCAAGTTTGGTTGGCAGAGGTGAACGATGCACGCAGCGCTAGCCTAGTCCAGTTAATGACCACTGCGGCATCCACTAAAGATACCGCTCAATCAACTCGCATGTTGGATTCCATTTTGAGGTCGCTCGAAGGCAAGCGAACGACCGATGCGCCAAAAGGCTGGGAATCGGTATCGAAACTTCTCATCAACCATCGCGACAGCAATGTCAGGATGCGAGGCGCCCAGCTAGCAAGTAAGTTTAACGACGCGGCTGCTTTGGAAACCTTGCGAACTTTGGTTCGAAACAAGAAGAGCGAAGCAGCAGAACGAGCCTCGGCATTGAATATTTTGAAACAAGTTCAAGCTTCAGGCCTTAAAGAAATTGGTTTTGAACTAATCCATGAACCGGAGTTGCGTGCGGCGGCGGTATCCGCCATTGCCGACTCGCTGGATGAAGCCAGCGCCAAACAGCTCGTCACCATGGCTTCAAAATGGGAGACTGCTGCAGATCGCAGAGGAGTGATGTTTGCACTTTTGCGTCGAAGCGGAACAACCAAAGTATTGCTAGACGCGATTGAATCAAAGACCATCCGCCCATCCGAGCTTACTGCCGACATGGTACAACAAATCCAAAGACTCAGCGAACCGAGCTTGATGGAAAAAGTAACACAAGTATGGGGCAATGTTCGTACGTTAGACCAAGACAAGCAGAAGGCAGTGTTGGCGATTAAGAAGATCGTTGAGAGCGAAAAGCCCGAGATCGATCTACAAGCCGGACAAGCAGTCTTCAAGAAGATCTGCGGGCAATGTCACGTGCTGTTTGGCGAGGGAGGTAAAATTGGCCCCGAACTGACCGGCTCTAACCGTCGCGACATCAACTATCTGCTTGAAAACATCATGGATCCCTCCGCGGTCATGGCTAAAGAATATCAGCCATGGATCGTGCGTACTGTTGATGATCAAGTCTTCACGGGCCTCCTGCGAGAAGCAACTGAGTCATCGATACGGCTTCAGACCGCAACCGAAGAAGTGGTCATCTACACTCAGGACATCGACGAAAAGAAGCAAAGTGAGCAGTCCATGATGCCAGCCGACTTGCTCGGTCCTTTGTCGGAGGCGGAGATCAAAACCTTGTTCGATTACCTTCGATCGAATGGCCCCAAGTAGTCGTAACTTGAATCTTTTTCCAAAAATCTCAAGAAAGTTTCGTTGCCTGAATTAGCTATTTAGCGTGGCTTACCAATTGAGAGTTGAGTCACCATGCTGGATTCGTTATCCGATTAGTTGAGTAAACTCGTCGAGTCGGCGAGTTCGAGTCCAGTATTTGGTGGATCATCACATCATGGTTAGCTATCAAAGCTCCCGCGTTTGTTTACTAGGTCATTCTGGCTTCTTGTTTTTGAGAGGACGGCTTAGGTCCATTGTCCGTTCTTGGAGCTTGGTTGTTTGCAGCGTAGGAATAGCCTCGCTAACAGGTTGCGCGGGAATGAATGGACTGTCCAACAGTTTAGGCATAAATTCCGCCAGCAGAGTTCCACCGCCGGCAACAGGTTCTTTCACAATCCCCAACACATACACCAATGGAGCGCCCGGCGCTAATGGTGTTTCTGGCGTAAGTCCATCCAACGCTGGCCCAGCGAGTCCAACTTTAGGTGCATTGCAATCCAACAACGTGGGGTCGGGTATTGCTTACGGTGACCAAGTTCTATCGAGTGTAAATCGCATTCAATCTCGCATCCAGGACACGTCGAATCAAGTACGAGACGGTGTCGTTCGAACCACGGATGCTTTGAATTCACGAGTTGAACAGGCAAGCGCCAAGGTAAATCGCATAGGCGAAGGAGTTGTTCAAGCTGGTGCGATCATTTCTGATTCTTTGGAAGAGGCCAGCAATATTCCAGCCCCGATCACGCCAGCACCAATAGTTTCCTCGTCGGGCGTCGTACAAGATCCCAACGCAAGCTGGCGAAATCCCACGACGGTGAGGTAGTTCGATTTCGCAATCATGTCATTTAGCGAAGGGTTGATGGACGCTACCAAAATGGCCGTTCAACCTCTCGTGAAGCGGTCGAAAGTCGATCGGAAGTCGGTCGGAGGGATTATCCAGCAAAGATCTATTGACCTAAACGAGCCATTCTATTTACCCTTCGCAAACGGTCCAATTTAGGCGAACAGGATGACGGAGGTATCTTGAGATGAAAAACACACTGGGAAAACAAGGTAACTTTCTATTCAAGTGGAGAAGTTATCTACCGGTCGTTATGTGTGTGCCACTGTGCTTCGCTGTAGCCCAGATGAATTGGCCATTAGGCAGCCACACGTTACATCAGATTGCCGAAGCCGTTTGCATGGGTGTTTCCATTTTGGGACTTGCCATTCGTGTCTTGACGATTGGGCATACTCCGCATGGCACGTCGGGGCGGAACAGTGCTCAGCAAGTCGCCACGCAATTGAATACATCAGGAATTTACTCTATCGTCAGGCATCCTCTTTATCTGGGTAATTTTCTAATCGGCTTGGGCCCTGTATTGCTGCCGATAATTTGGTGGCTTCCCGTGATTTATGTGTTGGCATTCGCACTTTATTACGAGCGAATCATGATTGCGGAAGAGGAGTTTCTCAAGGCAAAATTCCAGACCAACTTTACAGAATGGGCTTCGAAAACACCTGCTTTCATACCGAAACTGTCAGGATGGAGATCGCCATCGCTACCCTTTTCACTGAAGAATGTGCTCAAGCGTGAGTACACTGCTGTAGCTCAGATTTGTCTTGGTTTTCTCATGATCGAAATCGCGGAGCATTTAGTTATCGATCATCGTTTCTCTGTGGAACCGATCTGGATTGCGATTGGTTCAATAGGAGTTGCTCAATACATCGTGCTAAGATCCTTGAAGCGTCATACATCTCTTTTAGACGTAGCAGGGCGATGACACAACCGTATGTTGCCTTGCTTCTAGCTAGCAGCTCGGCGGATGCGGTCCATGAGAGCGGTACCTAGGCCGGTTTGATCGACAGCTTCACAACAAATGAGCGACACCTCGTTAGCATCCGCGTTGCGAAAGTAATGAAATAGCTCGTACGCATACTGCTCGACACTTTCGCAAACGAGTGTTCGCTCGAATAAA
>JBKDKR010000039.1:0-131755 GCA_046344995.1 Pirellula sp.
GTCTTGTCTTTTGCAACTCTCTATTGCCCCATCAACGCCTATGTCTACGAAAATCGGAATACGAGCCTGGATCGATTTTGCCTTCAAGAAAATCTTTGGCAAACTCGGCAATGAAATCTGCCTTGTTAGTTTGCTCAACTCCGTTCTCGATTTACCACGCCCAATAGAATCGGTGCAGTATCTCAATCCGTTTTCGCTGAAAGAATTCCAAGAAGACAAGTTCATTTGTGTGGATGTCAAAGCCACGGACTCCAAGGGACGGGTTTTCGTCGTCGAGGTTCAGATCGCCCCGATAATCAGTTTTATCAAGCGGGCGACCTATTACGCTGCCAAAACCTATACGGAGCAATTGCCGTCAGGAGGAGCGTACAGTTCGTTAAAGGCCACCTACGCGGTTTGTTTGCTAACTGGCTCGATTTGGGCGGATGACAGATTGCATCACCATTTTCGAATGACAGAAAAGGAATCGGGAGCGGTTTTGCTGGACTCGATCGAGATTCACACGGTAGAATTAGGAAAGTATAGAGGAACGCAGGAATCGCTAGGGACCGCGAGTGTCCTGGAGCAGTGGTGTTACTGGATTATTCATTCGCACGAGCACAGCGAAGAAGAGTTGAGAGAATTGTTACCGGGTCTGGAGTTTTTGCACGCGACCCGAGAACTACGCAAGATCCAAGAAATAACTGAGGAGAAACAAATGTACGATTCCCGAGAAAAAGGCTACCTCGATTGGCAATCGAGCATCTTGGATGCCCGTGAAGAGGGCCTGGAGATTGGTCTTGAAAAGGGCCGTGAAGAGGGGCTAGAAAAGGGGCTAGAAAAGGGCGAAATCAAGCTGATAAGGGCGCTTCAGGAGATTCTGAACATTCCCTCTTCCGACGATACCCAATTTGAGGGCAAGTCTTTAGTGGAGTTGCAAGCGATCACGGCTTCCCTTCGTGACCAGATTCTCAAGCGTTCCTAGACAAGAACAAAACTTCCGAGGGCTTTGGCGGAACGATGAGCGGTTACGGGTTCACTTCAGCAGGCACCAGCTACGACGACGAAGATCGTCTCACGGGCTATGCTCGCGCCAGTGGAACCTTCACTCAGTCCTGGAATCTGACCAAGGTCGGAGACTGGACCAGTGTTACCACCAACGGCACCGCTCAAAACAGAACCCACGGTCCGACCGCACGAGGGGAGGGTGCTTGTAGTGGACGACGCTAGGAGGCCATTTGCACGGGAGACCGCCTGTTATATTGATAAAAGGATTGGTGCCAGATTCGTGCCAGACAGTCGGGCCTCGTAGCCTCGTCCACTACAAGTCGGGGATTCGTTGCCTCGTCCACAAAATAAGAGATGAGACAAGTCAGTAATGCCCCCGCCCACTGCGGACTGGCGGGAGAAGTTTGAATTGTGAAGCTTGACGATTGAAACAGAGCCAATCTTTTTTATGACGGATTCCAAAGGTGTTTTGGATTTCCTATAGTTCCGATCGATGCTCAAGCGAGCTGTTAGATACCGAGTTCGAGCACTTTGTTGCACCGAGTGCGGTCCTAGCCTCACCACTCGGGTTCATCCCAGAATGAATGCCGTAACTGCGCCGAGTCTTGTTACGGCCTACGATGTGCGGTCATCGCCAATAAACTAGCGCCAGAACACTTCTTTGTCAGGATTTTGCGAACCAGAACTAGCCTCTGAGCTGCCACTTTTGAGCACAACGTGATTTAACTTGTCGGGCGAAATCTTGATCAGCTTGCGTAATCCATCAACGGAAATGCCGACACCTCCACTTACAACCGCCATTCGCGATCCATCAAACGCTTTGTGAGTCGACGCGATCGATTCAATCTCTTTAGAGGCCACTTCTAAGTGAGGTTGAGCTTCAGTCAAACTCAAAGCAACAAACGGCTCTCCTCTCCCATACTCGATTTCCAACCGCACGATTTCCAGAGCAACAGCCAAATCCATAATGTGCTGCAATCGACCAAATACGGGATATGGTCCAAGCAGTTCTTTGTAGTTCTTTGTAAACGATTCGGCGAATCGATTGGCTGCTGGATCGTTTTCCAGCGACGCGACTCTCTTTCCGTTTGTCTCGAAATGCTGTGACTCGCTCAACAATCTTACGTTGTCATGTTCCAGCGAATAGATTCTTCGCTCTTTGTCCATCACTATTGGGTTGTCATTTAACGATAACCACCAACGCAACATGGTCGACGTTTTAGTCTGCTTCAGTGTGTCCAATTCTTCCCAATAGGACTTAATCGACTTGGGTAACGGATCAACACCTAAACCTAATCGTTTCATCTCGGCGTCAGCCACAAGCAACGCATAACCAGTCGGTGAATCCGCCGGCAAACCGATTACAATCGTTGCTTGGTTGCCAAGTGTCTTCTTCCATCGCTCTAGCCAACGATCGGGACTGTTCCTCAACGACTTGAGCGAAGATTCCTTTTGAGCAAACGCAAACGACTCCTTCAGTCGCGTTTCATCCGGATTGATCGTACAGCCAAAGCTCTTGTTTCCGTTTAGAATCACTGGGCCAATGCTCAATAGATCCTCTAGCAATATAGGAGGCAGCCCGGTTTCTCGATTAACCAATTGCCCGTCTTCATGCTGTACCAAATCCCCTGCGGGGCCACCGATGAGCCAGTCGTTGGTATCTTTGTCGTACGCGAGATAATCCAATCGGTATATGCCGCCCAGCAGTTCCATCGCAATACTGGATGGCTTGCCACCTCGCATTCGATCCTTCACCAATACATCCAAAGACTTGAGGGATATCCATCGCAATGGCGTTGCTTCTTGCCAGCTTCCCAATGCTGACAGATCCGCTTTTGCGCGTCCCAGTTTCCTGAGCCTACGAAGATCCTGTTCCGAGGCACTGATCCGCTCCAACACTCCCGATGTGTTGATACGAACTCCATTGGTGTGAGGAATCATCGACGAGGTTCCGCCCTGACTTTCCCAACCACCGTCGATGATCGTTTCGATAATGTTGGTCAGTTCGCTGAAATTCGCTAGTGGCGAGCCTCCACTGGCCCCCACTCTTCCAGCTTGTTCACTGGACGCCCCAACGAATCCTGTTCTGTATTTGTCAATTTCTGACAATTGCGATCTCAGTTCTGAATCGCTTGTCGGAGCCGACGTAAAATGAGCCGAACCGGTTAACGCCCCGTTTTCTTGGGGCCAGCATGCACCCCATGTCCCAGCCCAAGAAAAAAGACAAACGTTCAAAATCGTGGCTAAACACGACATTCCATATAGAAGCGTTCTCATGAGCAAACATCCTCCCCATTTGCGAGATCCCTCATTGCGAGATCCCCCATTGCGAGATCCCCCATCGCGAGATCATAGGTGCGATAGCCCGAGGATCAAACGAGTCAATCCCCGATCACGGCCTCCGCCGGCGGTACGATTATACGCGTTACATCCGCAAAATCGAGACACCTCTTGGTCGATTCTCTTACTACTAGACCATGAAGGCCTCCAATTATTTGCTACAATCTAGCCCGATTGAACACCTCTCCGATTTTTTGTTCTCGCATCCCAGTAGGCGTTTATGTCGATAAAAAAACTACACATTCTGTCGCTTTTGTCCTTATCCTTCGTAGCACCAATAATGGTTACTCCCGTGAGTCTGGCACAAGATCCCGTCGATACCGATCCGTATCAGTGGCTAGAAGACGTCACCGGTGACAAAGCGATCGAATGGGTGAAAGAGAGAAATTCCAAAGCGGAATCGACTCTTACGACAAGCGATGACTTCAAAAAACTGGAAGCCGATCTACTGGCTATCCTCGATTCAGACGCTCGAATCCCCTTCGTCAGCAAACATGGCGAGTACTACTACAACTTCTGGCGAGACAAAAAAAACATCAAAGGCCTTTGGCGTAGAACAACTCTAGACGAATTCCGAAAACCTTCGCCGCAATGGGAAGTCATTCTCGATCTAGACAAACTCTCCGCAGAAGAAAACGAGAGCTGGGTCTGGAAAGGTGCCAGCTTCCTTCGACCCGACTATGATCGTGTGCTAATCGACATCTCGCGAGGCGGCGCTGATGCGACCGTAACTCGCGAATTCGAGATCAGCACCAAGAGCTTCGTGAAAGGTGGATTTGAACGACCGGAGGCCAAGGGATCTCTAAGCTGGATCGATCGAGACCATGTTTTTGTTCAAACCGACTTTGGCCCAGGCAGCATGACCGATTCCGGTTACGCCCGAATCGTGAAACGCTGGAAACGTGGCACGCCATTATCCGCAGCTGATTTGATCTACGAGGGTGAACAGACCGACATGCTTGTGGCTGCTTTCCACGATGATTCCCCAGGCTTCGAACGAAATTATGTGCAGCGTAACGTGAAGTTCTACAACGATGAATTGTTTGTTCTCGACGAGAACTCCAAACTCGTAAAAATCGACGCTCCCAACACTGCGAACAAGTCGGTCGCGCGAGGAACACTCGCCATTGAGTTACGCGAAGACTGGAATCGTGGCGACAAAGTCTACAAAGCCGGCTCATTACTCTTTACTAAATTGGATGATTTTCTCGTTGGCAAAGAGACCATTCAAGTTGTCTTTGAACCTACACCAACCACTGCGCTCGCCAGTTTCGGTTTCACCAAAGACTTTGCGATCCTGAATGTTCTGGAAGATGTTAAGAACAAGGTCACGGTTCTCCGCTCCACTCCTCAAGGCTGGAAGTCTGAGCCGATGGTCGGCGCACCTGCGTTCGGAACCGTCAGCGTCAGTCCCGTCGATCCTGACGAATCGAATGATTACTTCATGACCGTAACGGACTACTTGACTCCAACAACACTTTCGATGGGCACGATCGGCCAAGCTCCACAAAAACTAAAAGAGCTACCAGCTTTCTTTGATGCCAAGGGACTCAAGATTTCGCAGCACTTTGCAACCAGTCAAGATGGAACACGCGTTCCCTACTTCATGGTCGCCAAAGAGTCGATCTCGCTTAATGGCAACAATCCGACATTGCTATACGGATACGGCGGGTTCGAAATTTCTTTGCAACCATCCTACAACGCAACAGTCGGTCGAGCATGGACCACTCAAGGCGGAGTGTACGTGGTTGCCAATATTCGTGGTGGCGGTGAATACGGTCCATCATGGCACCAAGCAGCATTGAAAGACAAACGCCATCGAGCCTACGAAGACTTTGCGGCCGTGGCAAAAGATCTCTTCGCTAGAAAAGTCACCAGCTCTGCAAAACTCGGGATCCAAGGTGGTTCGAACGGCGGTTTGTTGGTTGGCAATATGGCCACACTTTATCCCGACCTATTCCAAGCGGTTGTATGCCAAGTGCCGCTTCTCGATATGAAGCGTTACAACAAGCTTCTCGCAGGCGCCAGTTGGATGGCCGAGTATGGCAACCCAGACATTCCTGCCGAGTGGTCTTTCATCAAGACCTTCTCACCTTATCACAATGTTTCGGAAAACATAAAGTATCCCAATGTTCTATTTACAACCTCGACGCGAGACGACCGTGTTCATCCTGGTCACGCACGCAAAATGATGGCCAAAATGGAAGCACAAGGTCACTCGGTCCTTTACTACGAAAACATCGAAGGTGGTCACGGCGGCGCGGCAAACAACAAGCAATCGGCGTTCATGCAAGCCATCGCCTACACATTCCTCAAGAAACAACTGTTCGGTAAAGAAAGCCAGTAATAATGCATCGAAGAACTTTTCAAACTAACCTATTGGCGGCAGCTGCCGCAGCCGCGACGACAGCTGCATGGAACTCTGAGTCGTCTGCCGCTAGCGTCCCACCGGGTGGCAGAACAACGAACCCTATCGGCATCTCGACTTATTCCTTGTGGCGATTCAAAAACGAGGAATTCAAAGATGTAACTAAGTGCATTGACTTCGCTGCCGATGCTGGATTCGATGGAGTGGAAATTCTCCTTTATCAAATCTCTCAGACCGAGATGCTAAGCAACTCAGCCCTGCAAGCGATCAAACGACGCTCGTTAGTACATGGTTTGCCACTGTATGGAATGTCCACACACCAAGGGTTCGTTTCACCGGATCCTGAAGTGCGACGCATGAACATCGAGCTCACGTGCGGGCAGATGGAACTCTGTTACAAACTCGGTATTCCCACGATGCGTGTTAATACCGGCCGATGGGGCACGAGCAAAGACTTTGACACCCTCATGGCGAATCGTGGGATTGAGCCACCATTGCCGGGTTACACCGAAGAGGACGGATATCCATGGGTTATCGATGCACTCGAGCGATGTTTGCCAACAGCCGAGAAATGTGGGGTGACCCTCGGTCTCGAAAACCATTGGGGGTTGGGGCTCACTCCAGAGGGAGTTCTTCGTATTGTCGACGCCATTAACTCTCCGTACTTGCAAGTAACTTTGGACACAGGAAACTTCCTCGAAGATCCTTATACTAAGCTTCAGAAGTTAGCAGCCAAGACAGTGCTGCTTCAGGCGAAGACCTATTACGGTGGAGGCGAGTGGTACACGCTCGAACTCGATTATCAGAAGATTGCCAAGATACTGCGAGACGCCAACTATCGCGGCTGGATTTCCCTCGAGTTCGAAGGCAAGGAAAGCTACAAAACGGCGATTCCCAAGAGCTTGGAACTTCTAAGGAACGCATTCAAGCTATGAACCGAGAACTCATCGAACAATATGCCAGCGGCGGTCAAAAACTAGTGCAGGCCTATTGGGGACTCACACAAGACGAGCTGTTTTGGCAACCTCCAGACGGTTCATGGACGTTGCATCAGAACGCCATCCACATGATGGATAGCGATCTCATTGCGAGTGATCGAATGAAGCGAGTTGCCTGCATGGAGCTGCCGTTGTTGGTGGCTTACGATGAGACCGGGTTCAGTAAATTGCCAGGTGGAGATTCAATCCCCGCCTTTCAGGCTATTGACCTATTCGTAAAAAATCGCCAAATGACGGCCGCGATCCTGAGAGCACTGCCTGATTCGGCGTTCGAAAGATGCGGAATTCACACGGAGTCTGGCAAAGTGTCCTTGGCCTATTTGGTGGAATCCTACATACGCCATCTAGATCATCACCTTGTTTTTATCGAAAAGAAACGCGCCTTGATGGGGCGTTGAAAGGCTAAACCGAGATTACCAGTTGACGTATTGGTACACTACCTGAATTGGTTACTTGGTGATAGCGCTCGAATCGAGATGACTTTCACTGAGTAGCAACACCGACTTCCCTCCCATCCTTACTTCACTCAAGGGTTTTTACATGACTAAGTACAGATCGTTGTTGGCTGGCGTAGTTGCCATGGCCATGGTTTCTGGTTACTTGAATTACGAAGGCAACACAATGAATTCCTACGCAGACGAGAAGAAAGCGGATGCACCCAAGGCTCTTTCGTTCCAAATGAAAGACATCAACGACGAAGCTGTTGACCTTTCGAAATACGCAGGAAAGGTTGTCGTATTTGTGAACGTAGCTAGCCAATGTGGTTATACCAACCAATACGAAGGGCTCCAAAAAGTCTACGATAAGTACAAGGAAAAAGGTTTGGTCATCGTAGGTGTGCCATGTAACCAATTCGGTGGACAAGAGCCAGGCTCGAACAAGAAGATTTTGGAGTTCTGCCAGTCCACCTACAAAGTCAGTTTCGACATGTTGGCCAAAGTGGATGTGAAGAGCGACACAGCGTGCGATCTTTACAAGCATCTGTCGTCCGTAAGCACCAAGCCACTGGGTGCTGGTCCAGTCAAGTGGAACTTTGAGAAGTTCGTTATTGGACGTGATGGAGAAGTGATCGGTCGGTTCGGATCAGGGGTCAAGCCAGAAGATGCTGCGTTTGTAAGCCTAATCGAATCAGCACTTGCTAAGTAGTTGTTCGTAGTAAGATTAAGAAGAGTGCATGGCTGGGGGGGGTGTCTTCGGAAGCCTCCCTACCATGCCATAAGGTGACCCGATCAATCGCTCATGGATGTAAAGTCGCACATTGTAGAAAACCGAGCGAGGACGTTGGCTGTTATGGCCTTATGCCTCGCCGTTATCGTTGTGATTCGAGCGTGGTCGTGGCAATCGATTGAGACGCAAGAGGTTGTAGATATCCCCGCCTTTTCTTTTGACCTTAATTTTGCAACTCCGGAAGAGCTGGATTTGATTCCTGGCGTTGGAGAGAAGATGGCGGCTGACATCATCGCTCTTCGAGAAGAAATGGGTGGATTTAAAGCCGTGGAAGATCTTCAGAGAATTCGCGGGATCAAATCAGCGAAGCTTTCGGCTATTTCTCCCTATGTTTTTGTAGAGACTCGCTAGGTCCTGCGTCGGCTTACTAACGAGCGATTTCCCACTTTTTCTTGACCCTAGAAGGTTCGTTCTTACGCTGGAGACCGATTCTCGTTTCGCGTAGGAATTTTCTGACGCCACGGTATACTATCTGCATGTTTGGCTAGGCTTGATACACGAGTCTCGTCCAGGACGCTTGCACAATTTCTGGCGGGGAAATCACACTTTATGGACGCAGTCCCAACAAACGGAAAATACACCGTTGTCGCACGTCGATATCGGCCCAAGACGTTTGCGGAATTGGTTGGGCAGGGGACGGTTGCTCAAGCACTTTTGAATGCGATTCATACCAATCGTGTTGGTCATGCCTATTTGTTCACTGGCGCTCGTGGGGTAGGCAAAACTAGCACGGCGAGAATCTTTGCCAAAGCGCTCAACGCATCGGCCAATTCATCAGGCGACTTTGATCCGAATTCCGATATCGCACAGGCCATCGATACCGGTGAAGATATGGACGTTATCGAGATCGACGGTGCAAGTAACCGTGGTATCGATGAGATACGGCAATTACGAGCCAATGCAGCCGTACGTCCTAGTCGATCTCCCTACAAGATCTACATCATCGACGAAGTTCACATGCTCACGCCTCCAGCCTTCAACGCGTTGCTCAAGACGCTTGAAGAACCACCAGGGCACGTAAAGTTTATTTTTTGCACTACTGACCCCGAAAAGATGCCGATCACGGTTCTGTCTCGGTGTCAGCGATTTGACTTTCCACCCGTGCATACCGCCGAAATACTCGGACGTCTCAAATTCATCTGCGAGAACGAAGGGAAACAAGCAGACGACGCCGCGCTGCAGCTTGTTGCACGTCGCGCAGCGGGTTCCATGCGGGACAGCCAGTCGTTGCTGGAGCAATTGTTGAGCTTCTGTGGAGAGCGAATTCGAGTCGAAGACGTTCACTCGATGCTCGGTACTGCGGACGAAACTCGTCTTGCTGCATTTGCGCAAAAGATGATTCAACGGGATGCAGCGGGGGCTCTCCGTGATCTCAATGATGCAGCCGCAGAAGGAGTCGATCTGGGGCAGCTTGCAGAGCAGTTACTCGGGTACTTGAGAGACCTCATGGCATTGAGCGTGGGAGCGTCCAGTGATCTTGTACGCACAGCCAATCCAGAGAATGCAGCTCAGCTCAAATCGTGGGGTGAACAATGGGGCACAATGACTCTTATCTCCGCATTACAAATACTGGATGAGTCGATCGTCAAAATGAGACATAGTGTTCAAACTAGAGTTCTCATGGAGATTGCACTCGTCCAGATCTGTCAGTTGCAAGATTTGCAAGCGATCGCCGACTTGGCCAAAGCCTTTGCTTCAGGGCAGGCCGCACCGCCCCCTCGCGTTGTAACAAGTGGTTCTGTTGTGGCACCATCGACGACAACATCTCAGCCAGGTAATAATCCATCGTCGGTGGATAGCTCAAAAAAAAAAGATGAGTTAGGAGTTTCTGCTGATAGGAACTCAGCACCTTCAGAGAACATCTCCTCGGTTCAAACGATTCCCGTCAAAACAGTTTCTCAGCCCACAGCACCTGAAACGCCGTCTGTTGCAGCCAGCAGTCCACCTGTTTCGCAGCCAATTCAAACACCTGCGATTTCAGCCCCGAAGCAACCACCGGAACCAATCGCTGACTCAAACTCCGTTCGAGAATCAGTGTTGTCTGCGGCAGCAGACGCTGGTTCTAGTGACCGAGGTGGTGAGCTTGGTATTTTGACAAAAGCCTCAGAGAAGCTCGGAGGTTTGATTGTTCAGTGTGTTGCGATGGTCGTGCGAGTGGTCCCAACATCAGCAGGTCAATGGCGTGCCTATGTATGCCGAGACGGGCAGTTTTCAATCAATTATTTGCTTTCAGCTGACAACGTTAGAAAGCTGGCTGCTGCGATCAAAGAAATCTCTGGGCAAGACGTGCAGATTGAGTACATACTCACCCAGGAGCCAGCTCGCGCCGGTTCATCATCATCTGCCCCAGAAACTCCGCCCGTCGTTGAGCCAATTCGTGTCAATTCAAACCAAGCGCAATTGATACGAGGAGTGATGCATCATTCGCTTGTGAAGCACATCGTCGAAAAGTTCGATGGCCAGATCGTTCGTGTTGATCAACCCTCGCTTGTTCGTCCCCCACAAGCTCATAACGAAGAAGAAGCAGCCGTCCCAGCAGATGCAATCGTTTAACCGCGTTGGGCATCGCCCCGCGCTCAGCGTTCACAAGTCAGAAGAGCTTGCTAGCTCGAGCGATCATTCCCGCCCGTGAGCGCTCAGAGCAGCCGGGGGGGCGGTTAAAGGGGAGAAAAAAAATAACCGCTCATGGCTTTGTTGGTAGCTATGAGCGGCATCTTGTTTTTTGTAGCAGAGGGTTGACTAGTAAATCTGCGTTGGAAAGGAGTGCCTAAGCGGCTCTTCGTGTTACTACAGGTTCTACAGCTGGAGCTATGTCTTTCAAGGAAACTTCCAGCTCGGTTCTTAGGATCTTTACATGCGGTGGAGCCTCAACCCCAATCCGTACTTTATCGCCGTTGACGCGAACTATAGTTAACACGATGTCGTCGCCCAGGTGAACTCGTTCGGACTCTCGCCTGGATAATATCAACATATTGAGATTCCATTCTCCTTATGCCGTTGGGCTTTGCTAGTCTCGACATACGCGGCCCACATTCGCCGATGTCGAGTCCCTGGAACTCGTGAGAGCTAGGCTGCGGAAAGAAGCATATCCTTTACGCACCGTGTACCCGCTCTCTGGCCAGTGGAATCATAAAACAACACTCGAGCCGTCGCGATGTCAAAGACCGCAGTCAATCGGACGCTCCGAGGGCCATGCAAACAGTAGAAAACACCACATGGGTTTCCTTGCTTGCGAAGCACTTTCTCCGTGAGGGGAAAGGCCTTGGGTAGTAGTTGGTTTTGGTTACAGATCTCTGCTTCAACAATCTCACGAATTTGTACTAATTCTGACAATTGGAACCATCCAAAGCTATTACGAGAAAACAAACTTCAGTCGACGAATCGACACACTAGACTATCGACGTTAAGCAGGTTTCTCTTCGTAACGGTGAGCATCTATAAGCGGAATTCTTTGCCATCAGGTGTCACCAGCGGCAAGGTCGCTTTGGCATGACTAATTTGACTGACTGACACATCCGGACCGAAAAAAGTGCAATTCTTGGACGTTTGTTTCAATCAAACTGAGACGGAACTCACGGCGTTGCACACAAAATCAGAAAGCTCCTATTGAGGGGCAGTTGGCTTCGATTTCCTTCATGATAAAAACGAAAAAAGGCAGGATTCTTCCTGCCTTTTTTCAACGCAAAATATCTCTCGTGTAATGGACTCGTATTGAGCCTATTGCTTGCATTGTTACCGTGGTACTGGCTCCACCCCGTTGTGTTAGAAGTGCTAAGCAAATAACAAATACACTACGCCACTTGCTTCAAGAACCCTTCGAGCATCTGAGCTCGCATTGGGTTCTGCAACTTTGCCACTGCCTTGGCTTCGATTTGACGAACTCGCTCTCGCGTTACTTTGAAGATTCGGCCAACTTCTTCCAAAGTATAGGAGTACCCGTCGGTCAAGCCATATCGAAGTCGTATGATTTCTCGCTCGCGGTAAGTCAGAGTTTTGAGCATTCCGTCGATCTTGTCGCGTAGCAATCCATTGCCCGCATTGCGAACTGGATTGTCGCTATCTGGGTCCTCGAGGAATTCACCAAACGCGTTATCTTCACCTTCGCCAACAGGACGATCGAGGCTAATAGGATTTCGACCGATATCCATAACTCGGCTTACTTCTTCGACTGATAGTTGAGCGGCCTCTGCGATTTCGAACATGCTCGGTTCACGTCGCAAATCTTGTGTCAATCGCTTTTGAATGTTACGAAGCTTGCTTAGTACGTCGATCATGTGAACCGGAATTCGAATCGTTCTCGCTTGGTCGGAGATTGCTCGCGTGATCGCTTGTCGGATCCACCATGTGGCATATGTTGAAAACTTAAATCCGCGTCGATACTCGTACTTGTCCACCGCACGCATCAGCCCAGTATTGCCCTCTTGAATCAGATCAAGAAAACTCAAACCACGGTTGCGATACTTCTTGGCGATGGAAACAACCAAGCGAAGGTTTCCGCTCGATAGTTGCCTCTTGACCGCTTCGTATTCTTTAAAGTTACGACGGAACTCTTCGCATCGATTACGAAGTGACCGTGGGCTTTCTTGTGTGGTTAAGACAAGATGCCGAAGTTCAGCGATGTTACGATTTAGCTCGAGTGAGTTTGCGCCAGTTTGTTTAAGCTGAGCGATTCTTGATTGAAGATAGTCCATGCGTTGAGAGTATTGCTCGAGCTGTCGCATGAGTGGAATAACTCGTCGCGAACGAAGTGATAGTTCTTCTACGAGAACCAATGACTTGAGTCGCCTTCGTTGATAGGATCGTTTTGCTCGTTCTTTTTCGGCTTCGGATGCGCTCTTGCTCACAATGACGCGGAAATCGTGACGATTTTCCTGCATGAGGGAATCGAGCGTCTTGAGGTTATGAGGCATACGAGCGCTGATTTGCTCCTTGGTCAATCGTTCCGTCAACGAGACTTTGATGGTTCGATCGAAGGGAAGCGCTCCTGATGCAACACGTCGAAGAATCTCAACGGTGTTGCGCAATGCAAAGTCATTTCCGAGTACTGCTCGACGGAATTTGCGCCGAGTTATCTCGATTTTTTTGGCTAGCGAGATTTCCTGTTCGCGGTTTAGGAGTGGTATCTCGCACATTTGGCTCAAGTAGAGTCGAATGGGATCATTGGTCAGCCGAGGCTTAGGTTCGTTGACTGTGCTCTCACCATCCAAATCCGACGAGTCACTGGCAAGAGTTCTGCCTGGAACATCCGCCTCATCGACGATTTCGATTCCAGCGCGTTCTAGTGCAACAAGCAATTGATCGAGCGCCTCGGCATTGTTGGCTTCGTCAGGCAGAAAGCTGTTTACCTGTTCGTAGGTCAAATGCCCTTGGGTGCGGCCCAAGTCTAGCAATTGCTGCAGGTCAATAGATCGAGATTCCACGAGATCAACTCCTTTTGATGGTGGTAATGATTGTCGACGAACCATCATCCATTGACGGCTCGCTGGGTCAACAATTATTGCGGGGTATCGGTCTGGGTAAGGCCGTGTTTGGCCCGTGCTTGACTTACAATTTGGTTAAGCAAATCGAGTTCGGTCTGCTCATCCACTTGTTTACGCTCCAAAATGCTTATTTGTTGCCGTCGATAAGCTCGGTCTTCATGACCGCTCAATCGATCGCATAGCGAATGGAGCCTCTCATCGGGGGTCATCTTGGCCATTTCCGCTTTACGCGAAGCATGATCCTCGATGCTGACTAGAACGCTTTTGACTCCTGCGTCCTCAACCGCCGACAGTACACACTCAAAGTTTAACGCGTTTCCGGCTAACTCCAAGTCCAAATATGTTTGAAAAATCTTTTTTGCTGTATCGCTGCTTAGATTGCTAACCGGAAATCGCTCAATCGCAATCGGAACAATATGCTCATACAATGCCATCAATTCAAACAGCTCGATCTCGACAGCTGTAAGTTCTGAGTAACGAACAACAATAGGCTTGGGGGCATCGCCTTGTTCATAACTCGCTGAAGCCGACACATTGGATGCTGGTTGACTGGCAACACTGCTCTGAGCGGCATGAAATTGCAATCTTTGTTTTGCACGCTCGGCAGCTTGCTGCCGGATGCTATCGATACGACTCTTCAACTCCGTTCGTTCTATCCCGAACTGTCTGGATAATCGCGCGATGAATTGGTCCTGCCTTAGTCTAGCTGTGTCATTAGTGAAGAGAGTCTCGCGTGAAACCTTGGACATTGTTCCAAGAATATCCTCGAGGGCCGAATTGGCTCGGTGGGTATCGATCAATGGGTCGAAGCCTTGGCATACATGATTGATCTTGAATTCCAGAGCGTCGAGTGCGCCTGTAATTTGTTTCTTTAACTCTTCGCCGCCGTACTTAAGTAGGTAATCGCACGGATCGAGATCCTCGGGCAGAGTAAGAATTCGCAAATCCATTTGCTCCCCAACAAACAGCTCCAGGATTTCGCGACTTCGCCGCTGTCCGGCGTCGTCGCCGTCGAGCAATAGCACCACGGAATCGCAATATCGTCTCAGTACTTTGAGTTGCGTTTCACCAAGTGCCGTACCGCAACACGCCACGACGTTGTTGATGCCGTGCTGAACGGCCATGATGACATCGGTGTAGCCTTCCATAACGACCGCTTGCTTTGCCTTTACAATCGCATCACGTGCTAGGTCGAGGTTGTAAAGTTGATGGCTTTTGTGGTAGAGGGCTGTTTCGTTGCAATTAACGTATTTGGCAGAATCCGCATTTGCACCGGGCAATATCCGCCCACCCACTGCAATTGGACGGGATTGCACATCTCGTATCGGGAAGATCACACGGCTGCGGAACCGGTCGTAAATCGATCCGCGATCTCCTCGAGCAGCTAATCCCACAGACTCCATTAACTGCGGGGTGTACGATTGAACTGATCCGCGGTCGACCAGCCATGACCAGCTCTCGGGAGCGAATCCGATGCAGAACTTTTTGATACTTTCATCGGTTAGGCCTCGGGACTGTACGTATTCCCTGGCCGCTTGCGCATCGGATGAAGTCAATAAGAAGTTATGAAACTCCTTGACCGCCCATTCCATCGTTTCGTAGAGCTTCTTTTTGTCGTTGCGAGACTTGGACTGAGATTTGGATTCTTCGATGACGATACCGGCTCGATCGGCCAGCATTCGGAGAGCTTCTGGAAACGTAACATTTTCACGCTTCATCACAAAGCTAAAGATATCCCCCCCGACGTCGCATACCCAGCATTTCCACGTTTGGCGATCAGGATTAATTTGCAAACTGGGGCGGCGGTCGTCGTGGAACGGACACGTTCCTACGAACCCTCGACCTTGACGCCGTAGCTCCATGTAGCTACTAAGCAAGTCAACAATGTTGACCGCGACACGAACTCTGTCTTTGACTTCGTTATCGATCGCAAAGGACACTAGCTACTCCAAGCGAACCTGAGGGAGACAAATGTTTGCAGCCCAAAATGGCAAGCCATTCGTGCGGCAAACTGATTCGACTGCGCGGTTCATTTGCGTCATGCAGGAGCGGAACTAATAGCTCTGGTGGAACAACCTGGCGGTCGCAACGCAAGAGCGAATTGAGTCATCCGTAACTCGGGGGAAGATTATGCCGCCTAGGCAAAACCCGCGTCAATATCGATTTTGGCAATTCAAAAGGTTTCGGCTCCTCAGAATTCCTCTTTCATAGTAACCTTTTCTGTGATGTTCGCCAGTCGTTGAATTTCCAACGAATTTTCAGCAACTTCAGATAACCTCGTCTCTGAACCTGGTGTCTTTGCGGGCGAATGCGTCCCAGCGATTTATCTTCCAACTGTAGTCTTCCCATGTTTGAAAATCTCCCCATTGCACCTCCCGATTCCATCCTCGGACTCAACGACGCATTTCAAAAGGATCCGCGGCAAGACAAAGTGAACTTGACCGTCGGCGTCTACAAAACCGAGGACGGCAGCACCCCCATTTTGGCAACGGTCAAAAAAGCCGAAGCCCAAATTCTCAATACGCAATCAACGAAAAGCTACATGCCTATCGAAGGGCATCCAGGATTCTTATCCGCAGTCGTGCCATTGGTCTTTGGCAACTCGATCGACCATGGGCGAATTTCTTCCTCGCAAACGCCGGGCGGAACGGGCGCACTGCGACTCGGCGCCGATTTGGTAGGGCGTCATTTCCCCAACACGCGAATTTGGCTTAGCAATCCTACTTGGGCGAACCACGGTGCCATTTTTGCGGCCGCTGGCCTCAAGACGGAAGTGTACACCTATCTTTCATCAGACAAGACTTCTTTGGATTTTGAGGGAATGGTCCAGAGCATAGAGCAAAACGGCCGTGCTGGAGATCTAATCTGTCTTCACGCTTGCTGTCACAACCCTACTGGCGTCGACCCAACGCTTGCTCAATGGAAACAGATCTCTGAACTATTGGCCACCAAGAAGATGATTCCGTTCGTCGATTTTGCCTACCAAGGGTTTGGTGATGGCTTAGAGGAAGATACGGCCCCTCTAAAGGCGTTGTTAGTCAACCATCCAGAGCTATTTGTCTGCTCTTCCTTTTCGAAGAACTTCGGATTGTATTCCGAGCGTGTCGGCTGCTTGTCGATGGTATCGGCTGAATCAAGCCAACGAGCAGCCGCTCTGAGCCAGCTGCAACTGGCGGTACGATGCAATTACAGCAATCCACCTCGACATGGCGCCACGATCGTTTCTACCATTTTGAATGATCCGGTTTTGAAGCAGGAATGGGTTGCAGAGGTGGACGGGATGCGAAATCGCATTTCCCAAATGCGAACACAGTTTATTGAGGGGATGAAGAAAACCGGCATCGATCGGGATTTCTCTTTCTTGGCGGCTCAAAAGGGAATGTTTTCCTACAGTGGGCTCAATGCCATGCAAGCAGACTGGCTCAAAAAAGAGCGAGGGATCTATATCGTTGGAACTGGTCGATTGAACGTTGCCGGAATGGCCCCGCAGACGATGAATAGTCTTTGCACTGCGGTCGCCGACTGCATCAAAGCCACATCATAACCCCCACTGGGCTGGATATCACTAAGTCCTGTTTTCGTTTAACCGCGAGGGCATTGCCCCGCGCTGAGTGCTCACAAGTCAGTGCGGCTAGCTAATTCGTGCGTTTTCTTCCCGTCTACGAACGCCAGTGCAGCTTCGGTGGGCGTGCCATCAAACGATGGGTATTGTCCCTCCCGTTCGCATTCGTAGCGTCAGTAAGTACAATAGAGTCGGCAGCTTTGGTATCATTTAGAGGTACTCCCTGTTCCATTAACCGACAACGCGATCCCATTCTTTTCAGGCAGCGTGAAATGTTCAACCCAATCAAACGACCGTTATGGCAATTGAGTCTTGGTTTTCTATTAACATCTGCCTGGGTGGACACACCGCTTTTTGCGGACGAATGGACCAACAGTTCCGGTAGCAAATCAATTACAGGCGAATTCGTCAAACTCGATGGGGTGAAGCTAACGATTCGCAAAGAAGACGGGACTGAGGCAACAATACCCCTTTATCTCCTTAACGATGCTAGCCGACTGAGAGCTCGAGCACTTGCTAAAGGTGACAAGACCGGTGCCGTAGCTGCAGGCATGACCGATGAGCCACTAAAACCAGTTGAGGTCATCAGCTTGAGCGACATCGAAGCCAAGTTTGCGTCGATGAAGACTGCGGAGGAGTTTGTCAAGTTTGTGCAAGTAGAAGCGGCTAAGGGGAATTATGTCATTCAATGGGATCAGTTTCCTCCTTCGATGCAAGTCGAAGCAGAGAACCTCGCAAAAGAAGCCATTGGAAAGTTGGAGCAGCCTGCTCTCGATGACATCTTAAAATTCAAGAAGCTCGTTGTTGAAACCTTCAAAACTAAGAAATCGTATCTGCTCAACAGCAAAGAATTAGACTTGCCACCGGAGATAAAGCCGATGGTTGAGCTACTCTACGACCCAGTGGTCGAGTTGGTGTCTGAAGCTGTGCCAGACTCGTACTTCAAGCTCGAAACACTAAAAAGCACCGAACTTAGAGACATTCTTACCACCGTGGTTTCTAATGTTGCACCTCGCCTAGAGAACATATTCAGCAAGCTTCCGCCTGGGATGAACCCCAAAGATATGATCTTGCAGATATCTGATTCCGCAAAATTTAATCAGATTTCGGATGCAGAAGCCCAAATGACTGTTGCCAATCCGCTGGGGGGCGAGATTACGCAAACATTGGTCCGTGTAGAAAACAGATGGATAGAAAAGCAGCAGTTTGAGAGCATGAAAGCTGGTATCGAACAGTCGAAACCCATGGTACAGGCACTCGATTCCAAACAATTGACACGAAGTATTCGACAGGGACTGCTCGCAATGAATGCCGCTTTCGGCGGACTGGCTAACGCAGAGTCACAACAAGATGTCGATGACATCATCAAACTGCTAAAGAGCAGTATTCCGCAGAACCCAGGGGGCATGGGGATTCCAGGATTAGTTCCATAGTTAACTCCTGGGTTTGCGCCTTGCGCTAGCTGAAGAGAAGAGGAATGGTATACTCTCTTCTCAACTGAATGTGATTTACTCGCCTGTTCAATCGTCACCAGTTGAACAAGCCTAAATGGCCAAAAGTGATCCGTTCTCATCCTGGAATGAAGTAGATGTCATCGCCAATCCCCATGCAGCTATCTCGAATTATCATCAGCGAGATCAGCGACAATCAAGTGATCTATCTCAAGGAAATCGAAGGTGAGCGGCAGTTCCCGATATTGATCGGAATCTTTGAGGCGACCAGCATCGATCGCCGAGTCAAAGCAGCAGCCAGACCACCGCGGCCCCTCACCCATGACTTGGTCGTCAATGTAGCCGAATTGCTCGGGGGTAAACTGGAAAGCGTTATGATTTCTAGTTTGCAAGAACAAACATATTTTGCGCAAATTCGAATTCGCAGGGGTGACGAATTGATCGAGATCGACGCTCGCCCCTCTGACGCTATTGCTGTAGCGGTCACCTTTCAGCCGCCGCTTCCAATCTTCGTCGCAGAAGAAGTTCTCGAGAAAGCATCCGGAAAGCCTTAATGCAACCCAATAACGAATCGATCGAATTACCCAAGCGAATTCCTTTTAAGGTCGATATCGCTGGGATAATCGAGATCATGGGGACATCGCTTTACTCGCACCCCAATACCCCCATTCGCGAGCTGCTACAAAATGCTCACGATGCGATCATGCGACGTCGGGCTCGTGATCTTTCCTATCAAGGAACGATTAGGGTTATTCAAAACCCGTCGGATAGCTCATTGACGTTTGAGGATGATGGAATCGGTCTCTCACCGAGCGAAGCAGAAGAGTATTTGGGTACCTTGGGGGTAGGCATCACCGGACTGATAAAAAAGGGTATCAGCACTGAATCCAATGAAAACCCCGCTGTCACCAATAGGAAAAATGGTAACAGCCTTATCGGCCAATTCGGTATTGGTCTCTTTTCTGGATTTATGTTGGCGGACCGAATTGTAGTAGAGAGTTTGCGATTCGAGGGGGAGCGAGCAATACGTTGGGAAGCAGGCGCCGGGACCGATATTGAGCTATCGGAATCGACCAAGACTGAGCCAGGTACACGGGTAACTCTTTATCTGAAAGCCAACTATGGAGTCTTTGCAGATGATGCTGATTTGGTTGAGGAAAGCATCAAGCAGTATGCCGAGTTTTTGCCGATTCCAATTTACTTAAATGACTCTAAAGCGAGAGTTAATCTCATCCAGGCTGCTTGGTTGGAAGCGACACCTGATGTCGAATCGATGGAAGAGGAGTTAGTTTCCTACTTTGGAGAAACTCCGCTTGAAATTCTGCCCCTCGGCATTGAGACCCCCGTCACAGTACGAGGAGTTCTGTACGTCACGCCGCAGCGTACGCCAGGATTTGCTGATGAAGCAACCGTTGCAGTAAGCGTAAGACGGATGGTCATCTCTAGGCATATTCGAGAGCTTCTTCCTAGTTGGGCGCCCTTTCTGCGGGGAGTCCTAGAATTACCAGATTGTTCTCCGACGTCGAATCGCGAGGACTTGGTACGCGATCATGCGTTTCTTGCAGTATGCCAATCATTAGAAGATGCCATCTATAGGCACTTTGAGTATTTGTCTATCAAGAGTCCCGCGAGGTGGCAATCGATTCTCCAGTGGCACCGTTATACGTTTGCCGGGATGGCTATTTATGATTCCAGGTTGCGAGATCTACTGAAAAACACCTATAAGTTTCTCACGTCGCACGGTGAATTAAACCTTCACGAAATCCTAACTCGCAGTGGTGCCGATACGCTCGTCGAACAAGAAGCCGAGTACGTCATTTGGTATAACGCAGATCGGCGGCAAGAAGTATGGTTGAACGAGTTTTTCTCGTCCGCGAGCATCCCCTGCGTTCACACTCTGCGTAGCTTCGAAGAGACTTTGCTGGCAGCGATGATAAGCGATACGCCCGATGCCAAGATTGAGTTGCGTCCTGCAAGTCCCTCGTCGTTAAACTTTACAGAGTCGATTCTTGGTATACAAGGAAAAAGAGAAGCCAGCAGTGAGTGGCAAGAATTTTTGGAGAAGTTGCAAGTCAATGTTCTGTTGGCGGACTCATCGACCAGCCCTCCGATCTTAGCCTTTGTTAACGAACGATTCGAGTTGTCAAAGACATTTGACGAAATTAAAGAGAACGGCGATTTGCCGAAAGGTTTCGAACGAATTATTCAGCAACATTTTGATCGAAACCCAATAGGGAAAAACGAAGTCATCCTCAATACGCATCACCGAATCATAAGCAAAGCGCTCAAACAAGGCGTCAATTCTCCGATGGCCAATGTGCTTCGGGTCCTCGTAGCCGCGTCCCTAACGAAGGCTGGTGCTAAACTCGAAAGCGAGGCTCTCGCCTATCAAGCAACCGATCTTTCGAATATAGCCGACGCTTTGGATTCTTGATCGGCAGATTTTTACGCTCGATCATGTCCAACGTAGAGAGCTCGTGCTAGTTATCGTCGTTGGTTGCATTCGATTCGTCAGAACGCAACCTGCCGGAGTAATTGCGAAATGACATCGCCCATTCGCGAAGGTTTCTAGCTGTATTGTAAGCAACGTTTAATGCTCGCGAAGACCAACGAGGGTTCGCAATAATCCATCTTTCTTGCACGAGTGGCTTTGCCCCTAAACGTGATTTATAAGCTTCGTCGCCACGCATCAGGTCGACTCCGATGCACCCTATCTTGGCTGCATACTCGATGCCTAGCAAATTGGTGAACCAGCCGAGCCGCCTCTCCGAGAACTGGGGGTTCATTCCTGTGACATAGATAGAGAGAACGCCGTTTCTCACAAATCCAATCAACCCAGCGCCCGGCACTCCATTAACCAAGGCACGTATTAAAACGACGGAGTGGTTTAGGCGTTCGCTTGGATCATCGCACCAGTGAGAATGTATTGCATTACAAAGAAAACTATAAAACTCATCGTTTGCAAAACATCCCGATTCACCAGCCATTTCCCACCGAGCTTGGTGAGATTTTTCTACATCGCTCAAAAACTGAAGCGCTTCGTGTTTGTTCGAGGCAACTTGAAAGGAACAATCTTCTGCTAGCTGTTCTTTAGCCTTTCGATACATCCGACGCACACGTTTGCTAACCGAAGCTAGATATCCGTCGAATCCGTCGACTAGCGGGATTACCCAATTGCTTGGGCTAGCACGTCGCTCCCAATGAACTAGTGAATTGCTTGCCAGTCGATTAGCAAAATAGTTCATCGCGATATCATCGCAGCGCACTCCATCTAAATCTAAGTGGTCCCAACGTTCCTCGGGTGATGAAGTGTGGAGTAGATGGTCCGCAAACGCAATTCCGGCGTCTTTAGAGTCCTCGGGGCTTGACAGGATTCCCATCCGGTCTGAGCATGCGCGCCCGCTTCCGAGAAAGCAAAACGTATCCCCTTGGAAGAGGCAGCACTTTCGAAGAAGTGGCAAAATGGCAACGACGCGATCGTCTCGCTTAGCCACGAAGATACGCATTTCACCGAGGCTGCCGTACACATTCCACCAAGCGGTTAGCCATTTATGGCCGCGGGTGAGAATCCCATCATCCAAGGCATCCCAACAACCTTCCAAGTTTCTCCATTGAGAAGGCTGTTTAATGAGACTGATTTGAAGCATGGGCCTTTTCTCAACTTTTGTTTGAATTCCTGACACCATCTCAACTGGTAGAGTCCCACTTAAAGGGATCGGAGTCTCGCCTAGTTAGACAGCTTGTTAAACGTAAATCCAAACGATTAAGTAGTTGGCTCAGTTTGGGTAAATTTCTCCCCCCTTCCTAATTGACTTCGATACATTTGTTCCAAGAGCTATAACCCGCGTAATCGGAATCGCATAAAATGGGTTTAGCGGCAGCCAAAATCCATCGCGCCAATTGATCCATTTATAGAGCTCAATATGAATCTGGTTCCAAAATACAGGATGCGAATAGATAGCTTAGTATGCTTCGTTTTCGTCTTGGTGTGCCAGACTTTAGTTTGTCCTGCACACTTACTCGCTCAGGATCTTTTACTCGCTCAGGATCCTTTAAATACTCAATCATCCGAGACTGCGGAGCAGATATGGGTCGGCTGGATTGAATCCCCTGAATCGCATTTGAGGTGGATTGTTAGAGTAAAGAAGCAGTCGGAGAAATGGGCTGGCTCAATCCAGGTGCCGGACCGAAGCGACTCGGCTCCCATCGCATTATCCAAGCTAAACGTTTCCTCTTCAAAACTCAGTTTCACCTGGCAGCCCACTAATGAAACGCAAGAAGCATCCTTTGTGGGAAATGTTGAACAAAACAACATCATAAAGGGGCTAATCCTGAAAGGGGACAACTCTGTCTTCTCGCAGCTCAAACGAGTCGAGAAAGTTGACGAAGAGTCCCCCGATACTCTAGGAGCTGATAGCGTTTGGACGGATCAACCTCGTGTACGTGCGAAGATACTGCCTTATGATCTGCGGTTACGCATTTACTCCAGCGGTCCCTTTTTTGATGGTAACGATCGAATTCTTCTTGATTCGAGAAGCAGCAGTGTGCTCGGGGCTCCAGTAAAACTAACTCAATCCGAAGGGGCAAAGTGGAGCTTTAAGATCCCATCACTCAAAGTCGAATATCTCGCCGAACTTGATCCATCCGGCGACACCTTGTCCGGGTTTCTGATGGGCAATTCCAACTCAAAAGCCCTGCAGCTCCACAATTGGAATTCGCAACCAAAAAAAAACGCTGGCGAGAACGACAAGAAGTCTCCCGTAGTTATAACCCAAGAGAAAAACGTTGCTTCGAAATCGACGACGGAAATGGAAGCTTCAAAGTCAAAATCGCTGGATGACAAACCAAACGCTGATTCCGTCAAAATCAAATTGAATGAAGCGAAAGAACCAAAGCGAGTATCGGTAGACGGCGAAGACGAATTTCTGTTGTCTGTTGCATCTCCAGGAACTCGATCTAAAAATGATCCACCCACTCATCAACTTGGATGCACGCTCAAGCTCCCCAGCACGGAGAAATCAAAGACGTTTCCGTTAGCTATTATCGTGTCGACTTTTGATGCACAGGAACGTGATGGAATAGTTGGTGAGTCGAGAATCTACAAGCAGTTGGCTTTCGCGCTCGCGGAGAAACAAGTTGCTACGATCCGCTTCGACGATCGGGGAACAGGCAGCAGTTCCCCACCGTCTGCGGATTACGGAATGCAAGAAGCAGTTGCGGATCTGAGGGCAGTACTCGAGTATGCCAAAGGGATTCCTGAAATCGATAAGACCAAAATCGGATTTGTTGGCCATGGCTTTGGAGCAACACTTTCCACAAAGGTAGCAATGCTCGATTCCTCCGTCGCATTCTTGATTTGCATTGCGCCCCCCGGATTAGACGGGAGCCGATTGCTGCTCGCCGAATCGCAAAGGACATCGGAGCTTGAAAAGCTTGATGATACAAGCCTATCCTTGCTTATTGATCTTCAAAAGGATCTTCATTCCCAAGCACAAAAACCTGCCACCAATGAAGCTCGAATGGCATTGGAATTCGACGACTTATTTAAAAAGTACTGGCCTCGCCTCGAAGCCTCTATTCCAAAACCTAGCTCAACAGATACTGATAATGCCAGCGCTTCACCCGAGCAACTTAAAACGGCGATTGAAGAAAAGCTAAGAAGTGATCTTGCCGGACTCCGCACCAAATTCAATCGAGAATTTCTTAAGACCGATCCCTCATCGAGTTGGATGATGTTACCAACCCCGACTCTCGCCATTTGGGGAAGCAAAGATGTGCAGGTTGATGCGGAAAAGAACCTTGAGTTGTTAAAGCAGGCGGTCCGTAGAAATCCCAAGAACAGAATAAGTTGGTTGGTGCTCCCCAATCTGAACCACTTGCTCCAAGAATGCAAAACCGGACTTCCAAGTGAATACCAAGAGTTGGGCACGGCGGTGGCTGCCAGTGCGATCGATGCCATTGCAAAATGGCTAAATGAACAACGTATAACCAATCAGTAGCTGCACTTTGTATAACGGAATTAGTGTTGGAATGGCGATGGAAATAAACCTCAAAGGTCACACGGCAGTCGTGACAGGTGGAACTCAAGGAGTCGGCGCTGCGATCGCCATCAGTCTCGCCAAAGCGGGGGCAAACATAATCCTACATGGTCTTCGCGAAGACCAGCATGCGATCGCAACTTCGGATGCATGTCGAGCTAGCGGTGTACGAGTCCAAAACCTCTACATCGATCTACTAAACCCGATTTCCGAGGTGATTACCGAATTCCGACAGTTTTGTCTTCTTTCGGACCAACCAACTCCAACACTACTCGTGAATAATGCTGGAGTCTTTATCGATCATCCTTTCTTGGAAATGGACGAAGAGACCTTTCATCGCACTTTCCAAATAAACGTTGCGGTTGGATACTTTTTAACCCAGCTGTTTGCGCGCCACTGGGTTTCAAATGGAGTCGAGGGGCGAGTTTTGTTTACAGGCTCCATCAATGGGTTATTAGCCGAGCCAAATCACACGGCTTACGATGCATCGAAAGCAGCTGTAGCAGGAATGGTACGCTCGTTGTGTGTTGCACTGGCACCGAGTCGCATTCGTGTTAATTCGATGGCTCCTGGGCTCGTAAGGACACCGCTGACCAATCAGATTCTCAACGAAGATCCGCAATCGCTAGCGTGGATGCAACTGCACACTCCAAATGGTCAAGTTCCAGAGGCGGGCGAATGCGGCCCAATGGCGGCGTTTTTGCTTAGTGATCTAGCAGGCCATATTCACGGTCAAACCATCTACGTAGATGGCGGAATGAGTGCCTGGCAGCAGCCAGACTTGCCCCATCGACTTCGCGACAATCCATAGTTCCTCGGCGTTAGCCACAGAAAATGGCGTGGCCATTTTTTAGCTTGCCGCGTGTCGACAATCAAAAGGGGCCAGGAGTAGGCGGAAGACAAGAGTCACGCAAAAGAAAACATATGCTATACTCTCGGTCTCCTGTGTCATGATCGTCACGCAAATCTTCGAAACATTTGCCCTTTAAATCCCATTGATTAGAACTGAATCCCATGAGTCTGGACTGGCAGTCACTCGCTAATATCATAAAAAACCACCAACGATTTGTCCTTACGAGCCATATTCGACCCGACTGCGATGCTCTCGGTAGTGAGTTGGGAATGGCTGGAATACTGGAGGCCTTGGGAAAACAGGCCACGATCATCAACGGTCATCCAACTCCGCCTAGTTTGGAATTCCTAGATCCGAGTGGAAAAATCTTGGTAGTGGATCACACAATCGCTCCAGAGGAAATCACCGGCGATTGCTTAATCGTCTTAGATACCAGCGCGTGGGCGCAGCTCGGTCCGATGGCGGAAACGCTGAGAAAATTCAACGGCACAAAAGTCGTGATCGATCACCACGTTGGCGAAGACGATTTGGGCACGCAGTTTTTTAAAGACACGAGTGCTGAAGCGACTGGCCATCTTGTTGCGAAACTCGCTAAGCACATGAACGTTCCCATCTCTCGGAACATGGCCAACGCGCTTTATGCAGCCATTGCGACCGACACTGGGTGGTTCAGATTCCAGTCCACAACATCCGAAACCTATCGTGTTATCGGGGATCTTGTAGACTCAGGTGCATCTCCAAGCGCCATTTATGGTGACCTATACGAACGTGACACGATTGGGAGGGTTCGGCTCAGAGGTCGAATCCTTTCTCGTGCCCAAGTGGAATGCAATGGACAATTGGTTCATACCTTCGTCAGAAAAGAGGACTTTGTTGAGTCCGGGGCGCACCCGAGCGACACCGAAGACGCCATCAATCTCACCCTTGCCATTGAAGGGACCAAAGTTGCTGTCATCCTGATCGAGCAAATGAGAGGCGGATTTAAAGTGAGTTTCCGATCGCGATGCCATGTTGACTGTAATGAATTAGCACGGATGTTCGGTGGCGGTGGACACAGAGCGGCAGCGGGTGCGTTTGTCGAAGCAGAGTTTGTCGAGATCCAAGCTAAGGTATTGCACGCAGCTAGACAGGCCTTGGCAAATAAACCGATCCATGCTTGATCCATTAAGAATTGCGGTAGCGGTGCTACCGCTAGGAACTTATTTGTTCGTAATCGGAATGCTTCGATTGAGAAGATTCCCAACCGTTATAAGCCGTCCATTGGATGTACTTCTGCTCGGTATGGCTTGTGTCGGTCTGTTTGCAATTGGGCCTTTGGAACTTTTCTTTCCCAGGGCAGCTTTCTCAGTTGTGGGCAATTGGGTATGGCTGGTACTGCTTTCGCTGTATGCATTACTGGTCTTGTTGACTGCTTTTCACGTTCCACCCGGGATCGTGATTTACGGTGCATCAAAAGAGACTGTTCGGTCGATTATCGAGACAGCATACGCAGAACGGTCCATAAACATTGAATGGCTAGGGGACTCCTTTCGATCCGTTACGCTCAATATTTACGCACAAATCGAAGATGCGGGGTGGAGCTCGGTGTGTCATATAAAGTCCATCGGCAAAACGCAAAACATCGCGGAGTGGATCGATTTAGATCGTAGCTTGCACCAACGACTAGCTGCGGTGAAGCCAACCGGTCGTGAATCAGGATTAACTTGGTGTGGTATTGGCTTGGTAATCGTGGTTGTTGCCTTCGGATTTCTCGCGTCCGATCTCACACGGGTCAACGATACCATAGCACAGCTGCTTAATGCCAGATGATTCATCCAGCTGCTCTTTCGGAAGATGTTCTCGAACAGGAGTGCAAACTAACTTTCCGCCGCGCCTCCGGTCCAGGTGGGCAAAACAGAAACAAAGTAGAAACCGCAGTTCATGTTACTCATTTGCCAACGGGATTTAGCGGCCAAGCATCAGAACGTAGAACCCAGGGAGAAAATCGGCAGGAAGCGATTCACCGATTGCGAGTTGTTCTAGCGATTAATTTTCGGTCCGATTCGTGCGAAACTGGTCAAGCTATTGTCAGGCGTTATATTAACAGGGGAAGACTAGCTATTTCTGCCCAGAACGCGGACTGGCCAGCTGTTTTAGCAGAGCTATTAAACTTGATAGCTACACACCATTGGCAGCTAAGTCCCGTAGCGGAATCGCTTCAGACAACGTCCTCTCAAATCTTGAAGGCGATAGCCAGAGAGCCAGCCGCGTTAGCCTATCTCAACAACAACCGAATTTCATCAAGTCTTTCTCCTCTAAAAGCATAAATATCGGAAATGGTACCAACGGTCACAGATAGGCATCGAAGGGAAAATCTTCATGGCCACTGAGACTACCATCTTTATTTGCGGATTGCTTTTGCTTTTGTTTGCCATTGTGCAAACCGGTATGGTCCTCGCTTTTTGCAACTGGTTGGCAAGATCTGAACATTCTCCCGTCACCAATGCGTTACCACATGCTGCCGTAGTTTTATCCGTGCGTGGTGAAAGTAAGTCATTAGTTGATTGTCTTTGTGCTTTGCAAAACATAGAGTACCCAAGTTACGAAATCCATATCATCGTTGACAGTCAAAATGATGTGTCATTAAAGATGATCAATGAATGGAAGGATAAGTGTGTTGAGTGTTCGATACAGATTCACATTCTCTCCGATATCTCTAATTTCGCATCTCTCAAAACTAGTGCCGTTCGACAGTGTATCCAGACGCTAGGAAATCATGTCAAGTCGATTGCAATCTTGGATGCGGACACCGTTGTTCATAAAGAGTGGCTGAGGGAACTGATAACCCCAATGTTGGACAGTGAAGTAGGTATATCAACAGGTAATCGTTGGTATGATCCAACCGAAATGAAGTTGGGAAATCAGATCCGATTCCTATACAACGCTTGGGCTGTCCCCGGTATGCATTTCATGAATACGGTCTGGGGCGGCTCACTCGGTATCAGTCATGGCGTCTTCACTCATCCCGACTTTTTGGACACCTTTGCGAACTCACCTACCGAAGAAAGTGGTGTGCAGGATATGCGCAAGAAACTGGGATTGAAGCTTGCCCAACAAGGGAATCTTATGATGGCCCAACGTGGCGACATAACGGTCCCTAGTGCCCTCGGTTTTATCACACGGCAACTTGTGTGGACTAGGCTCCACTATCGAGAATGGATTGGAGTTTTTGTTGGTCCATTGCTCATTTACAGCGTAACTGTCTGCTTGGCTGCATGCGCATGTATTTCGATCTACAACGGGAACAGACGAGCATTCGTCATGGCCGCTACTCTGTTTCTGGTTTATTGGGTCGTCAACTGGTTGCTGATAGCTTATTTGAATCGATCCGTTGTCGCAAAGATGTCTATTCGCGACAAATGGATCTTTCCTAAAACGAAATGGTCAAACCACTTGGCTATCTTCTTGATGATCCCTGTCGGATTTGTTGCTTTTGTTTTTGCATTACTTTCAGCCCAGTTTTCCAAAAGGCTTCGTTGGAGTGGAATCGATTATTGGATTCGACCACCAAATGGAATCGAACTTATAGAATATCGCCCTCATAAATCACAATAAACAACGACTCGCGGTTTGCTTGGAATCCTTATTTGTTCCGTCCAGTCGCATCAGTAGTCACAAGGAATGTGTAGATCTGGATTGGTTCTCCTCAGAGTAGACCTCGTATTCTTCTCTCTGAAGATTCCATGGGCCGCTGATTCTGTAGTAGATGCCTCGCCACTCAACTCGTCGAATAAGTGTTGAGGCGACTAAAGCTGCGGTATAGATCCATTGTGTGACGAAAACGTAACCAAAAAGCTTTATATAGTTCCGTTTTCCAGGCCAGTCAGCACTTTCCCCTCGTCCCTCAACAATTCTGCTTACAGATCGCTCCATTACTGGCAAAAGGGCCGCCAGATAAAGCTGAAAGAGAAACAATCCACTGCCAAGCCATAGAACTTGGCTACCGTTTTGTCCTCCCGACATCCATACACCAATCTCAAACACCAGCAGAGTTATTGCGACAACAAGAAAAAGAGCCGAAGAAATTCCATGACCAAGGACCGCATTCCACATGGGATGATAAAGCCGTGCCGTAAGCAATTGTCGTTTAACCCAAGAGTAATAACCACTTAACGTACAATCCTCTCGATTGATCATCATCAAGCTAGGCACAAATTTCACCTTTAGTCCAACCTTCGCCAATTGACTACGGAGCATCGTGTCCTCGCATAAACTACGGCTCCATTTTTCGCTCAAGCTAGCTTGTTCGATAGCAGTTCGTTTGATTGCTACAGTCCCTCCCCATGCGATCGAATACCAATACATTTGAACGACGGCGGCGGCGTTCCAAACATATCGCACTGAGGCGCCAAAAGAGTCGCTCTGAGGCATATACCAACGATTCCCGGTTACTGCACCGATATCAGACGGTTGCAAGGAACTAGCCAGCTCCCGGAGCCAGTTACGATGTGGCACCGTATCCGCATCGATAAAGGCAAAGAACTCGCTTGAAGAACTAGACACACTTAGGCCCTTTAACAAACTGGAGCATTTCAGACTGCAGGTGGTTAATCGATCCACCAAATAGACTCGGGTAACATTACTCCATTTATCTTGAAGATGCTTGTTTATGATTTCATTAGCCGGATCGGTTTCGCTATCCACAACAAGAACAACTTCAAAATTCGGATAATCCAATTCGCGCAGTCCAGTAAAGCAGCGTTCAAGAAAGGGATCGCTACCTCTCAAACATAAAATGATAGATGCTTGAGGGCATTTATCGTCAGCCAGAAGAGGCTCCTTCCAACGATTTAGTCTGCGAACAAAACCATATACCATCAGCCCTTGTATCAATCCGGAAATCGCAAATATTGAAAGGACGATCCAAACTAACATACTTCTGATCTCATCTTACTTAATAAACTGCTGTAATCGTCCAACGATTTTACTCATTATCGAATTGGCTTCATCCGACGACAGCACTCGGTCACAGTATCGAAGCTGAAGCTTGGGCACTGATGCAAACTCAGAAAAGGAAATGGCCAAGATTGTGAACGGATTTAAAGGCGCCAGAATGGAAAAGTTGTTCAGCACAACTTTTCCACTTTGCAGTCCCTCGCTTAGCTTGGTGAGTTTCGTTCGAGGGAACACTCGACCTAAATTGGTAAAGACAACCGTTGTCTCGCACCGTTTCACATCCGAGGATCCATGGCGACCGAATCGGAACAATTTGCGAAGCCAAATCGACAAAAGGAACATGAACGCTAACTTGTTTTCTTTGATTAGGTTCATCTCTTTGTTAATGCTTAGTAACATGCTGTCAAATTCGGATATTTGAGCCGGCTGTCTGTCCAAGAAAACAGAGCTAACCACATTGCAGGCGGTTAAGCTCTTCTTGTCCTCTGAAGTCCGCATGTCCATGGGTACCATCATTCTAATCCAATCGTTTGCTTTTCCCTCTTCTCGATCTTGACGAAAAGCAGAAACGCCATCGAAAATCGCCGCAGCTAAACATTCGTTCACGGTGACAGCGTTTTGCTGTGCGAATGCTCTAATCGATCGAAAAAGAGACTCGTTCAATTCCGTCTCGACTGAAGTCACCTTTTGCGAAAAGCTTTTAGGAAGATCATGCGATACCAAAGGGACGGGGGCCCTCATCAAAAATTGCCGAACTCCAGCCAGCCCAACCATTTGCTTGGGAATCAAATTTAGAAGCTTTTTCAAATTAAGTCCGAACTGGTTTCGCGATGCCAATCGCTGTTCTATTTGTACCCCGTCAAATCTATCCAATCGTTTATGCGGAATACCACTTACAGACCGATCGTACAAAGTCCATAAATCTTCTAAGGCATCCAGAATGCCAAGCCCATCACTCAAAACATGATGGATTTGCAGCAAGAATTCATACGTGCCATTTTGATAGTCAACAACCGATGGAAACATCAATTTTCCCTCGGAAAGGTGAAACGGCTTAGGCTCCGGCCATACTTGTTCATTAACCATCTCGCCAACATCACCTAGCGATCGAACCACCCACTCTATCTCGGGAATTTGGCTGGATTTTACCCATCGATGTCCCGAAGGTTTCCGTTCTAATCGGCAACCAAGTAAAGGATGAAGATCTAGCATTTCTCTCCAGCAATTCTGGAAAATTGCTTGATCAAATTCACCTCTAAAACTCATTCGAACCCAGATGTCGCATGGATACGGAAGGCTATCCTTTGCGAGCATCAATTCTTCGAACGAACTACATGGCAGGGGAAATGTCATCGCGAATCCTAACTAACAATCTGGTTACTAATCGCTGTTTTTCGTTCACGATAAAACCACTTGCCCAGCGGGGAGTAAAGCAGTGCCGGAGTCAGCATAAGATCACTCATCAATCCGACGGAGAGAAGCGCAAAGGTCAACCAAGCAAATCTTGAAATTGGTACAAAGGAGCTCAACCCAAAAACCAACAGGCCGAGACCACATACCATTGCAGTTTGAATCATAGCTCCGCCACTACTAATAAGAGCCGCATCCACCGCATCTTCCGTATTGAGACCTTCTTTCTTAAGGCTTCGGAAGTGCACAATAAAGTGAAGGGTATCATCGACGCAAATTCCCATCATCACGCTAGCTGTCAATACGGTCCCCAACTCGACTTCCCATCCCAACCATCCCATGGCGCCAAAAACCACCGCCGCAGGAGTGACGTTTGGAATCATTGAGAGTAAGCCCCCCACCAAGCTTCGGAGCAAGACTGCCATAGTCAATGCGATGGTTATGAACGCAGACGTAAAACTATTCAACAGATCTGCCAAAAGCTGGAGTTGCGTTCTGAAGAGAAAGGGGACCCCTCCACCAATCACAATGCTACGAATATTGGTCTTGTCGTTAGCTAGGAATTGATCAACTTCTGCCTGTAGCTTCTTTAATAGAACTTCGAAGTCTATAGGTTTCGAGCCTTTCACTCTACAACTAAGTTTCCAACTTTGTTCATTAGCATCCTCGTACAGCATTTTCATATCACAAAAACGCTGCTTTGCCTCGTTTGTTCGGCTAGCAATCAATCCCCGACGCGACGTCGCCTTAACGCCACGCTCAAGCGGAATTGGTGGAAGAAAATTAAGTATGGAAAACGTATTCTCAATTTCCGGTATACCAGAGATTTGCGTTCGAAAGTCCTGTAAAGATCGTAACCTGTTCAAGCAGTCGCCATTTGACATACTGACAGAATTGTCGTAGGTAATCATGACCTCTAATGGCACTAACGCCCCAAGATTCTCTTCTAGCCATGTGTAGTCTTGTATCAACTTTGAACTTGGAGACAACAGTTTTTGTGTCCCAACACTCGTCGTTAGCCTCGTTACACCCGCTCCAACTGCAAATATAACGATTACCCAAATGATGATAAATGGAGTAGCATGCCTCCCGATAGCCTTGGTCCAGGGCAATGCCAACATCATGAGTCGATTATGATCTTCCGAATCTGCTTCACTAGACGATCTTGGTGAAAGTCGTTTGCCATACCAATTACGTTCCGAAGTCCATTTGCCATGAATCATGAACAACGCTAAGACCGTCAGTGCGTTAAGCGGTACAAGAATCGCGGAATAGATGCCAAAAGAACGGATGGGTACCAATTGACTTGATGCCAGAGATACAAACCCCAATGACGTGGTCAAAGCAGCAATGCTCGCAGGTACGATTCCTGTTTTCATCGCATAGATAGTCGGTCTTAGCGGATCACGATGAAGCCCTTCTCGGAAGTAGCTCAAGAAGTGAAGTCCAACCGACACGGATAACACGAAACAAAGTGTCGCAACCAAAAGTTGCACCGAGTCAACGTGACCACCACAGAGATGTATAAAGGCAAGTGCAATTTGCTGGTTGAGGACTGCGCATAAGAACACCACCATAACCAGCAGAAATTTCTTCAGCGAGAAGACTAGTATTGCGAGACAAACTGCGTACGACAAGCAATTCAGCAACACCAGATTTTCAGATGCTGCTTCATCCACCGCGATGGAATCAGCGGTTATTCCTGCGATACGAATCTGGTCCAAATTGAGCCCGGTCGCCAGTAGGGAAGCTTCCCAAGCCCAATTCATGGCGGTTTTTCTATTCTTGCCACCTTCCTCGGAAATCTTGGCGATGACGCAGCCTTGTCTTCCGTCAGTCCCGATAAAAATTCCATCTAGATTGCTGCTGGGAATCTCAAATCCTTTGCTTTGATTCTGCTTCAGCAAATCCAGAGCTTGATTCGAGGACGTCGCATCAGAAAACAACCTCTCCCCATCCGGGGTACCAGAAATGAGCAGTACAACGAGTTCGTCCGCTTTCGGATCTCCCACGGTACAACCCGGCCAACTGATCATCAGAAACTCATCACTTCCAAAGCGCTCTGCAAAGCGAAAGAGTGTTTTCGTTTCTTCGAACTCAGCAGGCAACCAATCCTCAATACGATTCTGGCTTCTTAACCACGCTTGTTGAGCGTTGAGCAGAATAAAAGGAAAGACAGCCGTTACAACAACGACTGCGAGGATTGGTAACCAAGCAGGAGGCCACGCTTTACGCCTTATTCCCGAACTCCCGAGGCCACGGTCTGTTCGAACGTCTTCTTCCTTGTCTTCATTTGACGTCGTTTCCCCCATCGGTCCTCCTCACCGAATTGAATGTATCTGTGTAGCATTTGCTCATCGATTACGGGGCATGGGCAATCGGGAGCAAAACGCTTCGTATTGGTGCAGTCAAATGTCGGGTCCGTGGCTGCGTAATTACTATACATCATCATGGCCGGTAACAGTTCGGCCTCAAACGAATTGTATGTGGCGGGATCGATATCCTGGTATCCTATGTACTCAATCCCTGTTGATCCGAAGTACTTGTAGCCCGCATCAATAATAAGCTTAGGTGTTAAACACTCTTCAGGAGCTAAATGGAATGTGTTACCGTGAGCATCACGATTCATGTACAACTCTGTCATGACTCTGGATACCCAATCCACTGGTATCACATTGCGTCTCTCTTGACCGGTCATAGGTAACCGTAGTCGAGTTTGTCTCTTACCGTTAGCGTCGACGGGTTGCCGTGGTACGAGCAACGCCATCAGTCGAAGATAGAGATAGATGCCATGGTAGGTGTTGGTGTAGCCTGTTTCCGAATCTCCGGAAATGACTGCAGGTCGGTAAACGGTTAACTTGTCGAACAAAGAGCAGCTTCTTACCAACTCTTCGGCTTCGAGCTTACTGGCTTCGTAGTCATTGCGAAACTCTTGTCCGCAGTTGAGTTCACTCTCCATAATTGGCCCCGGTCGTAATCCGCATACATAAGCGGTGGATACGTAATGAAGCTCGCGGAGCTTGGCCTTCTCACAAACCTGCAACATGTTTTGAGTACCTACGACATTCGAAAGTCGTGGCTCTCCCGATCCGTCAGCATGAAAAAGAAGCGATGCTGCGCTATGCATCATGGTCTTACAGTTGCGGGATACCCAATTTAGGTCAGCTTGATTGAGCCCCAAATCTTCTCGCAATATGTCACCCTCGAGCACAACGGGCTTGGGAGCATCTCTGCCTGTTCTCTCCGACCAATAATCCAAAATTGCTTCAATGCGCTCTGCACCGGTCTCACGCTTAGAACTACGCACCAATACAGCCAACTTCTGTCCGCGAGCTAACAAGTCGTGCATTAGATAACGACCAACAAGTCCCGTACCGCCCGTCAAGAACAGATAATCACCCATCACAACATTCCCCGAACTTGATTAATCTAAAGCTGCAATTCCTCTAGGAGATCCAAGTATGCTAGCTAGATTACGACCTTCAATATGTGCCTGGGCATTTTTGACACAATTCGGCGAATCCTACGGTCATCCTGAATCCAATCGTAAGCCTCTGACTTATATTCGCTAAATTTATTAAGAAAGGAGGACTTTAACGGTGCAGCCATTGTGTCAGCGAAGCTAAGTGTGAGGTGATATAATGGCCGCCGAATATCTGATTCTAGTTTGAGGAGTTGCCAAAAAATGTACAGAGTTGCACTTGCGCATTTGTGTGCGGCGACGTTAATTTGTGTTTGCGTGCCTTCAGCATGGTCCAGCGACGTTTTGCGCCCCAATATCTTATTTCTCTTCGCCGATGATATGAGGGCCGATACGATTGCAGCACTTGGTAATCCTCACATTCAAACCCCGAATATCGATTCTTTGGTCCAATCAGGCACCAGCTTTAGTAGGTGCTACATCCAAGGAGGAAACAGCGGAGCGGTCTGTGTACCAAGCCGAGCCATGCTCCTCACTGGACGATCATGGATGGAAATCGATACGCAAACACTGAAAGACCCGAATCTTATGCCCGAATGGTTTGGCTCCCATGGCTACCAGACATTCGGAACCGGAAAATGGCATAACGGCAAGGAGTCGTGGCTACGTTCATTTCAATCAGGAAAATCCATTCTCTTCGGCGGAATGTCGGACCACACCAAAGTACCGGTTTGTGATCTGTCCTCTGAAGGGAGCCTTTCCGGCGAGCGGATCGGTGAGTCATTCTCTTCCGAACTGTTCGCTGATGCGGCGATTCAGTTCCTCAATGAGCGAAAATCCGATAAGCCCTTTTTTGCATACGTAGCTTTCACCGCGCCTCACGATCCTCGCCAACCACCAGAAACCTTCGCAGCACCTTACTACAAAGATCTTCCACCTGCGCCGATGAATTTTCTTGCCCAACATCCTTTTGACAACGGTATGCTAAAAAATCTTCGGGACGAAAATCTGGCTCCGTGGCCACGCCCCGAAGCGATGATCCGCGACCAGATCGCCGAGTACTATGGCCTGATCACTCACATGGATGAACAGATCGGCCGCATTCTAGCCGCATTGGAAAAGTCCGGCCAACGAGAGAACACGATCATCGTATTTGCTGCCGACAATGGCTTGGCTCTCGGCAGTCACGGCTTACTCGGCAAACAGAATGTTTATGAGCACAGCATGCGAGTCCCTCTCATCATCTCGGGACCGAATATTCCAGCGGACACGCGAAGCGATGCCTTTGCCTATCTTCTGGATCTATATCCATCCTTGTGCGACCTGGCATCACTTCCCGCTCCAAGCGACTTACATGGAAAGAGCCTTCGACCTATCCTGTCGGGAAAAACCAAATCAATCCGAGACACCATTTTCCTCCCCTATCTTAAGGTGCAGCGAGCGGTTCGAGATGATCGCTGGAAGCTAATCGCCTACCCCAAGATTCAACACCTGCAACTGTTCGATCTGAAAAACGATCCGCACGAAACGAACAACCTCATCGACAAACCTCAACATCAAGCAGAAGTCGAACGATTGCTCAAGCATTTGCATCGATGGCAGAAAGAGCTAAATGACACTGTGGAAGTGTCATTAACTCAAGTTCCTCCAGTTCCATTTGATTTCACCGATCAGAAACGCCTACCTGATCAATGGCAACCAGACTGGATCGTAAAAAAATATTTCGACAAGCCACGTTAGTTTTAACGCAGAGTTCTTGATCCAATCGCTATGAGCCTTACCAAGAAAGACCGGTTGCATAGGCAGAAACATCGAACGCAGAAAGATACATGACTCATTTTTCTGCGTTCGATGTTTCTGCTAAATGATGTTTTTTCTTCTGCTTTGACGGCGCCATAACAAGCAGATTACCAATCGGTTTCCTCCCAAGTATTAGAGGCGTCCTTGCTGGTGTGAACATGCTTCAGGTCCGGGGTGACACTACGAATTTACGTCTGGCTTCTCCTCTCAGAATCATTACCTCGAGTTAAAAGCGGATAACGAACTGATATCGGTTAGCGACCCATCGGCTACAATCAACGACGTACGAAGTACCTTGGGGAAAGCCACCACCATTCAGAACATCTTGGGTACCCTTGCAGGTCAACTTTTTACTTTGCATCACTCTTTTAATGCCATGAATGGCAATCGGTGCCGTCCTCGAATGGCGTGATCCTGTAAGGATTCAAGCTTGTAGCCGGAGGTTGAGCGAATGCGTGAAAGTCAAAGGAATCGTTTTGGCAACTTGAGTTCCAACAAATAGGTGTGGCATGACGACGGGGGCACGAATACAAGGATACCCGAACAAATCATTGGCTCTGTTTCTATCTAATTGTATTTCGATAGCTGTCTAAGAAGCCAGTGCTTCGGACAACCGCAACATCACGCGGATCAGCGATGCAAGAAATGCCGATGAGCGTTTATATTGGTCTCGTGTATTTCCCACGTCAGATCAATTAAGAAAGACACCCAACGTTTATTCACTGACTATCAAGTTATCACTTCCCTCACGAATGGACACGCAAACGCGCGCTGCGACATAATTCCAAAAAAGTTTTCCAGAAAAATAACGCGATAAATTTTATCAGAATCATTGTTGACTTCTGGATCTCCGATCGCAAAAACTAAAGAGGAACAGCCAGTGCCACCCACTTTACGAGCGGAGCGGAGCTGGTAGAATGCGGGTGAAGAGATTTTGAAATGCCTAGACCGCTGAGATCGGAACTGTTTTTGCCTAATGAGGTTTCTATTTGCCATGTCATGCAACGCTGCGTGCGGCGGATGTTCCTGGCTGGTGTTAACGACGAAACGGGCAAAGATTACACCTATCGCCGGGAATGGATTCGTCAACGACTTGAGAAACTCGCTTCTGTCTTTGCGATCGATGTGCTGACCTATGCTATTCTCTCTAACCACTTGCATGTCGTGATTCGTAATCGACCGGATGTGGTGAAAACATGGTCGGATAAAGAGGTCGCGTTGCGATGGCTTCAGATTTTTCCAGGGAAAAGAATTGAAGAGCAACTGGGAAATCCCACTCAAGCGGATGTCGATTCCCTAGCGAATGATTCGGAAAAACTAGAGGCGATTCGATCAAGACTCTCTGATATTTCTTGGTTTATGCGGGCTCTCTCGGAACCGATTGCTCGGCGTGCGAACTCTGAAGAAAAATGCACAGGGGCGTTTTGGGAAGGTCGCTTCAAAGCTCAGAGGCTTCTCGATGAAGCTGGTTTGTTGGCTTGTTGCATGTATGTAGATTTGAATCCAATTCGAGCTGCCATGGCGGAATCAATTGAAGATTCGCTGTTTACGTCCGCTTACGATCGCTTGAAAGCTTCCCAGGGGAAGATGATCGAATCGTCGGCTGCTGCTATGCAGGCGATCAGCATGAAAGAAGCAGCAGAGATCCGCAAGAACAGTACACCCGAGGAATTAGCTGACAGACGAAAGAAAGCTCTTAAACGCAAAGGACCCAAGGTCCTTCGAGACGCTTGGTTAGCACCACTGACGATCGGTCCTAGGCAGCAAGGTCCAATGGCCGATAAAACCGGATATCGAGCGAGCGACAAAGGGTTCCTTAACATGAGCTTGGAGGACTACTTCGAGTTGCTGATGTTTACCGGTAAGCAAGGACGATCGGACAAGCGAGGTAAGATCAAAGCGGATAGAGAGACTCCTGCGACTGGCTCTGCCACAGAGATATTGAGCAAGCTAGGAATCGCGGATGGGATGTGGTGCGATTTGGTGTGGAACTTTAAGAAGTACTTTGGCCGCAGTCGCGGAGCGGGCTCGCCGGATAATATGCGTGAGGACGCGGTATCGCATAGTTTGTCCTTTCAACCTGGGCAGAAGATGGCAAAAGAGTGTTTTACCATCGCGAGATAACAAGCCACTTCAAGGAATCATTTGGACAGACCAAACAGAAACTCAGGCTGCTTCAGCTACGCCGTAACTATGGCTTGGGAGAGTGCGCAAATATGGCCAATCCTATTCTTGCAGCTGCCTAAAAGACAGTGCTTCGTGCAACGGTACGATCTCGTATCAGGAGGAGCGGAACCGCAGAGGGGGGACGGTAGTTGTGGCACGCATTTAGCCACCCTCTCCGAGCTGCGCTCAACTCTCCCTTAAGGTGCAATCGTTTTGACTTGATCTGACATTCACAATCGGATATCGAGGAAGCACGGCTGGGGTTCAATGACTTGTCGGATTAGATTTGAAATGGAATCATTCCTGCCGTAACTGCGCAAAGCCCTTGTTACGGCCTACGTTGCCTCGTTCAATACGGACGAGTTTCGTGCCATATTCGTACCAGTCAGTCGGGCCTCGTAGCCTCGTCCACTACGAAAATCTGAGTCAGTCGGGCCTCGTAGCCTCGTCCACTACGAAAATCTCAGTCAGTCGGGCCTCGTAGCCTCGTCCACTACGAAAATCTGAGTTCGTTGCTTTCAGCGATATTCAGTAGATCACTTGGAAAGTGATTCTAGATAATCCAAAAGGGATGCCATCTCTTTGAGGGTGAAATCATTCATCATCCCGTTTGGCATCGACGAAATCGTCGACGTCTTTCTCGTTGCAATCTCCGACTTCTTAACCACATGGTCCTTACCCTGCTGATCGCGAATCGTAACTTCCTCAGCTGTCTCACTAATCACGAAACCAGTCACCGTTTCATCATCTTCCGTCAAAATGATGTTGGTAATAAACCCTTGTGCAATCGTCCTGCTTGGCTCAAGAATCGCAGTAGCAAGCTCTGGTCTCTTGTAGGTCTTTGCAATATTGCCTAAATAAGGTCCCTTTTGCGTTTCATTCTGCTGCACCGTATGGCAGTTGCCGCAAGTCGCTTTCGCAAAAATCCTTTGTCCTAACGAGACATCACCCGCTACGTCTTTGATGCGTTCTAAAGCTTGCTCCGCTGTCATCGAGGAAATTCGAGGAGTGAGATCTTTTTCTCTCGGCTTTAAACGCAGCCTCTTTGCGGCCCTCTCGGCTGCACTTCGCACCGACTCATCTGCATCCGACAAAGCTTCGAGGATCTCTTCATCGAGCCCTCGCAAGTTCCAACTGACCGTATTCTCCATCCATGCAACTTGAGAAGACTTATCGGTCCATGCTCCACTGATCGCTTTTCTTGCTAACGCAGCCGTTTCTGGGCTCGAACTTGCATTGGAGGCAACCGCCAATACGCCGACGATAGCCACGTCATGTAGCGGCGAGCTTTTGTCCTCAGCTAAGGAAACCAGCTGATGGATCTGAGCACCCAACACGCCGGATTTCACGAAGGACGCACGAACCGCTGCGACCCACTTCTCATCAACAGTTACCTTGGCATCGTTAACACCCTGTTGTTGCGACAGCTTAGCCAACCATTTGCTTACGCTTCGTAGCAATGGCACCAGTGCGGACGCATCCTTGCTTCTAGATAACGCTTGAACCGCATCACCCAAACTTCGCAACGATAAATCATCCCGCTGGGAAGCAAAGTCGAGCAGCCCCATCGCGTCTGGATCATCAATTGCGGTGATCGCTAATTGAGCCAGCGTGCTGGCAAGTAGCTTAGGATCGTTTCTGCTGCTCTTAATCATCATCGCTAGGCCTTGATCTGCCGCAATTCGATTCTTGCTCATCAGCTCAACTAGATAAGCCGATAGCTCGGGATTGGCACTAGCAAACACCGAGTTCAAATATCCAACAATCTTCTCGCTTTCGCTCCACTGCACTGGCTGATAGTAGGGGCCTCGATGATCCGGGCGGGTTCCCCATGAGTCACCGTTCCACTCTGCCTCTCGGTGTACTAGTCGACAGAGCCCCCAAAGCAATCTACGCTGAGACTCATCGTCTTTCTCCAGCTTGGATCGCGCTAGCAACGAATCCACAACACGCGAGTCGTGCATCATTGCCAACGCTTTAATCAACCCAAAGCTCGGTTGCTTCTGTTGATTCAACGTTTGCAGACACTCCTCAACCATCCCTCGGTTTGCAATCTCGCGGACGGCCGTATGTACAACCAACGCATCTTCGTTCGAAAGGGCGGCCATCAAAACGGATTTGTCTCCCGAAGATTGAAGGTCTTCGATCAAGTTACGCAGGTCGGTTCGTCGTTTTGCAACCTCGCCGATCAGCTGATTAGCTTGCGAATCACCACGCCGAGCCAGAGTTCGAGTCGCTTCAAGCCGACGTCGATAGCTATTAGATTGAAGCTCCTTTACCAATTCCTCGGTCGTTGCTTTAGCGAAGTTGATCTGCTTCTCTGGATTGAAACCCTTAGGCTTAACACGCACCAAGTACCCTACATCTGGACCGGCCCAGCTGAATGTGGCACCACGCCAACTCGCACAATAAAGATTGCTATTACCATCCACATCAGCATCTGTAGGACGGGTCATTTGAACGAAGGGCTTGGGAGCTTCGGTCTCTTGGTAGGTCGCGCCGCTTGGAGAAACCGTGTGCCTGTACAATGCCCCGGTTCCCCAATCGGCCGTGAAAGGGGAATGATTCCACGTTCCAAAGCCTGGTTCGTCTACGTAGACCGCTCCACACCCCGAGCCCCCACCGTAATCAGCCAATGGTGGCACGCACTCGTCTGCAAAGTTCTTATAAAGACGTGGATATCCGTGGTCGTCTCCGCCTGTAAAGTGATGCATGCGAACGTCCCACCCATCGCCGTCATTGGTGTTGTCACGAGCGAACAACTCCATCTCGGGGCTGATGGCGACTTCAAGGATGTTGCGAGTTCCGGTCGAGTAAACTTCGAGTCCCGTGCCGTCCGGTCTAACTCGAATTACGCCACCACCGCGATGAGTCAGCTTTCGCCCGTCGGATCCCTCGGCATTCAGAAAACCAAAATCCCCACCGGCGATGTAAAGCCAACCGTCTAGCCCAAGGCTGACTCCGTTGGTCGTATGATCAGCAGGTCGCTTATCGTAACCGAAGGCCAGATTTTTGACCAAGACCTTTTGTTCATCAGCCACCCCGTCCCCATCGTGATCAATAAACGCACTTAAATGGGGTGGATGCATCAAATACAATCTGTCCCCGTCCCAAACCAATCCTCTCGGTGCATCGACATGACAAAACACCTTGACTTCATCGGCTCGACCATCTTGATCCAAATCCCGCAGCCGTACGACCCGACCTCGCATAGGATCGCGTCCTAACGAGCCATTGCCGTCGGAGCTTACAAACACCGTTCCATCCACGGTTGATGCGACAAACACAGGGTAATTCACAGCAGGAGGTGCAGCGAATACGGTGGCCTCGAATCCGTCCGCGACCTTGACATCGCGCAAGATTTCCTGCTCCTCCTCTTTGGTCAGTTTCTCAATGCGAGGTGGCTCATTGCCGCTCTTTTCATAAGCATTCGATGTTAGAGGAACAAACCCTTCGTCTTTGGTCGAAGCGGGCCAAAGTCTTTGAACATCCTTGGAATCGATGCGAATTTCCCAAATGCTGCACCACCCCGCTGAGGCACCCAATCCGGTGACTCTCAGATACTTAACATTGGGTTTACTGGAAATCGATTCTTTACCGACACTTTTATCGCTATTGGATTTCCGATCAATCAGTGTCTCCCAAGTCTTTCCATCGCTCGAGCCTTCCACGAGATAACGATAGGTGTTGCCCGGAGACTCCCAGTCAATTTCTATTCCGGATAAACTGATAGGCTTTGGAAACTCCAGTTGAACCCAGGATGGGAAATTTGGGCCGTCGGCACACCATCGCGTATCTTTTTTACCATCCACGACATGATGGTTCGCATTTCCGGACTGAGTCGATGAAGCTGTGACCTTAACAAGCGTCGCGTTTTCAGGAGCTTTGCCAACATCATTGGAGCCACCCGATGAGAATTTGGTCTTATCGATAAAGGTGACGACATTTTCACCTTCGTAGGGCACAAGGTATTCCGGTGTAAGTTTGTCACAAGCCCAGAGCAAACCGCGGGTGATTAGATCGAGATACCGATCGTCTTGTACTGTTTCCGTGTTGTGGCCGATTGTAGTACTAAAGCTCTTGGCCCCACTCTTTTCATTAACCCATGCGACGACCGCTTCTTCGACGACGGATTCGCCGTTTCTTTTGACCACTTGTTTACCAGAAGCAATAGGATGAGCGCCGAATAGCTTAACGTTGTTATACAGCTCTTCTTTGACCGTGGTCCAATCGCCAAGTGTTTCGACAATCGGATGTTTAGTATCCGTGAATTGGATATCGATAGGTTCTTGGGGGCCGTGGCCGGATGATTGCAACCCTAGGTGTTCGAACCAGACGTCGTTACCAAGACGGAAGCTGTGCATCGCGCAGTGCAAGTGTACCGCCGGAAGCTTCTGGTGCACTTGGACGATGCGATTGATGATCGCCTCATCTTTGATATCGGCTGCGCACTCATCGTGAATGATGATGTCGTATTCATCAGCCCAGTTTAGATTGAGATAGAGGGGCAGTACCGGAGAGGTTGTTGAATTATCGGTCCAGTACACGTCGACTTGTACGTTGGCACGTGATTGGATCCCTTTGCAGATCGCTTCTTGTTGCTTGGCGTAATCATGGCAACATCCGCCAGCGATCAAGAGTGCCCGAATGGGCTTCTTTTTTTCCGTTGGCGCAGCCTTTGCAGGTGAATCCCCTTGGGAGTAGGCAACTCCACTTTCAACGCCCAAAAACAGGGCTATCGTACAAAGCGGAACAGCGACAGCAGAAACCAGATGTCCGATGCATGATCGAAAGGTCTGTAGAATGGATTTTGCAATCGAAAGGGGAAACGAAGATTCGCGTACAGTAAAGATATTGCTCATGAACTAGCAGAAGTGCTGGGGGGGATGAATCAAAGGTCAAACCATCAGTCTAATCAAATATCCCTGACCGTGACTCCCCGCATGAGGGGATTTTCCAGGGTAGACCTAGCTCCAAGGTGCAAGAAAGGACCAAATTGAACCATCAAAACGGGTCAAAATAGGCAATCGGGGCAGTTTGGAGCGACCAGAAAATGGTTGAGGACAAAATATCACTCATTCCCAGATGGTAACAGTAACCTAAAATTAGTATGTCCTGGTTTTGAACTCTGCGCCGCTACTAGACGTCACATCGACTCGCCAGATCGGCATCTGCTTAACGGACGACTCGTGTTTGAAACAAACTCCAAAAAGAAGTGGATATCGACGCTGTGTAGCACAGCCATTCACCTGATGCTGCTACTGATACTGGCGATCAGCAGCATCGTGCTCCCTGGCCGAGGTGAGCGATCCATCATTTCTTCGATGAATTCAGGCGAAGACACGTCGCTCACGGTTTTGCCCGAAGTGGAATACTCTCCTCCATCAGACGAAAAATCAGGCCTAGGCTCGGATCGGATCACCACAAGCCTTTACCAGGACAGTATGGATGTCCCATTGGTAGACAGTTCAGAGGGAAACATTTCTCCTCCCTCAACCAATATAAGCGAAGTCGCACAGTCGGCCGGTACGACCAATGGGGTTGGAGCGAACGGGTTTGTATCCACATCGATTGACTCACGTAAACCGGAAAATCGCAAGATAGTCGGTGCAAAAAATGGAGCAACAGCCCAAAGTGAAGCTGCGGTTAATTTAGCTCTTGAATTCCTGGCGCGGAATCAAGAAAGCAATGGTTCTTGGACCATGGCTCTTACCCAATGCCCCGATTGTACCGAAGTAAGCGTAGGTCTCGATGACCATCGTATCGCAGCAACAGGTCTTTCGTTGCTATGTTTTTTAGGAGCAGGTCACACCCTCACCGAGGGAGAATACAACGAAACGGTTCGCAAAGGTGTTTACTTCTTGGTTCAAGCCTTGAAATACCGAGGCGATCCTGAGCGAATTTACAATGCCCAAGGCTATTGGCTAACCGAGGCGGCACCGTCACAAATGTACGAGCACGGGATAGCGACGCTCGCATTGACCGAAGCTTACCAAATGAGCCAGGACTCATCGCTCAAAGATCCGTGCCAAGCGGCGATTAACTTCATTGTGGACGCGCAGTACAAACGAGATGGAGGCTGGGATTATCACCCGCGTAGACCAGGAGATTTGTCGATTGTAGGCTGGCAAATCATGGCGTTGAAAAGCGCATCGTCGGCCAAGCTATCTGTACCTCAAAGTGTATTGCGAGATAGCGACAAGTTTCTAGAAAGCCAAGCGTTATCAAATGGATATCAGTTTGGGTACCGAGGAGGTCCCGCCACCGCCTCAATGACGTCGATCGGAAATTTGATTCGTTTGTTTCGCGGATACTCGGTCACAGACCCGACAATACGACGTGCTAACGACTGGATTGCCAAGCAATCCCCTTCCGGAAGCGACGTGTACTACAACTACTATGCTACGCAGTTCATGTTTCATGTAGGTGGCGACCGCTGGAAGAATTGGAATGCTGTCATGCGAGAGATGCTAATACACTCGCAAACTTTGAACGGTCCGATGGCTGGGAGTTGGTTCTTTGATGGCAATACATTTAATCTAGAAAAGGGTCGGCTATATACAACCACGATGAGTTGCCTAACCTTGGAGGTCTACTACCGATATCTTCCCGTGTACGAATCCTCGCAAGACGATTTTCGATTGTGAATTCGTAGATTTGCGAGATGCAGCTTGGAGGAACTGGTATACTGTTTCGATGAACAGTGCGATAGCTCAACTGAGCTGCGACGATAGTCTCCGTCTATCAGTGAATTCCGATGACGATTAATATTCGAAAAAGCAAAGCGCTCGAATCCCTAAATCTAACGCCGTTGATCGATATCGTTTTTCTGCTGTTGATCTTTTTTCTCGTGGCGACGAGATTTGCACAAGAAGATCGCGAACTTCCGGTTCAGCTTCCCTCTGCGGCGAATGCCTTGCCGATGACTTTGGAGCCTAACGAGCTGGTCATCAACGTCGATGAGTCGGGAACCTATATCGTACAGGGCGCCGCATTGGACTTGGCAGGCGTGGAACGAGTCATTCGGCAAGCCGTTGCAGACAACCCGATTCAACAAGTTGTCGTAATTCGTGGGGACAAGAACGTTCGCTTACAAGCGGCGGTAACGTTGATGGACATGTGTGCCAAACTCAAAGTCCCGTCGTATAAGATTTCGACTGAGCCGCAACCCGAATCATGACGAGTCAAGCCAAACAACGGATTACCAAAAAAGGAAATGTACTATGGCCCCTGGACCTTGCCTTGGCATTGCTTGGAGGGCTCGTGCTCTTTCTGGTGCTACGTTTATTGAGCTTTGAAGATTCGGACCCATTAAAGAATGCGTGGACCTATGTTCTAGGGGTGCCCACGGTTTTGGTCGCCGTGTCCATGCTCACCCATGTTCTTTCCAATGAAACAGTTGAGCGTTCGATACAAATCGGATTTTTGCTAAGCGTTTCGCTCCATTTGATTCTCGCGTTCGCAGCTGTAAACGTTGTTTTGTTTGGCGGATTCTGGAACAGTGTCCAGCCTCAAGTCAAATACGAAACCGCTCGGAACGATAAACAATCACCGAGATATCTACAAGCATCGGTGCCGTCCGCTGAGTCGGCAAAACGAGAGTTCTTAAAGCCCCCCAAGCAGCCTCAAGAGAAACCGAAGGAAACAGATAGCAATACACCCCGCGAAAACTTGCCGGCGGTGGTTACGATGGTCGATTCCAAAGTATCTGTCGACACGAAGATAGCAGAGCGATCATTTCTGGAGGAAAAAAAGCAAGAGAGTATTCCGGAGCCAACAATCGCTTCCAGTGCTAAGAAACTCGATCGACCCAAGATTTCTACAATTCAAGATGTGTCGCAGAACAGCATCGACCTTCCTGATCTTCCGCAAATGAATCGGTCGGAACTAGGCGACTTAGCCGCCAACGATGCCGCTCTCGAAAACGTCCCCAGACAAGAGACCCAGCGAGATTCGATCGAAGTTCCCAAGTCCACGCCCGCTGCGACCATAAAATCCAGCCCAAATTTCTCCATGACTGAAGTTCGAGCTTCGGTGCAACCAAGTGAAATAAACCGACAAATCGAAAAATCGCTAAACGAACAACAACAAAAGAACATAGACACATCGCGTTTGTCGAGGCAGCCTTCTAACCAAGCAGCTATCTCCCCTTCGACGTCGCCCGGAATGAACTCTGCTGTTCCTGTTCCGGAACTTCAAAAGCCGATAGGTGGTTCGAATCCGTCTAAGAATTTAGCGAGCCTTGGAAATGATGTCGATCGAGGAGAGAGGGCAGCACCCAACAGGAGTTCCCAATCCAACGAATCGTCATCAATTAACTCGGTCGTCGGACCTCAAATAGAAATGAGGCCTCGAACGACCCCGAGCACGGGTATAGGGCGAACTCAAGCCGCAACCGAAATGAAGATGGATGGAAGATTGGACTATCTTTCTGGACGAAATTCGCAATCGGACGGTAGAGCAGAGGAAGTTAGAAAGAGCGGGGAGTCCGCACGTCTCGGTGGTGCTGTCGCGTCTGGCTCTCGATCAAACGGTCCTATCACATCGTCACCGGTTCCTTTGGAAGGCGTTATAGGCGACACCTCGACCAGCGGTTCTTCTGCGAACGGGGTGTCGCCATCGATGGCTGATGTCGCATTGGAGAAAAGCACATCGGAGCGGTTGGAAACACGCGGGGTTGGAGCAATCGCGGCACGCGGAAATCCATCGATAAATCTTCCAGCTCTTGCACCTTCGGAGTTAGCCGGCCCGCGCGAGGATTTGATGACAAGAGGTTTGGGAATGCGTCCCATTGAGTCCTCTTTACCCGATTTGAAGGTTTCCGATTTCTCGCCCGATCGCTTTAAACGACCGGATCTTACCGGTCCGCAGTCCCTCTCTGCCAGCGTACCGATACCGACACCTGCATTTTCGCAGCGGCTAAAGCGCATGGAAGAACGTGAGGGCGAGGCCACTTCGCAGCTTGGCCCGCTTGGCCCTCAAACGGAGCTAGCCATCGAACGTGGCTTGCAGTTTTTGGCCAAGTATCAAAGACCAGATGGTTCTTGGCACTTAGAAGATTTCGAAGAGCAAGTTCGGATGCGCAGTCCAACAGCCGCCACGGCTTTGGCCCTGCTTTCGTTCCAAGGGGCCGGGTATACACATCAGCAGTTCAAATACGAAAGCGTATGTAAAGGGGCGTTGGGTTGGTTGATCAAGCAACAACAATCTAACGGCGACTTGTATGTGCGCACTGACAACATTTCCAACGCAAACGCATGGCTTTACAGTCACTCGATGGCCACACTCGCATTATGTGAAGCATACGGTATGACGCAGGATGAAGCCGTACGAGGAGCGGCACAAAGGGCTGTTGATTTTTTGGTTGAATCACAAGATCCAGTCGGAGGTGGTTGGCGGTACTCTCCTCGCATTGGTTCAGACACCAGTGTGACTGGCTGGGTAATGATGGCGCTGAAGAGTGCGGAGCTTTCTGGTCTTGAGGTACCTCGCGAAACTTACGCCGGGCTACAGAAATGGATTGAGAATTCGCAAGCCAAAGATACACCCTATTTGTATCGTTACAACTGGTTAGCCAACACGCCGTCGACGGAGCATGGTCGCATTCCTACACCGGTGATGACCAGTGTTGGGTTATTGATTCGCTTATATACTGGCTGGAAAAGAGATAATGAGCAAATGCAACAAGGAGTCGCTTGGTTGCTGGAGCGATTGCCTGCAGAGGGAACTCGGCAATCTCCGTCTCGCGATACCTACTATTGGTATTATGCAACGCAAGTTATCTTTCATGCGGGTGGCGAGAGTTGGAAGCGTTGGTATGGAGCGCTTTATCCCATGTTGATTCGAACGCAAGTTGAATCAGGGGATTATGTGGGATCATGGGACCCTGGTGGCACGGTCCCGGATGCCTGGGGCGCGTTTGGTGGACGGCTATACGTTACAACATTGAATCTATTGTCACTCGAAGTCTACTACCGGCATTTGCCCCTCTACGAAGCCACCGCAGAGTAGCGAAGCATACCCGACTATGGATCGCATCCTGGTAATGCTTCCCATTTGTGGCCAGATCGGTTAGCTTTCGAGGGTACTGGCTGCTAACTGTGAATAGAGCTGACTTTAGAAACGACTTCGTCGGCTAACTAAGTATTCGGTGATGGCTTTGTCATAGGGCATGCTGGTGTCGAGAGGAACGTAATCGATTTTTGATTCGCTCAAGCCCTTTTTGAGATCGTCACGGAATTTCTTGACGTTCTCTTTGTATTCTTGGCAAATGTCGTCTGCGTTGACGCTTATCGATTGCTTGGTTTCCGGATCCTCGAGTTGAACCAATCCTGTGAACGGGAACTCAACCTCTGCCTCGTCCAAAACGTGAAAGACGATGACATCATGTCCTGCGTGCTTCAATATTCGAATGGCTTCCAATGTGGGGTCGATGTCCGCCAATAAATCACTCATCAACATTATGAGCGACTTGTGCTTTAGCATTGAAGCCAATTGCAAAAGCGGTGCTTTCAGTTCGGTCTGGCCAGCAACCTTGAGTTTTGTCAACTGGCTGAGAATGGCACCAAACTGACTGCGACGTGATTTGGGAGTCAGGTTTGCTCGGATCTTCTGATCAAACGTGATTAGTCCCACTGGGTCTTGCTGCATCAGCATGAGGTAAGACAACGCCGCAGCAAGGCAGATGCAGTAGTCGAACTTTGTTAAATTCTGACGATAGGTATAGTCCATCGACTGGCTTAAATCCATAACGATGTAGCCAGTGATGTTTGTTTCCGCCTCGAATTTTTTTACGTAGTAGCGTTCGGTTTTGGCGTACGCTTGCCAATCGATATCCTTGGGGTCATCTCCAGGTGCGTAAAGTCGGTGTTCGCTAAACTCGACCGAAAACCCGTGAAAGGGACTCGAGTGCATCCCTTGTAAGAAACCCTTAACAATCATTTGCGCCCGAAGATCGAGTCGCTTGATTTGTGACGCCAATTCGGGCTTGAGGTATTGCTCTACACTGACCATGAATCGACGCCTGCTATTCTTCCAGCATGTAACTGCTCTGATTGTCTTGAGGCGGGTCAATGACCCACCGTTACAGAGATTCTACCACGCTAGTTCGATAAGCGATAATGGCGGGGATGACTCCAGCCAAAATACCTAAGACTATCATGCCAGGAACTAGCCATAATTCCTGCGGCGCGGCAGAGTCCAGAAAACCGATGGTCGTACCAGTGGCTTTCTGCGTCCAAAGATTGCTAATCGGGCCAGCGAGGTGTCCAGCAAACCAGCCTGCGAATCCACCCATGACCGCAATAATTGTTGATTCGAGCAGAATGATGATCGTTATGTGGTCTCGTGATGCCCCCAACGACCGCATTACAGCGATATCCCGTTTGCGTTCACTCATACTGTTGTAAATGCTAACCAAGATTCCGATAGCGCTGACGATGCAGACCAAGCTGGTTAGGAGGAAGAGTCCAAACCGGACGGGCTTAACAAAGGTTTCTAAAAGCTGCGTAATAACACTTATGGGAGACACGGCGGTCGCGTACGTCGACTTGTTGACTTGTTTCTGAAGCCCAATTGCCGCTGCGCCTCCGAATCCACCCGTTTTGATTAGAACCGCTGTGACTTCACGTTTGTCTACGGGTAAGCGAACTTTGGAAAGTCGGGATTCCCGCTCAGGGGCTATCGCCGTTCCTTTCTTTTCTATTCCGTCTTCATCGCGATCGGGTGCGATGTGTCCTTCGAGAAGGTAAAAGCCCTCCATGTTCACGAAGGCTCCGCGATCATTCGGTGTTCCCGTTGGTTTAAGAATGCCTACGATGCGGAACCCATCGTCGTGTTTCTCGCCCCCTTCCATCCCGTGTGACGCAAAGACTTCATCACCAAGCTTGAGATTCATGACATTGGCAACTTCGCTGCCTATAACGGCCTCAAAGAATCCATTTTCTTCGGAGTAATCGACGAAGTTACGTCCTGCTGCGAACTCATATTCTTTGTCTCCATCTCGACCGTGTCTGAGCAAGTTAAAGTAATCGGGGGTAGTGCCAACGCAACGAAATGGACCGACATAATCTCCCATGCACATAGGGATTGCGAAGCCTCCTCCCGTGTAAGAGGAGTATTTTCCTTTGCGATCTGGTTCGTCGAGTTTCCCACCGATCTTTTGGAAGTGTTCTTGTCGTGCGTTTGGGCCTGGAAGAAATTCCATGTAGGAAGAATAGGGTATGTTCTCAACAGGTTCGCTCAAGAACATCACAGTGTTGAAGGTTAACTGTACGGAACTACCTTTTGCACCGATGATCAAATTGTATCCGACGTTGCTCGTTTGCTCGAAGGTTCGTTCGATCATGCCAGCGATGGTCAACACCAGTACGACCAAGGCGACTCCCAACGACATGGAAATCATGGTTAGCAAACTGGGCAGTCGGCGGTGGAATAAATTGCGAATTGCGATTCTGATCAAGCTCATGGTTTTAGGCCTCGACTCCCGATGTAAGAGTTGACGAGGATGCTGGCGTGCTGGCTCGGGGGGACAAGGCTTTATTGATTACTTCGAACCGATCGATACGGCCAAACTTGCGGGCAACCTCGTCGCTATGCGTCACGATGAGGATGGCGACTTGTTCGGCACGGCAGACCTCTTGGATTAGCTCGATAATGGTTGTTTGATTTGATGGATCTACGTTAGCAGTGGGTTCATCCGCCAAGAGGAGACGAGGTTGGTTTGCCAACGCACGAGCGACTGCGACTCTTTGCTGTTGCCCCACTGAGAGTTGTCTGGGGAGATAGTTCAAGCGGGAGCCGAGTCCAACTTTTTCGAGCAGTTCTTTTGCGCGAGCGTGGCTCACACCTTTGCGAGAGAATTTCATTCCGATTTTGACATTCTCAATGGCAGTAAACGCGGGGAGCAGGTTAAAAGTTTGGAAGACGTAGCCCATTTTGGCGGCTCGTATGCGATCCCGTCCCGCTTCTGAGAATTTGGTTAGTTCCACTCCGTCTAGCACGATGGAACCGGAGTCACAGGGGACAAGCCCTGAGATGATATGAAGCAATGTCGTTTTACCGCATCCGCTTTCGCCTCGCAGAACGACTTGTTCCCCGGCTGCTATTGAAAACTGAGGGATATCGAGAATCGGTAGACTCTCTCCGCTCGGATCTCGATACGACTTCTTTAGTTTTGTGATGTTTAACATGAGTTCCTATACGTCCAGCTTGACGGTCGGTTCGTTGGGGACCTATCTTCCTTGGGTGCGACCCTTCATCGCTCTTTGCATTTCGCGTTTGGCATCATTTTTCTTGAGAGTTTCACGTTTATCGTGGGATTGCTTTCCTTTGCACAATCCAATAACACACTTCGCGATTCCACGATCCGTGAAGTATACGCGTAGCGGGATGAGGGTTAGGCCACGTTCTTTGGCTCTTCCGGCGAATCGACTGATTTCCCGTTTATGTAAAAGTAGCTTTCGGACGCGTTTGGTGGGATGGTTCCAAAAGGTCGCTTGTTTATACTCATCGATCTCGCAGCCAACGAGCCAAAGCTCTCCGTCTTTGATTCTTCCGTATGCTTCTTCAATGGAGCAGCGTCCGTTGCGGAGGCTTTTGACTTCGCTGCCGTGCAAGACCATGCCGCATTCGAGAGAATCCAGAATTTCGTAATTGAATTTGGCTTTGCGGTTTTCGCTAATCGATTTAAAGCTCGCTGCCTTGGTCTCTTTGGGTTTGGTTGATCCAGCAGGAGACTTGGTGGGAGTGGGGGCTTTGTTTTTCTTTTTGCTCATGGTGAAGCTTCCAGTTTGGCGGGTTCGTAACGAAGAACCGCAAAGGAGTCGTTGGGCTCCGCAGAGGTTGGATAAATCTGTTTGTCTTTTGGGATCGTCTGTCCGTTGACTCGTAGATCGAGCAGGACATATCGGATCTGGTATTTGTTCACTAGTCGTTCCAATTCTTCGTTCGACAGTGGCTGCAATTGTTTGAGTTTGTCGAATTTGTAGGCGTCATTTATTCGGGTGCTCCATTCTACGACTGCGTGTGCGTTTTGCGGCATATCTTTCCAGACTGCCAGTTCAGGGCGACGGGTCTGCCATTTAAAACTTTGTTGTCGACGTGGAGTCAGCCAGAGTCCCGACTCATCAGTGTTTTCATTGATCCAGCGACAAACATCCTGCCAGTCCGCGTATTGTTTTAGCCTTGTCTCAAGCGAGTCTGATTTCAATGAGAAACTTTGTTTTTCCCCAGCGGGGATGTCTGTTTCTGTGTTTCGTTTGTAGCGAGTAACAAGAAGAGAGATTACTAGAACCAGTCCAACCGAAGCTAGAATTTTGCGAGTATTGCATTCGTATGGAGAGTTGAGTCGCAATTTTCCGACAACAATTGCGTAGAAGATGAGTGCTGCGTAAAGAGGTAACGTGACATCGTTCCAGCGGAACCAATAAAATCGCAAAATTGATGATGCGAACTTCGGTGCAAGGTGACTAAAAATCAGGTCAAAAATTAAGCCAATCATCGCAAAAACAAAGGCCGCGATGCACACAACCAAAAGAAATTGGAACGGCTTTGGAGCTGTGCGAATCCAATTGTTGTGCATCGCGGAGGCTCGGTTTGTGTCGATTGTGTCGTTCCAGCTAGCTTGTCTTAAAATCAGGTGTAGCGAAAAAGTTACGATGACGAGAATCGAGAATCCACTCCAGCGTGTTTCGCTAAATTTAATGGGAGACAAGTGATGCCCGAGACGGTTGTAGACTTGTTCCATCGCACTCAGGGTGGCTTGATCGCGAGGGGTATCCAAGTCCATCAAGATGGCAGGGGTTGCTCCCGCCACGAATCCGATCCCGCAAAGAATTAGACCGGGTAAGTGATCGCGAATCAAAAGACCCGGAGATCTTTTATTCCAAGCGATTTCTATCACAACAACGGCGAGGACGGCCGTCGCGCTGACCCATAGACCTGAGATGACATGGAACCAATTGCCTAGACCGAGTAACAACCAGCCAAGGAGTGGCTTGGATCGCGAAAGTGCTGCTAAACCTGCAAATAGAAAGGCGTAGGCGAGCCCCTTGGATTCGCAGCCTCCCACAACCCACTCGCCTGCCCACAGTCCCCATTCCATTCCTACCAACCAAAGGGCCGCCAGGACCGTGGATGAGATCGTTCGATGGGTTATCGGGGAGAACCGCTCAGTGACTTTCGGCGTTTTCGCAGTTAGAGAATTCCCGCGAATCATGATTCCGTGGCAAATGGCAGTCCAGCCAAGTGCGATAGCGAACCAAGTAAAAAAGCGGCCTACCCAAACGGCAGTATCGAGCGGAAGCCAAAGAGTCAGCGAACCAAAGAAAAAGTAAAAGGCCCAGTGGGCATTGCCTGAATTAAGGAAAAGGTCTCCGGCAGCAAAATTGGGATCCCAAAAGTGTGCTGCTTTTGTCCAATAGTGAACTTCGTTTACTTCTGGTACGCGTGTGCCTGCGTAAAGAAAAAAGATCAATAGAACTCCAACGAAATCGACCCAAAACGATTCATACCAGCGTTTTGGACGTGGCGAGCGAGAGGAAGAAACCAGAATTTCGTCGGAGGTCACGCGTTATCGGGTAGTAAGTGTTAAGCGGACTCTAAAGTGGCCAAAAGAAAACGCCGCCGAAAAATTGTCATAACTAGGCCTAATTTGCAAAAAAACGTAACAGAATTGTACGCTTTTTCTTGACTCGCACATCATTGCACCTAGAGTTGAACATAACGGATCGTGGATCAGCCTTCCAGTCGGGGAGATTACTGCTGGTCTTAACGCGTATGCAACAGGAAACAGGAGATGGGTATTTTGCCCACGGATTCGAGGAAGGGAAGTCATGTTAGTATTATCTCGAAAGAAGAACGAGAGTATCGTCATAAATAACGAGATCACCATTGTGGTGGTTGAGATTCGTGGCGACAAAGTCAGGCTCGGAGTGGAAGCTCCTCGCGAGGTTCCAGTGCATCGTCGTGAAGTGTACGACGCTATACAAAGAACCGAGAACCAAGAGCCAGAAAAGTCTGAAGAGTAGGTCGATCAGTCGTTCAGTTCTCTTGATGACATCGATTTAGTTCATCGTTTTCTATCCGCGAACGCTTGTCGTTCTTTTTCGCGGCTTCAGGGCAGTGGATCTTTCAACAAACTGCATTTCGAACGCCTTTGGTGTTTTTTCACGGTTTGGCTCCAGTTGTGGGGCATTTTTCACCGAAAAGTTGCTGGCAAGACAAAAGATCTTTCGTATTGACAGTGGATCGACGTTAAGTAAACTTCTCCTCTCGCAGTTACGAAACAGCTGGCCCCGTCGTCTAGAGGCCTAGGACATCGCCCTTTCACGGCGGTAACACGGGTTCGACTCCCGTCGGGGTCACTAGGTTAGTCAGATCTAACTATTGAAAAACGTAGAACAGCGAGAGCTTCGAAACCCAGCCATGTGCTGGGTTTTGTCGTTTTACGGCTGTATCTTGGCCGGTTGGTTTGCAGCAGAGTCCGTTTTGAAAATGCCCCTAATCGGACGCATCTGCACAAAGCTTTCTGTCACTTACTGTTCCCACCTTCAAATTAAGAATTGCGTCAAGTTCCATATGACTAGACTTCAAAAGATTCTCGCTATGCTCGAGACGGAGCCCAATGACACGTTTCTGAGGTATACGTTAGCGATGGAGTATCGCAAGTCTGGGGAAACGCAAAGGAGCATCGATCTGTTAAAGGAGCTGGCTTATAAGGCGACCCCTCGCTACGTGCCGGCATTTTTTATGGCGGCCCAACAGCTCGTGGAACTTGATCAATTGGAAGATGCTCGTAGCTTTCTTCGGGATGGCATTGCAGAGGCACGAACACAAAACGATCATCATGCCGCAGCTGAGATGAGCGAACTGCTTGCGGAGATTGGGAAATGATTCAACGCGATCGTTTACTAGAGCGATTCTTAAGATATGTGCGCGTGGGATCTGCCGCGGATCCTCAATCGGCAACATATCCAAGTTCTCCAGGCCAGCTTGTGCTTGGCAAGCTTCTGGCAGAGGAATTGATCGCAATGGGAGCGACTGATGTAGAGCACGATTGCCATGGATTGGTTTGGGCCACAGTAAATCCCGCAGGTTCGTCTGCTCGAGCTGTATTGCTAAACGCGCACGTGGACACATCGCCTGAAGCGCCCGGTGATGGTTGCAATCCGGAGGTTGTAGACTGCTACGCTGGCGGGCAGATCTCTTTAGGAAATGGAATTACGATCGATCCCGCTGAATCGCCGGAGTTAAACGATCTCATTGGCCATACGCTTATCACAACAGATGGTAGCACTCTACTCGGCGGCGACGATAAAGCTGGAGTCGCCGTTATCATGGAAGTTGCACAGTCCCTGATAGAAAATCCCATTCCTAATGCGGCACCTTTGCGAGTGCTCTTTACGTGCGATGAAGAAATCGGAGCTGGGACCAAACATTTGGACATCGCCAAAGTCAGTGCGTGTGTAGGCTACACGCTCGATGGGGGCGGAGCAGGGACGATCGATGTCGAAACTTTTTCGGCTGATATGGCCATCGTGCGATTTCAAGGTCGTAATACCCATCCCTCGGTCGGCAAAGGGAAGATGATTAACTCGTTAAGGGCGCTCGGTGCGTTCTTGGCTGGTTTGCCTCACGCAACCTTATCACCTGAGACAACAGCGGACCGTGAAGGCTTTTTGCATCCGTATCACATCAGCGGTGGAGTCCAGAATTCCGAAGTGCATCTAATCTTGCGAGACTTCCAAACCTCTCGTCTTGCTACCTATGCAGATATGCTGCGAGATTTAGCTCATAAGATCGAAGAGCAATATCTAGGGATACAGGTGAGTGTCGAGATCAAGGAGCAGTATCGAAACATGGGGGATGTGTTGTCGGGCTTTCCTTTGGCTGCAGACTTGGCTGAGCAAGCCTTTAAGAAGCTCGGGCGAACATGTCGAAGGGATATCATTCGAGGCGGAACGGACGGCGCACTGATGAGTGCGATGGGGCTTCCGACACCCAATCTATCTGTCGGCCAGTACAACATTCATTCGGTACGCGAGTATGCCTCGCTGAACCAGATGTTGGAAGCCGCTGAGCATGCGCTTTGCTTGCTAGAGCAATGGGGCGATCAGTAAATGACCAAAAAGTACTGCTGTTGAAACGAGAGGCTTAAGCGGGACTTAGTTAGGCCGCTTGCCTTTGCGAAGATAGCTCTGAGTGAGCCGACAAGATCGTTCGAGCTTCAATATTCTTCAGGTCTTGTGCAAAGCCAATCATTAACGCCAGATCGCATAGTCGATTGATTCGTCTCGGAACGCCTTGTGTAAGCAAGTGTAGTTGCTCTAAAGCCTTGCCCGAAAAGATGTTTTCTCGATTGCAGCCTGAATATCGCAATCGATGCTGCACGTAGGCTACCGAATCGTCGAGAGAAAATCGTTCCAAATGGCAACGCACTGCAACGCGATCTTCCAAGGATGAGTGTTTTGCGATATGAGAAATAAGAGTCGTTCCGCCGGCTAAAACCAGTGTTAAGGGGGACTCCGTTTCGCAGGCGTCTCCAGCCAAATTAAGTATCAATCTTAGCGGCTCAAGCGAACCGTACTGCTCCAGCATATGAGCTTCGTCGATAGCGATAACAGCATGATTACCTTCGGCTAAGTTATGGCGAAGAAATCTCTCAAGTGTCTCGATCGACAGACTAACGTCGTGTTCGGTCTTTGTTTCTACCGGTCCGATTTGTCGCACAACAAATCTGAGCAATTGGTCTGGGGGCATTGCCGGAAATACGACTTTTGCGATCGGACTTATGTGCTCTGGAAGTTGAGCTAAGCATGATTCCAGAAGCATCGTTTTGCCCAAGCCGGGTTCGCCACAAATCACCGCAACTGAGCGACGCTGTTCGATAGCATAATGCAACTTAAGCGAAGCGGCTTGGTGTGATTCGGATGGATAATAACTATCCGAATCAATCTTGGCGAGAAAGGGAAGGCTTTTCAAACCCCAATGGCTTTCGTACATGACAATAGCTCGTTAACTGTGGAAGTTCTGTACGATACCAACGGAGGCGATTCCCATTCCATTTAAAATCGAAACCGCAGTGTCGACCTTTTCTTTGATGCTGAGTTCAGAGTCGGTCACTACGATCGCAGCATCAATTACACGATCTTGGGATATACCGATAAGGTCTCGTTGCTCAAGATTGAGTCGATTAGAGTCCAGGAATACCATGTCGAAGGCCAGTGAGATTCGTTTAACAATCTTGGACATGCGATGTAGATTGACATGCAATTGCTGGGTTGGGATTACGGACGTGAGAGGAAAAAGCGTCATGTTGTCGTCTAACGACTTTATCGCTACTTCCTCTAGTGGGATGTTCTCAAACAAACATTCTTGCCAACCGTGTTCGAGGTCAAGTTTGAGTTGATCGATCAAGCTTGGATGAAATCCATCTGCGTCGATGAGAGCGACCTTAAGCCCAGAGGCTGAAGCGCAGCGGGCTAAGTGCATGGCGACAGTGCTGCGGCCAACCCCGCGTTCGCCGCTGGTAACCGCAATCACTTTAAGTCCATCTTGATTGGCCAATCGTAAGTGTTTCGAAATTGCCTGAAAGGCGGCAATATCTGAATTTTCGATCTGCTTGAGAACATCTGGCCACACAAATCGATCGACTTCCCAACTGGGTGAAAATGCTACCGGCAGAGGTAAACTCGCTGACGCGGAATTGCGTTCCGACGCGATTCTGTCCGAGTGCTGATCGATGTTATTCCGATCCGAGAGGCTCGACCCTAGTTTGGGCTCTGGCAGATTCTTCTCAGCTGAGTGAATGTCACCACGTTGAGGCATCGGTCTCGTTTGGGCACCAGGATGATAGCTGCCGCGATCCGTCGGGCCTTTGGGGGCACCTTTTGGAGACGTCTTGGTGGTCGTGGCCGCGGCAGTCGTGGTTTTGGTTGCTACGGAGTATGTATCCGAACGTGGGGTTGCGATACCTGCGCCGGCAATGATCGGCGCACTGGGCATGACGGAGCCAGTGTGTGTGTGTTCTCGGAGGCTGTGGAGATGGTCGTTAACAACAATGCTTGGTGCGACTTGCAGCGATTCTCCTGAGCTTTGACTGACTACAATCTCGGAGGTGTATAGTCGTTTTTGAGGACTGTGCGCCGCATCAATACGTAACTTTGTTGCAGCCGGTGTTGTGACTTCTCGTTTACCAACTGTGGCTTGCGTTCCAAGATCCAAGACTTTGGCCGAAGCGATTGGCGCAATACTTTTCGTTGGAATCGAAACAGGAGATTGGCTAGCAAGAGTTCGCGATCCGACCCTCGCAATATTAGATTCGGAATCGTGTCGAGGAGCATTTACGACGACTGCAGGGGCGGAGTTCGATCTATTCGTTCCTTTCATTCCTCGTTCAACACCAATGGGAGACCAAACTCCCCCTTGATGTTCCTGGTGGGATGTTTCGGCCAGGGAACGATTCAATTCAGGTGCACGCTCTTTGGTTGTGGGTTGAGTAATGTGCGGCGCAGGAACGGACCGGGGATTTCCCGGACTTTGCGGAACCGACGAGTTTGACTTCGATTGAATTGCCTTATCAATGCGTATTGAATCGCCTTGATTGGGAGTATCTCGTCGAACAGCAGAGGAAGTAACTGCAGGCGGGGTGGATACGGGAGCAGTTGGGGTTGTCCCTTGCAAAGCGCGATCGGCCCTGTTCTTAACATATGCTCGAAGAAAGGCTTGATTGACTTCGTTACTCATACGCGGACTTTCCAATTACGAAGGGCGTTTGAATTTACAATCCCAAACAGGTGACGTTGAACGAGCATAGCGTTGTGTTTTGCTATGCGATGGGCAGTAATCGGGTCGTATTAACGCTGACCCGTAGTGTTTTGAGTGGAGCTGTTTGGGGCTGGACTATACTGAACTGGAGGATAGCCGTAGCTCGTTCCGCTTGTGTTAGCCGGTGGTGTATCCGGGTTCACTAACGGTTGATAGGGCACGGGAACTGTCGATGTCTCGGGATTAGCCGCATCGAATGGCTGATTCTTTGGCGGCTGTTTGATCCGCTGCTGGTAGCGGTTCAAAGACTGGTTCGAAGCGTTCATCTCATAAGGTGGAATAGCATCAGCTGAAGGAATCGTCAGCGGTTGGTATGCTGCAGGTCCGGTCGCGGTTGATGACTGAGTTGCCCCATTATGTGGGGCGAATCCGGTCGGAGGAATCGTCGATGATCCTACGCTTGTTGTTTGTCCAGAAACGGTTTGATGCCCACCCGCAGAAACGGGACGATACGGGATGAGCGGATTTTTGGTCGCGTTCCGGAATAGCAATTCGAATTCAGCCAGCGACCGCTCAGGCGTGAGCGTTTCAAGAACGTTAAGATTGTTCTGAGAGTCGGGCGTCTCCTGCTTGAACTCGGGCAGTTGAGTCATCTGGGTATCGTCGGATGGAGTCGACTCGACGCGTTGAGAAAGATCTGGCATCGGTATCGACGCTGGGATTTCTAGTGTTTGTAATTCTGAAGAAGGGCTGCTTGGATTCGAATTGTTAGGTGCAAATTGAGAGACAACAGGCGGTTGAAGTGATATTGAGGACGGAGTTGGTGAACTGTTCGCCGTTGCATCACTTGCGTTTGAAACCGAAAGTAAAGGCGGAAGAACTGGAACGTTGGAGGATGCAGCCGCACTATTGTTTTCTGAACGTCCCAAATTAAGCGAGGGACTGGTCGCGGGACTGATTGGAAGTGATGACACGCGAGTGCCTTCAGCTCCTGCGTTTGTACTTTGGCTGCTAGATTCCGGACCAGTCACAACACTGGCGACAGTCGTCTCTGTGACCAAGTTGTCAATTGGCTTACCTGTATTCGCAACATCACCGGCCGGCTTGGACCCTGGAACTGAGAAGCGAATCACTACAACGACAAGCATCACAACAAATCCGGTCGCTATCGCTTTGGAGAGCATGCCCGTTCTTCTTGCTTTAGGTTGTAAGTCACCAACACTTTGCGTTGTTGAGCTTACGCTAACAGAAGCATTGACGCTGGTCGACGAGTTCGAGGCTTGGGGCGGTGCTGTTTCTTGAAGTGCATTTACTTCAGCAGCAGGTTTTGCCGCCAAAATAAGAGGCTGTACGTTCTTGATTGAGAACAATACGGGGACGCCCATATTCTCGACAGATGTTGATTTGATATTTGAATGGGTTGGAACTGCCATTGATCGATTCCTTTCGATCCCTCCTACCCTTGGGTTTCCGGTCCAGGGATTTACACTACTACGCCTTTCGAATGTATCGACCCTTACGCGATCGATACTTTAGCTTTAACGGTGAGGTGAAATGACCGCTTTAGGTAATTTCTCCCACCTGACGAGCTTATAGAGTCGGCATCCTTGGGAGGGAATAGCAATTCCACCATCATGGAATTTGTTTAAGGGTCGCTCCGTCAGAAATCTTCCACATCCATAGAACACCCTGTTGTCCGCCACTTATCAAAAAGCTGCTATTGTCAACCTGAGCTGGCGAAACTACCGCTAGACTATAGATCGCATCGTTGGCACCGGAAAAAACTCTAATCTGCGAGCCGTTGCTTACATCATGCAGTCGGACTTGGTGATCGGTCGAAGCAGATGCCAGCTGATTGGTTCGGCCAGCAAACGCTAATGCAGTCACTTCTTTTCCAAAACCGCTTATCGTTCTTGTGGCTTGTCCCGATTCGACGTCCCATATCTTGATCGTATTGTCAGCACTAGAACTAGCTAGCAAAAAGCCGTCGTCATGCCATGCGACTCCCAAGACGTGATGGGTGTGTCCCTCCAAGGTCCGCGTGCTGGCGTCCCCTCGTAAATCGTGCAGCTTTACCAGCTTATCAGCTCCACTGGAGGCGACGGTGCCCTCATCGGGAGAAATCTTCACGCAAAGAATGGTGTCGCTATGAATTTGGCCCCAGTCTTTTACAACCGTACCATCCAGAACAGAAATCAATTTGAGCTCGCCAAACCGACTTGGTGGACCGCTCCCAACGACGAGTCGTGTCCCGTCTTCTGAGAAAGTCATAGCGGTGACGCGGTCACTAAATGGAGAGTCGTCAGAGTTGCCAATGGTGCGTTCCAATTCCCATCGAGATCCCAATTCCCAGCAGCGGCTCCTTCCCTCTTGATCGACTTGGAAGAGTCGCCCTGAAGAATCCGTTATCAGTTGTGAATTAGTTGCTATGCCATTGGCAAGGCTACGTTCTGATTCTCCATTTTCGGTGCATACAATTCTTAGTTCTCCTGAATCCATCAAAGTAACTAACCTGCGGGCATTAGGAGTTATGCTGCCCCCAATGGCTTTCGAAATAGTTGGGGAAGCGTCGGTATCGCTTTTCTTTTTTTCCAAGACGGTAAGCTCTTCTTTCAGTTGGGCTAACCGAGCTTGGAAGTCAGCAAATGATTTGGCAACCTTGTTGACGGCTTCCGTCGCTGATTGAACCGTGCCGTTCCAAGCCATCAGTTTCTGCTCTAACTCAGCTCGAGCTTTTTCGACGGCAGCAACTTGCTCGCGTTTTGCGGCCATTTCCTTTTGTGCAGCCTCCAGCTTTACTTTAGCCTCTTCGAGAGCTTTCGATGCCGCCTCGACGGCAGACTCGGAGGCCATCAACTGATTTTTTACTTCTGCTAATTCCGTGTTCTTTTTGTTGACTGCTTCGGTGGCTTCATCTCTCGACTTGGTCACCTTGGTCAGGTTGGCTTCTTCTGCCGCTTTGTTCTTTTCCCACTCCGGTATAGCGTTAGTGGAACGATCCACTTTGGCTTTTTGTCGAGCGACTTCGGTTTCGACTTGCGTTTTTACAACGCGAGTTTGTCTTGACGTCAAGTTCTCCCAAAGCAGTTTTCCATCGGAAGAATTCCAACAGCTTGTTTTTCCAAGATCGTCGATCCCCATAAGTCGAATGCCATCGGAATGCGTAAGCAACTGTATTTGGGGGCGAGTTTCTATGGTTCGAGCGATTGAACCGTCGTTTGCGTTGACGATTAAGACGGAATTCTGTTCCGATTGGCTGATCGCGATTAGAGAGTCTGTAAGTCTTGTGAATGCTCTTACCTTGGTGAACGGAGCTAATTGTGTGATGAGCTCAAGGGATTGCTGCACACCGTCGACTGAGATAATCTTCCATGCGATAAGGTTCGAGTCAGAGTTGATCGCTAAGATTGTCTGGCTATTAACTTGATCTATCGAAACGACTTTTGCATTAATCGCAAATGCCTTTTCATCCGACAGATTCTTAGTTGTTGGACGTTCATTGTTTGCCACGTTTAATAAGAACAAATCGCCGGGATCAGTGGTTGCCAAAAGGCTTTGGCCCGTAAGGTCCCATGAGATCGCCGTTATCGGTTTGGGGCTGTCCCAGCGAACAAGTAGCTGCGCTGTCGCAGTGTCGAATACCTCTAGAGACGGGGCATCCGTGGTTCTGGCTATTCTGGTACCATCTCGGGATACGCTTAGCTTGGTACTCGCACGTAGTTTCTTCGCTAGAATATTATCGGTTTCGCCTGATACACGTTTCCAGATCTTTACGTCACGATAACCACCCGTCGCAATTCGATTGCCATCTCTTGATACCGCTACCGACTGAACTATATCAAGGTGCGTGGCGGGTTTTTTGAATTTCTCCGTTAAGTCGGCATCGTTTAGCTGAAAGCGGTCGTCGCCACTAAGTGCTGCCCATTCATGGACTATGGCTTGGTTGCCTCGGCCGACTACCGTGGTCTGGCCTAAAAATGATGAGTCGATCGCATATATCGGATTGATCGAATCGGGAAGGGGCTTCCATTCCTTAATGCCGCTGGACATCTTGGTGCCAGCGATAGCACCCTCCTCGATCCACTTTTGGATCAAGGTGATTTCTGATTCATTGAGTTGCCGAGCCCCAACATTGTTCCCTTGTGGTGGCATTAACTCTTCCTCGCCCTTTATTCGGCGAACAATACTGCTATCGGCGATAGATTTAGCGACAAAGACTACGCCGCTGTCTCCCCCTTTCTGCGTTGCCTCGAAGCTCTCAAGATTCAATCCACCGTCTGATTTCTGAGAGTTGTGACAAGCGATGCAATTCGCTTTCAGTATTGGATACACATCTGAGTAAAAGTCGGCCGACTTTCCAAGGGATCCGATGAGCAAAAAGATACCCATCATGTGAGTGATACGAACGCGTATCTCGGGTACGAAGAGGTATGGTTTGGTCATGGTGGGATTGATAGGGGGGGAGGGAAGCGTGCCGGGGACGCTTAGCATTTTAATCGATAGAAATCAAATCGTCGCGAATACGAACGAGGATACGATCGGAAACTGAGAAACCCGCTACAATTCGAAAACTTTCTGCCGAATCTGCAAAGAATACGGTTTATTGTTGGCCGGCAGACTTACAAAATCCATGTGGGCCTTGGGATTCCAAATGCAAACTTATGATGTTGTGGCTCTGGGGGAGACGATGCTCCGATTTTCTCCGGACGGAAACGATCGATTAGAGCAGGCCGGAAGCATGCAAGTTCATGTCGGAGGTAGTGAATCGAACACGGCTGTTGGGTTAGCTCGGCTGGGGCATAAAGTTGCCTGGCTGTCGCGGTTGACCGACAATCCTTTGGGCAGGACTGTTGCCTCGGCCATTCGGGCCCAAGGAGTTGATGTATCACACGTTGTCTGGACGGATCGCGACCGGGTCGGCCTTTACTTTTTGGAAAGTGGTCCATTACCCCGTGGCAGTAGAGTCATTTACGATCGCGAAAATTCTGCTTACGCGAGGCTTCGTGCCGAGGAATTGCCTGCCGACTTGTTCTCCTCGGGTAGGTCCGAGTGGTTATTGGTGACAGGAATTTCGCTAGCGCTTGGAGAATCGACAAGACAGCTCATCGCTCACGCCGTTTCGCTCGCTAGAAAGGCAGGCTGGAAGATTGCTTTTGATGTAAATCACCGACGACTGTTGTGCACGATCGCCGAAGCTCGAGACTACTTCGATGAGCTATTTCGAACTTGTGATTTGTTGTTTGCGGCTTATCGCGATGTTGGCTCGATTTGGGGGATGGACTGCGGAGAAAATCACCAATCTGCGATGACCAAGCTGTTGGCTTATCGTGAGGGGCGGCACTCGGTAATGACATTATCCAGTCACGGCGCCATCGCAGGAGTTCAAGATGAAATCTGCATGCAACGAATTGAGCCTGTGGAGCCCATCGGTCGCTTGGGGGGAGGGGATGCGTTTTCGGCTGGTTATCTTCATGCGCAGCTCGAAGGGCTTTCGCTCTCTGATTCTTTGCGTTGGAGCACCGCAGTCGCACGACTCAAGTATACGATACCCGGAGATTTGCCTCTGATCGATCGCTCGGAAGTTGAATCGCTTTTGGGGCGGAGCAATCCTCTCGGAATGGGGCTGGTAAGATAACGGCAATGTGATTCAATCTGATCGCGTGTCGTGCCAATAAGGTATGATAGCCGCAAGATTTATCGCACATACGCCCGAGCGAATCGTCTCCTCGCGGAAACGATTCGACCCGGAATCCCAGTCGCAAAAAAACAAGAATCATGAACGCACAACCTGTATCCCTCAAGGCAACGGAAGATCGAGCTCTCGAGATGGAATGGAGTGACGGTGTTCGTCTCCGTTATCCGTTTGTCAAACTAAGGGACAATTGCCCATGCGCAACATGCCGCGAGAAAAAACGGGCAAAGGTGGAAAAACCTAAGAATATTCTCAGCATTTTGACGGCGGAAGAAACAGTTCCTTTAACGATTATGGGTATGAAGCCGGTCGGAAATTACGCCTACAACATCACTTTTTCTGACGGACATAGTTCCGGTCTATTTACAATAGAGTTATTGCGATCACTGGGAGAACCAGTCGTCAAGTAACTCCGCCGTTTAGGTTGGCTCCACGAGAGTCTCAGTCTCCAATGTCTCACTTTGTCCATAGTTCCTCTGATTGGTCCGCAGGTAGCGAACCGGTTGAAGAACTATTGCTAGTGGGTTGGTGCGAAACGGTTTCCCTCCCTGGACTGGGAATTGAGGCTGTAGTCGCTAAACTGGATACGGGTGCTGTTGTCTCCTCATTGCATGCGACCCAAATCGAGTTCTTTACCAAAAAACGAATGGATTGGGTCCGATTTCGAACCGCCGACATGGGAGCATCAACCTGTTCCGAGGTGCGCTGTGAAGCGAGATTGCTCAACAGGCGAAGCATTCGCAGCTCGAATGGAAGTGTGGAGCTAAGGCCGGTGGTGGAGACGTCTCTTTATTTGGGTGGTTTCGAGTGGACCATTGAATTGTCGCTCAACGATCGATCGCAACTCGAATGTCCGCTTCTCCTCGGGCGATCGGCACTTCAATCAAGATGCCTCATCGACTGTTCGCGCAGATTCGTGCTTAGCTCTAGAATTCCATAAGTCAAAAGTTAAGCAAATACTTCAGGACCCGCTTTTGACTAAGCGTTGGATAAAGTTGGCGAAGCCAATTCAAGTAATCATGGGGGCTGACCAGAAGATCCCACTTCTATGGGCAGAAAGATCGAAGACTCATTTTTCTGCGTTCGATTTTTCTGCCATATCAGGATTTTTGTTCGGCTTGGACAGATCAAACAGGAGCAAGCCATTCCACTCACTTGCAGAGTGGGGCGGTGAATGAGACTCTGGTGGTGCTAAATGATTCAGGCAAGAAGATGGGGGCAAGAAAATGAAGAGTCGACATCATTTTCTTGCCAATTTTTGATCTGTTGCCATTTGGAGAGCCAGTGGCATACGCGAGATGCTCGACTTGGCGAAGAGAAAGAAAGGAAACGCAGAGACGCTGAGGACGCAGAGTTGATTTAATTGGCAGCACTCTGCGATCTCCTAGCCTCTGCGTTTAACATTTTCTGCCATATCAGGATTTTGAATTGTGCCGTAACAATCGATCTCAACTCGTATGTCCCATTTTCCTCGGGCGATCGGCACTTCAATCACGATGCCTCATCGACTGTTAGTGCAGATTCTCGCTTACCTCTAGAATTCCATAAGTCATAACTTAAGCAGTACTTAAGGACGCGCTTCGTGCCCCGCGTATGATAAACGTGGTACAGCCACTCAGAGATCGTCAGTTTTGCGTAGGTAAACCCTAGCTTTTCGATGACTCGAATAGATCTCTGATTTTTGGAGAATGCACAAGCTACGAATTCGATGTCTTGTCGTGCAGCAAATCGCTTGCCGAATAATTCATCGAGCGCTTGGACCATGATTCCTTTGCCCCAAAGCTCGGGAACGAGATTCCATCCGAGCTGAATTACGGGCGTTCCAAATTTAGAAGTCGAACATGCCTCCGAGATGTGTCCTGCGAAAATAGAGTCAACCAAGACCGTAGAGCATTTGAAGCCGACCGTTGGTATATCAGTCCCAGGTTGCATGACTGCAAAATAGGTTTCGGGAGTTTCGAGCATCGATGGCGCGTATTGCATACCACGCAATCGAGGATCACAACGCAGATTGAATGCTAGGTTTGCGTCGTCTTTAAGCAAGTCGCGAATCGAAACCTGAAGTTGCTTTGGGTTCATCCCTCTGCCTGTTGGTGATGCGGTTTCAAGTCACTATGGGATAGCAACTTTACTTCCTGAAGATAAAGAACACCGCCAGGATTAAGAAGGCGAAACCGATTGCGTGGTTCATTCGAAACGTTTCCGTCTTGAACACCAAGATCGTGAAGGTTGTGAAAACAACCAACGTAATCACTTCTTGAAGAACCTTGAGTTGCCAAAGATTGAATGGGCCGCCGTTTCCCGCGTAACCAATTTTGTTCGCGGGAACTTGAAAACAATACTCGAAGAAAGCGATTCCCCAACTAATGAAGACGATCGATACCAAGCCGAGCTTGGCCGACCACTTCCACTCTGCAAACTTTAAATGACCATACCAAGCGAAGGTCATGAAGACGTTTGACAGAATGAGAAGTGCGATCGTCAGATACGACTTCATACTTTGGGCTAATCCTTGGTTCCGTAAAGGGTGATTTGATTGAGATGGAGAACTCCATTGCCGTCCAAACCAACCTTTACATACTTAGCTTTTTCATTTCCATCCAGTTTGATGTCGTACGAAGCGGCTGGTGATTCGCTCTTCCAAACTTGTTTCCAGTTTTCTCCATCAGCGGAAGTCCAGACGGCCAAGTTCTTGGCTCGTTCGTGGAACTGAGGATTGCGACGGTTTTCCAGTTTGATGTGGCTGATCGCTCTCGCATCAGCCAATCGGATCAAAATCGCAGGTGACTTGGCGTTGCCATCTGGGGAGTGGAATGCGAATTCGCGTTGATTCGCACCAATGGTTGTGAGGACCAAATTCGACTGCCCCATCCAGTGGTCTGGGAAATCTTTCGGATAGAGAATCTCAGCTTCGCGAGAGATCTCCACCAAATCGCCCACACTTCGAAGCGGAGAATTGTCGACAGCAGGTTTTAGCCAACCATCTGTGGTGGTTAAAAGCTGATTGCGTTTCGAGAGGTATTCCATAAGGTCGAGGAACTCGCTCGGTGCAATCGTTTTGGCTAGCCCCTCAGGCATCGAGCTAGCTTTCATTTCTTTGCGGGTTTCGATGTCTTCCTTGGAGATAACGACTTCTTTACCTTTACCGTCTTGAGTCGCAACTCCGAGCTTTAGGCTCTTTTCAGAATCATCCAAAACGAATCCGTTAAAGACTTCGCCGTCGACCGTTAGCACTTGGACTGTTTCGTAACCTTTGGCGATCGTATCGTTTGGCCAAAGGGTGTGGCGAATGATTTCCGCTTTGGAATAGCGAATACCAACATCATCTAGGCGAGGACCAAAAGCTTTGCCCGTGTCCCCGATGCGGTGGCATGCGGAGCAGACTCGTGAAAAGACGACTTCGCCTCGTCCTTCGTTACCACCACCGATGCCAGCGATTTGGTTGATGGCTCGTAATCGAACGTCGGTAGGCAATTCGGTGTTTTCAGCATCCTTGAGAGGCTTTACTGCTTGACCGCCGGGACCCATGGATAGTTTAAAAGTTGAGAAGAATTCCTTGAGCGATGGGTCTGCATCGACTAAGAACTTTCCGTCACGATCAGCTCTTTCCACGAAAGGGGTTAGAGCTTGGAGAGTATGTTCGAGGGTGTATTCGATCCAATAATCCATTGGGAGTTTTGTAACCCGCAATGCGATTTCGGCAGCTTCAGCAGATTGCAAGAAGCTGAGTGCACGGACCGCTTCGACTCGAACTCGCGGGGCTGGGTCGGTGATCGCTTTGGCAAACACTTCCTTTGCACCGGCAAAACGTCGAAATTCGTTCGATACGCAACGTACCGCTGCGGCTCGGGCGCGGTATTCGTCGGTTGCCAAGATACGGTTAACGAGCTTGGCGTCGAGTTCACGGAAGCTTTCTTGGAGCCAGAGTGCTTCGCAAAGTTTGTTGGGCGAGCTCTTTGGATCAGCAATCCACTTTTCAATAGCGGCGTAGACTTCTGCCTTGGGTCGGCTGCGGAGTTCACGGCGAGCGCGATAGCGAGTTCGCTGTTCGTACTCTTCGAGTTGTCCGAGCAGCTCGGATACCGATTTGCCATGTTGCAAGACTGGTTTTAGGAGAGGTTTCTTCGTGTTAACAAGTCGATAGATTCGACCATGTTCATGATCACGATTGGGATCTCGTTGCGAATACTGCATGTGACCGATCAAGGCATTGCACCAATCACCAAACCAAACAGCTCCATCGGGGCCGATTTGAGGGTCGATCGGCCGGAAGAAGTTATCGGTGGAATCGAGAAGATCAGGAATTCGCTTGCCTGCGTAACCCGCGCCATCTTTTTCATCTTTAACGTCAAACAACGGCATACCGTGCATGTTGATCACACATGCGTAGGTAAAGTATCCCTGGAGTTCGTCTGGAAGGTGTCGAGATAGCAAGAATTCGCTACCGATAGCTGGTCTCATGCCTTGGTTGTCGAATTGAGCCCGAAGAGTTTTTCGTTGGGGGACGTCGATCCCCGAAAGGGGGCTTTCCCAGTGCTGTTGGGCACCTGTTCCATCACCGACGGTTCCCATACCCCATTGGTCAAAGACCATGCACCATGGGTTACCATAGCCTGGGGTTCGGAAGTAGTGGATTCGAAGCGATTTCGGGTCGTAGACGTAGCCGCCGGAAGGGCCATTGTTTCGGAATGGACCGTAGGGAGTTTCGAGGGTTGTCGACATGGCAACTCCCTCTAGCATGTAGAGGTTTCCACCGTTGGACCATTCAAAAGCACCCATCGTATGGTGAGTGTCATCCGTCGCGATTCCATCCATCAAAGGAATTTCTTCATCCGCGACATCATCGCCATTGGTGTCCCTTAGAAACACGATTCTTGGTTGATTCGTGACAATGATGCCATCTTGATAAAATTCGAATCCGGTTGGGCAGATCAATTTGTCGTAGAACGTTTTGCAGACATCCGCTTTTCCATCGTTATTCGTGTCTTCGAAAATGAGGATTTTGTCGCCGGGCTTGGACGCACCTGGTAACCACTGCGGATAGTTAATCATGCAGGAAACCCAGAGGCGACCTTTCGAGTCGAAAGCGATTTGCGTGGGATTGGCTAGTTCTGGGAATTCTTTTTCGGACGCGAAGAGCTCGACCTTCATTCCCTCGGGAACCTTCATCTGAGCGATGGATTCGTCTGGGGTCGGGTAAACAAGCGTCTTGGGTTCTCGCTTTTCGCGGAAGCCTTCGTCCCGTGTGCCGAACATGGTTTCTGGAATGAAGACTTCGCCTGTTCCTGAATCATCTGGTTTTTCTGGGACTGCTTTGCCGTTAACCATATCCCAAACATATTGGTCGCGTACAGCTACCATCTTTCGGATCTTGCGAAACTCGGTCGGGAACGTTTCTGTATCCCATGTTCGCCGACCACCGTAGACATACCATCCGTTGAGCATCCGGTAATCCTGGAGGTGATACCAAGACTTATCGTTGACCGCTTCTCGAATGCGTTGGAAATCGGACGCGTTTGCACCGGTTGGATGCGGAGCTGGGAACAAAGCCGAATCGAGGAGTTCTGCCACCAAGCGGTCACCTTTTGCATCGAGGTGAATTCCATTTAGTGTGAATTGTGCGCCAGGTGATTTTGCAAATGCGGCTTCGGTTGCCGCATATAAATCGACGAAAGGTAGCTTCAGTTCCGTTGCGAGTTCTTGAACCGCTTTAGCGTAGGAACGCAATACTTTGTTGCTAGGTTCCGCTTTAGGCAAAAGCGGATCGTTGGTGTCTTCAACAGCAGTGGGGCTAACCAAAACAAAGCGAACTTGTTTGTCGGGTTTGCCAAAATCATTTTGTTTGGCTTTAATCCATGCGCGGTATTTGTTCTTGAATGCATCAATCGCTTCTGGACTATCTCCGGCAAAATGCTCATTGAATCCAAAGAAGCAAACGAACAGTTCTGGGCCGAATACCTTTAACGGATCATCAATGGTTGTGTAGTTGTCTGGTCGCTGTTGCTTGCCAACTTCATCAGCTGGCCACCCGAAGTTTCTAACGACCAAATTCTTGTTTGGGAATCGAGTATGCAACATAGTCTCGAAGTAGCCGAACAGGTTCATTCGTTCGGCCATTGCTCCACCAACGAGAGCAATCCTTTCACCCGGTTTTACCTCAAATTTGCCGGATTGAGTCAGGGCTTGCTCGGAGGAGGTATTCGCAACGGGGCTAGCGACGACTGGGTAAGCGAGTTGGCTCGATATAGCCCACGCTAAACCCATGGAAACAGAAGCACAAAGCAGGGAACGTTTGGCCAATAGCCGAAACTGACAGTTCATAGGGGAGGGTCGGGTGAGGGTGTCAGGGATGGTAATTTTCCGAGGAAGATCTCCATTCTAATTCAGGAAAACAGTTTCTGACACTCCCTAGCACGAGAAGTCCGATCGAATGTGAATTTCGCGAAAAGCTACCTCAATAAAGAACCTTTTTCAGGTATAGTCGAGGAGAGTTGGTCAATTCCAGGCGACCTATTAATCTCTTCGAACAACGGAAAAGTTTTGAGAATCACTGTGGCACAAGCGAACAACGAACAGAGAGTCAGCGAGGAATCTGAGGAGAGAGGGGAGCCTCAATGCTCTAATTTCACGACAATCCGCGGTTTGCCGATGCGGGATCTGATCGATCAATATTTCTCTCGTAGAACGTTTGTGAAAGTTCTTTCGGGTGGATTCTGCACAGCGGCTTTGGCAGAGTTGCCGAGCGATTCGACGCTTTCAGCGGGAACGTCATTCTCCTCGGATGTGCCACAGACTGGAAGAGAGCTCTTTCAGTTTCAAGGTATCCCAACATCTCTAGCTGACAATGTCGTTGTACCGAAAGGCTATATTGCGGAAGTGCTTTATCGCTGGGGTGATCCGATTGATGGCGTTTCACCTATGTTTAAGCCAGACGCAACGAACTCGGCAGACGATCAAGAACGACAAGCCGGCATGGGGCATGATGGGATGGAATTCTTTTCTATCCCGGGCAAGGACCCCAATCAACATGGCTTGCTAGCCATCAATCATGAATACACCGACCAAGTCTTGCTTTTCAGCGATGGTATTTCGCCATTGCCTCCCGATAAGATGCCGTTAGAGAAAGTTCGCAAATCGATGGCATCTCACGGTGTTTCCATCATCGAGGTTCACAAAGATTCGAAAGGGAGTTGGCGGGTCGTCCCGTCGGCTAGGGCTCGCCGAATAACGGCAGACACTCCGATGATCATTTCGGGGCCGGCAGCAAAGAAAATCGGAAAAGAAGTTCGAGGGACAGTCAATAACTGCGCGGCAGGTCGGACCCCATGGGGGACCTATCTCACATGTGAGGAAAACTTTCAGGGCATATTTGGCACTAATTCGGCAACGTTTGAACCAACAGATGCCCAGAAGAAGTACGGGCTAACTTCTCTCGGATATTACTACGAGATCGATGGTAAGAAGGTTGCTGGGTATCGATGGTGGGAGCAGTACGATCGGTTCGATTTAGCGAATCCAAACAACGACTCGGTGCGTTTCGGATACGTTGTCGAAATCGATCCTCAGAATCCCGATTCTCGACCTGTCAAGCGTACGGCATTGGGACGCATTCGTCATGAGAACGCTGAACTGACCGTTGCGTCGAACGGCAAAGTTGTCGTTTATATGGGCGATGATGAAATGAACCAGTTCGTTTACAAATTTGTTTCTAATGAGGCATGGGATCCCAAAGATCCAGCTGCATTTGAGCCAGCGATTCGTGATCGATTGCTGGATCATGGGACACTGTATGCTGCAAGATTTAATGCTGATGGCACGGGCGAGTGGCTAGAGTTGGCGCCAGGTAAGCATGGTATTCCTAGTAAGAGGGATGCCATGGATGACAAGGGATTCGACGAAGCTGACATCTGCATTCGGACGCGTGAGGCGGCTGATATTGCCGGCGCTACTCCCATGGATCGGCCGGAGTGGTTGGCCGTGCACCCGGAGACTCGAGAAGTGTACGTGACACTAACCAACAATAAGAGTCGTCACGTCGCGGATGCAGCCAATCCAAGAGTGAAAAACGTATACGGGCATATCGTGCGTTGGAAAGAAGAGAAAGATGATGCGTCGGGAACGAAATTTCGTTGGCAGGTTTTCGTGATGGGAGGGAATCCCAATCACGAAGATCCGGTTTATCGAGGTAACGCAAAAGGTGATATATTTGCTTGTCCTGATGGCCTGAAATTTGATACAACAGGAGTGCTTTGGATTCAGACGGACATGTCGAGCAGCGTGATCGGAAAAAAAGGTTTTGAAGAGTTCGGTCACAATATGATGCTTGCTGCTAACCCCATCACGGGAGAAACCAGGCGATTTTTAACAGGACCCCGAGGCTGTGAGATAACGGGGCATTCGATGACTCCAGATCGTAAGACGATGTTCGTCAATATTCAGCATCCAGGGGAGCCAGCCGATGAGCTTTCTGACCCGAATTCGCCTCAGAAGGTCAGTAACTGGCCTGATGGGCCGTCTGGGGGTAGGCCAAGATCCGCAACAATAGTAGTGAAGCGAGTGGATGGAGGGGAGATCGGTAGTTAGCTGCAGATTCAGGGCGGATAATCGTCGCTTCACGGCTGTGCAGTTGAATAGTATGATGTTGGTTCTGGCTCTACTCATCGGCCTTGTTTGGTGAACAAGATCAAACACTGGTGAAGGCTACTCGCCTAGCTGAGAGCTTACTGGAATACACCTTCTCTTTCATGAAGCCAACCAAAAAAACTACTGCACCGAGACGATGGGATTTACCACGTATCGCCGGGCGTCGCACATTCTCGGAATTAACATCCTCAGAAATGTTTGTTGGTTCGTTCGTATTGTTGATTTTTCTAGGTACTCTTGGGTTTCTATTCCTACCTGGGTTGTATACGGATAAGCCGTTAGGTGTCGTTGATGCATTTTTTACGGCGACTAGTGCTATCTGCGTTACTGGACTCATTGTCGTCGATACTGCCACGTACTTCACTTTCTGGGGGCAGTTGTATGTTGCGTTTCTGATCCAATTGGGTGGTCTAGGAATGTTGACTTTCGCGTCGATGATCATAGCTGCAATCGGAGGCCGGCCATCCCTAAGGGCTGGAACAGCTATTGAGGGGGATTTAAAGACGCTACCTGACGTTCCGACACGAAAGTTAGTAATCGATATAGTCAAGTTTACTTTCCTTTGTGAAGCGATAGGTGCCGTTGCGTTGTATTTGTTGTGGGTACCAAGACATGGGTGGCTAGATGCTGTTTGGCCTGCCATTTTTCATTCGGTAAGCGCATTCTGTAATGCTGGATTCTCGACGTATACGGACTCCCTGATTTCTCATTCGAACTCTACTCTAACATTGATTGTCATCTCTCTTTTGATCCTTGTTGGCGGAATCGGGTTCGTCACGTTGGAAGAGCTTTCTTTGCTGGCCAAGTCGTCAGGTCGCAGGCGAAGACGACTGTCAGTGCACACAAAATTGGTGCTTGTAGGAACAATTCTATTGTTGGTGTTTCCAAGTCCTCTGTTCTTGCTTTTTGAGTGGAATCAGACGATGGCGTCGATGACTTGGGGAGACAAAATCTCGCATTCGGTTTTTTTTAGCATCACACCTCGGACTGCCGGATTCAACGCAGTCGACTACGCTCAAGTCTCCGATCCCACGAGCTTGTTGACCATGATTTTGATGACTATCGGTGGCGCTCCGGGTTCAACTGCGGGTGGGATGAAGATTACGACCTTTCTTCTAATGCTACTCCTAGCGTGGTCTAAGATATCCGGCCAATCGAGTGTTAACTTTATGAATCGTTCTATACCTGATCGTACAATTCAACGAGCGACTGGTATGTTTGTGATTATGGTTTCGTTAACGCTATTTGGTATTTTTCTTATACACATTTTTGACCCAGTCATCGCTTTTGAAGAAGCGTTCCTGGTTCGAGCCTTTGAGGGCGTTAGTGCGATAAACACAGTCGGTCTTTCACTAGGCGTAACGGCCACTCTTTCTTCTAGCTCTAAGATTGTACTAATCTTAATGATGATAATTGGTCGGGTTGGGCCTATGGCGATTGTGGCTGCGTTTGAAGCGAGATTTGTAAAACGAACTGATTATCGTCTCGCCTCCGAGGACGTTTTGATCGGATAGAAGAGGATCGTTTAGGAAACATGGCAAAAAAATATAAACGCTTTGTTGTTATTGGGCTTGGGAATTTCGGATTCGCAGCTTGCCAAAAGCTTTCCAGCTTGGGCCACGAGGTAATCGCAATTGACGTTGAGCCCGCTGTAGTAGATCGGATTGGTCCCATTGTCGAACGCGCAGCGGCGTTGGATGCGACAGATACGCAAGCTCTTCGGCGACTGGGAGTCGAGGGGGCTGATGCTGCGATCGTTTCGACCGGAGACGATATTACCGCTAGTATTCTCGCGTCATTAGCACTTCAGGATCTAAAGGTTAGAGAGATCTTTGTCAAAGTTATATCCACTGATCATGCGCGTGTTATGGAGCGGCTGGGTGTGACGGAAACGGTGTTTCCCGAGCGAGATACTGCGACAGCTCTGGCAACCAAAGTTAGTGGCAACGCACTACGAAACTACATCGCCCTAGGGGCTAATTTCAGCATTCAAGAAATGGGTGTGCCTCAAGAGTGGCTCGGTAAGTCTATAGGGGAGCTTGGCGTAAGACAAAAATACGATGTGACCATTATAGCGATCCATGACATACTCACCGATTTAATCGTTGCGACGCCAGGCCCCGATTACAAGTTGAAAGAGTCCGATACAATCTTTGTTGCTGGTAACGACCAATCACTGAAACGGATCGCTGCAGTCGACTAACTGCCGCTCCCACAGTTCCAGTATTCTCTGCGTTTCTACTGCCATCTCTAGAGATTCGATTCCGTACTTATCCGGAGTCAGAGAGATTCGATCGAGCATAAGTGTTTCCTGTGATGAATCCGCCCCAACGGTTTCGCAGGCGGCTTTGCCATCATGACCATGAATCCAGAACCTCGGCTTCTGAGTATCCCATGGCCTTAGGAAATCATCGCAAATCATGGAAGCTTCGCTTCCGGCGAACTCGATCCATTTTCTTCCCGCCGCGTCAAACCCGCAGTCCCAGTGTGCCACGGCTCCGCCCTCGAGTTGAACTAAGGCTTGCGCACTGGTCCATATTCCACTGGATTGCAATCTCGTTCCAAACGCGGAAATTTTAATGGGTCTCAAGCCCGTGAACCAAAGCGTGGCGTATACACAATACCAACCTAGGTCCAGCAAACAACCACCACCTAGTTCCGGACTCAATCGGTGATCATTACCACGAGTGAGAATGTGAGAGGCGCTGCAAGCGATGGTTATTCGTCGAAGGTCCCCAAGTGTGCCTGCGCGGATGATTTCACGCATCCTGGTGCTTCGAGGATGGGCTGGAAACGATGTGGCATGGTAACAGGGGATGCCAGTTTGGCCGGAACATTTCAAAATCGCGAGAGACTCTTCATGGGAGAAAGCTAACGGCTTTTCGCAGAGGACAGTCTTGCCTGCCTTCATTGCCATGATCGAGAATTCGGCATGTAGATTTGGTGGCAAAGCGACGTAAACTGCATCGATTGCGGAATCATTACAAGCTTGAACCAAGTTGGTCGTAGTTCGCTCGGGATGGTACTTTTCGGACCAACCTTTAAGTTTGTTTTCGTTGCGGCCTGCGGCGAATGTTAGCTCATGGTCAGGCATTCCGTTGATTACGGAAGCCATACGATCGGTGACTCGACCGATCCCTAGAAATCCCCATCTCATTGAGCACACTCAAGCTAAAAGAGTATTAGATCGGAGACGGACGCCAGCCACTTTCTGCCTCATCCCCGGTTCGAACCGTGATTTCTTCCTCAACGGGTGGGGCAATTGTATCTTGTTTTGCAGCCTTAGAGTTCTTGATCTCCTTGAAATGCTTGTAGCAATCTGTACCCCAAAGTAAAGCAACAACCAAGGCGGCAACGAATCCTGCAAACGGAGGCTTCAAGTTAAAGCCGTTCAGCAGCAAAATCAATGCTGCCGCAGCAATGGCGAACGATGTAATCGCCACTTTGATCAAGATATTGGTGTTGGCGCGCTTGGTTTCGCTTCTAGCGATGGCGCGTCTAGCGTTGGAATTTGCGAGTTCGCGAAGTGCGTTCATGTCCACTTGCGCCGGCGAGGGACGCCTTGCTGGCTCGGGAATTGGTTCCAGGCTGTTTAGAGGCTCTTGGGGGGGGAGGTCTGGTTCAACAGATTTGGCGGTGCGATTAAGGAACTCGCGTCGACTTCTCGGGGCAGACTTTACTGTCAACTCTTCTAGTGGTATTCCCGCTTCATCAGGCCCTTGTTTGACTCTTTTGAGAAGCTTCTGCATATACTCTTCGATCGATTCTTCCCGTTCAATGCCATCGTTTTCTACGCTTGTATCGTCTGGAGAAGCTAGATTGAACGGTGATTGATCATCGTCATTTTCATCTTGCTCTTCAGTAGCATCCTTCATTTGCGAAGAGTCGTCAGCAACTGCCTCAGACGACAGTAGGCTGCCTTTGTTCCAGTCAAAGCTGGACATTTCTGGCTGTGCGTCGAGAGAAGTCGTGCTATCCGGTTCGAGTGACGCCATGGATGACTGGTTTCGATCACTATATGGATCTAAGTCGTTGAATATCTCATTGGGGCGATCCTCGTCCTCGTACGGGTAAGACGGTGCGTAGTCTCGAAGCCAGCTGGAAGGCGATGCATGCTCCTTTTCGTCTAGAGGTTCCTCAATTTCGGAAGCAATTTCTCGGTGCTGGTACAAATCAGATTCGGCAATACTATCCGACTGTTCATCCTCTGCTTTGATTTCGGCAAGCATCTGCCTCAATCTTATGGACAGTTCGTCGGCTGGCTCACGCAGTATTTCACTTGCGGCACTCTCATCTACGGCTGCATAAGACTCATCTGGACTCGAGTAGGGTGTCTGCTGAAAGAAAGATGGACCGTACGCGGATTCCTCTCTCTGCTCGGGAGTTGCTAGATAGGAATCTAAGTTCGCAGAGTAAATGTTTGGTGTTTCACCAGATTTTTGATCAGTTAGCTCTGTTGAAGATGACTTTAGATATGCTGCCAACGGCGATTCGTCCCGATAGTCGTCGTAGCCAGCCTCTTCTGAAACGACCCGTTCAAAACTGCCGAATTCTGATGAATAAGAATCTTGGTCATCCGAAGTGTGGCTATTGCTCAGAGGCTGTTCTTCAAAGGATGGTGCGACATCCTCGACAATCTCTGGATGGCTAGGAGGTGCAGAAAGATTTTCCTCCTGTGTCGCAACCCAATCTGATAATGTGTTTGTTGAAGGCTCGCCCCAGGATGTTGGCTCACTTGATGGCAATTCCGAACCCTGCTCGAATTCGTTTTCGAAAGAGTTATTCTCAACGGAATACTTCCCTGCAAATTCAGTGGAACCACCTAACCTAATCTGTCCGTATGATTGGACATCAGGATACTTTGGTGTTGGGTTTTGTTGGCCGAGTTCGGGGTAGCTTGGAAACTCTTTGTCGTCCGTTAAGAAATCTTGCCTTGCATAATCCTGAGAAAGGTAATCGCTGTTATAACTCGGTGTCAGCGGTGACTGTAACTCAGAATCCAAATGCTCAAACGCATTTAGGACCGTTGATTGTGGTAACTGTTGTTGAGTCCCATAGTCTTGCTCGGCTGGATGGCGAAGGCTTTCTCGCCACTGATTCCACTCTGCTAATCGAAAATCTGTCGATGCTGCCAACGCCTCGAGCTTGTCTGACGTTTGAAGTTGTTGGCTCGATAAATCGTCCAGCTTCACAAGCAAACCTTCTAGGGTTGACTCTATCGGTCGCAGCGCTTCGTCGCGAATCTGACTTACCAGTGTTGCCTGAGATGCCGCTTGCGAATCAAGCCTGTTGGCTAGACGTTGCTCAAGATCTTCGGCGACAGATTTTCCCATTGCTGCTAACTGTTGCGACAAGTCAACAGGAGCGGGCTGAACAGGTTCCTGGCTCTGGGATTGAATGATTTCAACCGCGGACTGCAATTTGCCCAGAGTTGTTTCTAGAGCGACGAGCCGCTCATCCGCAAGAATTTTTTGTTCGTTAGTTAGGTTGAAATCATCAACGTCTGTACGACTAATTGCGTTATCTAGGGTTGCCGTATTTCGAAGAATTACGTTCAGGTCGTAATTGCCTGTCTCGATCTCGTGGATGGACGAGTCCTTTTTTAAGGATGGCTCGCCGGAGGACAACAAGCTTGCGTGTTCGGCCAATTCCAGTGACCTTATCACTCGAGGTCTTTTTGTTCGTTTACCTATCTCATGCCTCGGCACCACCTCGATGTGAACGGAACCAACCGTCAGCTCCGTAAATCTATCGATCAAGGATTCTCTAACTTGTCGGCCCGCAAGCTGAGTTGGATAGGGGGCCTTGAGTAAAATAAACCGTTTACCAAAAACCAATGTCGCATGGATATCTGCCACACCGCTCGAAGGCAAACATATGGTGCATCCTGTATTAGATCCAATGGTGCACTGAGGCACGTTTATCGAAACCTCTCCGGATTGGTCCGTCGATTCGTCGTACCAACGCACCTCACCCAGGGTGTCGGAAGCAATGGGTGCCGTTGCGGTTCGACTGTTGTTTTGCGAAGTCAGCATGGGAGTCCGGCTGGATTACTCGAAATATGGGTACATACGAGAGGGGTATCGACCGCCTACACCTCGGGCACTTGATAAAAAGTTGGGCGCACGAGATCTTTTTTGCATCCCGTTGATGGCATTTTCAAAACTGTCCAACCAGAATTCTCCATTTATTTCCAATTAAGCGACCTTCGGCAATTTGTTCAGTCTGCCTAATTGAGACGCAAGTCCTTTTCTTGAAAGTCTTTAGGTGTTTGTTGTTGGCCAGGTGCATTAGTTGTGCTTATTTCGAGCTGGTCAGGTTGTAATTTCGAACTCCTCCAGACGTCTTTCGTACTATAGTTCAACCAAAGACGCCCCCCATGCGAGGGCATTTCCCATTTGATAAAAGGAAAGGCACAAGGTCAAAGTTTATGGCGAGGAAGGAAGCGTTAGATAAACTGCGTGATGTTCTGCTTCTACGGCGTGAGGCGTTGAAAAGAGCATTAGACGGTGACCTGAGTATGCTTCAAACACTCCACCAAGAGGGAGGAGATGTAATGGATGCTGCCATGGATACCGCACAAGATGAGATATCTAGCCAGCTGATCGAGGTAGAGAGTCGAGAGCTTTCGCAAATCGAAGAAGCCTTGAATCGCATCAAGGATGGGGCTTACGGCGATTGCGACGTTTGTGGTAAACCGATTCCGATAGCCAGACTGCAGGCGGTCCCCTACGCAGTAACCTGTATTGACTGCGCTCGCAACCAAGAGAATCCATCTACGAGAGTTTACGGCGAAAATTACAGCTAGAGTTTCTTCTGAGCACAACGGCAAGTGACGCGTACAGAACTCACCGGAGAGTTCTGGTCCAATCAAGCCTTCGAATTGGGGAAATCGATTCTTCCGTTTCGATGACGTCTTGTTCTAAAATTATTACGGAGTCTATGGGCATCTTGATTAGTAACGTTTTTGCCCTTTGAATTCCTAGGACGGCGATAGCAGTTGCGGCGGCGTCTGCATCGATTGCTCGCTTGGCCACTACCGTAGCGCTAACCCGGCGCGGGATCGGGCTACCAGTTGCCGGATCTATGATATGGCTATAACGAACGCCATCAATTTCGGTGAATTGATTTAAATCGCCGCTAGTCGTTACTGCCTGATCTCTTATCATGATTTTGCTCTGAATCGGATCCGATAGGTTTAAACCTGCAATGTCGACCTTCCATCCCTCAGAACTAGGCGGTGGATTGCTTACGATTATATCGCCACCGATATCAATCAGCGCTGATTCGATTCCTTGTTGTTTAAGTACCGTCATGGCGTGATCGATCAAGTAACCGGTCGCGATTCCTGATACGTTAATTCGAAGCTCCTTGGTATCGATCGTAAGCGTAGTTTGCGAATCGCTCTTCGAAGCAAGTTTCAGGTGATCCCAGCCAGAGTTCTTCTGCGCATTTGATATCTCGTCGTTTGAGGGTAGCAATTTTTGCTTACGGGCTTTGTTCCAGAGTTCAATTGTTGCCCCGGCTGTTACATCGAAAGCGCCGTCACTTAACTCATGCCAACGTTTCGATTCACTTAACACTTCACCGAGCTCAACGCTGAGTATCCGGCTTTTACTTGGTTCTGAGTTCGCAAGCCTTGAAACTTCACTGTTAGGTGTATAGTTGTTTATCGGTTTGGCACGCTGCTCAAGCTCTTCCAGAATGGCATTGATGGCGAGCGTGGCTTGAAATTCGTTCTGGGCGTATAGAGTTACTTTGAGCTCGGTCCCCATTATCGGCCGGTTGTACTCGAATCTCAAGAGTTGTTGCGATTCATCTTGCGCGTGTGCATTGGTCTGAATTAATAGGAACAGTACTCCCAAGACGGTCAGAGCGAGGCAATTGATCGCGCCTTTAAGTATGCTGCTAGTAAAACAAACCATAGTAATGATCTAGTTCTTGGGCTCTTCGCCTGCTTCCGCGTAAGACTCATCACGAGCGAAAAACATAACGTGTTGCCATGGCAGTTTTTCGTATTCGCGAACCAGTTTAAAGCCATTCTTCTTAAACTCTTTTTTGGCTTGGGCTTTAGACATTTTGTGTTCGGGTTTAATGGGGACCGTTGGATCCTCTGCGCGAAATTCTACTAATGCGACCAAGCCATCTTTTTTCAAGCTCTTACGAATGGCGCTAAGCATTTGCACTGGGTAAGCAAACTCGTGGTATACATCTACCATGAGAAGTAAATCAACCGATTCGGCGTCAAGTTTTGGATCCCACAATTCTCCGAGTACTGTATCAATATTGTGGATTTCCGTTTGCTTCATCTTGCGAGAAAGTTCCTGCAGCATTTCAGGTTGAATGTCAACAGCGACAACTTTTCCAGACGGACCAACCATTGGGGCCATTTGAAACGCGTGATAGCCATCCCCACATCCCATGTCGCAGACGACCATACCGTCCTTGAGCTTTAACTGCTCCAGCAATTCTGCCGGGCGTTCTTCATCAATTCGCTCTGATCGGTTTAGCCACGGGATCCCGTGATAGCTCATGGTTAACGCAATGCGTCGACCCATATAGGTCGTTAACGGTTTGGGAGGCGTTTCTTTTTCCGCGTCGGCTTCGCGTTGAGCTATAGCCGTGGTGGAGATGGTTCCAAATGACATCATGGAAAATGCCATGGTTATCAACGCGAATAAAGCTCCGTAGCTTTTTCCGTTCTCTCTACGGCGATGAATACGGTCTCGGTTCGACATCAGTCCTCCAAGGGAAGGGGTTGGAAGTATGGTTGCTTGGATGATTCCAGATACGTTTCTAGGATCAAGAGGGCCGCGATTTTGTCGACTTGTTTTTTGCGTTTCTTGTGGGTTAACTCAGCGTCTCGTAACATGCGATTAGCTTGGGCGGTTGTGAACCGTTCGTCCACGAATCGTGCTGGAAGTTCAGTCTCTTCGCTAAGCCATTTAGCGAACTGCCGAGCTTCTTTGGATTTCATGCTTTCCTTGCCATCGCAATGGATTGGAAGTCCTATGACCCAGCCGCCGATGCTGTTTTCTTTAGCCAGCTTGACAAAGTACTTGCTGTCTAACTCTTGAGATCGTCTCGTGTAGGTTTCAAATGGGCTAGTCCAAGTCCTACTGGGATCGCAAGTCGCGATACCAATTCGGACTGTACCAAAGTCGATCCCAGCCAACCTTCCGGAATCGGGCCAGCCGTCGTAAGTGTTCAAAGACTCGGGTTTATCTGTGGGATTTTCCTGGTTCATCATAGTGTACCCTCCGTATTCTACCCAAATTCTCTTGTGTTAGCTAACCAATCATCGGTAGCCTCCGCCACAAAGTTGTTTCTTTACCCAAGAAAAGGTCGCGGCCATGACAAACCCAAGCTTGATTCATCGCAGTAGCAATCGATTGTCTGGGGCTGTGGCACGCTTCGCTAGCTTAACGGTAGCGATTGCGGTTTTGGTATCCATGCCGAGCTATGCAAAATCGCAAGACTCGTTCGACATCAACGAAGCCGAACGGATGTTGACGGTCGATATCGTAGACCTTCGGTCGCAGCTGGTGTTTGGGCTTCGAACTAATCTGCCGGGACAAGTTCAGTTTATTGACTCCGTGATTGCGAAAGTGGAATCCAAAGAGATACCGCGAGCGATGGTCAATGTTATCTTCGTTTGGGCTCGCAAACGTAACCCAAAGATCCCCTACCCCTACTTCGAAGTCGCCTTACGGTTGCTGGCCGAGAAGCGGGGCGTAACTTTCCCTGTCACAAACTCTATCATCGTAGCTCAGTAGCGTACCAATCCTCGATTCTAACGTAGGCCGTAACAACATGTAGGCCGTAACAAGTCTCAAAGAAACGCAGTTACGGCGGCACGCCGGGAAATCATTGACTTGTCGTTTTTGGCCCGAAACAGAGCGATCCCTGCCGTAACTTCGCAAAGCCGGCCTATAGCGTCCGTTACGAAAACCAGAGGATCGTTCCGGCAATGATGGTTTGAGTGTGAGCGTCGGTATCAATCATGCGAAGCGAACCGTCTGGTGATATGCCGTCACATATGCCCTCTATCCGCTTGCCGCCTGTCTCAATACAAACCTTTCGGCCATCTAACAAACTATATTCGGACCATTCGTTTTGAAATGACTCGAACTCTGTTGTCGTGTTTCGCGACAAGTTGTCCCACTGCTTGAGGATGCGAACCAATACCGATTCGGGGGAATACTCTTCTAGATCATCAAGTTTGGCGAGCTCATGCAAGCTTACTGCTCGCTCGCGAACGTCACTCGTGGCCCCTGAGAAATCAACTTGGCAATTGAGCCCCACTCCAATGATGGCCACGGGGCACTCCATGGTGATAACCTCGATGAGTATGCCACCTAGTTTACGGTCCGCTAGGTAAACATCGTTGGGCCATTTAACCTTGGGTGGGACTCTCACTAGTGGCTCAATCGCCTTGGCAATGGTGATGCCTGTTTTCAAGGGAAGTAGATGTTCATCGGCTCGCATGGGGACGACCAAGGTGAACATCAAACAACCGTCAGGTGAAAACCATTTGTTGCCGCTACGACCAACACCGGATGTTTGTTGAGTCGCAACTATCAATGACGGATGTGTGATCGATCCGTCTCGTACCGCATCCCGGGCGAATCGATTGGTGGAATCAATGCTGTCGTGCCAGAGGACGGTTTGAAAGGTACCCCAACCCTCGATCTCTTCCACAACGGAACGAATGCGAAAGGCTCGAATAGGGTGCATGGGAGGAGGGGGAACGAAACGGTTGAGATGAAAGAGCAGGGTGGTGTTTTCGTTTAACCGCATGCCCATCGGGCTGCGCTGGCGTTCTAAACCAGTTCTCATCGAGCAAGTCAGGGGGCAGCACTGTCGATAGTATTGTTCCCTGACTTGTGAACGCTTAGCGCGGGGCGATGCCCGCGCGGTTAAACGAAACGCCCGCGCGGTTAAACGATAAGTCTAAGCTGTTAAGCGATTAGCCGACCAAGCCCTTGAGGGCTGCGATGGCAGGTTCGTAATTTGGCTCTTGTGCAACTTCTGGAACGATTTCTGTGTAAACAACACTACCAGCGGCATCGAGAACAATGACAGCTCTCGCTAGGAGCTTGAGTTCGTCGATCATTAAGCCAAGCTTGTTGCCGAACTCACCGCTTTGATAATCGCTACCAACCTTCATCGATTTGATTTCTTCTGCTCCGCAGAAGCGATTCATGGCGAATGGTAAATCGCGGCTTACGGTGACAGCATTGATCTTGTCCCCCATACCCGCTAGTTCACTGTTGAACTTTTTAGTTTGGATTTGGCAGATGCCAGTGTCTAGCGATGGAACCACGCTAATAATGGTCGGTTTGCCGAGCAAATCAGCTGGCTTAATCGTCTTGAGTCCACCCTCAAAGTAGTGAATCGTGAAGTCAGGTAGCTTAGCCCCTACCTTCAATTCTTCTCCTACCAAAGTCATTGGGGTTCCCTTAAAGGTAACTGCGCCAGTTCGTGCCATAATAGTTAAGTCCTTTCGAAAAAGACGTTAAGGTGATCTGAGAAATGATGTGTGGGAGCCTAACGGAATTCTAGCCCTCGTCAATCCTCTTTTCGAATCGATAAACTAACAGCTGGCAAGCCGAGCGTTACATTGATTCGTCTGGCTTCATTCCTAGCTGTTTCATTTTTCTGTAGAGGTTGGTGCGTTGTAGACCCATCTTTAATGCTGCCATCGATATGTTGCGATTACAGGCCTTGATCTGTTCTTCTATGTATCTAGCCTGAAAATCGGAGGTGGCGTCGGCCAAGCTTTTGTTAAGATCCAGGCCCGCCGATTCGATAGTCTCATGTGAGCGAGGAGATCGAACAAAATCGATATGATTATCTTCGATGACGTCCCCGGAGCTCAAATAAGCGATCCGCTCCACAATATTGCGAAGTTCTCGAACATTTCCTGGCCAATTGTGAGCAAGTAATCTCTTTTCTGCAGCGTCGCTCCAAGTAGGCTTTTTTCTGCCGATCTTGTCGCAAAACAGGGTCATGAAAAAGTCGGCAAGTTCGAGGGCGTCGCGTCCGCGATTTCGAAGCGAAGGCAAATGAATCGTGACCACGGTGAGCCGGAAGTAGAGGTCCTCGCGGAAACGCTTTTGTCGGACGAGTTCTACAAGATTCTGATTGGTGGCTGCGATAACCCTGACATGGACAGGAATCGTCGTTGAGCCTCCCACTCTTACGACGACCTTTTCTTCTAGCACTCGTAGCAGTTTCGCTTGGCCAGCCAAACTCATGTCACCGATTTCATCCAGAAACAGCGTTCCACCCGAGGCTAGTTCGAATTTACCCGATCGAGTTTCGTGTGCATCGGTAAAGGCACCTTTTTCGTGGCCAAATAATTCGCTTTCGAGAAGTGTCTCGGTTATGGCTGCACAATTGACGGCTATGAATGGCTCAAATCGTCTGGGGCTTTGGTAGTGGATTTGTCGTGAAACAACTTCTTTGCCTGTTCCATTTTCTCCTAAAATTAATACGGCTAAATCGGTATTTCCGACCCGTTCAATCGTGCTTGCCAATTGTTGCATTTCTGGCGAACTGCCAATCAGTTGCACTTGTTGAGCGGCGTCTCGAGTCAATCGATCTCGCGCTGCGACCAGTTGTTGCCGCTGCTGGGTATTCGAAAGGGCTGCAGCGGCATGACGTGCCAGTTCAATAAGCTCGTCTTGATCATTGGCATCGAATCTTCCATCGGCATGGTTGATGACTTCGAAGACACCGATGGCTTTTCCTTTTTGATCGAGAAGCGGGACTGCCAATAACGAGTCCGTTCGATAGCCGCTACTAGTGTCGACTCGACGATCCACTTCATCGCGAGGATCCGATCGATCCCAACGGCGAGGTTCGAGCGATTTGAAAACGGCTCCTGCGACCCCCTTATCGTCAGCAATTCTAAGCGGTTTGTTTTCGATTCCGAGCGCTGGGTGCCCAACGAGCTCGCGTGTCGCGCGATCCCAAAGGAAAATACTGGCTCTATCGCACTTAAGAAGCCTGGTTGCGGCTTGCGCAATATCCTGTAAAAGTCGGTCCAGATCTTGATGAGAGTGCCAGTCGGCAGCAACGCTTAAGATCTGGTTCAGACGAATAACGTCTCTCGATTTTTGTTGCAATCGCTGCCACAAATCGATGGAATAAGCAAGCTGCTCAAGGCCTTCGAGGAAAGTCTGTTGAGAACTGGCTGCTCCCGTCTGGGACGCATGGGATATACAGAGAACTAGATCCACATGCGATTGGCTCGGAATGTGAACATAGGTCCAGATTGATCTTTCGATCATTTTTTGCGAGTCGAGGCATTCGGTCGCGCAGTTCCAGTCCGGAGGTTCGGGACGGGAGTCTCCGATGTGCAAAATCTTTTTCCAAGCACCTTTTGCGCCTTGGAGTAAAACCAGGCAAGCGTCGCCTATCTCACGCCGCCATCGTTGCATCGGTTCGTTTAGAAGTTGATCTAGCGAACGAGATGTCTCCAGCTTTCTAAAAAGCCCTTCGACAAGTACGCTCATGCTGGATTACTCTTCCGATTCAACAGGTTCCGGTAGCATAAAGCTCAAAACGGCTGCTACCAGCGCATATGCACCTGCGACACACGCACCCACAATTGCAATTTTGGCGGGGCTAGGTGGCGTCGATGCAGAGAGGGTCAATGTTAACCAGGCAGCGAACGTACCAATCACTCGCCCACCTATGTTGGCGGCGAAGCTTTCGCCGGTGCCTCTCAAGTGAACCGGGAAAACCAATGGGATATAGTTACCCCAGAAACTAAACTGCGCGACGACTAATGCTCCGCAGAGGAAAATACCGAGCTTGACCATGGTTAAAGAATCGGATTCCAGGTTCTGTGAGACCCACCAAAAGTAAAACGGGACCACGAGCAAGGCTGGCCAGTTAAACAGTCGGAATAGATTTCGTCGTGAGATCGCCATTAATGCGATAAAGGCAAATATCACACGCCCAACCAATCCGCCCCATTCCTGCATTTGTGAAACCTTTGCTGTTTCACGATCTTTCGTGTTGGCGGCCATTGCTTTGACCTGTCCTTCGTTCAGTTCCTTACCCGATGCTTTTGCTGCTGCAACAGCCTCTGCAGCCACTGCATCGATTTTCGCGTGGCCACCTTTAGGAGCGGACAAGATTTGCGGTAACTGTTGGATAGCTCCAAATGCGATTCCATAAGATCCAGCAAACATCAAAGTCGTAATGATGGTGGTTTTAGCAAGTTTCGGACTAAACAATTCCAAGATGCTCGGGCGGCGCAAGGTGCCGGCTTTGCGTTTTGCCGCCCATGCTGGTGATTCTGGCAAGAAGGGGCGAATAATGATAAGAGGGATAGCAGGTACAACGCCCGAGATGAGCGTATATCGCCATGCTTCATGTAGACCATAGATAGCGGGTAGCCACTGCTTTTCTGCTCCGTATGCGCAAAGTTCATTGGCACCGGCGACCATAATGCCGCCCAGCGATGAGAAGGCTTGTGTGAAACCAAGAACCTTTTCACGTTGTTTCGGATCGGTAAACAATTCGGCGAGCCAAGCCACAGCTGCCACGAACTCAACGCAAACACCAATGAAAACCAAGCATCTACAGAAAAGTAATTGCCAAAGGTTGGTTGTAAATCCAGCTGCACATGCTGCGAATGCGTAGAGCAAAATGCTGTATGTTAGAACCCTCCGACGACCAAAGTAATCGGTCAGATATCCGCCGACGAGACCGAAAACGCCACCGGTTAGGGCGGGTATAAAGAACAATGTGCGAGCCCAGCTAATGTATTCAGGAGTCCCAGGGGCAAAGCCGCCGAGTTTGAGTACAGCGGATTTGACGATTAACGGTAACATTAAGAGTTCGTAAATATCAAATGCAAAGCCAATCGATGCAACGATACATACAAGCCAGATAATCGTTTTGCTCAGCGGCTGAGTCGGAGTTGTCGAGGACTGCGGGGATGACATGGATATCTCGATTTTGTGGGAAGCGTCATAGGCGGTCTGCTGAATTGTCGTAATACTTTACACACGGTTCGCGAAACCGCGAACCACGGTCCTTCGCTTTTTGGTTCGTCAAACGGGATTTCTGTGTCGAAAATTATCTTAGTTACTGGTTACGGAGGCTTTTTGGGAGGTGCTATTTGTCGCAAACTCGCAGAACAGGGGTACGTTGTTCGTGGGGTTGCGCGAGGGGATTATCCAGAACTGAAATCCCGCGGGGTGGAATGTTTCAAGGGATCGATCGCGGATAGAGATTGTTGTAAAGCGGTTTGCACTGGCGTTTCTGGGATTATTCACACCGCTGCATTGGCCGGTGTATGGGGGAAGCGAGAGTGGTTTGAAGAGACTAATGTCTTGGCCACAGATCACTTGATTCGCGAGGCTACCGTTCAGTCCATCGGAGCGTTCGTCTACACCAGTTCGCCATCGGTTACTTTTGACGGGTCACCCCAAGTCAATCTCGACGAATCGGCCCCTTACCCAACCACTTGGTTGTGCGACTATCCGAGAACCAAAGCTATCGCGGAAAAGAATGTATTGCAGGCCGATTCGAGCCGAATGGCTACATGTGCCTTGCGGCCGCATTTGATCTGGGGTGTAGGAGATCCCCATTTGATTCCGAGGGTTATCGAACGTTGCCAACAAGGTCGCTTAATGCGGGTCGGCGATGGAAAAAATTTGATCGATACCGTACATGTCGATGCCGCGGCCGAGGCGCACGTTCTGGCGTTGAATCGTATGCTGGATCGAGACACAAACGCGTCCGGTCGGCCTTACTTCATTACCGACGGGCAGCCGATGGAATGTTGGAAGTGGATCACTGACATTCTCTCGTTTGCCAATCTTCAGCCACCGAAGAAGTCGATTTCGCTGGCAAATGCATATCGAATTGGTGCGGCGTTGGAATTCGTTTATCGTTTCGCACGCCTGCAATCGGAACCTCCGATGACAAGATTTGTCGCCAAGCAGTTGGGGGTGGCTCACTATTTCAACATCGAGTCAGCCAAATCGAGGCTTGGCTATCAACCTCCGCAGAATCGCCAAGCGATTGTGGAAAGCATGCGTGGAACATTGTAAATCCGACTTGTAGTCCGTTTTCCTAGCGTTTCGAGACATTTCGAAGATTAGAAAACAGCTCCTAGAGTTGGCCGCAAGTTCGGTCTTAGGCCTCGGTTTAACCTCTCTTCTGGCTTTTAGCGCTGACTATGCACTAGGATTTTGAGCCGATTCGCCTAAAATTCGCCCCATCATGGCAAGAGATCTAAAATCGATACGAAACATTGGAATTATCGCCCACATCGACGCGGGGAAAACCACCGTAACAGAGCAAATGCTCTACATGAGTGGGACAAAACACAAGGCTGGCGCGGTCGATTCCGGGACAACCGAGACGGACGATGACCCGGAAGAACAGCAGCGGGGCATTACGATTTTTGCGGCATGCGTGACTTTTCGTTGGAAGGAATGCTCCGTTAACTTGCTCGATACCCCTGGTCACGTTGACTTTACCGCTGAGGTGGAACGCTGCTTGCGAGTTTTGGATGGAGCCGTAGTCGTCTTTTCAGCACGCGAAGGAGTTGAGGCTCAAAGCGAAACGGTTTGGCGCCAAGCGAACAAATACAATGTTCCTAGGATCGTCTTTATCAACAAGCTTGATCGCGAAGGGGCTGATTTCTACAGAGTGTTAGAGGAGATTGGTCCTCGTTTGGCAGCCGATCCCGTTGCAATTCAAATTCCAGTCGGTCAAGGCCCCGCGCACACGAGCGATCCATTCCGAGCAGTAATCGATCTGATCGACATGAAGATGCTCACCTTTAGTAAGGAAGACTTTGGACGCACGGTCAACGTCGAGGAAATTCCAAAAGAATTGGTAGAAGACGCACTCGGCTGGCGAAACGAGATGCTGGAGAAGCTTTACTCGCACAGTGGCGAGATGATGGAATTGGCTATGGAGGAAAAAGAAATCCCAGCCAGCATGATTCGTGAAGCGTTGCGAAAAGCGTGTATTGAGATGAAGCTGCAACCGGTCCTTTGCGGCTCAGCATTGCATGGTGCTGGGGTTCAGCCGCTTCTCGATGGAGTTGCCCACTATTTGCCTTGCCCATTGGATCGGCCTGCTGTTGTCGGATGTGATCCGAAGAAAAAAGATAAAGCGTTGCAGAGAAGTCCCGATCCAAAAGAGCCGTTTTGTGGTCTTGTTTTTAAAATCTTGCCGGCCAAAACAGGGGATATGTTTTGGATCCGCGTTTACTCCGGCAGGCTTGAATCCAACTCCCGGGTCTTTAATCCCAATCGAGACAAAAAGGAGAACGTTGCGCAGCTTTGGCAGATTCATGCGTCGAAGAAAGATCGCCAAGGTCAAATCGATGCACTGGAATGCGGTGATATCGCGTGTGCCATCGGCCCTAAAGACTCAATCACCGGTGACACACTATGTGACACCCGGGACATGATCGAATTGCCGTCCATTCAATTCGCGCAGTCCGTTATTTCGATGGCGATCGAGCCCGAGAACACGACGGAACGCAAAAAGCTGGCTGAAGTGCTCGACATGCTCAAGCGACAGGATCCGACCTTTCATGCCAGCGATAGTGCGGAATCAGGTCAAACGCTGATTAGCGGCATGGGTGAATTGCACCTCGAAGTGATCAAGAACCGATTGGTCCGCGATTTCAAGCTGGCAGTCAAGTTCTACAAGCCTCGTGTTAGTTATCGAGAGACTATTGGTTCCACGGTGGAAGTGTTAGGGCAATGCAACCGCCTGGTTAATGGCCAACAACTCTTTGCAAGACTCAAGGTGCGCTTCGAACCGCTTGAAGATCGGTCTGCCAAAGTCATCGTTCTTGATCGTACCCCAGTGGATCAGATGCTCCCAGAAGGATTGCGACAAGCTGCACTTGAGGAACTACGCAATCGAGCCGAAGGGGGCGGTGTCATCGGCTCTTTCCCTTTGACAGGCATGCGAATAAGCATTTTAGGGGGCGAGATCGCAGAAGTGGGCTCGGATGAAATTGCCTTTAAGATCGCCGCTAATGATGCCTTTGATGAAGGACTCAAAGAGGGCACACCAACTTTGCTCGAACCTGTCATGAAGATGGATATCACGACCCCACCTGATTACCTTGGGGAGATTGTCGGTGACATTCAGCAGCGACGCGGACTTATCGAAAGAACGGAATCGCGAGGAGCGGTGACGAGCGTATGGGCACTAGCACCTCTGAAAGAACTGTTCGGTTATTCGAGTGCGATTCGCTCTCTAAGCCAAGGCAGAGCGGGGTGTTCCATGGAACCGCACGGTTATCAAGTCGCGCCAAAGGAAGACGCCGAAGCGTTTGCGATGTAGTCGCATCGTAGTCCAATTCTTATTACCAAAACAAAAATACAAGCAAGTAAATTAGTCTCGAATGAATGTACTAGTCATCGGAAGCGGCGGCCGTGAACACGCCTTGGCCTGGAAAATTAGTCAGAGCCCACGTATTAAGCGATTGTGGGTGGCGCCAGGTAATGCGGGAACCGCGCTAGACGCAGAAAACGTGCCCATAGCCGCGGATGATATTAAAGGGTTGGTTTCTTTTGCAAAGAAAGAAAAAGTCGACTTGGTTGTCGTCGGCCCCGAAGTTCCATTGACCCTCGGAATTGTTGATGCGATGGCAGCGGAGAAAATCCGTGCCTTTGGACCAAGTCGGGCGGCTGCACAACTCGAAGGTAGCAAGGCTTTTTGCAAACTTACTTTGCGACAAGCTGACGTGCCAACGGCTGACTACCAAGTATTTCGTGATGCCGACAGCGCGATGCGATACATAAAGGCTCGATATCCTAACGAAAATGACAAAGCGCCCGTCGTGGTCAAGGCCGACGGTTTGGCCAGTGGCAAGGGGGTTATTGTTTGTTCGCGAAGATCGGATGCACTTGAAGCAATTGATCGTGTTGCTAGAAAAAATGAGTTCGGAAAAGCGGGCTCGCAGCTCATTATAGAGGATCGACTCGAAGGGCCTGAGGCAAGTGTGTTGGTAATTACGGACGGCAAAACGATTTTGACTTTGCCGCCCGCGCAAGACCATAAGGCAGCCTATGACGGCGACAAAGGTCCCAATACGGGAGGCATGGGAGCTTATTCGCCGACCCCTGTTGTGACGGATGAGTTGATGGAGACGATCGAAGACAAAATTTTGGTTCCTACCATCCACACCATGAAGCGGAATCGAAAACCATTCAAAGGGGTACTTTATGCAGGCTTGATGTTAACGCAAGTCGGCCCAAAGGTTCTCGAATACAACGTGCGATTCGGCGACCCGGAGTGCCAGCCCATTTTGATGCGTCTCAAAAGCGATTTGCTCGACATATTGGAAGCAACCGTGGATGGAAAGCTCGATGAAATCGAGCCGCCTGTTTGGGATCCGAGACCTGCAATATGCGTTGTTATGGCCAGCCAAGGTTACCCAGGCGAACATGAGAACGGTAAGGAAATCACCGGGCTCGAAGAAGCCGCCGGAATCGAAGACGTCAAAGTGTTCCACGCTGGAACAAAATTGGTTAACGGTAAAGTCCTAACCAATGGTGGACGGGTCCTTGGGGTTACAGCGCTGGGGTCTAGCTTGGCCAATGCAAAACTAAATGCTTACACGGCGGTTAAAGCTATACGTTGGCCCGGAGCGTGGTGTCGTAAGGATATTAGTGACAAGGCAGCGTCATATGTCGCCGCATCGACAGAAGCGTAAGTCAAGCTGGGAATTCTCCTCGCGAGTGCAAATCCCGACGCAAAATCGAGTATGATGGACTGATAACAATTCGATTGGCAAATGCCAGTCGAGTTGGTTGCATTGGTCTATTCCTACCATCTAACCCTCTCAACGACCATGTTGTCTTTCATTGGAAAAGGTTCCGCACATACCTGCAATGGAGTCGTGCGACGAGATTTTTTGCAAATTGGAGCCCTTGGTGCTATTGGTTTAGGGCTCCCTCAATTGTTGGCCGCTGAAGATTCTGGCCAGATTGCGGCGAATAAAAGTAAACGCTCTGTCATCATGATTTTCAATCTGGGTGCTCCCAGTCAATTAGACACATTTGACATGAAGCCTGATGCACCGGTTGAAATTCGAGGTCCGTTCAAGCCGATCCCAACATCCGCACCTGGTATTCAAATTTCTGAATTGTTTCCAGAACATGCCAAGCTGGCGGATAAGTTTTCGTTAGTTCGATCTTGTTTTCATCGCGGAGCAGCCGTGCACGATGCAGGTTGGCAGATCATGCAAACCGGCCGTCAATTTTCGGGTGGTGTCAACACACCACACGTGGGGTCAGCTGCGAGCTATTTATTAGGACGACGAAATGATTTACCGCCTCATATCGTTCTGCCTGAGACGATGGGGCGAGGGGGTGGAAATTTACCGAACGGACAGGCTGGCGGATTTCTTGGAAAATCGCAAGATCCTTTCGCGCTTATGGCAGATCCGTCTAAGCCTGACTTCAAAGTGCCGGACTTGATCCCTCCTGAAACGATTGGCACAGCGCGAATAGATCGGCGTCGGCGGATGCGAGAAGTGGTCGAAAGCACGATGAAGAAATTTGAAGCCAGCGAGTCGGCTCGCATCATGGACGAGAACTTTCAGTCCGCTTATCGGTTGATGACCAGTACTCAAGCCCGAGATGCGTTTGATTTGAGCAAAGAGCCCGTTGAGGTTCGCGAGCGGTACGGAATGAATCGGTTCGGGCAGTGTTGTTTGCTTGCGAGGCGATTAATTGAGGCGGGAGTGCGATTCGTTACGGTCAATACGTTCTTGACGGTGTTTGATGACGTGAGCTGGGATATTCATGGTAGCAAACCATTTACATCGATCGAGGGTATGAAACAACAAGTTGCCCCGATGTATGATCAAGGTTATTCCGCGTTGATTCAAGATCTGTCGCAGCGAGGAATGCTTGAGGATACCCTTGTTTGTAATCTGGCTGAGTTTGGTCGGACACCCAAGGTGAATCCAGCGGGAGGGCGCGACCATTGGCCACAATGTTTCACGGTGTATTTTGCCGGCGGTGGTGTTCAAGGAGGCAGGATCGTTGGCGCAAGCGATCCGATTGGAGCTGTTCCAGCTGACCGGCCTACCGAGCCGCCGGAAATCGTTGCTACGATTCTTCATTCGTTAGGACTAGACCTCGAGGCCCATCTTCCCGGTCCCGCAGGACGCCCATTCCCCCTCGTCGACTTCGGCTACCGCGAAATCCGCGAATTGTTCTAAGCCAAAGAAGAACAATTGCCCTCAATTATTCATGTACCCCGTTCGGGATCTAAAGCCTGGATCTGCACCGGATCTACCCCTGGCCGCACATTGGATTTTGAATAGAAACGGCGCCCGACGTTCCAGAACAATTGAGGCAATTGTTCTACATTCGCTCAACATTTGGGGCAATTGTTCTACTGTGGTTACGCAGATCCCTGCGGATCCGAGTTTTAGTGTCCTTCGCATCGCACAAGATTGATACAGCTGTCGTCAATTTGAATCGCTAGTGAGAGAGGCATTTTGTTCTCGAGTCTCAAGGGATTTGATTTCCGGCCAAAATGCCTGGATTCTCTAAAGTTCGTGATTTGCACAATCATTGGCACGAGTTTTGTTGTTACTAGATTCCTGTGATCACAAACGGAATCGACCCAGTGACACGGGCAATTGCAGAAGGGCTGCAGGTTGCCTAAAAGTGTTCGATTAGGAAACATGAGGCCGAAAAATGAAACGACTTAAGACAAAGCTAGCTTTGGGGCTGTTGGCAGGTGTGGCAATCGTCGGGTTGACTGCTGGCTCGGCAGAGGCTCAATCGCATCGAGGAGGCAGGTATTGCCCTCCCAATGTTGCCTATCGTCCGATCGTGGTAGTTCCTAGTTACGGAACGACTCTAAGTGTGAATCGCGTGGCGCCTTTCGGATACGGCGTGAACTATGGTTATTCGTCGTTCTATCCCTCCGTTCCAATTTACAGCAACTACGGAGTTGGTTACGGCGTTGGCCATGGAGTCGGCTACGGAGTCGGCTACGGCGTTGGTGTTCCTCGAGGAGTTTCCTGGGGAGGCGGTGGCGTGCCTAGGGGGGCATCTTGGGGGGGAGGAGGATTTCCTCCTGGAGCATCCTGGGGTGGTGGAAGCGGGTATTCCCTTTATCTAGGGCGATAGTTCGAAGTTGGCTTCCATGGGGCTGCGACAGCGGTCTGCGGTTGCGCGGCGTTGAGCCAAAAGGGATAAAACAAAAACCTGCGGTTTATCAAAAACCGCAGGTTTTTTGTTTTGTCATTTCGCAAATTGTTTGGAGTGGCAAGAGCCACACTCTCTGGTCAAGAAATACACAAAAGTGTTAGGCAGCGTGTCTGCCCTCTTCGGTGGTTGCCGTTTCTGAGGCAACCCGGTATTGCATCAGAAATGCGTCTTCGGGGGTGTCTTCGTAAAAGGATCGCAAGACGCTGGTTGCCCGGAAACCGAGTTGCCGGAAGAAGAGTTGTGCATCAAGATTGGTTTCACGAACCTCGAGTACGATTCGATTGCGACGTTGGTAAGCCAGTTTCGAGACAAGCTTGTCAATCATGGATTGCCCGATGCCTTGCCGGCGGTAGTCGGGGTGGACTGCAAACGACAAAATATGGATTCGGTTTTTATGAAGCTCGTAGATCATGAAGCCTGCGACGTCTTCGTTGCGTTCTGCAACCATGCCGATGCAGTCTCGTTGTCTTAAGCATCGGATGAACTCGTCCTCCGTCCACGGGAACTCAAAGCTAGCATTCTCGATATTCAGGACGAACGGTAGATCGCGACGAATCATCCAGCGGATATGGCAGGCTTGATTTGAGTTGATGCTCGGCATCTGAGGAAACCCTCTAAGTTTGCGTAGTTCGAGGCCGCTTCCATGCGCCTCTGGCACGCTCACGGTACCAAATTCTTCACATTGAAACCAAGCCGAATTCTTTGATGAGACGAGCACTTTTTCAATAAAGTTTGATTCGTGCTCGCCGTTGGACACTTGGTATTTGCGAATGCACTCATTGCGCGGTTTTTGTGCACAGATCGAAAAAACCCCTCTTGTGGTGTATTGCACAAGATTTAGGCATGCTGGCTAAAGCGTCGTAAGTTATTGCTGGCATTAGGCTTGCGAAGACCCTATTGCCAGCAATTGCAATATGGGAGGTCTAGGCGACTGATGCCAGGGTCACGTCGTCAACATAACGAAAACAACGGTTCGCATGAATGCGGATCAGCCAGAAGAAAAGGGAGATTAAGGATGAATTTTGGAGAATCGCCGACGGATCCATGGACGACCAATCACGTTATGAGCCCTATTGTCGGGCCAGCGACCAACAACTCGGAGCCTGCAACGGCAGCTTCCGTAACGCAGGCGAATGCTAGCAAACCTGTTGATGAGGCTGGTGCGAAGCTTGCTGAAGAAATGAAAGTCTTCAATGCGCTTGCTTGTAGCCTACGTGAAAAACTGGTTACGACTGGTAGTTTGTCGGATCGAGGGGCGTCCGTGGTCTCGATTGCGGCGGAATTGTTCGGCGTCGCTCCAACTTGGACGGCCTTTTATCGAGAGGTTCTTGGTTCTGATGGGCTTATGAGAACTGCGGTCTGTGATGACGATGAGTATTCAGAGTTCGAATGCTGCGATGACCACAACAAGCTTCTGGAAATGCTGACCGCCCTTCGCTCCAGGGATCTACCTGAAAATGATCCACACGAAGCTCAAAGGATGATCACTGTTCGGATTCCAAAGAGTCTTCATGATTCCATTTGCAACGAAGCGAATCGATTGGCGGTGAGTGTAAACAAGCTTTGCATTTCTCGACTGCTGCAAAAAGTTGATCGGAACATGATTCCTACATCGGCACAAAAACGCCGCGGTCGCCGTCCTGGGAGCGCTGCGGGCAAAAAACTATCTGCACGGACTGAAGCCGAAACTGTAATTGCGGAGTACCGCCCTCTAAAGGACTAGTGTTAGTGCCTCTGGGGGGGGGCTTTCAAATGAAGACCTGGAACCGATCGGGCGATCTTTGCTAGCTATCTTATTTCGGGTAGCTAGCTCGGGGGTTAAATTGGACGGGTGCTTTGGTTTGCCCCGCGGAGACGCGTAAGCCGGGTTCTGTTGCTGTTTGCTGCAATCATTTATCTAGCAAACTGATTGCTCAGTTTGTCGAGCGGCCTACCCGAGTGGGGTAGTGCCGAGCAAGCACCGGGACAGCGAGCTGTCCCACACTCTGTTTAGCCTTGCACCGGGTGGGGTTTACCTAGCAGCAGGTGTCGCCACCCGCTCTGGTGGGCTCTTACTCCACCGTTTCACCCTTACTAGATTTCTCTAGCGGTTTACTTTCTGTTGCACTTTCCCTGGCCTTGCGACCGGTCGACGTTATCGACCACCCTGCTCTGTGGTGCCCGGACTTTCCTCTTGGGCTGCGAGCGCAGTCCAAGCGATTGCATCTATCTCCGAAGGGCGAACCAAAGCGACGTTCATCGTAACATGGGTCGGCTGGAAGAACACTGCAGATACCAGCCAATCGTCAGATACCAGACAATCGTCGTTGTCTAGATGGGATTGTTTAAGATAGGACCGGACGTAAAAAAACTGCACAGGAGCGGCCCTCGCACAAGAGTACGGCGCTTATGGCTGCTCCACTTAAGTCCTGACCCGATTCACGCTTCCCCCTCGCGAGAGCCACTCCCAAGCAGTTTTACTGCGAGGCCGTAACGCTCGACGCGTCAAAAGTGTAGCAGAGTCTGGCGGTTTGTCGAGGCGTATTGCTCATTCGGCTGCTATCGCTCGAAACGGGATCGGTAATCGACCTTGCCATGAGTGTGAATATTTTCCTATTGATATGGATTGGAAAAGATGCGCAAGGCCAAATGTATCCAAGGATGGAGAAAATGGTGAGGTTAGAAAAATCCCAACGGAGGCGGCTCCGATTTCAAATTATTCTTACCTTTCTGGTTTTTCTTTTACCAGGAACTGTTTCGTCCCCGGGATTCGCTCAAAAGCCCGCAAACCAAGTTGGGAAGAAAAGCACCAACCCGCGAACAGCTTCGAGTCAGAATCAAGCGAATCAGCGATCCGCGGCACCTGCCCAAACAAACAACCAACCGAATTCTCAAGCCGTCTCCCGTGGAAAAACGGAGCGAGAGCCAATCTGGGCCGAATCGAACGGCAAGCCCAACGCGGATGGTTATTTCCGTCGAACCATGGATTTGCCTAGAACGGAAAAGGCTCAAATCGAATTTCGCGCCGCAGAATATTGCGAGGTTTATCTGAATGGTCAGCGACTCGCGATGGGACGAAAACCCGGAAATCTAGAGCGGGTCGACGTTTCTGCAGCAGTCAAACCTGGCAAGAACGTGCTTGCCGTTCGCGCCACGAATCGATCGAAGGCGGCTCCGTTCCTGGAAGTTGGTTTTTTCTTTAAACCTGTGGATGCGAATTGGAGAATTGTAATCAGTGATGCCGAATGGCAAGCTACAACCGGTGCACGTTCCAGCTGGCAATCGCTAGGTTTTGATGACTCGGCTTGGCCATCAGCGATCTCGGCTTCAGAAAAATTAGAGGCTCCACAAGTTGCAGGCCTTGGGGACGATGCCCCTCCATCGAGCATGGAATTGGGATCGAATACCACCAAAGAGCCATTCTCCGGTAGCAGCTCAACAACTTTAGAAAAGATTAAAGCGACTCCGGTCAAGGCTTCTCTAGCCGACTATGACTCGAGCAAAGGGCCTCCTCGTCGTGAACGGTTTACCACCAAACCTGGTTTCGTCGTTCGAGAGGTGTTCTCACCAAAAGATGTAGGCTCCATTCTAGCCTTGGCCTTCAATGAATTCGGTCACATTATTGCTTCGCAGGAAGGTGGGCCACTTCTGTTGCTTTACGATTCCAAGAAAAACGGCAAGCTGGATACGGTCAGAACCTATTGTGAGCTAGTTAAAAATGTCCAAGGCATTTTGCCACTCAATGGCGACGTCTACGTTACTGGTGATGGGGACGAAGGGGCCGGCCTTTATCGTTTAGAAGATCGCGATCGAAACGGCCAAATCGAGAAAGCAACGGTATTGCTCAAGTTCAAGGGTGCTCCTGGAGAGCATGGTCCACACCAAATCGCATTTGGTCCTGATGGAAACCTCTACATCGTAGTCGGCAATCATTCACAACTGGATCAACCTTGGAGTGACGAATACACATTCCCCAAGCCATATGAAGGCGATCTGGTTCAGCCTCGACAAGAAGATCCGGGTGGACACGCTGTTGATGTCAAAGCTCCGGGGGGCACTATCGTTCGCTACGAGCTAGGGGCTGACAAAGCGACTGTTATCGCGGGCGGGCTTCGAAATGCTTATGACTTAGCCTTTCATCCAGACGGTTCGCTATTTGTTCATGACAGCGATATGGAAGCCGATCAAGGCTCAGTTTGGCATCGCCGGACGTCGTTATTCCGAGTTGTTGAAGGTGGCGAGTACGGATGGCGAAGTGGTTGGGCTAATTGGCCTGAGTATTACATCGATCGATTGCCAGCCTTAACCACTTCGGGACGTGGCTCGCCAACTGGCATGGTTTTCTATAACCACTTCATGTACCCAACGAGCTATCAGAGAACACTGTTTCTGGCTGACTGGTCTGAGGGGCGAATTATTTCTTGTACGCTCGATGCAAACGGAAAGGCTCCGCCAAAGCTGGAGGATTTCGTTGTCGGAACTCCGATGAATGTGACCGACGTGGAAGTCGGCGAAGATGGTTGGCTCTATTTTGCAACAGGTGGACGTGGTACCGACGGAGGTATTTACCGTGTCGAATGGACCGGGGATGCTCCTGATAAAACCAAGCAATTAGGAAGTGGGATTACCAAAGCGATTCGATTGCCTCAATTGAGTTCTGCTTTCGGACGTCAATCCGCAGCTCTTGCGAAAAAAGAATTGGGAGACGAATGGGGCGAGCTTGTCGCTGGCGTTGCTTACAGTAATGAAAACCCTGCCAAATATCGGTTGCAGGCGTTGGACTTAATGCAATTGCTCGGGCCTACGCCTACGCCTGACATTCTTATTGAACTTAGCCACACAACGAATGAAGCGGTACGTACCAAGTGCGCACGCTTGATGGGATTGCATGCGGAGACAGAGATTGCGGAACGTCTCGTTAAGTTGCTTGAGGATACATCCCCAGTCGTTCGAAAAACTGCCTGTGAGTCGATGCTCCGGATCGGTGTGGTCTGCGATCCTGCTGCGTTGCTTAAGCTTTTGCAGAGTGACGATCGCGAGGAAAGATTTTTAGCACGTCGTGTCTTGTCAATGATTCCAGAAGATAGTTGGAAAGAAGAGTATTTGGCGAGCCCCTCAAGTCGGCTGGTTGTACAGTCCGCTTTGACTTTGATTACGCAATCGCCAAACAGAAGCAACGCAATATTGGTTTTAGATTCACTGGCTAGATTGACCAAAAACTTTATCAGCGATGCAGACTTTGTTGATTTGTTGCGAGTTGCTCAAGTCACTATGCATTTGGTAACGCCTGATGCTGAGCAGACTGAAGCGTGGAGTGAACTAGTGTCCTCGGAGTTCCCTGCCGGCAATTCAGTTATTAACGCCGAGTTGGTTAGAATTGCCGCATATCTGAAGTGTGACATTGTTCCCGAGATACTAAAGTACCTGCAGACAGACACTTCGATGCCAGAGCGTGTTTTGATCGCAATGCATCTACCTCAGATGCCGCACGATTGGACTTCGAAAGAACGAATGGCTTCCTTGCAGTTTCTTGAATCGGCTCAAAAAGAGCGTGGCGGTGGGTCTTATCACCTATACGTTATGAACACATCGAATTCGTTGTCTGAATTGCTCACTGAAGAAGAATCGATTCGTATTCTGACTCTCGGTGAGGAGTATCCAAATGCTGCGTTGGCTGCATTAATGAAGTTGCCTGATGCTCTAGATGCCGAAACAGTGCAGAATTTGATTCGACTCGATTCGGCTATCGATCGTGGGGGATTGGAGGCGGATGTCTTCAAACGACTCAAAACCGGTATCACTGCGATCCTCTCGGGACAAAGTGCCCCCGAAGCAGGTGAGTACCTGCGATCACGCTGGCGCAAGAGTCCAGATCGACGGGCAGCTATCGCGCTCGCGTTCGCTCAGAACCCTCAAGAAGAGAACTGGGACTACTTGGTAAGAAGTCTCGGCATCATTGAACCTTTCGCGGTGCCCGATGTATGCATGGCTCTTCGAAAGATCGACGTTGCAACTGAAGATGCTGAAGCGATCCGCCAAGCGATTTTGCAGGGGTGTCGATTAGTCGATAACGGTATGAGCCCAGCACCAGCAATTCAGTTGCTAGAGTATTGGACCGGCGAACAGATGAAAGAATCGACCGATCCCAAAGCGACTCCGATGAACGCTTGGCAACGTTGGTACGAGATTCGATATCCGGACGCGCAACCAGCCGTATTGCCCCAAGAGACCGAGCGGCCTCGATGGTCGATCGAATTCTTGGAGCAGTTCCTTGATGGTGAACAAGGCAAATTCGGATCACGTGAAAACGGCGCAAGAGTCTTTGCTGCCGCTCAATGTGCGTCCTGCCACAAAATGGAAACACTTGGTTCCGGTTTCGGTCCCGATTTGACGAGCGTGGCTCGAAGATTTACGAGAACGGAATTCCTGGAATCGACCATGTTTCCGTCCCACGTAATCAGTGACCAATATGCTTCCAAAAAGGTTTTAACGACCAACGGTCAAACCTACACTGGGATTTTGGTCAAAACCGCTGGAGGGGTCGCGGTCCGGGTAAATCAGGAGAAAGAGGTTCAAATTCGCGAGGACGAGATCGAAGAGATTCTCCCGAGCCGAGTTTCCGCCATGCCCTCGGGCTTGCTCGATGACCTGACTCCGACCGAGATCCGGGATATGCTCAGTTTTATGGGTTACGTTCCTCAAGAGCAAATCGCAGAGCAACGTTCGCCGGCGGTCCGCCGTTAACCGGGGAATCCCCGTCGGTTGTGACGATCGACCTCTCGGGGTACCATACCCAGAAAATCGTAACACCGTTTGTTGAGCGTAACGTTGCCAGAATCCGAATCCAGTTCCTCGAGCCTCCCATCCGGAGCCGAATTGTCGTCACCCAGTGGCCTGAAAAAGGGCTACCGGGTACGGCGTGCGCATTACGACGACCAAGACGAAATTTTCGAGCTTTTGTTGCCATTCTTCAAGGCAAAGAAGTTGCTCGATCGCTCCCCCTCCGAGATTCTGCTCTTGATGGCAACCGGATTTGTCGCTGAAGCCATCGGGCCTGATGAAGATTCGGGGCTTCCCTCCGATCCAAAAGATACACCGATCATTGGTTTTGCCTCAGTGGAAATCTATTCCAAAAAACTAGGTGAAATTCAATGCTTGGCGGTCACCCCAGATTTCGCTGGCACGAAAATCGAAACAGAACTTGTTAAGGAATGTGTTGAGCTGGCACGAACCAAAGGGGTCATGGAAGTCATGGCGATTAGCTCGTCGGATGAGTTCCTGAGAGTGCTCGGTTTCGATTACTCTCTTCCCGAACAGAAGCGAGCTCTCTTCTACGAAGTCGAAGATCTCGTCGATCCGGAATCGGTGATCTCGTCCCCCGAAGCAGAAAAAGCCGGCGTCCCGATCAAGCCACTGAAAGGTTACAAGATCCGCCGCGCTCGATTCGACGAACAAGATGCAATCTCGGAGTTCCTGACACCATTCTTTGCACAAAAGAAACTTCTCAAGCGAACCCGCTCGGAAGTCCTGCTTCTTATGGCTACAGGCTTTGTGGCTGAAGCGTTAGCTGACCCTTCGCAAGAAAACCAATCGGCGATCATCGGATTCGCTTCGGTAGAAATCTATTCGGAGAAGATGAGCGAAATCCAATGCTTAGCAGTCTCTGAGCAGCACCAAGGAAAAGGTATTGGCAGCGCCCTGGTACAAGCTTGTTTGGAGCTCGCCAAACAAAAAGGAATCGTCGAGGTCATGGCGATTAGTTCGTCAGACGCGTTCCTGATAAAGCTCGGATTTGAATACTCACTCCCCGAGCAAAAACGAGCCTTGTTTTATCAACTGCGATCTCGCGCAGATGTCTTTAATCGCGACGAATAGAACTATTTCATGCAACTACTAAATTCCATTCGGGCTAGATTCACCGATGTTTTGAGCCAATGGCTTACCGACCCACGCGAACTGCAAACCGCGTTGGAACGCATCGTTCCTTCGAAAGATGCCTCGCTCGCGGACTATCAAGCGAACGTGGCTATGCCATTGCAAAAACTCGTTGGCAAGCCTCCGCAAGTGATCGCACAAGAAATCGTAGCCGGCATCAAGGTCGATGACTTCTGCCAAGAAGTCGCCATCGCTGGGCCCGGATACGTGAATTTGCGACTCTCGAATCAATTCCTGGCGAATTTGATGCAATCGGCTTACGAATCCGATCGACAAGGAGTCGAACAATCTGCTGCGCCGAAGATTTTTGTAGTGGATTTTTCATCCCCTAACGTCGCAAAACCAATGCACGTTGGTCACATTCGATCGACCGTGATCGGTGACGCGATATCCAAGACGTTGTCGTTCCTCGGTCACAACGTGGTCACCGATAATCACCTAGGGGATTGGGGAACCCAATTCGGAATGATCATCTACGGATACAAACATTTTCGAGATGATGATTCGTTCGCCAAAGCGCCTGTGAAGGAGTTGGGAAGACTTTATCGAGTGGTTCAGAAGATCATCTCGTATCAAAAAGCGGCTGGTGGTGTTTCGGAACGGGAAAAGGGGATCTCCCTCGCGGAAGCGAAAATCGCCATGCTGCAACAAAAAGCGACTGAAGCTCCCAAAGACAAAAAGCTAGCCAAAGATGTGAACTCTGCGATGACGGCGCTAAAGAGTTTGACGGAAGAACACGAACAAGCTTCTAGTCTAGTGGCTACAGTCGAAGCGGATGCGCAGCTTCATAAATGGTGCCTAGATCATCCGAGCTTGGATTCTCTGGTCCTCAAAGAAACAGCTAAACTGCATCGCGGAGACAAAGAAAACGTTGCCCTATGGGAACGGTTTCTGCCCGCCTGCAAAGAGGAGATCCACGCGATCTACAAGCGACTTTCGGTCAGCTTTGATCATGAGTATGGCGAGAGTTTTTACCATGATATGCTCCCTGCCGTGATTGAAGAATTGCTCACTCAGTCTCTTGCGACTCAAAGCGAAGGGGCTATCTGCGTCTTTCTAGAACAATTCGATGCGCCGATGATTGTGCAGAAACAAGACGGCGCCTTTTTGTATTCTACGACCGACATTGCCACGGCCATGTTTCGAGAGCGAGAGTTTGGGCCGGACGCGTGTTTGTACGTCGTGGATCACCGACAGAGCGAGCACTTTCAGAAGCTTTTCGCAGTGTTGGCAAAGATAGGATTGACCCATACGGACTACCGCCATATTAGTTTTGGAACGGTGATGGGGAAAGATGGTAAGCCGTTCAAGACGCGAGCTGGTGACAATATCGGCTTGGAATCGATGCTCGACGAAGCCATCGAACGAGCTTGGGGAGTTGTGTGCAATCCGAATCGTTTGCAATCAGCTGGCTTGGAGTTGACTGAGGCTGAGAAACGAAACATCTCGGAAGTCGTTGGTATCGGAGCGATCAAATACGCAGATTTGTCTCACAATCGAACCAGCGATTACGTTTTCGATATGGATAAGATGGTCGCCTTGGAGGGGAATACCTCGGCCTATGTCCAGTATTCGTATGCTCGTACACGAAGCATCTTGCGACGAGCTGTTGAGGGAGGCATCGCCGAAACAAAATGGGCAGCCGCTCCGATCCTAATCGAGGCACCAGCGGAGAGAGCGTTGGCGATCCAAATCGCTCGGTTTGAAGACACGCTGCAATTTGCGATGAATGATTTTCTCCCCAATGCCATCACGGAATACTTGTTCGACACAGCCAAGATCTTCGGAACGTTCTTCGATCAGTGCCCCGTACTAAAAGCCGATACAGAGGAGCGAAAACTTGCTAGGCTCAAGCTTACCGAGCTAACGGGACGCGTCTTGCAACGAGGCTTGGGGTTGCTCGGCATCGGAACCGTGGAAAGAATGTAGCTGGATTGCACAACCACACAATCGCGTACAACCGCAACATGGCAATGAGAAGGGGGCAGCTTTGAATCAACCTCGAAATAGTTACTTCGCTGGCCTCGTCATGATGGTGGTGGGGATCGTTTTGATCGCATCCATTTTTGTTTCGGTGTTTATTTCATGGGATTCGGACCGAGGAATCGAACGAGACATCGGTGGCTACTTTCTTAGATTTCTCGCAGGCATGTCGTTGATCGTGTTCGGAAATGTCACCCGAGATATCGCGACGCGTAAGCCCAACGATAAAAAACCCACTGAGGAAGAAGGGGGGCCAACTCTTTACACGATTGAGAATCCCTTTGATTCCAAGTCCGACGATGGCATGCAGCGATGGTGATGGACGTTTGGCCACATGTCCTTTGGGCAGTTCGATAATCGTATCTGATAATTTCTACTTGATGGCGAGTCGTTCTGTCCAGTAAGCAACCTGTTTGGCGACTTGTTCTGGATTGCTTGAGCCGTAGGACTTGTAAGCGTTTATGGCCCCCTCGACGTTGAGCACTTCGCGGATGGAAAGATCAAAGCTCTCATCGATAGATCGAAAATCCGCATCGGTTAGGTCGACCAATCGGCACCGCCGTTCTTTGGCCATCGCTACCATGGCACCGACACGATGGTGAGCGGTCCGTTGTGGTATGCCACGAACGATGAAGGCTTCCATCAGTGCGGTCGCGTCCAAGAAACCTTGATCGAGTCGCGATCGAATCGCTTCGACGTTGAGTTCCGATTCCGCAACGATTGGAGCAGCTAGTTCTAGCATCAGGCTAACGGTATCGAAGGCGTCGAATACCGGAGGCTTGTCTTCTTGCAGATCGCGGTTGTAAGCTAGAGGCAGTCCTTTAATGAGGACGAGCAACGTTTGCAATGCGCCGATAACACGGGCAGATTTGCCTCGCGTTAACTCGAGCGTGTCCGGGTTTACTTTTTGAGGCATGATCGAGCTGCCGGTGCAGAACTTTTGTGGCAGTTTGATGAAGTCGAATTCGGTGGTAGACCAGAGTATCCATTCTTCGGCCAGGACGCTTAGATGTTCTGCAATCATCGTGAGAACAAAAACGGTCTCAAGCACATAATCTCGATCGCTGCTTACGTCGATACTATTGCGAGCGACATCCTCAAAGCCCAATTCTTGTGCCGTCATGTGTCGGTCGATCGGCAGGCTTGTGCCAGCGACTGCAGCGCAACCGAGAGGGGAAATGTTGACCCGTTTGCGACAATCGCGAACCCGTGTGCGATCTCGTTCAAGTTTTTCGATGTAGGCTAGCCAGTAGTGAGCGGCGAGGACAGGCTGGGCGCGCTGCATGTGAGTGTATGCTGGAACAATGACCCCTTGGTCTTTTTGGCAGCGGGAGAGAAAAGCCGTTTGCAGTTCGACTAGCTGCGAGTCAATTTGGTCCAGATGATCGCGAACCCAGAGGCGTAGATCGGTTGCGATTTGGTCGTTGCGAGAACGAGCCGTATGGAGTTTCCGCCCCGTATCACCTAGTGCATCGATGAGCGCTTGTTCGATGTGCATATGGATGTCCTCCCATTCGATTTTGAAGGGGAGTTCACCTCGCTCGATTCTTCCGCCGATCGTCTCTAATTCTTTGCTGATGGCCTCGAATTCGGATTGGTTAATGAGACCTGTGGCCGCCAACATTTTGGCATGGGCGATTGATCCCCGAATATCTTGACGGAAAAGGCGGTGGTCGAAACTAATGCTTTCGCTGAAACGCGCCAATCGGTCGTCCATGCCCGCTGCAAAGACGCCACTTCTAGAGGGGGAAGCCAATGTAATGTCCTAGGTTGGTGAATGAGACGAAACAAGCTATGATTCTGATGCAAATCTCGCATTCAACAAGAGACACTCGCTAGGATATGAGTTGATCAAGAGCGTTTTTCGTCGAACTCCCGTAGCACTTTTGAACTTGTTCTCCAATCCCACCCGGGCTGCGGTGAGCGTGGGTGGTGTCTCGTTCGCGTTGCTACTTATCTTTATGCAACTCGGCTTCCGAGGTGCGGTCGCCAATACGGCAACGCTCGTTTACAGTCGACTTGCAGGGGATATTGTTATTCGGTCTCCCGATTACGTGCACTTATACGAACCAAGGAACTTTGATCGGTATTGGCTTCGGTTGGCGGAATCTCATCCCGAAATCGAGCGAGTGTCACCATTTTGGGTATCGCTGACACGTTGGCAGAATCCTCCCAAAAGTGAGGCCTGTACGAACGCACCCCCCGACGGGTCGTTCCGAACGGTGGGAATGATGGGGATGGAGATTGATCGTCCCGTGATTGATTTGCCAGAGTTAGAGGGATTGCTGGATGCGATCAAAGATCCTAACTCAATGCTTGTTGATCGCACGACGCGAGCTGAATATGGACCTCAGAATTGCAAGCAGTTTTCCGATCAGGATCTAGGGCTACGAACAGAGTTGGGCAACATTTCTACGCAAATTACGGGGCATTTCAAGCTAGGCACGGGGTTGGCCACGAATGGTGCGGTTTTGTTGAACGACATTGCGTTTGCGAGGCGTTCTCCCGTTGATACTCGAACCAAGGCTAGTTTGGGACTCATAAGAGTAAAGCAGGGAGTCAACTCGGAAAAGCTGGCCGAGAGCTTGTTGGCCTGGATGTCGGAGATCGATCCGAACGCGAGTGCTTCGGTAAAAATACTCAGCATGCGGAAGCAAATCGACTGGGAACGCAATCGATGGCTGACGGAGACTCCGATAGGGATGATTTTCACCATGGGGGTGATCCTGTCCTTCATCATTGGATCTGCGATTGTCTACATGGTTTTAGCGACCGATGTAACCAGTCGCATCTCCGAATTTGCGACCCTGAAAGCGATGGGATACTCCAATTTTTACGTGGCCCTGATAGTCATGCGGCAAGCGTGGATTCTTGCGGCAGGAGGATATCTTATAGCGGCGTCCCTTTCTTACGGACTTTATGCATTGACCGTGAACCTTTCGGGCATTCCGACCTTCATGACAGTAGATCGCATGGTAGGAGTCGGTTTGTTGGCCGTTCTGATGTGCTCGATGTCGGGATTGCTAGCCATTCGCAAGCTTTGGAAAGCTGATCCGGCGTCCTTGTTTTAGGGTTTTGTGTGATTTAATATCGCATTGAATGTTGACAAAGGAAGGTAAAGGCGCATAATGTCGGCTCTGGTCACTCGCATCGGGAGGAGAATGATGCCGCGATCTGTACGCTTTTCTAGGGTATGTCCATGCTGTGGGAAGTCTCATCAAATTCCCATTTCGCTATTGGGCAAGAGTGTTAAGTGCATGCACTGCCAAGCCGATTTTGTGGCTTCGCCGCTAACGACGCCGGTTAACAAGCCAGTGGACGAGTTCGATTGCCGCATCATGGGTTTAATTCGAGCCGCAGATGCCCAGCTAGCCAGCTATGCCAGTTCTACCTGCTCCAACGTCGACTCCTAAGCAATTTCTCTATTCTCGCGGTATCGCGGCCTGTTGGGCACGACGGTTAAGCGACGCAATACCCAGACCAGACGGTTAAAACATACATACTCGATGTATTAGCCCAAACTAGAATTCGACGGGTCAAACTCAGTCGCTTCGATTACAATTTTGTTGCATCCTGCATCTTTCTAACATCGCTTTTTAGTCTTGAGCCATTGCAGCATGAATGGTAAATCGGATCCTCGTGTGGCTTCGTCGCTGCGTAGCGTACCGTGGTTCATCGTGTCGTTTCTGCTAATGGGGTTCGGCTTTGTTCTTTCTCTTTCAGGCCCAGACACCTCAATTTTATCTTTATTCGGTGTGGTCGTTGCAGCTCTTCGCCCAGAAACACTGTTCACGCCAGTATGGGCAATGTTGTGCTATGCAATTTTCAGAATGATACTGCCAGGCTGGATGTTTGGTAAACATTTGGCTAGTGCGATGATTTCCGGCAGCATCACATTCTTGCTGTTAGTGGTGGTTTACCATCAGCATATCGTGCCATACTTAGCGGAACGTCGCGGGATAACAGTTTATGAACAGGATACTTGGATCAGTTTCCATCTAGCGACAATCATTTGCACCGTTCTAGCATTATTGATTGAATGTGGCATCATGCGAATCGTAAGTTTGGTGGGCATCAAAAAAATCGATCGCAGTTTAGAAACATAACCAGGGCCTAGCTCGCGTGTGTAAACTCGCTCAGTTGGGTCGGTCAAGATTCCTGCGGCTTCGATTTGGAGGTTGCCTCACACAAAAGTTGACATTCACGGATTACATCCCACAATGTCAGCTTGTCCTACGACCCGAGCCGGTTTGGTTTTAAGTTCGCTTGCGAGAATAATTTATGAAGGCTGTGATTGTTGCGTTCGATCGATTTACCGATGTCGATGTCTTTTTGCCATGGGATATTCTGAATCGGGTCCGCTTTAGAGATAAAGAGTTTAGCGTCAGAATCGTGGGACCGTCATCCTCCCATAGATCTGTTTGCGGGCTCGATCTGCCGATGCACGGGGAAATCGAAGAGTGCAATGATGCAAATCTTGTTTTTTTCTCAAGCGGGCCCGGCACTCGCGACCTAATCAAGAATGAGATAGTCCTGAAGAAGTTGCGTCTGGATCCGACCAAGCAGATAATATGCTCGATGTGTTCGGGGGCTCTCATTTTAGCCGCGCTAGGAATTTTAGATGGGCTTTCCGCAACGACCTATCCTTCGGCTGTTGAGGAGTTAAGGTCACGAGGCGTTGAGGTGGAAACGACCAAGCACTTAGTCACACATGGAAACATTGGTACAGCGGCTGGATGCCTCGCCGCAGTAGATCTTATGGGATGGGCGATTGAAAAACTCTATGGCCCAACCGTAAGGCAAGATGTCATTTCGTCCATTTTGCCTGTCGGGCAAGGTCAAGTCTGTATCTACTAAACGCCCCGTATGCTCTTGATGGATTGAACAAGTGTCCAACCCCTATGCGCCAACATCACGAACGGATGATAAACTAAGAGTTACCCCGAAGTGGTTACGCAGGTTTTTTATTCTAAACGCTGTGTTGTTGGCAATACCCACAGTGCTGTGGATCGCTGTTTACGCAGTTAATTCGTTTGCGAATAACTTTCGGGTCGATCCAGCAACGAAAGATCCCGTGACGTATCAGCACGTCGTTTGGGTAGATATCAACATCTCCGTTTTCGTCATCTACTTTTTGGTTCCTAACATGATATTTGCGATTGTCTTGGCTGTTAGTCGCATTCGCAACTGACTGAGTCTATCTCTTATTCTGTGTACGGTTTTCCGCCACCATTCCGGCCTTGTGCCGGTGGGGCGATGACTGTGTGGCTACCAAATGCGTCCCTCCTTTTTTCTCTCCTCCGTCTGGCCGCAGGCCAGACGGAGGAGCTGGGTTGTGAGGCTTGCGTCGTCGGTAGCTACTCAGTCACGCTTCCACTGAGATAAACTCAGTGGTGAGCCCAGGACCGAATTCGGTGCAACAAAGCGCTTAAAAACGGTCTCTAACTGCTCATCTGGGCACCGATCGGGACGCTAGGAAATCCAAAACACCTTTGGTAATCCTATAGAGAAAAGATTGAGAAAACGGCAAATCAATTCAAAGAGACCAACCGGATACCCGTCCGCCTTGGGCGGAGACATTACTGACTGGGTCTATCTCTTATTCTGTCGAGCGACATGCTACTTTCGAAAATACGTCAAAAGACACTCATCGAGGCATGCTATGAATCAATATCGAAAAGCTCCGATAACGACAGAAGGGCGTTTCGTTGGCATTGAGGGAAAATGATAGTCCCTTTTGGAAACGCTTGAATCGATTGATAACGGCCATTTTGCTGCGAGTGATGAACATGAACCTGTTCGGAGGTAATGTCAACAACCCAAAATTCCGGTATGTTGTGAGCGGCATACAAATTAGCCTTTTCCCCCATATCAATATCCAGGCTGTTGTCGGATACCTCGATCACTAGAAAAAGATCAGCTTGGGTCGGTCGAACTAGTTTGCTCTTAATTTTCCGAGACCAAACAAGATCTGGTTCTGGGCGATGGTCTCCACACTCAATGCCGGATTGAACTCGAATCGATATCTGTTCACGATTAGTGTGTTCATAGGACCAATTTGTTAAAAACTCAATCTCAGCATCATGTACTGGTCCAGCTGGGTTCATAAAGCGTAGATCTCCATTGATTAACTCCACTTTCAGTGGCCCGAGGTCCACGAAAGCCCCCCTTTGAACCATTCGATCAAAATCGGTTGCACATAGCTTGGCGATTGTACTCATAGAAAACTTGCAGATGCGTGCTATCGTTGGTTGGGGACGGAAAAGTAGGGTCCAATTGTACTACGTATGCGGTGTTGTGGAAATAACCCGCAATGCCTCCGGTGTAGGCGGATAGTTTGGTGCAGTGACTAATGTCTGCATCCAAAGCCAATACACTGTTCCTGAAGCCGGATTCGGTGCAACAAAGTGCTCGAAAACGGTCTCTAAATGCTCTTCTGGGCACCGATTGAGACAATAGGAAATCCAAAAACCCCGTTGGAAATCCTATAGGGAAAAGATTGAGAAAATGGCAGATCACCCCAATCATACCAACTGGCTACCCGTACGCCTTGGGCGGAGACATTACTGACTGAGTCTATCTCTTATTCTGTGAACGGTAACTTGCTTGAGTATACATGAATTTTCATTCTGCTACCTAGGCGGCTCGTCCCCGAATCGATACTGAATTGAACTAGCAGTGGACGACTTGAGTTGCAAGACGGCATCCTCACTTATTGTCGGGATGTCATAAATCTGGATCTCCTTTAACCCTACCTTGTGTTGCAGCATCAATAATCCCTTGTCTGTGATCGAACTCCAGCTGATGTTCAATCCCTCAATGCCAGGCAATCTTAGAATTTGGGAAAGCTTAGCATCATCTAATTCAGGAGATGTGACGTATACGTAGTTGTACTTTTCTGGAAGCACGATGTAAAACCAATCTGGCAGAAACGCACTCCTAGAGGGTTCAACAGCCCCATTGTCGTAAAAGTTGACGTTACTAATCGCCCCTCCTAACTCAGCCACTATTTTTTTAACCTCATTTTGCCGACTTTTTACATCGGCAAAATATACAAGCACGATGCTTGCTAGACAAAACAACAACAGCGACGATCTCAAGCTTACTCTAACAGGGATTTCCTTAAGGCAATACATTTGGGCAACTGCCTACTTCTTACTTGGCATGTACAAACAACCCCAATCAGGAAATGGCTTTACCTCCGATGGAGACCTACACTCTGGCTGTGGGTCTGTTGGCATGGGGTGCCTTGGTTGATACTTAGTACCGTCTCTGGGATACATGCACTTAGGAGAGGCATCGTCAAGCACTCTTTGGTTGAGAATGTTTTGAGCATCATTTGCAATCTTGTCTGCATTTTTTTCGCATTCTGCTGGGTCGGTGCACCCCGACTCTCCTTCACCTCGCGTGGCTAAATCTTGTGCTTGCTTTGCCGACTTAAGAAAATTATCCGCATGAATCTGCTCATGCCCATAGACGTCTTTTTTGTCCCAAGCAGATCTCTTGTTAATCTTGACGGATAATCTCACGATTACCCTGCACCTTGGGGTTCTTTTGGTATCCCCATCACAGAATCCGGTGGAACAACAAACACATTTGCATTCAACGTTATATCGCCAGTATTCCAATTCCCCATGAACGGAGAGCCCACGATTATTTCTGGGATCGTAGGTGTGCCAACACCACTGTAATCCATCGCTCGAAGTAGGATCCGCGTCGAGTTCTGCCATTCCTTCGGGATCCAGGCTGGATAAGGTAATGTTTACTCTATATAGATTGTCTCCGTCGTCGTATTCAATCGGATCTCTTCCCAGAAACCTACCTGCCAGCGGGCTAATCCATCTAGCACGGAAGTGAAGCAGGCCAAGGGTCTCGTCCCATTCACGATCTGTATACGTGAAGCGATTGGCGATTTGAGATTGCTGATTGCCGATTGCAGAACCGGAAGCATCTAAGATCGTAGGTTGACCATACGCGGTGTAAGCGTAGCGCTCTGCGACCGCGCCGGTGGACGTAGTCATAGCGGTGATGGAGTACTGTTGGTTGCGATGGTAGCCTATTGCGACTTCGGTGACGGTCGTGGTTTCTAAAGTAGGTACTACAGGCAATACGAAAGTGGTGGTGAGCGATTCGATGGAATCGAACGAGGCATCGAAGATCGGCGATTCGAGAGATGGGCTTGCGGGCGTGGTGATGGGGTGAACGTTCATGTCATAAATTGTAAACGAGTCAAGAAGCGGATCGCTATCTGGTTTTTGGGATTTTTTGTGCTCGGTTTTGTAGTGGACGAGGCTACGAGGCCCGACTGCCTGGCACGAATATGGCACGAATCTTATTAGCAATGCAGCAGGCGGTCTCCAGTGCAAAGGGACTCCTTGCCTCGTCCACTACCTTGGTCAGATTCCAGGACTGAGTAAAAGGTTCCACTGGCGCGAGCATAGCCCGTGAGACTATCTTCGTCCGGATTACTTGGGGCAACTGCTCTACCAAGGTTGATCAGTATTACGATTCGATTACGATCGATAACGCTTTGCAAGAAGAATGTCCCATAGATACCACTCAGCGAAGACTAGGCCTACTGGGAGAACGAAGAGCAAGAACTGAACAACACCTGTGATGCCGAACATCTCGGAGAACTTGGACTCAATACCCCGCGTTAAAGAGTACACAATTCCCATGTTGAAAATGAACAAAAAAGAACTCACACATATGACAAAAAGGATGTAACCGGTTAGGAATCTGCGAGCCTTGGTTTCGCTCACTCGTCCGTCTTGTTCTGTGGGTAATGTCATTGAGGGGTCGCGTTATCGATTTGATTTTGAAAAGGCCAGGGTAGGTCGTTCAGCGAGGAACCCATCTTCGCACAAAGAAAGGTTGCCTGCAACAGTAGGGTGTAAAGGTAGGCTGTAACAAATCTCGCAGAGATGTAGTTACGGCGAGCGTGCCGGGGGGGGGGGGTAGTCAACGAGGCGGGGGATGGGAACAGGCGCGCAAAGCCTTGTTACGGCCTACAAGAGTTGTTGCGGCGTACAAGAGTTGTTGCGGCGTACAAGAGTTGTTGCGGCGTACAAGAGTTGTTGCGGCGTACAAGAGTTGTTGCGGCGTACAAGAGTTGTTGCGGCGTACGGGAGGTAGGTTTATTGGGCGAGTCGGATGCACTCGTCGGCGAGTGCTGTGGCTTCTTCTTGACTGTGCGTGACATGCAAAACCGTTACGCCTGTTTTTCGATTGACCTCTTTGAGTAACTGTTGGGCGGTGCCTCGGGTCTCGGCATCGAGTGCACTAAGTGGTTCGTCTAACAGTAGCACTCTTGGGCCGAATGATAAAGCACGCCCTAAAGCGACCCGTTGCGATTCGCCTCCACTGAGCCCCTGAATCTTGCGATCCAATAGCTTTTCCAGTCCCAACATGCTTGCCAGAAAACCGATTTGCTCGGCACGTTTGTTGTGGGGTATCCAGCGAAGCTTCATTGCAAACTCGAGATGCTCTCGGACATTTAGAGTCGGAAACAAAGCTAAGTCCTGAGGCATATATCCCACATTCCGATCAGGTGGTGACCATCGGGTGACATCCACGCCGTCGATCATGACCTTACCAGTAAACACTTTTCGCAAACCACAAATCGATTCGAGTATGGTCGACTTGCCTGATCCTGTTTTGCCCATAAGAACCGCGTACTTGCCGGTCTCAATGCGAAAGGAGATCTTGGGCAAGGTAAAGGTTCCTTGTTTCACGATAAGATCTTTGACTTCGATCATCCACTCAACCCTGCCCCGATCGCACGCAAAACGACTAGCACAACCACCGCCATGGCGACCATCAAAAGAGATACGGCTACAGCGGCATCGAGTTGTCCAACACTGAGCTCTAGAAACACCGTAGTCGATAAGACTTCGGTTCGAAAACGAGTCGCACCAGCAAACACTAAAATCGGGCCAAACTCACCTAATGCCCTTGCCCATGCGATTGTGCCCGCCGTGATCATGCCGCGAGTCGCTTGCGGCAATGCAATTCGCAAAAACGCACCTGCTCGCGAACAGCCTAGCGTCCTGGCAACATCCTCTGCTCTGGGATTTATTTGATCAAATGTGACTCGCATTGTTCGCACGGCAAATGCGCAAGAGACCGTGAACTGCGCTAGCACAACGGCTGGCCAACTGTAAGACACTGGAAAACGCAAGGTCTCGCGGAGATATTCGTCAAGCACTAACTCCTCGCCGAACCAACGAGAGAAAGGAAAGGGTTGATGGAACAAAATCAAAAGACTCAAGCCCAGCACGAGTGGGGGCAATACAATAGGAATGTCTACGATCGTATCAACGAGCCTATGGCCAACGAAGCGGTACCTTGAGAGGATGTACCCTAGTGGAGTCGCGACCCACACTGAAAGAATCGCTGCAACGGTACAGCTGGCAATCGTGAGCTTAAACGCAGCCAATATCTCAGGTTTGCTAAGAGCTGCACCGAACTCCGAAAAGGAAGTAAAGCTAAGGTCAGCAACGATCAGTAGCACAATCAATAAGATAAACGACGACGAGAGCCCACCCATGATGAGAAAGAAAACTGCATCGCTTGCTCGGCGCGTCGGATTTTGACGAAGCTCTTTCATTCGGTGCTACTAGATTCTAGCGAAGTCGTGGGTGACGCAATATTTGCTCGCTTCGGTTTCAGCTGCCATCGAAAGCCCTCCGCTGTAAAAACATCCTGACTCTCAGCCGAACAAATCCTCTGAAACAATCGATCGGCCAACATAGGATGCTTGGAGTTTCGTGCAACACTCCACGGTTGAACGGCTGTGGAGCATGGTATACCTTCGATGGCAACGGCATCCAGATGCTCGGCTGCTCCGGCTGCATTGCTCAAGTACGCAACTGCGGCATCGAGTGAACCGGTTCGTAGTTGATTGACGAGCATGTCTCCCGTAGGGGTTTGAACCGTAACGTTAGACATTAGCTCACTTTGTAATCCTGATTCACGAAAGGTGTTTTGCGTAATCCAGCCCATGGCACACTGCTTCTCATGACCTACTCCCACGCGGAGACCAGGCTTGGTCAAGTCTCTTAGTGAACTTATTTGCTGCGGGTTGCCTTTCGGTACCAAAATAACCAACTCGTTTTGTGAAACTTCGGTTGCTTCGGGAAAAAAATCGGTGACTTGCGACATAAACTCTTTATCACATGCGAAATAAGCGTCCGGTATTTGCCCTGCCTTCATTTGTGCGACCAGTATACCGCAGCCATTGTAAACGCGAGACACCTTGACCCCTTCACGAGCTTCAAATGCAACGATCGATTCTTCAATGGCTGGACGCAACATTGATCCAGCATAGATCGTTAACTCGGGCGTGTCGGCCCAAGCATCACCCAGTCCAATGTTAAATCCGTTCTCGTTGTATATTTGGAGCCCCCTATCAACGGAGGACAAATAACGAGCAAAATGGAGTGCAGCCGCGGGCTGGCTACAATTGCAAGTAATGCCGATCGAAACCTGCGAAACACCGGAATTCAATTCCTCTATTCGCACAAACTCTAGTTCGGGGAAGGTGGTTAGAACCGGGCCATAAACGATACCAACATCAGCTGCGGAAATCTGAACGTCGGCGGCAACTTCGGTGACGGTGGACCGGAACGCTTTTGTTGTACTCTTGATCGCATCCCATTGTCCGGTCTTCTCAAGAACCGATCTTGTGAGTTTAGTGACTGCGGCAGCATCTGGATCTGCGAGGACTAATCGAACATCGTCTCGCATCAAGTCCTTAAGAGTGCTAATCCTTTTCGGATTTCCCTTTTTGACGACTAGTCCAATCTGCATCGAAGCGATCGGGAGAACTTCTTCGATGAGCTTTTTATTCTTAGCGATGCTTAGAAAACTATCGTCGGCTGGCAGATACAGATCGCCACGTTTGGAAATTTCCAACTGAGCGAGCAGTGACTGAGAGTTGCCGAATTGGAGGGCGACTTTTCTGCCGGTTTCTGCCTCATACTTTTTGCGTATTTGCTCAACGACCGCTTGATTGCTGGCAGCGCAGAGGATCGTGATCTCAGGCTCGTCAGTGTTTCTGGCATCCGCGTCTTCAGCGTCTGGATTAGGTAACTGCGGGACCGAACTCGGGCGTCGATCGTTATTCGAAAGCCAAAAAAGCATCCCACCAACAACAAATATGGACAAGGCGAGTACTGCGATTGTCTTTGACATATAAACCCCCTCGTGATCCGATTTGAGTCGTCTTTGTTGCAAGGACGCTTGCCGTCGTGCGAACCCCTATCGTAGGGGAACAGGACTCATATGAAAAGCGAACGTAGTTTTAAATTACGATGAACTTGTCGCATTCTAAACAAGCTCTTTACAAATGGTTGCTAGACTCTCCACAACTCAAGGGTAAATTTCTTTGCCCAGAAGGTATCTTCACGTCCTCCCTGTCCGAACTAATTGCAGGAGCGATTTTATGTTTGCCAGATTATTCGTTGCTTTGTCAACGATCTGTTGGGCTAACGTGGGGCCGATCGGTTTTGGAAACGATTGGCAAGAGTATCTAGGAAATAAAGGAAGAACTGGATATCAGTCGACCGCTCTTCCGCCTTCACTCGATTTGGTCTGGACCTATCAATCCTCTGCAAAGCCCGAAAAAGCGTGGGCGGGCTCGAGGACGACTCCGATCGAGGGTCACATCATGCTACCTCGTGTCACTTTTGACGCCGCTCCGCAAGTGCTTTTGGTCGATGGTTATGTATATTTCGGTAGCACCGTGGATCATCGGCTTTATTGCCGAGACGAGAAAACGGGCCAAGAAGTTTGGAGTTACTTCACCGAAGGACCTATTCGATTGGCACCATCTTACGCATTCGGTTGCGTGTACTTTGGTTCCGATGATGGTTGGGTTTATTGCCTCAACGCGCGAACCGGTGAATTGAATTGGAAACATCGAGTTGCTCCCAAGGATGATCGACTCTTGGCACGAGGCGAGATGATCTCGCGATGGCCAGTAAGAACGGGTGTACTGGTAGACGGAGAGGTTGCGTATTTTGGGGCTGGAGTGTTTCCTCACGAACAAGTTTACCTATGTGCTGCGGATGCTAGAACCGGCGAGATAATTTGGAAGAATGATCGAATAAGCCAAGCTGACGCGGGCCGAAATGATTTATCCCCTCAAGGATACTTGCTCGCGAACGAAACCACCCTTTTCGTTCCCTCCGGTCGCTCTTTACCTGTAGCTGTATCCAAGGCCACGGGTGAAATTCTATTTCAGCGTAAGTACTCATGGCGAACGGATGCTGGCGGTGTGGTAGGGGGCACCAAAGCAGTTCTTGGTGATGGACAGATCTACGCTGGAGGACCACATCACTTTCTTGCGATGGATGAAGTCACAGGTGAGTTGGGCGCAGGCTATATCTCGGGGCGATTGATGGTGCTAGCCGAGGATAAGGCTTACTTGCTCGATGGCGAAAAGGTCTTCTGCGTCGATCGTGATGAACACGCGCAAGCCAGTAAGCTCAAACAAGAGTGGTTTCTACGTGCTCGTAAGGTGCAGAAGGAGCCAGAGAAGTTTGCTGAAGCACAAAGCAAAATCAAAGAGTACCAGGGAGTCGGCGTTATCTGGGAATTTCCCTGTGAGCTAGATGGAACGATGATCGCAACTAATGATCTTGTTGTCGTCGGCGGAAAAGATCGCGTTGTTGCTCTCGACCGGCAAACAGGTGAGCTCAAGTGGGAAACTGCTGTCAAAGGAAATGCGATGGGTCTCGCTGCCAATGATGAGACTCTTATGGTTAGCACGGACGAAGGAGCTATGTATGCGTTTCGCAAACCAGACAATTCCTCTGAAAAGAAAGAGGTTGCTTCGTGGCCAAACCCTTATTCTGACCCTTTCCCTAATGATGACGTAGCGAAGCAAATGCGAGAACTCGCTAAGGAAGTCCTCGAAGCGAGTGGCCAAACAAGTGGTTATTGTCTGTTGCTAGGAAGTGAGGAAGGGCGTTTGGCGTTGGAGATGATTCGTCAAAGCCAGTTAAATGTTTATTGCATTGAACCTGATGAAGAGAAATGCAAAAGACTTCGGGCTTTGTATGAAGAGGCAGGGGTGCATGCCACACGTGTTACCGTATTGAATCTGCCATACGAAGATATTCCATTGTCCAATTACTTCGCGAATTTGATTCTGTCCGAGAGTCAGCTGCTCAATGGAACATTCCCATTTGAACCGCAGGCTATCGCACGATTTTTAAAGCCATGCGGCGGAACCTTTATTGCTAAAAGGGTCATTGTCGAAGGAGAGCCAGTCAACCAAAAGACAGATGCATGGCTTGGAAACTTGTATACGCTCAACGAGGGAGAGCTTAAGCTCCAGTCTCAGTTCGGATTACTGCAGCGAGGTAAATTACCGGGTGCTGGAGAATGGACCCATCAATATGGCAACATCGCCAATACCTCAATGTCCAATGATATGAGAGTCAAAGATGGTCTGGGCGTTTTGTGGTACGGTGACCCAGGTCCGAGCATGATGATAAACCGTCACGAGGCAGCCGGGGCGCCACTATCGACCAACGGTCGGATGTTTATCCAAGGAACAGATAGCATCATGGCTTATGACGCATACAACGGAACATTTCTATGGAGCTACGATAACCCTGGTGCGATTCGAACCGGCGTGTTTAACAATCGCGAAACACACAATTTATGTGCCAATGATGATACTCTCTTTATGGCGATCAATGAAACATGCCAGGCCTTAGATGCTGCGACCGGCCGCGTAAAGCACACCTTTGAAACGCCTGCTTCTTCAGATGGCATTGAGCGAGCGTGGGCATATGTCGCCATTGATGGTCGCCAGCTGTTTGGAACCAGCACGATAAGGCAAGAGCTGGAAGAAAAAATGCGTCGTCGCGGATTAACCATCTCAAGTCAAACAGATGGTCTATTTGCCTATGACATCGACAACAAGAATTTACAGTGGGTTTATCGTGGTGAGAATATCTTGCACACGACTATTGCGATCAGTCCAGAACATCTGTTTTTTATCGAAAGTACTCTGACAAGTGAGCAACGCCAGGAACTCTATCGCCGAGATAAAGGCGAACTCAAAGATTTGACTGGTGAGGCAGCGCTCAAGGCCGAGGAAGAGATGAAGGCTCTCGATATGCGAAAAGCGGTATGTTTGGACCGCAAAACCGGAGAGAAGTTGTGGGAGCAACCAGTGGATGTGACAGATACAACCAACGTATCGGCCGGTGGCGGCAGTTTGACCGTTATCTATTCGGATGGTTGTTTACTACTGTGTGGCGCCAATGCCAATGGTCACTACTGGAAGCAATTTTTGTCAGGTGAGTTCGAAAAGCGAAAGTTGATCGTTCTCGAGGCTGCTACCGGCAAGCTTCTCTGGTCCAAAAACGCAAACTACATGAATCGGCCAGCTGTCATCAACGAATATGTCTATGCGGAACCGTGGGCATTTGAGTTAAAGACTGGAACTGCCAAACAGCGTCAGCATCCTGTGACAGGTAAAGCAGACGATTGGCAGTTCAGCCGACCTGGGCACCATTGTGGCATTATCACTGCTACACCAAACATGATGTTCTTTCGGTCCGGCTTTATTGGCTACTATGATTTGTACAAAGACTCAGGAACGCAACACTTTGCTGGGCAGCGTTTGGGTTGTTGGATCAACGCTATTCCAGGAAATGGTCTGGTTATGATTCCAGAAGCAAGTGCCGGATGCGTGTGTCAGTTTTCCATCGCATCGACCGTTGTTATGGAGCCCAAGTCAACTCAGTCCGCTTGGGGGATTTTGAGTGCCGTTGGTCCGAGCACCCCTGTCAAGCGACTTGGGATTAACTTAGGTGGCCCAGGAGACCGCATGGATGGTGAGAAGAAGGAATGGTTGGGGTATCCACGACCGCTTGCGGTTGGACGTCTGGAATTTGTTTTCGACCTCCAGCAGCGTTTGGGTGTTGGCGGAAGTTGGATCAGCAACAACGAAGAGAGCGTCGATTGCGGCAATATATCTCCGCCATGGATTTTCGCGTCCGCGGTTACCCAACTCGAACATTTCGAAACCGTGTTGCTTGGACCTGAGGATATTTCAACCTACCCAAGTGGGGCGAAGTACAATGTGAAACTGTACTTTGTAGATACTGATCCGAATGATGTTCGATCGCTTCCGGTTCAGTTTCAAGGAAAATCGATGGCAGGCTCCGTTCACGATCTATCCGATGGAAATCGCAAGACAAAAGTCGTTGTTCGTGAATTTCAAGGAATCGATGTGGATGGTAAACTGACATTCGACGCTCAATACGAGGTGGGGCGACCAGCCATGAAGATGGCAGCCATTGAAATATTGCGTGAAGATCAACCAGACGAAGCAGATTCTTCGGAACGAGAGTAACAATGGCAATCAGGACTACAGATTGTTGCGAAACGGTAAAAACCGAGGAGTTCTTGTGCAGAGCCATTCCTAGTTGTAGCTTGGCCATTCGATTGGGGGTTGCGCTGTTTGTGTTCTTGAGTGCGAGTGTCTTGATTGCATGCCAAGTACCGGTTTTTCGATACGCCCTGGAACGATGGAATCCAGATGCTTACCCAATCGTTGTTGTAACACGTAACGAAATGTCCGAAGATGAGAAGAAACAATGGGTGAGGGATCAACCTGAACGATACGCACCCTACGCAAGCATCGAATGGAAGACCGCCAGCGACCTCAAGGATCCTACAATACTTAAGCTTTGGGGCGAATCCGTGGATAAAACGGGACTCGTGATAGCCTACTATCCCGACAAGTCGGAGTTGCGTCGAACCATCGCTCATTCTGCTCCATTGGCATCAACCTCTTTCGAGTCTTTAATGACCTCGCCCGCTCGCAAAGAGATTGCAACAAGACTTGCTTCGGGACAATCCGCAGTTTGGGTGTTGCTTGAGTCGGGTGATGTTCAGAAAGACCAAGCCGCTCGCACTGCTATCGAATCCCAACTAACACTCGATAAGGAGTGGCTCAAGCTACCGACAGCCGAAGAGATGGAGATCAAACCGGAAGTGCTTGATACCGTCAAGATAAAGCTTCAAGTTGATTTCTCGGTGTTAAGCATCAAGCGAGATGATCCGGCCGAGAGATTCTTGGTTGACACGCTTTTGAACAGTGAGGAAGACTTGAATAGCTTCGCGGAACCGATCGCATTTCCGATTTTTGGACGCGGTCTTGTTCTTTATGCCTTAGTAGGCAAAGGAATCAACGGAGACACTATACGAGCGGCTTCGAAATTCGTTTGTGGACCATGCTCATGCCAAGTCAAAGAACAAAACCCTGGCTTTGATCTTCTTCTGGAATACCAATGGAACGAATCCGTTGGAGACGTTTTTATTAGTCAGCCTATTCCAGGGACCGGCGCACAGCCCAAACTACTCACCATTCCACCCGGACGCAAAAAGTAAGTTGCGGTCCTCGCCTACATTATCCCGTTCGATAATCCCCCCCACCAATTCCATCTTCTACTGATGAAGTCGAATACTTTTTTCCTCTCGATTTTTACCGCTGCTTACTTGGTCGCAAACATCGCGTTTGCGACTGAGGATTGGCCTCAGTGGAGGTTCGACGCTCAGCGCACTGCTGCATCCAACAATACCGTGCCTGCCGATTTTTCTGTACTTTGGGAAAAGAGATACACGCCGAGGGTTCAAGCTTGGGATGATCCGTTGAACCAAGATTTAATGACGTTTGACAAACAGTTTGAACCGATCGCTATGAACGGCAAACTACTTGTTCCATTCAATGATGAATGCAAACTAGTCGCAATGGATATCAACTCCGGTAAAACGCTATGGACCTTCTACGCGGAAGGTCCGATCCGTTTTGCACCTGTGGGATGGAATGACAAACTGTTTGTAGTGAGCGACGACGGATTCATTTACTCACTCTCTGTCGCTGATGGCAGCATTCAATGGAAGTTTTCCCCGGCTCCGAGCACTCAGAAGGTCATCGGCAATCGCAAGGTTATATCCGCTTGGCCTGCACGGGGTGGCCCCACGGTTCGTGACAATACGGTTTATTTTGCCAGCAGCATTTGGCCATTCATGGGAACCTTTATCTGTGCCCTAGACGCTGATACCGGGAGCCTAAAGTGGATCAACGATAGTACCGGCTCTCAGTACATTAAACAGCCACACAGTGCACCAGCCTTTGCCGGAGTTGCCCCTCAGGGTTTCTTGGTCGCGACCGAGAAACATCTCGTTGTACCGGGGGGACGAAGCGTTCCAGCCGTATTCGATCGGGCGACGGGGCAATTGAAGTATTTCGAAATCAACGCGGGAGGTAAAGGAACGGGTGGGGCTTTCGTAGCAGCAGATAATACGCATTTCTATGTGCATACCCGGCTAAAGGGTACGAGAGCGTTCGATTTGGAGACGGGACTCAAAACAGCTTTTCTTCCTAACGAACCTGTCATCACGGAAAAACTCGTTTACTCCGCCGAGATCGAGACCAACAATCCAGTCATCAGGGTTTACGCTGCCAATCAACCCGTCGATACCAAGCGAGAAGTCTTGGGGGAAATCGTCGCTGACGGTACACAAGACTTGGTCTTGGCAAAGGATCATCTCATTGCAGTCGGTCCTCGAACTATCGAGATAATAAAGCTAGAACTCGATGCTTCCGGGCTTGCGACCCGTGGTACAAAGGTGAAAACCATTGATACACGATACCCGAGCGCACGAGTGATTGTCGCAAGCAACACGTTGATTGTGGTAGACGACTTTGGTGGGGTTACTGCCTACGGAGTTGCTCCTAAACAAGCCGTTGCTGCCGCAACGGATGATCCAAATAAGGTTATTCCGGAACTAACCTCAGAGAGATTGAGCCCATCTCTGTTAGCAGAAAGACAAAGGCTTTACAGCATTCTTAGCCAATGCGATGCACAAGGCTACGCGTACTGGTACGGTGATTGTACCAAAGAACAGTTAGCAGCTTTGTGTGACGTTACCCCGTTTGAGCAGTGGAGCATCGTGTTGCCACCTGAACGAAACGCAAATGATTTGCGTGACCATTTGGATCGATCGCAACGAAGCAGCAGAGTTTCCCTCTTTAATTCAAAATCTGAACAATTTCGTGCGCCGCAGTATACCGGAAATTTGGTTGTCGTCGCCGAGTCGTTAATTGAGGAGGAAGGATTGGATTCACTACGTAAAGTTTATGAATCCGTAAGGCCTTACGATGGAGCTATGGTTGTTTTGTGCGGACCAACTATTGATAAAGAGGAGATTGTGAATCGCTTGCGAACTCTCCAATTGGAACAGGCTGAAATTCAAACTCAGAGTTTTGGAGTTGTCGCCCATCGACGTGGAAAGCTTCCCGGATCGGCTGATTGGACTCACCAATATGGGGACATCGCCAATTCGATCAAGTCGAACGATAGCCGCGTGAAATTGCCACTTGGCGTTTTATGGTTTGGGGCCAGTAGCAATCTAGACGTATTACCACGCCATGGACATGGACCGCCCGAACAAGTTGTCGGTGGCAAATTGTTTATCGAGGGAATGAACAGTTTGAGCGCCCGCGATGTTTACACAGGCCGTGTACTATGGAAGCGTAATTTCGAAAACCTCGGTACTTATGATGTGTACTACGACGCGACCTATGAGGATACCCCACTAGATCCCAAGTACAATCAAGTTCACATTCCTGGAGCGAACGGACGCGGGACGAATTATGTCGTTACCGAGGAGCGAATTTATCTTGTTGTAGGAGACACATGCAAGATGATCGATCCGCAAACGGGAAATGATATTGGGGAAATTCGCTTGCCACCCAATGCGGATGGCAGCACCTCGGAATGGGGGTACTTAGGTGTCTACAAGGACGTGCTCATCGGTGGCGTTGGGTTTGCAAAATATCGCGATCGATATGGGTTGGAATTCGAAGCGGATAAAGAGCTCAAGCCCGCTAAAGCTGGATTCGGTGCTAAGAGTTTGGATCGGGCTGCCAGTGTTGGATTAGTTGGATTCAATCGTTTTACGGGTAAAGAGCTGTGGCGAACCGATGCGAAGCATAGTTTCTGGCACAACGGGATCGTGGCGGGAGATGATAAGATTTTCTGTCTTGATCGGAATCCGCAGCGCATTGAAGAGGCGATGAAGCGACGAGGTCTCGATTTGCCAACGACTTACCGAATCGTCGCAATGGACTATCGCACAGGATCTCCGATATGGGAGTACAAAGATAAAGTGTTTGGGACTTGGTTAGGTTACTCCCAGAAGCATAACATGCTATTGCAAGCGGGAGCTTCGGCAAGCGATCGATTGGTCGATGAGGTTGGACAGGGAATGGCTGTTTATGATGCGGCCACAGGAAATGTTGTTTGGTCAAAAGAAACGCTTAAATATTCGGGGCCTTGCGTGTTGCATAATGATTTGGTCATTACCAACACAAACTCATATTCCGAGTCGGCTGGTGCGTTCTATATCCGAACGGGTGAGCAGAAGATGACCAAGAATCCGCTCACGAATCAATACGAGCCATGGAAAATGACCCGGGCTTATGGTTGCAATAGCATTATCGCCAGCGAGAATCTCTTAACGTTTCGATCGGGCGCAGCGGGTTATTACGATTTGAACAGCGATTCAGGAACGGGTAATTTTGGTGGTTTTCGTTCTGGTTGTACTGCGAATTTGGTCGTCGCAAACGGTGTGCTCAATGCACCTGATTACACTCGAACGTGCAGTTGCTCCTATCAAAATCAGACATCGTTGGCATTAGTCCATATTCCTGACGTGGAGTTGTGGAGTGTTTATCCGGATGTCAATTCCAAGCTTGATCTACGGACAGCGGATGTACTAAACGTCAATTTTGGAGCCCCAGGAGATCGGCGAGCAAGTGATGGATCGCTTTGGATCGAGTATCCGAACGAATCAGGGGATCCACTCTCGATGTCCGTTGAATTTAATCCCGAGGCCAAATTATTCAGGCATCATTCGTCTCGCTACATGGATGCCGAGTTACCTTGGTTGGTTTCATCTGGCGTAGAAGGGGTAAGCAAGATCAAGATCTCTTTGAATCCTCCGATTGCAGTGGAAAATAAGGAGGTTGGCAAAGACGACAAGAACGCAACGAGTGTTACGGAGACCACAGTAGTGAAAGAGCCCAGACCACCGCTTGCTCCGAGGGTCTACGATGTGGAGTTATTGTTCAGTGTTCCCAAGTCTAAAGAACTTGCGAGCAAAAGTTATAAAGTTACGATCGAAGGGCAATCCAAGTCGGAAGAGGTTTTTGTTGATAGCCCTGTCGAAAGTAAAGCTTCGGTGCAATCGTGTGTAATACGTAGTGTGTCGATTGGAGACGAATTGGCGATAACCATCTCTGGTGAATCCCTTTCCCCAACGGTTTGTGGAATGCGATTGCTGAGGGTGCTCCCGTAAGTTCGCTATGTGCCATCGTGCATTCAATTTTGATGGGATTGAGCAGAAACAAACTCGTTTGCATCAAGTCCATAACGCCACCCACCTCGGCAAACCCGACCAGTGTCCCAAGTATTACGTTTCCCAATTTCACCCTCCCAAAAACTTTTGGGGAGGGTCGCTTGTAGTGGACGACGCTAGGAGTCCCTTTGCACTGGAGACCGCCTGCGACACCGCTAATAAGATTCGAGCCAAGTTCGTGCCAGGCAGTCGGGCCTCGTAGCCTCGTCCACTACAATACCGAACACAAAAAATCCTGAAAACCAGCTAGCAACCCGCCTCTTGCCCCGTTTACAATTTACGGCATGAACCTTCACCCCATCACCACACCCGCAAGCTCATCTCTCGCATCGCCACTCTTCGATGCCTCGTTCGATCCCATCGAATCGCTCACCACCACTTTCACGGCGTCCGCATTACCCGCTTTAGAAACCACGACCGTCACCGAAGTCGCATTAGGCTACTATCGCAACCAACAGTACTCCATCACCGCTATGACCACGTCCAGTGGCGCAGTCGCGGAGCGCTACGCTTACACGGCGTATGGTCAACCTACGATCTTAAACGCCAGCGGAGCCGTGCTTACGAGTTCTGCGATTGGTAATCGATACACGTATACGGGGCGTGAATGGGACGAGACCTTAGGCCTGCATCACTTCCGTGCGCGTTGGATGAGCCCATTGGCGGGTAGGTTCTTAGGGAGGGATCCGATCGGGTATATTAGTGGATGGTTGTTGTATCGAGGGCTATTTCCTCTTAGGGGAATTGACCCTCTCGGGCTGTTTGATAGGGAAAACCCAGGTGATCTTCCAGGGGATTATTATGATAAAGATGGTGGATGCAGGTGGGAACGGCACCATTGGTTTCCAGTGCAACACCAGACGGATATTGAATTCAAGTGCAAAAAATCTCGGTTTAAGATTGATGCGTTTACGACACCTTTGATGATATGTTGGGGCAAGTACAAAGATTGCGATGCGCACGGATGGCTGCATAACGACCGTCGGCCAAAATGGAATGACAAGGTTAAGCAAATTCTGGATCAAAGCAGGACCTGCTGTGACTTCATACTCGCGATGGCAGGAGAAATCTCAAGTGCATATTCAGAACTCCAAGACGAGTTTAATCCGCGCAACTGTTGTCAAAGAAAGAGTGGGCCCTGCTACGACGGATTGGATATTGTCACATTCGACGACATGAATCCAGAATTTGGAAGAGGTCCAATACAAACTCTGAATTTATTGGCTAAGGCAGTACAGGAATGCAGAAAAGGTGTTACAGATCCCGAAGAAATTGGTCTTCCCTCTGTAAGTGTAGGAATACAGACGACAGTTTCGCCAATAGATATCCTGTGTGGACTGGGCGCCGTCAAATTGCTTAGGGGATCGGCTTGCAATGTGGGAGGATCGGGAGTTGCCCAGGAGCCGCGATTAATCCCTTTCCCGCAAAGACCGTGCCCATCATCTGTACCTTTAGCACCGACTGGGACAGGAGGCTTTTATGGCTGGTAACTTTGAAGCCCGGGAGACTTATCCGTGGTTCGGGGAATTTGGAGATATGCTTGGGGTAAGTGTTGAGAATTTACAACCTTCGCTTGAGAATTGGTTTTCCCTGTTTGCGGGAAAAAAAATACCACGTGGTGGTGATATCCCAAAATTTCCAATAAAAACAAGCGAATTTTATTGGAGGCATAAATTCAGTGACACCGATGTCGCAGAAAGCGTGCTTATTCTGCTTGCTTTGAATGGAGATGGTGTTGCATTCGTCTCACCTCGCAAGATTTTATGGATCCAGCATGAATCAATGGATTGTCTGGACGCGTACGAATCGATGGAAGGCCTATCAAAGAGTATAGTACTCCGTGTGCGATCTGGATTGGTTTTTGACTCACGTTCGGTTGTCAGGACGAATCTTTAATGACTGACTGTCCATCAAATTAAAGCAGAATCTTCGTTCACAGAATAAGAGATAGACTCAGTCAGTAATGTCTCCGCCCAAGGCGGACGGGTAGCCGGTTGGGCTATTTGGGCTGATTTGCCATTTTCTCAATCTTTTCCCTATAGGATTTCCAACGGTGTTTTGGATTTCCTATTGTCCCGATCGAGGCTCAGATGAGCCGTTAGAGACCGTTTTCGAGCGCTTTGTTGCACCGAATTCGGTCGTTAAAAGAGGTTTTTTGGCTTTTGGCGAATACATTCCACGCGGTCGCATGGGGGATGCAACTTTCATTGAGCTTCGGGCATTGTTTCTTTCATTGCAATGCACTTAATTCTCCGGCAGCGGTAATTGGACCATCGACAGATCAAAGCTACTCACACGAGTGCACGAACACTCTAGTTGTGAGCAGGTTATCGTCTCACCGCATTCAAGCTCACTGATCGCGGCGTATTCTTGACTCGTGTACCACCAGTCCATGATGTTAAGCTGCGACTAATACACCCGCCCGAAGAATTCGGGAGGGTCGAGTGGAGTTTACGATCACTCGGGGAGGGTGCTTTAGGATTGCTGACTAGTCGGAGCCATTACGCATTGCTGTACCTCTCACCCTCTCCTCGCTACGCTCGACTCTCCCTCCCAGGGAGAATAAAAGCCGCAACTTCGCATAGCATTGTTACGGCCTACACAGCGGCCAGCCAACGGGCTTCAAGATTAGTGTCCGATTAGCGAAGATCAGTGTTCCCGCCCTTCTGCTGCTTCGATCGCTGAAGAGACCAACATTGCCAACCCCTCGTCTATACAGTCCTAATGAGGGCAGAAAAATCGAACGCAGAAAAATAGGCAACCCATTTTTCTGCGTTCGATCTTTCTGCCATTGAGGATTTTTGTTCTGCTTTAACGTGTTCTGCTACCACGAGAACTGGCTTAACACTCGCCATCAGCGAGGCATCTAGAAATGGACCGGAATCATCTTCCCAAACTTCTCCCCCCCCCCATATTCTGAACACCATATTGATTTTCAAAGCGTACAACCGTTAGACTTTAGGTCTTCTGAAATCGTCATCGTCCCGTCAAGGAACCCGAACCTTGCTGAATCTCGAACAACGCAAAGCGTTTCAAGAGGTGCGAGAACTCACCCAACTCTCGGTTGATCTCTCTGGGTTAGCGATGCCAAATCGATTTGGTTTCGATCATCGATGTATCAATATATTAGAACAATTGCCTCAATTGTTTGGAAAAATAAAAGCCGAACAATTGCCTCAATTGTTCCGCACGCCGGTTAGCTATCTAAAGCCGCAAACAACCTTGAAATTAGTACCGGCCAACTCTTGGTCACGGACTCGAAAAGGCTCTCGACGTTCTGCAAACAATTGAGGGCAATTGTTCTACTATGGCATGGAGGAACTGGTACCTCCATTGGCAACCTGAGTTAAATTTGGGATGGGAACAAGAACAAAACTTCCGAGGGCTTTGGCGGAACGATGAGCGGTTACGGGTTCACTTCAGCAGGCACCAGCTACGACGACGAAGATCGTATCACGGGCTATGCTCGCACAAACGGAACCTTGACTCAGTCTTGGAATCTGACCAAGGTCGGAGATTGGACCAGTGTTACCACCAACGGTACCGCTCAAAACCGAACACACGGTCCGACCGCACGAGGGGAGGGCTCTTGTAGTGGACGACGCTAGGAGGCCATTTGCACGGGAGACCGCCTGCCGCATCGCTAATAAGATTCGTGCCAGATTCGTGCCAGGCAGTCGGGCCTCGTAGCCTCGTCCACTACAAAACCGAGCACATAAAATCCCAAAAACCAGCTATCGATCCGCCTATCACCCCGTTTACAATTTAGGGCATGAATTTTAACCCCATCATCACACCCTCAAGCCCATCTCTCTCATCGCCACTCTTCGATGCCTCGTTCGATTCCATCGAATCGCAAACTACCACTTTCACATCGCCTGTAGTACCCACATTAGAAACCACGACCGTCACCGAAGTTGCATTAGGCTACCATCGCAACCAACAGTACTCTATCACCGCTATGACCACGTCCACCGGCGCGGTGGCAGAGCGATACGCGTACACTGCGTATGGTCAACCTACGATTCTA
>JBKDKR010000040.1:0-4015 GCA_046344995.1 Pirellula sp.
GTTGCTTGGTGCTGGAATTGTCACTCCTTTAGCCGGCGCTGCCAAGATGTTCGCCGACATGGGGAGCGATATGGTGGATATGAGCCAACGAACTGGCGTGTCGGTCGAAGCCCTCTCGGAACTTGGATTTGCAGCGGAACAGCCGAGTGCGAGAGACTGTGGCATATCAATGAAGTAAACGAAGAGCCAATCCTTACCCTGAGCCGAATAGATCGCCCCACATGCCATCTCCGATGTGACCACGAGGGGGTATGGCGTGGAGCATGGTTAGAACACGAAAAGATGCCCATTGAACTTATCCCCTATGCACAATGGAAACCGGTCCAAGATTCGATTACACCAAAGAATGATCTACTGGTAATCACCATTGCGGTTGGCAAGATCTTCAGCGAACTGCTGGAAGTCACTGGACCTATTCTGGAAGAGTATGCAGAACGCGTTAACGCAGATTTTGTGGCTCTGACAAATTCTACACAGCAATGGTGGGGTTTAGAGAAGTTTCGAGTACTCGAATTCGCAAGAGAATACAAACGGACTTTGTACATCGATGCCGACGTCATACTCCGCGATTCGATTCCGAATCTATTTGAATTTGTTCCTCGCGGTTACGTTGCCATGCACGACGATTGGCCACACTTACCAGGCTATGATTGGCTATGGAATGAGCGAGGGGCTATTCTCGGCTCGCAAGGAGTTCCAATGGACCGAACAGAAACAGCATGGAATACCGGAATCGTTCTTTGCGATCGAGATCAGGCTGACATTTGGCAGCCACCGCTTGGCCCATTCTTGCCGTCACACTGTTCAGAGCAGTTTTGGATCGAGAATAACGCTAGGAAATATCCATTCTTTCGATTTCCAACGGTGCTCAATACCCAGTACTGGATGCCGAAATTCCAGGAGCTATTGCCATCAGCGAAGATCGTTCACTTGGCAAACTGCCCGAACACCAAGCGAGTCGAACTAGCTAAAGAGCTTGTTCAAACCGCGATTTACCATTAGAGCAAGGAGCCCATACGATGCCTCACGCAGCCTGTTACCAAGCCTTTGGGAGAGACTTTTGGATCGAGCCTGCGAGTTCTCAATTCGCAAATGCGGTATTTCACGACGAATACCAAATCAATGATTTACGGCCGCACGATGTACGCACAGTCGTTGACGTAGGTGCCCATGTTGGCAGCTTTACATTGCTTTGTCATCACTACTGGCCTAATGCTCGCATTGTCGCCGTAGAACCACATCCCGAAAGTTTTGAACTGCTTGAGAAGAATACCAATCATATCCCTCGGGAAAAACTGACGATCATCAATGCAGCGGTAACTCACAACAGCGGACGATGCCTATTGTCATCTCCAGTCTCTCATAGTCGAGTTAGCGAATACGTCCCCGATTTGTGGAACGCGCTCGAACCTAGAGCCAGTGAATTCGGAATTGAAGTAGATTCCATTTCTACCGAAGATCTGTGGACCATTCTCGGTGAAGAAGGGATCGAGGAAGTCGATCTGATGAAGCTAGACAGCGAAGGAGCCGAATACGCAATCCTTCCTGACCTAGCCAGGCTTGGTGCTATGCCATCAATCGGTTGGATTCGAGGCGAATGGCACTGTCGCAAGCAAAATCCGATTCTCTCATCCGCTCTTGCGCGAACGCATGCCTTCAACATCGACCCGAATCTGCCACACGAAGTTGGACTTTTTATAGCCCATCGGTTGTGAATTGACCAAAGGTGTCCGAAGGAAATGCAAACTCCGTAGCTTCAGGAGGATGCAAAATGAGAAAGAAGCTAAAGACAATTGATTTCGAACGCGAAACCAGGGATGAAATCGAAGCAATCAAATCCAAGATTGGCCAGGAAGTGCCACTTAGTCGTCGTTACACCCAAGGCTCTCGAGCTTTGCTGGTAAGCATCACTGGCGAGACCGCTACAATTCGTTTCCCAAACGGCGCTATCCTCAGTCAAGTTCCCATTCGCGACCTTGTCGACGACGGTGGTTACTGGCGTTCCGAATGACAGAGATGAAAAATGTTTCGTTAGCTGAGTACATCGCGGAATCCCATTCGATTTGATGCTGTAGTCGCTTTTCAAGAAAAAACACTTTCTTGCGAACCAATGCATAGGATGAGCGTCTATACCTGCAGCACGCGACCAATGTGGTCGCGGAACAAGGAATCTGAAAAGCAATCAATCACTGGATACGAGATCATGACTTCAATACGGCTGAGTACCGAACGATTTAATGGATATGAGGGTTGTATCGTGTTGCAAAACGCGAATGCGCTCCGCTGTGTCCATTACTTTGGGCATCCACATCGGAGGTAACACTGAGTTTGACTCAATGGGCCGTACTAACGAAGCAAACGTTGGCGAACCCGGTGTTACCCCAAAGTGACACCGGGTTTTTTCGTGCCTATTTCCAACGCTTTACATACAGATGGACTGGTAGCTGAGACGGTATAGCGGCGGTCTGAAGAACCGCAGAGGAGGGTTCGAGCACCTCCCAGTCCACTGGATGCGCACCTGGCAAAAACTCACATGAGAACAACTGCGCTAGAGGTGCGCACCTACATAACCAATATGGCTCGTTCAACTTCTGGTGAGGTTGCTGGTCTTTCAAGCCAGCTAGGTCGGGCTCGAATCCCACACGAGTCACTCAACAGGTATCAGGTATCAGGCGTCAGGTTTCAGGCAATACACTGAAGTCTGAAGTCTGGCTCCTGAAGACTGAATACGGGCTTGCCGACGGGTCGGCGCTTTGACTTGCACTCAAGGCTTCAGGGTTCAACTCCCTGCAGGTCCACTGACACAACAACTATCGGGCAGAGGTGCAGATGGGAGCACGCCTGCTTTGGGAGCAGGAGGATCTCGGTTCGACCCCGAGGTGCCCGACTTAACGAGATGGTAGTCGAGGGCTGGTTGCCCATACCCGGCTGATAACCGAGTCGCGCTGAGTTCAATTCTCAGGGCTACCACTGTGAAAAGACTTTAGGCATTAGACCTTAGGCTTTAGGAAGAACAAAAGAAAGACATTATGAGAGTAACACGAGTTTCCATCACGGATTGCAAATACCTACAGCCTATAGCCTATGGCCTAAAGCCTGCTTCGAGGTTGTGGTGTAGCGGCAGCACAGCGGACTTTTAATCCGCAAAGCGTGGGTTCGAATCCCACCGACCTCATGCCCAGGTGTCAGGGATCAGGAGTCAGGTAACAGTAAAACACTGAAGCCTGAGACCTGAAGTCTGAAGCCTGATTACGGCGTGCAGCTCGATGGTCCGAGCAGCGTCCTTATAAGACGAAGGTCGAAGGTTCGATTCCTTCCACGCCGACTTTTGACAGGCCGGAGACGGGAGGCCGGAGGCTTGAGGAAAAGCAAATCGCGAAGCGATTCCTCAAAACCTACAGCCTAACGCCTACAGCCTAAAGCCTAACTTGGGATTGTGGCAGACATGGTAATGCACCGGTCTCTTAAACCGGCCGATGTGGGTTCGATACCCACCGATCCCACTTTAGAAGTTTGAAGTAAGAAGTTTGAAGTTTGAATCAACTCACAATTCGAACTTCACACTTCAAACTTCTCTGATCTTTGACAATTTGGTTGAGCCAACAAAAGGCGTCCATGGTGTAGTGGTAACCCATCTCCTTGCCAAGGAGAAATTGCGAGTTCGATTCTCGCTGGACGCTCTTTTGATTTTCGATTTGAGATTTCCGATTGGCGATTTACGACGCAGGAAGATCGAAGTGTTTCTTGCTTTCTGTTTCCTCAATCGGCAATCATCAATCGCAAATCTAAAATCATTCCGGTGGGTCCTGTGTTGGTACGGGAAGGCGACTGTTAATCGCCCAGACGCAGGTTCGATTCCTGCTGCCGGAGCTTTTATGTGGAAGGGCAAGCCGATTGGCGACGGCACTCCGTTCGAAGCGGAGCGAGCGTAAATGCCTTGCGAGTTCAACTCTCGCTCCTTCCGCCTTGTGTTAGATGAATTGTGCCATTGGCCGAGCGGCAAAGCGACCACCAA
>JBKDKR010000041.1:0-14116 GCA_046344995.1 Pirellula sp.
ATCGCATAAATACCGCCTACCAAGGCAATAAGGGAGAAAAATGCGGTTGGGATAATTCGCCATCTAAATCGTACAGCGCTACCTACTGAATGTGAATTCGATTGAGGCTCGTAAGGATTAGGAGTGTTCATTAGGTTCCGGAGACGAACGGCACCGTTCACCTAGCCGCCGGTGAGAGGTATCCATTTCGAAAACGCACCTTCGGCGGCTTAGGTGCAACGGCTTGTTATCCGGGTTTTGAGTCACATTATCCAGCAAGTACCGATGTCGAATGATGCAACCCGATTCCCATCCGCGCGAATTCGACCGGGAATTCCGGGAAACCGCAAATACGCAACACCGTCCCAGTCAAATTTCTCAGGCTCGACGCCACAGCGACCTGTAATTTCGTCAATTGTGGCACCCGAAGCAATCAAGCCTGAGACCAGTTCGTGCTTCTGAAGCCCAAGTTCGACGCGATCAAGCCATTTTTCATACCAAGTTCCAAATGTGTCGCAACGCATAAGGCTATCGCCAGGTCCCGCATTTACCCACATGGTTCCAGGCTGCGGTCCATTGATTTCGATCGACCAATCAATTGCACATCCGGAGGTCGCAATCGTGAGCAATCCAGGCAATTCCCACATAGGATCATCATCATCGTCGGGCCAAGATGTGGTTTCCGTAAGGTGAAAAGGCATTCTCACATTGGCAGCGTCGATTTCGAAAAAGTTGAAGACTCCGTAATCCGGCCCAGCACCGCCAGCGCCAAACGTCGTCAAGAATGAGCGAAACTCCGGCGGAAGTTGGACGCAATTTTCAGTTTCAAATGCACAGATGCGTTCTTCGGGCACGGGGTGGAAGATCTCGTACTTGTGCAAGTTGCTGCCAAAAACCAGTTTGTGACTTGAGTCGATTCGCGCCAACCGAAAGATACGTTGTCGAGCGTGGAACCAGAACTCAACGTCTTTGCTCATGAATCTTGTACCGGATAACATATTGTATACGGAATTTACCATAATCCCGCTGAGGCACAGTTTACCATATTCCGGCGAGAAGTTGCAACCTTGCTCGAACGAACAACCAAGTATTCTCTTGGTCTCACCTGTCCTAAACCCCCTCTGTCGGACGCCCCGCCTCCAGGATATATTGATTTTGCCTTTTCTGGATTATCTTGAATTTGCCTTTTCCAGGATATATGGAATTCCATTTTGCACGACTCAGAACCTAATCCACCGTCAAAAAACGCTAGCTTAATCAACCAAGTTCGACGGCTCGCACGAACCCTACACATTGCTAAACGGACCGAAGAAGCCTACGTCGGCTGGATCACCCGATTCCTCGTCTTCCACCGTGATCAACGCGGCGAATGGGTCCACCCCCTCCAATTGGGGAGTCCGGAAATCAATGAGTTCCTCTCCCATCTTGCAGTCGATCGAAAAGTCGCTGCCAGCACCCAGAACCAAGCCCTCTCGGCCTTGCTCTTCCTCTACTCGAAAATCCTCAAAGTGGATATTCAACTCGATGCGGTTCGGGCAAAGAAGCCTTCAAAACTGCCCGTGGTTCTCTCCCTCTCCGAGGTCGCTCGCATCCTGGATCTCGTCCAACCTAAACCCAAAAAGCTGATATGCAGCTTGCTCTACGGCTGCGGACTGCGGGTCATGGAGGCCTGCCGATTGCGATTTAAAGATGTCGATTTCGATCGGAAACAGATCATCATTCGGGAAGCAAAAGGGGAAAAGGATCGAGTTGTTCCACTGCCACAGAAATTGGTTTCCGAGCTGAAGTATCAAATGGAACTGGTCAAGAAGCTCCATGAACAAGACTTGATCGTCGGAGCTGGCTGGGTTTGGCTGCCGTACGCGCTCGCGGTAAAGTACCCTGAAGCAGGACGCGAGCTGGGGTGGCAGTACCTCTTTCCGGCCAAGAATCTCTCGTACGATTCGCACCCACGGGAAGCTGTCGAAGGGATTCCTGACGAACACGTTATCGAAGGGGATCGTTCTCAACTAAGACGACATCACGTAAACGAGAACTCGGTGCAAGCGGCCTTGAAAGCAGCTGTTGAGCGAGCCGAGATTCTCAAAAAAGTATCTTGTCACACGCTTCGGCATAGCTTTGCCACGCATCTTCTCGAATCAGGCAAAGACATCCGAACGATTCAACAATTGCTTGGTCATGCAGATGTTTCAACCACCATGATCTATACGCATGTGAGCAAGCTCGGCGCGAGCGGCGTGGAGAGTCCGCTGGATCGGTTGTAAGCATTGAAGATTGGCGATTGTTGATTGAAGATTGGAAGAAAGAATGTGGCAATCTTGAGTTGAAAACACATCCAATCTCTTGGCGAGATCGGCTACGGGGGACGGAAAGGATAGCCACAAGAAACACAAGGGGACACAAAAGGAAGGATGATTCATGCCGAGGGGATGGATTGAGGTTATCAATTTATACTTTTGTGGGTTCTTGTGACTTTTGTGGCTGAGGGATTTGGATTTAGGACTTGTGGCGACGCGCGCTTTAGCCATGTTGCATCCCGGTTGACGATTCTGAAGCATTAGAGATTTGAACGTTTATCGCTTAAGGACAAACGCAACTTTAGGAACGTATCACTGGTTCGCGCGGGAGAGGACGGGGTTAGGAAAGGGCAATCCCTCCACTTGCGCTTTCGGGCTGGTATTGGGGAGTGAAGGCCTCGTAGCCTCGTCCACTACGGGAAGGTCTCGTTGCCTCGTCCACTACGGGAAGGTCTCGTTGCCTCGTCCACTACGGGGAGGATCGGTTTGGGAGTTTTGTAGATACTTCGTTCCCGTCGGTGTCCGTTGTTCGTAAACACCAATTCACGTGGGGCCCAAGGAAACTTGATACGGTCGTTTCGTTATCAATAAAGAACAGGCGTCTGTATTTTTTAAACGACTTACATCCATTCTAAAGGGATGCCCCTCAGTGGATGTTAAATTGGTTTTAGTGAATCGGATTGGCGATGTCAAAAAAATTTAAGATCCTTGGGCTGGAAAACATGTTTCAAAGATTTGACCACGAATGTTTCGAATGACACGAATGAAAACCGAGCAGCCGGAGGGATAGCCACAAAAAGCACAAGGGAACACAAAGGGTTGATGGTGCATGCCGAGGGCATGGAATGAGGTAATCTATTTCTTCTTTTTGTGGGTTCTTGTGTTTCTTGTGGCTAAATGATTGTTTGTTTTAGAAAAGGTTTAGTGACGAAGTAGTAGCAGCTGGTAAAACTGCGAGAAACTGCGATTGCCAGGCTTTTCATTCGTGGTCTTCGTGTCATTCGTGGTAGTAAAAATGGATTGAGATAGAGGGCGTTCTTGCTTCGGGAGACAGTCCAATCTCTTGGCGAGATAGGCTACAAGGATTGATGATTGGCGATTGATTATTGGCGATTGGAAATAAGCAAGTGGCAATCTTGAGTTGAAAACGCATCCAATCTCTGGCGAGATCGGCTACGGAAGAGGTCCAAACTCTGGCGAGATCGGCTACAGGAAGCGGAAAGGAGAGCCACAAAAGACACAAGAGCACACAAAAAGGTTTGGAGTTGAATGTTATTCGCTTAAGGCCAAACGCAAGCGAAGAGGCGTTTCATTGGTTCGCGCGGAGTAGGCCGGTGTTAAAACAGAGCAATCCCTACACTTGCGCTTTTTGAAGTTGCGATTTCGGGCTGGTATGGGGAGCGGAACGGGCCTGGAGACCCGTTCTACGAATAGTGCGGGCCCTCGCTTACGCGTTCGGGTTGGGATGGGTTGACGCTTAGTCAATCTCTTCGAATTTGGGGAGATCGTCTTCGGGAGATTCTGCTGCCTCTCGGTCTAGTCCCCATTGCTGAAGTCGACGTATCAGTCTGGCTCGCGAAACATTGAGAAGCTTGGAAGCCGCGGATCGATTCCCCTTGGCATACTCGAGAGCACCTAGAATTAAATGCTTTTCGGTTTCTTCCAAGACGCTGTCTAAATCGATAACGTTAAACTGCTTGGCCTCCTCAAGCTCAGAATGGGATGTCCTCAGAGAAATTGGTAGATGTGAAGCTCGAAGCGGTTCCGCCTTGGCTTCTCGAAAAGCATGGACCATGGCATTCGCAAACTCGGAGAGATCCCCTTTCCATGGATAGGCTTCGAGGGCGTCAAAGTACTCGGGGGTCGATTGATACTCCGTAGCGATATGCTTGGAATCGTCACGCAATTCGGTCGTCAATTCTTTTTGCGTTTGGACAAACCACGCATTCACTAACTCCTTGAGATCTTCTTTACGGTCCGACAATGACGGAATGTTTACGAGGAAGCTAGCAACACGATTCCAAAGCTCCGTTTGCATCGGTGAACTGCTCAGACTTGCCATGGGCACTGTGGCACTCTCAACAGTGGCATACAAATCAATCGATGAGCTCTTGGCCAAGAAACTCGTTAGCGATGGAGCTAAATCCATGGGCAATTTATCGAGATCTTTGAGTATCACCCCGAGACCTATTGCTGCTGTGACACGACGTTCCGATATGAGCTCCAACATACCGGAAAGCAAACTGTAGTCCATCAGTTTGCAATCGATGGTAACTGGAGGATTTAAAGTAGAAGCCCCTTTGTGTTTTAATCTGCTTTTGTGAATGTAAATCGCAAGCTGCTCTCGGAATGCCCCTTCGTTCCCCGTGATAACGACAGGGAATTCATGCTTGCCAGCCAGCTGAACCTGCCTCCTGAGAAACTGCGTTTGGGCAGATGAGCCGACTAAGAACCATGGACTTTCGATACCCGATTGCGAATAAAGCTCTTGGATCATTTGGCGGATCGCAAGCCCGTTCCAATCGATTTGTCGAATCGACTCTGCATTTAACTCGGGAACGATTATGACCATAACGGTCGCACGTCCACTGGTATTGGTTAGCTCGATGGGTAGAAGAATACGAATCGCTGATCCATTGAGGTCAGCTGCCAAGTGCACTTTCAATCGGTTCCAGTCGAGAGGAAGCCCAAGCCGTGAGCTCAAATCGGTGGCAGCAGAAGCGATGGGGCTGCAGTCTATTCCGATAAGTTCTTCGGAATCGATCGAAAAATAAACCCCAACAGCCTCGTTAGCAAACACAACGATGTCATCTTCGCTCAGCACGTAAATGGGTAAAGGCGAGCTACCAATTAGCCGTGCGATTTGCCGACGCGATGTCGGCTTGGGACTTTCCTCATTGGACATTCAGATTGCTTTCGTTACACGAGATCTGGCTCTGGATGAACCCATGGCTCACGATAAGGTCGCCTCAGAAGCTTGGTCGCTTCTTCATCTCCTATGACAACATGCTTCGTAGGATCCCATCGCAATGTTCTGCCTAGTCCCATCGACATATTAGCCAAAATACAGGCTGCGGTGGAGATATGGCCTTGTTCAATATCTGCAATAGGTTTTGAACGATTCTCGATCGCGGATAGGAAATCCAGCATGTGGCCGCGGATTGCCGGTGCAACGTGTTGTTCTAGGTCTTTTTCGGTCTTATCTTCTGGGTATTGCTCAAGCTCCATCACGACGTCTTGATGAATCTTTTTCCCACCCGATCGCGGGATGAAGTCATATTTTTGAACGCTTAGTTTTAAAGTTCCTTTTTCGCCGTAAAGCGTTGCTCCCCATGGATATTCCGGATCTGGTGCATCACCCCAGGTTCTATGAGTCCACACGACGTTTAGCTCTGGGAATTCAAAGGTCGCTGTTTGCGTGTCCGTGATATTTGCTTTCGATGCTTTATCGACCAAAATTCCTCCGTGAGAAGAGACACTAGTTGGCCAACCAAGTCCGAGCATCCAGCGAACGGTATCGAGCATATGGATACACATATCGCCCATGATGCCGTTTCCGTATTCCATGAATGCCCGCCAGCTGCGCGGATGGCATAGTTTGTTATACGGACGCATCGGAGCAGGACCTGTCCACATTTCGTAATCGAGGTGTGCAGGCGGAGCTGTGTCAGGTGGATTATCACGAGCTCTCATGTGATAATAGCAGTAAACCTCGGCGTGGGAGATCTTGCCAAGCAACCCTTCATCGATCACTTTCTTCTTCGCGTCAATGAGGTGGGGCGTGCTTCTGCGCTGCGTTCCCACTTGAACAACACGACCATATTTGCGAGCCGCCGTCAACATCGCTTGCCCCTCGATAATATCAACGCTAATCGGCTTTTGCACCCAGACGTCCATCCCCAACTTGAGAGCTTCAATGGTCGGCAGAGCATGCCAGTGGTCGGGAGTTGCGACCAAGACAATGTCGAGATCTTTCTCTTGCAGCATCTGGCGATAGTCGCCGTACTCACGAGGCCTCTTGCCTGATTTTTGTCGTTCGGAAACCATCTTGGCTGCGTCGGAAAGCATGTTTTTGTCGACGTCACATAGAGACACAACCTCGACCGGTGCAACTTGCAATAAGCGAAAGAGGTCGCATTTCCCATACCAACCGGTGCCGATTAACCCAACTCGCTTGGCAGGTTGATCCAGTAGTGATGCGATGGTTTCGCGATGATTCGCGAGGGCTAATGAGCCTGCGAATGCAGAGCCCGCTAAGAAATTTCTACGATCCATAACTGATCTCCAGGGAGAGGAATTCAAAGTTGATTACGATTTTCTTCAAAGAGTTAATACAAAGGAGTAAGCAAATTTTACTTTTCTGAAGTCAGCTCTTTGATCTGAATATTGCGATAGAGGGCTTCGGTCGGTGGGCCTGAGTGGATCTGAAGCCCGATGATTCCAGAGCGTTCTATTTTGGGATCTTTCTCGGTGTAATCGACTGAAAGATTCCCGTTAAGATAAAGTTCGATTTTGTCCCCTTTGGCTACGATGCGCAATTCGTTCCATTCACCTTTCTTCGTCCACTCCGTGGACTTTTCTGCAGGAGCATCAGCGAGCATTTTGTTGCGGCGTGATTCATCGTAAAGGCATCCCCAAACGCTACGGTTCCAGGCTGTACCAACGTCGCATTGATAACCACTTACTTCGGTGGTTTTGGGCAATCGCTTTGTTCGAAATTGCACACCCGCGTTGTCCCCGACCCCTCGCAATTTTGCCTCGAATCTAAGCTCAAAATCGGAATACGATTTTTTAGTGCACAGAAACTCATTGTGGGGAATGTCGCTTTTGAGATTGCCTGCAACAATCGCACCATCCTCCACTCGGAAGTACTCGAGGTTTCCCTCCCAGCCATCCAGAGTTTTCCCATCAAAGAGCCAGCTGAAACCTGGCTGCAATTTGGCCTTTTCCCCATCAACGGCAGATGCTCGATTCGTCACTCCTCCCATAAGGGTCATGAGCACCAACAAAACGGACGATAGTTTCACCCTTAAAGCTCGGGGCACAAAATGAGATCTTTCTCGACTGTCGGAATCCATCTCGATTTGGTTGTGTTCTAACAGAGTTTGCATGGCTGAGTTTCTCGTAGAATGAAAGGAAGGGCAATCGTCAAGAGTAATCAATCGGAACGTTATTTGGAAATATCCGAAGCCAATTGGGCAATATGTTTAAGCACGGAAGGCAATTGGAAAATGCCGGAATAATGATCGGCTTCCATTTCGATGTGATGGGACTCGGGAAGCTTCGCAGCTTCGGCAAACAGCTTAGAATTTCTGGGTGGGACGACATCATCGAACTTGCCCGAGTAGAGCCATGTTCGATTCGCGTTGACGCGGTGGGCCAAGTTTAAAGGCTCGACGCAATCCAAGCACATGCGGATACCTTCGTCATCGAGACCTTGTGCGACCATCTGATCTCTAAACTTTTGTGCATCCTTTTTGCCTTGGGTCACAACACTGTAAAGATCACCTCCTGCCAGCAGCACGACAACGGAATGAAATCGATCGTCGATTCCAGCTGTTGTCGCTGCGACGAAACCGCCAAGACTGGTTCCTTGTAATGAGATTCTTGTTCGATCAACTTCGGGCAGGATCGCAACCGCATCGTAAGCTCGCCTGACATCGGCAATCGATTGTTTGAGGGCCCGTGCGACATCTTCACCTTCGGTTTGGGGCGATCGACGAACGCCATAGTGTGGCAGATGGATCATGAAGGCGTGGATCCCCTGATTGGCGATCCCTTTGGCGATCAATTTTCCCACCGTCATGCCACGTCCCGATTCGTGAACGACAATTACCGCCGGAAGGGAAGCTGACTCTTTGGCTTTCGATCCAGTTGCCTTGTACCATTGCAACGCAACTTGATCATTCTTTTCGTTCCCCGTTTCTATAGCGGACGGAAAGCGAACAAAGGTTTCGTCATCAATACTTTCGATCGACACATCAAAAGGTTGCGGCTTCCAGAGTAGCTCATCTAGACTCTTTTGAGCCCGCTCATCGTTATCATTCGCAACAGAGGGGATCGAATCGAGTGCAACCAATTTGGCAGGCCCATCTTCTTTTGCTGAAGAGGACTTTGTTTGGCTTGCAAGAGACTTCGATTTGTTCTCAACTTCGGGGACTTGTTGTAGTAGTCCTGCCAAATCGAGCTTTGTGTAAGGCCGATCGGCTGCCGGATTTTTGTGATCTGCATTGGCGACGTGAAGGATAAGATCCTCGGGAACGAACAGAACATTGTGGAGATTAGAGGACATGGCGACCGGTCTACACATAAGCTGTTGTCCTATGCTGGCATCGATCTTACCATAGGAGTTTTTGACTCGATTTCTTAATTCTTCGAGACGACTACCAGCAGATAAAACGACGGCATCTGGAATTCCATCCCCTAGTAGCGGGTGGGCTTGTCCAGGATTCACGAACTCAATCTTCTCTGGTGTTGCTGCTACTCCAACTGCAGAACGATTCTTTCCGTCCGCGAAGACATAGTAGTATTCGCACGTGCGAGGATTATCAGCCCAAAGGGATTTAACCTCGTCGAGAGTAGAACACTCCTCTAGAGCCCGACGCATGAGGGTAGCCATAGGAACGCCATCCCACTGCCCTTCGCCGCGTCCTCCCATTTCGCCCAATGAAATCTTGGCCCCATTCATACCGCTTACACTTCCGATAAATCCACCATAGCCAACATTGGCAAAGGGGAGGTAATCGTCAGGTGCGACAATAAAGGTGGTGGCGGCATCTTGGAGTCCGATGGTTGTCATGTAGTCAAGAACGCGACCGTGGTAGAGTTTGCCTCCTTCGGTTGCTGAACCGAAGACCGCGAAACCTGAACAGTGAAACAATTCAGGAAACACATTCACCACCTCGAGCAACTTGCCATCGATCCCTAGTGAGGCTGCCAAGGCTCTGGTTTCGCGTTTGTGCCGCTCGGGTATGTAGGGCGATAGGCGCTGGTAGGCATTTTCCAATTCACTGCGAAACCATTTGCCTGTTGCGATCGTCTGGACAGCGCCGAAACCATAAATGACCGAATCGATGCACCGAACGGTTTCATCTTTGAGCAGTTTGCCATGCGCTGTTCCAATTTCTTCAGGGCTACCCCAGAGCAAGGCAACACGCTGTCCATCTATGGATAGTAGCTTACCATTTTCGACTGTTTGTTCTTTGATTCTAGGTTTGGTCAATTTCGGTGACGGGGCTAGCACCTCAAATGCCCGGCGCAACCCTCGAGCGAGCGTTTTCTCAAGTTCGTTGCGATCGATCGAGTTTATTTGTAGAGCACCGAATTTAGCGTCCAACCACGATTGGTCGATTGCGTCCGGAATCGCAAGATCTTTGCTTAAATCTCCAACCGACAGCCAGCCCTTACCATCATTGGAAGAGAAGTCCAATTTGGGACCATTAAAAGCGAATCGGCTTCCATCTGGCAGCACCCAAGCACCCTTCGATACATCAGACTCCTCAGTCTGATGCTTTAGTCCGCTAAGAAAAAGTAGTGCTCCCGCAAAATCGACCGGTGCATCGGCTTGTTTAATCAATGGCTTTATACCGTATACGATGGAACCGTCACTGACTAGTCGATTGAGTGAGTCGTTGGGAGCGACATGATCGATCTCGTCGACGGAGCCCGTTCCGAGCCAAACACGATTGTGCTTAGGAAGCACTAGAGCGGTTGAGAGACGGTTTCGAACAATACCGAATTCGTATTCGGGATGCTTGAGGTGAAGATAGAAACGTTCATCATCTTGCCGTGCGAACGTAACCTCGATCGATTGCGGTTTACCGCTAATCTTTACATTCATTTCGCCGCGAACGGAAAACGCTGACTGTTTCAGGAGCAAGCATTCCAACCACGGTTTGATCTGTTCAGCCAAAAGCACATCCGGTTCCGCCGCAGGAGTCGAATTGCCGGAGATGGTCGAGTTCGTGGAGATCGCGAAGCTTGCGGTACTGCAAGCGACAGGGAGGCAGAAAGCTAGTAGCTGTAGGGCAAACAACCAAACGAGACGGATTCTTGCGATATTCATGATTAGTTCCGGGAGAGGCCGCCAAACAAAATCGAAACGAAAGAAAAATCGAGACGAGTGAGGAAGGAATAAGAGACAGATCGAGCAGTTACTCGACGAGTCATTTCTCTTATCACGGCATCTTACCATAGGCGGCTACCGGAAAAAACACCACTCCGAGCCTGCAAAGTCGCTGTGCAACATGTCAAATTCCACCGAAAAACAGACCAACGCCTTTGCACTCGGTGGAGCTAGGTCGCCCTTTTACCAGGCAACAAATCCACCATTGGGAATCGACTTAATTGGGTATTTAATCACAATAGGGAAGAACAATTCCGCACCAACTTTCGCTTGTATTGCAGGCAAACGGGGTAGCGGAAAATCACAAGCTGCAGCGTAAGGGCTTGTTGCTTTAATCGAAATTGGATGTTTCGCGAACGTAAAATGGGCACTCCTGCCCGTTTAATGGCGCAGAAGTCGGTCAAGAGTGACCAACCTACCAATTAAAGCAATAGGCCCATAAGCAATGGGCAGAATGACAGGGGATTCCCTCGCTTACGCGTCGGGTTATGATCGACGTCATCTCCAAGTTGCGGCAATAGTCAGCTATTCACTTTGGTTTGAAAGATCTTTGTCAGTTCTATGTTATCCAAGGCAAGCAATTTTCTACGTTTGACTGTGTGCTTGCTTTTTCTCGCGGCACTAGGTTGCAGTCCCGAAAAACCGCAGGCTAAACAGACTGATTCGCATACCTTGCCCAACGAAGAATTTCAAGAGGTCAAGATCGTTGACCGATTGGGACGCACTATAAGACTGGATCGACCACCTGTACGAATCGTTTCCCTTTCCCCGTCCGCCACGGAGATGATCTTTGCAGTCGCGGCAGGCGAACGACTGGTAGGAGCAACGCAATATTGCAATTATCCCTCGGCAGCGATTTCTATCACACGGGTCAGTTCAGGCACGATCGAAGGTGTCAATCGTGAGTCCATTCTTAACTTGAAACCTGACGTCATATTTTTCAAAGCGGATCACCACCAGTCTTTGATCGAAACGTTTGAGAAGTTCGGTATTCCTATGGTAGGTGTTGGTGCAGAGAGCATTGAAGAGATGTTTCAAGAGGCACAGGACATCGGAAACTTTCTAGGTACCCAGGCTGCCGCCGAACAACTTGTTACCCAGATGCGCTCTGAATTGGAGAAGCAAACGAATCGAGTAGCGTCCATTTCGAGAGAAGAGAGTAAGCGGGTTTTTTACGAGGTCTGGGACCAACCCCTTATGACCGTCGGACCTCGGTCCTTTATCGGCGAATTGATTTGCATTGCGAAAGGTAAAAACATCTTCGACGACGCCACGCAAGGATATCCGCAGATTAGCTCAGAGTTGGTCGTTGATCGGGACCCGCAAGTTATCATTCGCCCTGGTTCCGAAGCAAACGCTGCAGACGTTGAAAAGATCTTAAATCGCAAAGGCTGGGAAGGGATTACTGCCATTAGAGACAAACGGGTTCATACTATTGATGGCGATCAGATTTCGCGATGTGGGCCGAGGCTTTTGCAAGTACTACCGAGTTTGATTGATGCGATTTATCCGGAGCTAAAGCCGTAATGATCGCGTCCCGACTTAAACATCCTATTTTCCTTTTGTGGCTTGCGTTCGGGTTGCTGTTAATCTCCCTGGTATTCGGCATTTCCATGGGAGCTGTTCGCATTCCTTTTTTCACAACAGTAGGGTGGTTGTTAGGAATGGATAACGGGCTCAGCGATTCGCAGCGTGCCATTCTTTACGAGTTGCGGATGCCTCGCGTTTTGACGGCTATAATCGTTGGTAGCTCGCTCGCGGCGGCCGGCGTCGGTTTCCAAGGTCTATTTCGTAACGTGTTGGCCGAGCCATACATCATCGGTGCCTCAAGTGGTGCGGCGCTCGGCGTTGCTATTGTGATTGTGTTGAATGTGAATGCCATGTTCATGGGAGTTGGCGCTCCCGCGTTGGCGGCTCTATTAGGTTCGGTTGGCATTGTCTCATTAGTATTTTTAGTCGGTGCATTGGGACGCGGGAGCTCGCAGCTGAGTTTATTGCTATCGGGGGTGGCCATCAGTTCGTTAGCCAACGCTGCTGTCTCTTTGCTATTGTTTTTGAACAATCAAAAAGCAATGGTCATTGTGTCTTGGTTAATGGGATCGATATCGAGCTCCACATGGTCATCGACTGCCATTTCGGGGGCTATCGGGGGCTTGGGAGTGGCCATACTCTGGTCTCGTTCACGTGCATTGGATGCCTATATGCTAGGCGATACAGCCTCGACGTCACTGGGGCTCGACCTACTTCGATTTAGATTGTGGATGATCGCCGGAGGCAGCTTGGCAACAGCAGCAGCGGTTTCCTCGGCAGGTATTGTGGGGTTTGTGGGCTTGGTCGCACCGCAGATTGCCAGGATGCTAGTTGGCCCTAAGCATTCTTATCTGATCCCAATGAGCGTTTTTTGTGGCGGAATTGTGATGTTGCTAGCGGATGTATTCGCGCGATCACTCAATGCAAGTCTTGAGCTTCCTGTCGGAGTACTCACGGCTCTATTGGGCGGCCCCTTTTTCTTTGCATTGTTAATGACTCGCAGCAGTAGCAGAGCCCTATCGTGAGCCACCTCAACATCGATCATCTGACCTTTTCATATCCTAACCGCGAGGTGCTTCGAGAGGTGAGCCTGGAGTTCAAGCCAGGTGAGTTGATTGTTTTGCTAGGTGCCAATGGATCAGGTAAAACCAGTTTGCTCAAGTGTATTGCCAAACAGTTGAAGCCAACCCACGGTAAGGTCTTCTTGGATTCGAGTGATTTGCACGTTTTGGATCGATTGAGCCTTGCCAAACATGTGGCCTTGATGCCACAGTTTGAGCAACGGGATGCACCCATGTTAGTCCAGGACGTCGTGGCCCTGGGTAGAAGCCCCCATCTAGGCTGGCTTACGCCTTTAGGGGCCAGTGATTATGCAATAGTAGAACAAGCCATGCAAATGACAGGGACGTGGGAGTTGAAAGATCGAAATGTACAGGAACTATCGGGTGGCGAATGGAGGCGAATGATTCTAGCCAGATCGATTGCGCAGGATGCAAGTGTGTTGTTATTGGATGAGCCAACGGCAGGTTTGGATCTCAAGTATCAATACGAATGTTTGGAGCGAGTGCGGACAATTGTCAAGGACAAGAACTTAATCGGTGTCGTAACCATGCATGATTTGAATCAAGCGGCGTTGTTCGCTGATCGGATCGCATTGCTCGCGAGTCACCAAGTCCTCGGCTTTGGAACCGCTTCAGAGATTCTTAAAGAGTCGATGATCGAATGTGCATTTGGAGTCAAAGTATCCATTTTGAAACACCCTTCTCGCGACATCCCTCTCATCGTTCCCATCGCAGCTAAGGAGTAGTTTGCCTTTAAAGGGCCAACGAACTGGCAAGATAATAGGGGCAAGAATATATTGTATTCTCTTCATTTTCATGCCCACATCTTCTTGCCTTAATCATTTAGAAAAACTCCCGAATTCGCCTACGATCTCGCGATGGTAAAACACTCTCTTGCCATCTTCTGCCCTGGCTGAAAGGATAAACTATGCGATACCGCATCTTCGCGCATGTTGTCGGGCGATCCCGCTCCGCGACTGCGGCCAAAGTACTTCTTAAAGTTCCACACCAAATCGCACCACATCCCATCCGCGATCCCAAGCTTGCTCAATATCGCTGTGGCAGAGCTAGTAGCAGGAGTCTCGCCATCTGCTTTGATCTTACCTCGCTTGTCAGAACGGCCT
>JBKDKR010000042.1:0-97306 GCA_046344995.1 Pirellula sp.
TCTGGAGATATCTTATTGCGATCTGCCATCGAGAAAGACTTCGACGGAATCAAAACGGAAACGCTGAGACGCAGAGTTGGCAGAGACAGCCTTAAGCAAGCGATAATGGGACAGGGGTGTTTTTGTTTCTCGCCGGTCTAAAAAGGGGGGGGTAGTGGCAGAAAAATCGAACGCAGAAAAATGAGTCGTGTATCTTTCTGCGTTCGATCTTGCTGCCCTATCAGGATTTCTCTTCTGCTTTGACGGTGCCGTAACGGAAAGCGAAAAGAGGATCGGGGTTTTTCTGTTTGACCGTTCGAAACGAATTCGGTGTATCTGAATTCGTTGAAGGCACGCTCATTCATCCGATTTGGTCGGTTGACCGCAATGATTGGGTCTCGATTTCGGATCTTGAACGGGGAGAGCGACTCCAAGGTGCAGAGGGAATTCTCTAGGTCGAATCCATCGACCTCGTCCGCCGCAACGTTAGTGTGTACAATATCGAAGTCCACGGCGAGCACGTGTACGAAGTTGGCAAACTTGAGCTGTTGGTGCATAATGCAAACGAATGCTTGATTCGCTTTGGCCAAGCTGCTGAATCGGCAGCTCAACTGGCCGATGATGCAGCAAGAGCAGTAGCGAATGGATTTCCGCATGGCGTTTCAACTAAACTTGTTCAACGCGTCTCAGGATCTGACAAATTGCACAAAGTTGCTTCAAAGGCGGATGTGGAAGCAGCTTTCTTTGTTGAGCAAACAGGGAGTAGACTGACGCACTATACCGTTCATCTGCCGCATCCAGTAACAGACGATGTTGCGGCCCTTTTCAATTCTGTTTTCAAACCACTGAAATAGAAGATGCCTCCAATTCGTCTCGGATTTGAAAAAGGTATGCCAACAAATTTGCCAGGCGGCGTCATGGTTGACTGGCATGACAGAGCAATTTGCAAGCTGGAAGAATTGCCTTCTGACAGGTGTTTTTTGAATTGTCTAATCGCTTGGAGTTTTGATGAGTTATGCGGAGTACGAGTATTCTTCCCTGTAACACTCGAAATGGTGCAATTGACGACATCTAAGCTACTTCAAGATTGGGAGGCGGCCAAGACTCTCATCTGTCTATTTACAGATGAATACAGTGGCGAAGTAATAGCTATTCTCGAAATGGACGAGAAGGTTATCTGTGTAAAGACGCTAAATTGGCCAGTAAGTCCCCGTCTTGAATCGGGGATTTGTGATGTTTCAGTTGTGATGGGAAATAAGGACTTTTCAAAGTGGAAGGAACTGATTTACAAGTCTTAGCTTTGAAGCTGTGCCATTTTCGTTTTCCCCATCTATTTGCGTAAGACGCATGTATTCCGAGCAAGCGATAATGGGACGGGGGTGGTTTTGTTTCTCGCCGTTATAAAAAGGGGGTTGTAGTGGCAGAAAAATCGAACGCAGAAAAATGAGTCGTGTATCTTTCTGCGTTCGATCTTTCTGCCCTATCAGGATTTCTCTTCTGCATTAACGGTGCCGTAACGAAAAGCGAAAAGAGGATGGGGACCGGTGTGATCTGTGCCACCCACTTCAATGTGATCTGTGCCACCCACTTCAAGGAAGGCTGAACGCATGGCTGCATAAGAAGAAAAGTAGTTTATAATTCCAACATGGAAACAAACAAAACTCCCATTACTCAACCTTGTGAGCATAGCGATTCTCCGTCTAGCGTCACACGCGGTTGTCCTCCGCCAACCCCAGAGCAAAACCGACGGAATTGGGCTGCTTGGCACCAAGCAATGGAGCTTAGTCATGAAATGTTGTTGATGGGACTCCGGAACCGAATCGGGCCAGAGGGCGATCTTATGGCTGCCTATCGCGAATGGTACGAGCAATATCAAGCTACCAAATGGGAGTCTCCCCGTGCCCCCTAGTGTGCTATTGCGTGTTCTGGGGGAGGTCTATGATCTGACCGAGCGATTGGGAGTCCATCCGTCGCGCGATTCTGTGCGATTTCCCAGGAGTGGAGAAAAAGGTTCGAGTTTTGAGCTGCGAGGATTTGCTTTTGTTCAAGGCTGCATTGGGGCGATTGATCGACTTGGCAGACATTCAAACCTTGTACGCACTGCGAGGCTCAAGCTTGGACCTTGCCTATTTGGAGGAGAAAGCTGCTGAGTTGGGTCTAAAATCTCGCTTTTGGCTGAGCGTGTAAACCGTGCTTTGATTTCTCTCAGAGCAGTAGGAGCTTCTCCTGAGGCCTAAGGCCATTTCTGTTTCTTGATATATATCTTACATTCCATCGATTTTGCAGTAAGAGAACGCACTGCTACGTTCTCTAAGAAGAAGACGAGTAATTTGCTGAGTTATCTCCAAAAACTGAGATCAATGAGAGAGCGATTGAGACTGGAAAGAGCTGCCCACGAGGATTATGCATCATGGGATTGACCGACACAGAACTTTTTGAAGCCATCCGCATGCAAACGCCGCTATGCGATGCTGCGATAAGCCAATTGCGAGAAATCCTCGTTCGTGGAGTGACCAAAGCTCTTTCGGGCAAATACGGCCGATCAATTGCCGTCGAGGATATCGCACAAGATGCGTTGCTCACCATTTTGCGATCGATCGAACAATTCCAAGGTGCCAGCAAATTCGTAACTTGGGCGATGACAATCGCCATTCGAATCGGCATGAGCGATTTGCGCCGTCGCTATCATGCCGAACAATCGCTTGAAGCCTTTGACACCGAAAACGGAAACAAAATCGAGATCGTGGCGACGGATGGCGAGAAACCAGAGTTGGTTCAGTCCAAACGGGAGCTTATTCAATTGCTCGAAACATTGATTAATGAAAGGCTCACGGAGAAACAGCGGACTGTGATCCGCGCGAGCCTAGATGGCTTTTCATCCGATGGAATCGCCAACGTTCTGAAGATGAATCGGAACGCCGTCTACAAATTGCAGCATGACGCCCGACTCGAACTGAAACACGGCCTGGAGGAATCAGGCTATACAGCTGACGATTGCATATCCCTTTTTGTCACGCAAGGAACCAACGTATGAAGATTACGAAACAACATCTGGACAGGCTCGGTTCTTTGATCCGCGATGTCGACGAACGTAGCACTCTCGGCTGCGATGGTTGCTTTGAGCTGATGAGCCAGTACGCGGACGCCATGGTAGAAGGCATCGAGCTCGATGATGCCATGCAAGCGGTCCAAATCCATTTATCGGAATGCCCATGCTGTCGCTATGAATACGAGGCTTTGCAAGCCGCGTTAGAAGAAGTCGCGACGGTGTAATAACAATGACGTGGTTCGCTCTCACCTTAAAAGCAACGCCGATCGACTGAGTTACGAAGATTTTGAAATGCGACTTGCTGCTAAAACTAAGAACGACAGACAATAGGATTAAGGGAGTTTGATTATGCTAATGAATCGTCTCGTGTATCGCATGGGTCTGCTTTTATCTTCGATCCTGGTGTTTTCGCCAGTGATCGCTCAGGAACCTTCTATCTCAGCCGATCTGCGTCCGTTGGTACCTCATCGAGTCTTTTCGCTCATTCACGCACCCGAGGTGCACAAAGAATTGGGCTTGAACGATGCGGAGGTCGGCCAGCTTGAAGAACAATTCCAAAAGTGGGATGGCGATTGGTTTCGCAGTCGCAATCTTCCGACAGAGAAAAGCTTCGCAGAGCTCGATCGATTAGAGAAAGAGTTTTGGGCTTGGGCCAAGGGTGCTTGGAGCGTGGAACAGCTCAAGCGATTGAAACAAATCGAGGCGCAATCGCAAGGTAATCGCATGTTCGTGAGAAAGGAGATTGCCAAAGCGGTGAAGTTGACTTCGGTGCAAGTTAAAAAGTTCACGGATCTGGCGAGTGCAACCGAGGTGGCTCAGAAGAAGCTTGAAGAGCTGGCGATGAAAGGCGGAGACACCTCGGCAGCAACCGAAGCCGTGGCTGAGGCAACCTCGGCAGAACAAAAGGCTATTGCCTCCATTCTGACACCAGAACAAACCAAAGAGTTAAAGGCGCTCGTAGGTTCCATTTTCGATACGAAACAGCTAAAGCGAATCTATCCGATGGCGCCCGAGTTCGCACCAGACACCGAGTGGTTCAATTCCTCACCGCTCACGCTTGAGTCGTTGAAAGGCAAGGTTGTTGTGATTCACTTTTATGCCTTTCAATGTCACAATTGCCATGCGAATTTTGAGATCTATCGTCGTTGGCATGAGAAGTATGCTGACCAAGGGGTAGTGATGATCGGGATTCAATCGCCTGAGACACCAGACGAGCGAGATCCGGCAGCGGTTCGCGAAGCGGCCAAGGATCGAAAGCTGGAGTTCCCTATTGTTATGGATCGAGAGATGAAGAATTGGGATCGCTGGGCTAATACTATGTGGCCTACGGTGTATGTAATCGACAAGCGAGGGTACTTGCGCCATTGGTGGCAGGGAGAGCTCAATTGGCAAGGAGCCACGGCCGATAAAACGATCGAGGCCGTGATCGAAGCGGCATTGGCTGAGTAAATGTTCATCTTCTCGTAGCCGATCTGGCCAAAGATTGGATGCATTGCCGGCGTGCTATCCCAAAGTCTGGCGACTTCGGCTACGGGGACTGGTAGGTGCCTGCCGTAATTGCAATGCTTCGCGACATGTTACGGCATGCCATGTTTACATCTCGTTGCTGCTGGTGGTACATCGCGAATGGAAACGTTACCATAGTGATCTATGAACCAAGGCATAAGACTACGATTTGGAATACAGGGCTTGTTGTGGGCGACGTTGGTCGTCGCGATAATCTGCGGCGTGATTAGCTTTGCGAGTCGGATGTATTATGCAGAGCGATATGCCGTGCAAGCGATTTTGAAAAAGGTTGATGGCATTGGGTATTCTATTGATACTTTTGAAGATGTCTTGGAAGAAGTGGCCAAGGTCACGATCACGGTGGATGGCATTCCCGATTCGAGAATTGTGTTAGTGGGTTTAACAGAATATGAATCGAACGGTAGCTTCGCCATTACTCAGCTTGGAAAGTGGCGATTCGTAACTACCGGCTCGAGGTTCCTGGGGGCCGTTGATTCTGCAACGGGGGAGCCGGTAAAGTCCAACTACTGGGGTGGCCACATCGCCGTGGATCCTCACAGTCCTTACAAAGAGATCATTCCGTTCCCGATCAATACAGTACAGGACATAGTTGATCACTATCAAGAATTGGTCGGTTACTTCGACAAATGGCCGAGAGAATCCGAGCCCGGGCATGTGATATTGGATGATGGATCTGTACAGAAGTACTACGTGCTCGATACCGGCAAATAGCGAAACGAGATCCAACATGGCCAACTCAATAGCCGAATCCCTGATCCGACTCAAAGCAAACAGCCACCAGTGCAAAAGGCCTCCTAGCGTCGTCCACTACAACAGCCTGGTGCGCGGAAACGATCGGAAGGGATTTTTCAATTCCTAGGCTTCGCGGCGTCGCATTCGCTCCTGCCGCTGACTTGCTGCTACTTTGATGTTCTCTGGTAGCCCAGGCATCTTTAAGACCTTGGATAGGTCTTCTGCAGCCTTTTCGTTTTCGTGCAAAGCGGAGTATGCAAGCGATCGATTAAATAGTGCCATTCCTAGCACATCTGCTGGTAACCCCTCTGCTTTGATCGCGGTAGTGTAGTCCTGAACGGCTCCTGCAAAGTCGCCCTTGTTGGCCTTTAACATTCCGCTTCGATACGGAGCGAGCTGGTTCTCTCGACGTGAAAGTTTGGTTTTTAACCAATCAAAAAAGCCCATCTGACGCAACTCGCTATATAGAAGAACTGACTACTGAATCAAATCACCGAACGAAGCTAACGGTGCAGGACAAACTACTTGGCGAATAAGGCGTAAAGGGTATTCGACGAGCGAATAAAAAGAGTTCCATCGCTCGCAGCTGATGTTGCCCAATATCGAGCGTTATCCTCGGGTAATTTATTCACACGTACGAGATCTAACTTTGGACCTGGCTTGAGTACAAAAGTGTTTCCGTTTTCGTCAGGACAATAGACCAAGCCGTTGTATAGCCACGGCGAAGCCCAAAACGCTCCCGCATCTGGCAGTCGATCTTGATACAGCACCTCACCCGTTTTCGCATCGACGCAACTCATCATGCCATTTCGTACAGCCAACAAAAATATCTGATCGTCAACTAGCAACGGGGACGATCTCTGAGGAGCAAACTTGGTTGTACTCCACAAGATACTGGAGTTGGCTGTTTCACCCGGTTTCAAACTAATGTCTCCCATTGCTCCAGCCTTAACGACCATCATGCCCGCACCGTCACGACCTTGATGACCCACCACCAAGAGATCGGAATTTGCGGATGGTGTCGAACTATAGCCACCGACGCTCGATGTCGCTTGCCATAGCAATTTTCCGTCCTTCGGATCGTAAGAGCGAATCGTTTTCCCGGCCGTTATGAGCTCGGATCGTAGACTGTTAGTCCAAATGATTGGAGAACCCCAGTTCGATACCTCTTCTCGCTCTTGACGCCAAGCTTCTTTTCCTGTGCTGAGATCGAGCGCGATGATGAACGATTTCTGCTCATTGTCCGCTTGCAAGAAAACCATACCGTCGTGGATCATGGGTGAACTCGAAGTCCCCCACTCATTCTTCATGGGATAGTTTCCGATGTCCTTCTGCCATAGTTCCTGCCCATTCAAATCGTAACAGAAGACTCCCATCATTCCGAAATAAACTACGATCCGAGTCCCGTCCGTGGCTGGTGTTTCTGATGCATATGTGTTGTCGCGATGTGTCCCCAGTCGCGGTTTGCCTTGAAGAGCATCTTTGGTCCAAAGCACGTTTCCCGATTCTGAGTCGAGACACAACACCTTCCACACGTGATCCGAACTCTTATCTTTCTTTCCAGACGATACCGCAGTCGTCACAAAGACCTTTTTGCCTACCACGACAGGTGCCGACCAACCCTCGCCAGGTATGTTCGTCTTCCATTTGATGTTCGAATCCACACCCCATACTTCGGGTAGTTTCAAGTCGCGAACGATCCCGTTGCTACCGGGGCCGCGAAACTGCCACCAGTCATTTGCCATCGAATCGTTACAAACCGTAGCGAGTGTCAAAACGATTAAGCCAGAGTACCTTCGCAACATCATCGCAATTCCTAAATGGGTTCTTTCCGCAATTCAACTATTCGATTGCCGAGCCAAAACCAATCATTCTTGATTATCTATCGGCTCGCCAAACGTCATCTTATCCGCAAACCGCGAAGCATTAGTAAGATACCTTTGTTGAGTTTTTAAGTTTTGCTCAGAATTCTGTTTAAAGAAATTAGGCACCAACTGCTGACCGATTCCTGCTATCTGATCTCAATGATCGTGCAAAGCGCCAGGACGATGGACGGTATCGGCCTGATTTTCACTTCGCGTACCATGGGCATTCCAGCCCACCCCTGTCTATTCTCTTTGCCGAAATGCTCGTTCCCCCGAGAACATTGTTTCCTTTCCCTCGCCCAAACCACTTACAGAATGACTTATACTCAAGGGGGTTCTCTGATTCAGTAGAACACGTCATCTGATAGCAAGGCATCCGAAACCGATAGTCAACATCATTTAATCCGCCTGTGACAACCAAATCATCAAGTATTAACAAACGATTGCACCGAATTGTTCGGACCGTTCGCCCTCTCGTGGACGCACTTTTTCCTCGCATCTGTCAAATATGCGATACAGTCCTGCTTGATCCCAATTCGGAATCGATCTGCCAAGAGTGTTTGCTCAGCTTCGCCCCTGACGAAAATCGTTGTCAGCGTTGCAGCGCACCGGTACCGCGCTCTGTGGCGGTTAACCCCAAGAAATGCCATCTCTGCAAAAAGACGTGGCACTTTCAGCGAGCCATTTGCTTGTGCGCCTACCGAGCTTCTGCCGCGAAAGCCGCTCGACGTATGAAATCCGCCAATCACGAGCCTCTCACCGCTGAGATCGGTGTGCATATGGGCAAGTGGTTAAATGAAACGGTTAACATCATTCATTACGATGCTCTGATACCTATCCCTCAACATTGGTATCGACGCGCGACCCTTCGTTACAATCAAGCCGAAGTGTTGGCGAGAAAGATTGCGACTGAGTGCGATATTGCCGTTCGGGAAGATCTGCTCAAGCGGACGCGATTGACGGCCAAACAAGGGACCAAGACGATACAAGAAAGACAACTCTCCCTCATCGACTCCTTTGCGTGCACGAGGCCGGACTTTGTGAAGTATAAATCATTTCTTCTGGTTGATGACATCGTTACGAGTGGAGCGACTGCCAGTGAAGCAGCCAAGCCTCTCATGGACGCGGGCGCCAAACGGGTCGATATTGTTGCCTTTGCCCGCGGTGCCTCGGTTGGCAAGTAACTTTCATTACTTGCCAAGCTAACTTGTCTCAGCCGTCCGGCACTGATTAGTCAGGTATTGTTACTAACTCGCCGCCTTGGTGAGTTAGCATCTTTTCTAACGCTTCGAGATCAACGAACTTAGAGAAGAATCGAACCGATCCATCCCAAATGCCAACGTTTGATCCTTTTTCTGGAAAAGCATCGGTCAGGTCGATTTCCTCTATGTTGATATCATCAGGGGCTGTCCATGGTACAGAGTATCCAGAATCGACTTCTACAATGGAAATCGTATTGGACAAACCATCGGTAAACATGGCGAATCGGAGCTTACCTTCTTCCGATCCGGGAGTACCTTCCCCATAGGGCATGACGTAAGTCGTATAGCCCGGCTCGGTAGGAATCTTAGGATTTCTATAAACATCTGGCATCAACTCGAGGAGTTGAATGTTGTGTGGACTATCCCATGGCTCATCGAGCTTGAATCTCTGATAGAGGTTTCCTTGTTCGATATAGGGTAGCAACGCAACACGCCAGCTCAAAAGTGGTTTACCGTCGGCGTCTTTCTTCCAAGCTCGATTCGGTAGCTGTCGATATGTGGATTCAAAGTTATGAAATGCGAGCATGATTTGCTTTTGGTTGTTCATACTCTGCATCCGTTGAGCCGACACCCTGGCTGATTGCACGGCAGGTAGTAACATTCCGACCGCGATACCAACAGTCGCTGCGCTATTAGATTGCAAGTCGAGTGAGAGATAATCTTCGTGCTGAGTCCAAAGACTCTTTTCGAACACGCTCTTCAATCGAACTGTGTACTTATCGACCGCTGCCATCATCTCTTCGGAAACATCGGGGCTTTGAGCCATGCTCTCTCGCATTTGAGTTGTGAACTGATCAAAACCAATCGATTGAACATCTTTGAGCGCCGAAGCGATCTTGCCTATCGATTCTTTTGAATCGGAGAACAGATCGAGAACCAATTTCGCGTTAATTCCGGGTGTTGAAGTGACTCGAACAACGTCAACCTCTTCTGCCAGCGTCATCAACGGGGCTAACAATGGTTCAGGCAGGGAAGCGGGATTGTCTTCTAAGAAACCGATGACGATTGGGCGAATTGGTTCGAGAGACAACACAGCAAATAATGGCGATTTCGTATCACCCGCAATCTTGGTCGCGGGTGTTTGAGAATTCTTGGTAGCGAGCATCCTGCGTAACATGCTGTCTGTTCCAAAACACAATTGCTTTCCTGTTTCCTGAGCGAATCGGACCGGAGAATAGTTCATTTCACGGAATCGAAGTTCGGCTCGTCTCGGAGAGGATTGTACCTCTTTGAGGTCCGGCAATATCAAGTCAGCGATATCAACATCAGCAGATGTGAGTATAGACGCTCCAAACTCAACTCCCGATGGTCCCGGCATGCCGAGGACAACATCGACGGAGTTAGCCAAAAGCACATCGATACCCATTTGCTCTTTCGAGCCGACGCTAATGATCTCCCATGGCACGAATTCAAGCTCTTTAAGTTTTCGGATTTCAGCTAAATCCACAGAAACAATCGCGATCGAATTTGCCGGTAGAGATTGAAATCGATTGCTTGGCTCCTGAGCTCTCAATGAAGAGCCCGTACTAGATAATGAAATTGCTGCAAGTAAAGTAAAAACCCATTTTTTCATGATAGGATCTCACAGGACCAGAGTCGGAGAAAAGTTAAGCAAGAGACGGGATTACCGAGAAGTCCCTCGCTTACGGGCTTGTTGCTTTAATTAGCCGTGAGCGCGCTAGCGTCCGGTTGTCCGCCGTTAACCGTGGGCTAGCGCCCTGCGGCTAATGCTTGTTTTTCAAGACGCCATTAAAGCAACAAGCCCTTACGCTTCGGGTTGTAATAAAGTTAAAATCCAATACGCCGTAGCATGCGATCTATGGCAGGTTAACGACCTCTCCGCCACTGTAGGTTAGCATCTTCTCAAGGATTTCTAAATCCACGAATTTGCTCACGAATTGCACCGAGCCGTCGAAAAACCCAACGGTGGATCCTCGGGGAGGAAAAGCATCCGTTAGATCAGTCTCATCAATGCTGATGTCATCTGGGGCTGTCCACGGCACGGCATAACCTGAGTCAACTTCTACAACGGCGATCGTGTTAGAGGAACCATCGGTCATCATAGCGAATTGGATACCTTTCTCTACCGATCCAGCCGTTCCCTCACCGTAAGGGATCACGTAGGTCGTGTATCCCACTTCGGTTGGAACCTGTGGATTACGGAACGTGGGAGGCATCCTTTCAAGCAGCTTGATGTTGTGCGGACTATCCCACGGTTCATCTTGGCGAAATTCTTGGTACAGAGCATTTTCTTCAATGAATGGCAAGATAGCGACTCGCCAGCTTAGGAGTGGCTTTTTCTCCGCATCACGTTTCCAAACGCGTCCAGGGAATCTTTTATAGGCAGACTCATAATTCAGCTTCGCCAGCAAGATCTGTTTCATATTGTTAGAACTGGACATGCGCTGCGCGGCGGCGCGAGCTGCTTGAACGGCGGGCAAAAGCATTCCCACTGCGACACCAAGTGCAGCAGTTCCGTTGGAATCAACACTTACCGACAATCGGTCGTCGTGCTCGTTCCAGAAGCCTTCGTTGAGTAGCGTCTTAATACGCACTGCGTAAGCATCCACAGCAGCCATCATCTCTGGCGATACGCCAGGGCCTTGCGACATGCTCTCTCTCATTTGTGACTCTATCATTTCAAAACCTAAAGTTTGAACACTCTTGAGCGTCGAAGCAATTTTTGTAATGGACTCTTTCGATTCGGAAAACAGGTCGAGCGTTAGTTTGGAATTGAAGCCAGGAGTGGAGGTTAATCGAATATTGTCTACTTCTTCCGCTAAGGTCATAAGGGGATCGAGCAGGGGTTCGGGGAGTTGAGTCGGATTATCTTCGAGAAATCCAATCAAGATCGGTCGAATAGGTTCGAGCGCTAAAACTGCGAACACAGGCTCTTTTGTTTCGCTCGCAATTTTCAGTGCAGGTGAAGAAGAACTTTTTGTAGCGAGCATACGTCGCAACATGCCGTCGGTCCCCATATACATTTGCTTGCTCGATTGCTGAGCAAACCGAACAGGAGAATAATTCATTTCTCGAAAGCGAAGATCCGCACGACGTGGCGACGTTTGAACTTCTTTCAAATCGGGAATGGTCAAGTCAGCAATATCGACATCTTCCGACGTCATGATCGAGGCACCGAACTCTGGACCAGAAGGACCAGGCATGCCGATCGCAACATCGACCGATTTTGCTAACAACACATCGACACCCATTTGCTCTTTCGAGCCCACACTAAGAATTTCCCAAGGTACAAATTCAAGCTCCTTTATCTTCTTTACTGCCTCCAAATCAACCGAAACGATTGCAATGGAATCGGCTGGTATGGATTGAAATCGACTCGACTTGTCCTGTGCATTAATCGATGCAATCGAACCAAACAATGTGAACGCTGCGAACAGCGGTAATAGACTCTTCTTCATACCAAGAACTCACTGGGGATAAGACATCGGACATTACTCAGATGAAGTATAATGCATGGCAGGCCTGCAACAACTATGGAAACGGCTTTAATCGTTTTCTTCGAAGGCTACACTTTTTCCTCTCAAAATCGTACAATTCGTTAATCGATCTCACAATTTTTATACTTACGCGTTTTAAGTTTGCGTGAAAAGCTCTGATCTAGACTCTTCTACGAGTCTTTTAAGATCGCTCATTTTTGGTCAAAATCATATGCGGTATCCCTTTCTCTGTACGAGGATCATTCCATGCGAATCGCAAACGTTATTGCCGTCTTGTTAATTGCTTCTCTTCTCGCGCCTACTACCGCACAAGAGCCGAAAACCACACAATCTCCCGGCGTCACTAACAAGCTGCAATCATGGATTGGGAAGTGGTCCGGAGAAGCAACTAGTGAAATGGTCGGTGGTAGCAAGCAAAAGTTTTCGGTGCAATTATTTGTTTATCCAAGCAAATCTCCAAACCGCTGGACATGGCAAATCACTTACACAGGTGCAGCAGGCAAGAGCGTGCGAGATTACGAGTTAGTCGCGATCAATGAATCGAAAGGGCTATACGTTCTTGATGAGAAAAATGGCGTCGAGCTTCCAGCCACTTTGTTTGACGACTCGCTGCATTTCCATTTTACTGTACAGGGTCAAACACTGTGGTCTCGATACCGGCTTGTGACAAAAGACGAAACGGTTATTGAATATGAGATGGTAACAGCAGCGAGCCAAGACGCGAAAACTACCGGAACAGAAGAAATCGAAGTCATTGGACTGCAACCTGCAACACGTCAATTTGCAACACTCAAGAAAATCGTGGAATCGAAAGTGTCAGAGACCTCGGATCGGTGACGTAATTCGGGTGCTGGATCGGCGGAGCGATCCGCGACATTGGGTGACGATTGGGAAATCGTCCTAAACGGAGGGTGAAACAGCCGGTTTTGGATCGACAGTAACCTACAACTGGATAAAACTTGACGGTTCGCCCTCTGAGCTTTATTACTGCGATTTCCCTTCTGAATTTTCCCAAGGTGTTTTTGATGCGTTCGTATAACGTCTGCGGTCTCGGCAACGCGATTGTTGATATTTTTCTGGAAACCTCAGACGACGAGTTCGCGGGGTTGGGCTTCGAGCGCGGCACCATGCGATTGGTCGATGCCGCCGAACAAAAGGCTCTGTTGGAACAACTCAATACCAAAGGCCATGAGCTACGTTTGGTAAGTGGCGGGTCGGTGGCGAACTCGATCATCGGCATGTCCCAATTAGGTGGCAAAGGAGCATTCATCGGATGCGTTGGTGACGATCGATACGGCCTTCACTATGTTGAAGAATTCTCCGATCTCAAAATCAATATCGGTAACCCCGTAATCGTTTCCGAAGCGACGGGCACGAGCCTTGTGCTGGTGACTCCAGACGCAGAGCGAACCATGCGGACTTGTTTGGCCGTTTCGAGTCACTTGGCTGCCAAACACGTTGATGCCGATCGAATCGCTCAATCGGAATGGCTCTTCATCGAAGGCTACGTTTTTGCCAATCCAGAAACGGGGCAACATGCAATTCGCGAAGCCATTCGATGCGCGAAACACTCGGGCACTAAAATTGCGATCACTTGCTCTGATGGCTTTATCCCACAAGTTTTCGGTGACGCACTACATGAAGCACTCAAGGATTGTACTTTGCTTTTCTGTAATGCCCCTGAAGCCATGGCTATCACTAAAACCGATGACAGCACCAAGGCCTTTAACGCGTTGAAGACTACTGTTCCCAATTGCGTTGTCACCGATGGACCTAACGGTGCCTTTGTAAACTACGAAGGAACCGAGTGCCATGTACCGTCGTTTGTGTGCCATCCTAAAGACTTGACCGGTGCAGGTGATATGTTTGCAGGTGCTTTCCTTTATGGGATTACCCACGGCTATGCTCCCGCCGTCGCTGCGAGAGCCGCTAACTTTCTTTGCATGAAAGTGATCACCCAAGTTGGCGCACGTTTGATTGGCGATGCGCAAACATTTTGGCAAGAGGCACTCGACGACTATCGCGCTGACGATGTAGGTGGCTGAACCAATGAATAACTTGCGCTCTTTGACCTGTCGTGTACTGGCTATTTGTTTTCTTGCCAAGTACGGTTTGTTGATAAGCATTGGGCAAGATTCGAATTCAATCGCTTTCGAAGAACAGTCGATTAGTATCTACGACCGTCCTTTCGGTCCGATTCATCAAAGCAGGTCGATTGTAACCGCACGGAAAGGAATGGCCTGTACAAGCGACCCCCGTGCTACACAAGTGGCAATTGAGGTCTTAAGGCAAGGCGGTAGCGCCGTCGATGCGGCCATTGCTGCGAATGCGGTTTTAGGGGTCGTAGAACCGATGAGTTGCGGTATTGGTGGGGATCTTTACTCCATCGTCTGGGATGCCAAAACGCAAAAGTTGCACGGACTAAATGCCAGTGGTCGCAGTCCAGCGAAACTAACGCGAAACGTCTTTGCCGAACAGAATCTAAGCGAGATTCCACTCTATGGACCGTTGTCGTGGAGCGTTCCCGGTTGTGTGGCTGGTTGGCATGATCTCCATACAAAATTTGGTAAGCTGCCGATCGGTACGTTGCTCGCACCAGCGATTCGTTTGGCGGAGCAAGGTTTCGCGGTCTCACCTGTAATTGCCGACGCCTGGAAAGAGACTGAAGAGAAGTTAAGTGAACATCCCGATTCAATTGCCACGTTTCTTCCTCAAGGCAAAGCACCTGAGATGGGCGAAGTCTTCCGCAATCCGAATCTAGCCAAAACTTATAAACAACTTGCTCTTCAGGGGCTCCCTAGTTTTTATACGGATTCAATCGCCGACACGATTGTTAAATTCAGCGATAGAAATAAAGGCTATTTTTCCAAGGAGGACTTCACCAATCATCGTAATGAATGGGTCGCCCCAATTTCCACCAACTATCGCGGTTACGACGTTTGGCAGATTCCTCCCAATGGACAAGGGCTCGCGGTTTTACAGATACTGAATGTTCTGAACCAATTTCCTGTCGCTAAGATGAAATGGGGATCGGCAGAGTATCTGCACCTATTGTTAGAAGCAAAGAAGTTGGCCTACGCAGATCGCGCTCGCTATTATGCCGATATGGCTTTTGAAGAGGTGCCGGTCGAGCAACTCAATTCGATACAATACGGAAAACAACAAGCTGCACGAATCGATCCTACACGTGCAGCGACCAACTTAGAAGCCGGGGATCCGAAGTTAGTTACGGGAGACACCGTTTACTTGTGTGTGGTAGATGAAGATCGCAATTGTTGCTCGTTGATTCAGAGTAACTATTACGAATTTGGGAGCCAAATGGTGCCTGGCGATTTAGGCTTCACCCTCCAGAACCGAGGAAACTTGTTTTCGCTCGACCCGAATCATCCCAATCGTCTCGAACCCGGTAAGCGTCCGTTCCACACGATTATTCCATCTATTGTGACGAAAGACGGCAAGCCCGTCTTTATCTTCGGTGTAATGGGGGGAGATATGCAGCCGCAAGGTCAGGTGCAGGTGCTCGTTAATTGGATCGATTACGGCATGAATATTCAAATGGCTGGCGATGCTGCTCGCGTTAGACATGGTGGTAGCGCGACACCAACCGGCGTTCGTGAAATGCCCCCGGGCGGTATTGTTCGTGTGGAATCTGGAATTCCATTAGATGCTATTGAGCAACTGAAACGTATGGGGCACACTGTCGAGTTCAGTCGTCGCTTCATGGGTGGCTACCAAGGTATTTTAATCGATGATGCTCGCGGAACCTTGCAAGGGGCAACAGAGAGCAGAAACGACGGACTCGCATTAGGATTGGATTAGAGAATGGGACCACGCTGGATCGCACTTGTTGCAGCAATACTCGGATTGATCGCCGTTGGCATTGGAGCTATGGGTTCGCACAGCCTTCCAGATCGACTGAAAAAGTCTGGACTTGATGAAGTTCAGATTGCAAAGAAGCTCGAGCAATGCGAAATCGGCGTGAAGTATCAGATGTACCATGCTCTAGCCATGTTGGCGGTTGGAATATCTGTGTTGCCCAAGAACAGCGCATTGGCTAGGGCAGCGTGCGGGATGTTTCTAGCAGGAACGTTGTTCTTTTGCGGCGGTCTATACAGCCTGTCTCTGTTCAATACCTTGGGACACTGGTCTATCGTTCCGTTGGGGGGTGTCATGTTTATGATCGGCTGGATCTTACTGGGGCTGGCTGTATCGTTCCGAGCGAAGAGCGTAGACCTGAATCCCAACTAGTGCCGCAACTTGGAGATGATTTCGATCATAACCCGACGCGTAAGCAAGGGAATTTGCCGGGAGAATTGTCTCTCGCTCACGCTACGGGTTGGAATTTCGGCGGTTCTCCAATCAAGGTTACCTCCAAGTTGTGGCACTAGTCGCCAGGTACCCCGCCCCATCAACCATCACCCCGCCCCACCCCCTCAGGAAACACGCATCCCCCCCGAAAGAAGGGTTTTTTGCATTAACTTTTGGTATTGCCGACTTTGAAACTGCCCGACCAATCGGAAGATTTGGTAGAATTGGCTGTCAAAACGTGCCAAAATCCTCTCGAATTACCTGGTTTCGAACATTACCTCTCGATCCCTTCGTACATTTTGGAGTCCCTAATTCAGGGCCATGAGAGATCACAAACCGTTTTTTGACCAAATCCAAAATGTCTTCAACGACCGAGAACCACTTTCTATTTCAGCAGGAGCATGGGGCTGTTACGTCCTTGGCACGCTCCTGTTGGGTAGCGTCGGTGTTCTCCCAGAGGTCACCGGAAAAAGAGACCCCTAACGAAGATGCCACCGTTGTCATCCCTCTGGATGAGGAAACGGCCGTGTTTGCGGTCGCAGACGGGTGCGGCGGTCAGCGGGGGGGCGAGATTGCATCGTCCTTGGCTCTCAAGTGTTTGGCAGATTCGATCGCCAAGGAAACAGCTCGCTCGAATCTCAGGCTTGCCATTATGGATGGAATCGATCATGCCAATCGATTGATCCAAGAGCTCAAAATCGGGGCGGCTTGTACGATTGCTGTTGCTGAGTTTCAAAAGGGTTGGGTGCGAACGTACCATGTCGGTGACTCGCAGCTACTCTTGATCAGCAATCGAGGTCGCGTTCGTTACCAATCGGTTAGTCATTCACCGGTAGGCTTTGCAGTGGAAGCCGGTCTGCTCGAACCCGAACAAGCGATCCGGCATGACGATCGGCATGTCATCTCCAATTTTTTGGGTTACCAAGAGATGCGGATGGAGATTGGCCCCTGTTTAGAAATGGGGAGCAGGGATACTCTCATCATCGCTAGCGATGGGCTGTTTGATAACCTTTTTGAAAAGGAGGTTATCGAGGTCATGCGTAAAGGACGACTTGCTACATCCCTGCAGTCTCTGACTGATGCGGCTTCGGAGCGTATGCGTGGTCAGGGAGACTCGCCATGCAAACCAGACGATCTTAGTGTGATCGCGGTAAGACGATCGTTTTAATTCGGTATCACGAGTTCGAATCTTTATTGGCGTTCGCTTTGAGCCAAGTTTCTATCCAGGCAGTTATCTCTGGTGGCGATGGATTTCGAAGTGGCTTGGTATAGTCGATCGCTCCCTGGTATCCGCCATTGACGTTTGCGAGATCCAGTAAGGCTTGAAGATCGAGCAGAATGTCCGGTTCGCCTGAACGCAGCGGTATGTTCAATTTGGGCATGGGCGAGCTAATAGTGTTTGGGTAATACCAGCAACGATTCTTGACATCACCGCGAACGACCACTGCGCGGTAAGGTGTTTGTTGCGAAGGGGGAATCAAATCTTGGGGTATTGTTACCGACCATTCTCCATCGCGTATCAGATCGATTTCGACGAGATTAACTCCACCGTCGTAGAACATTTCCTGTTTCGTTAGAAAGTTCTCTCTGCCGCGACCTATCTTGTTCGGTGGGCTAAGGAATTCGATCGCTGTGATGACACGATTTCCGGACTTTGTATCCAGTATAACGCTATTGCGCAGCGTGATTGGCTCCTTGGTTCGCTTCAAAAGAATGGCCTCGGGGGCTTCCAAGGTCGCAACTGCAGATTCCGTAAGTAGGTTTGAGGATGGACGCGAGTCGGTCAAGAGTGACGCGACCTACTATTAAAGCAACAACCCCGTAAGCGAGGGACAACATTGCGGGGAATTCCCTCGCTTACACGTCGGGTTATGATCGACATCATCTCAAGTTCGCGGCACTAGGCAAAGAAATTGAGACTCGGCAAGGTACCTTGCAATTGCTGCAGAGAGTTCCAAGCAGTTCGCCAACGATCCGCGACAGCATACTCACCACGCGATTCCGCTGAGTCGACTTCTCTCTTGGCAATGTCAACAAAGTCCAGTTTGGTTGGGTCGGTGTTCATATCCACCGGTTCACCCGATGGTTTCACCTTGAGAGTCATGGCGAGAAACGGGCTGCTTTCATCGAGACTCATTTCGCCCGACCGGATTTGGTTGTTCATCCAGTCGAACAACTCCTTGCGAGTCATGTGGCTAAAATCGAGGTCTCCGTCTAGAGATTCCGGCTGCCCTTTCTCAGAAACACGTTTCTCTCCAGCAATCGGAGCGAGTGCAGCCAAAACGTCGGCGCTCTCGGTCCGGTTCTTAGATGACTGTGCCCAATACGAGCTTGAGCCCGATTCAATTTTCATGGAAGCACCGTGATTCGTGGAAAGGTGATTGGTCGACTAGCTATCGAACCTTGCATTCGAAGCTGATCAAGCCACCTTCGCCGGGACCAAGCTCTCGCTGTAGCTCCCAACGCAACGTTTCCGATCCAGCCCCATTTGGGGTTAGTACAAATTGAGCATCGCGGGTCGACTTTTGCGTATCAGGGACGTACTCCAATCGCCCGGTGAGAGAGTCGGTAACCACCAAGTTGGATACGGGTTGTTCGCCAACGTTGTCAAAGCGGATCACGAACTGAATCGTATCACCAGGATGGGCCATTTGCTCCGACGCGACCTTGCAAAGTCGGATGCGAGCCCCTTTGCGTTCGTAATGGGTCACACCGTTGGTACCTTGATTGCCAATAACGCTCATTGGCTCAGCCCCGTTTTCGAGCACTGCGATGGATTCTGGAGTACTCCATTCTCTCGCGGCTAAGATACCCACTTGTAAAGCAGCTTTGTCTCGATATCGTGTCGCACCTACGTTGAGAAGATTTAAGAGAGCTAATGCATCTTGTTCTTCGATCACGACAACAGGTGTAACCATCGATTCAGCAGGAAAAGGCTTAACCCCTTGGCGGACGGCTTCTACGATTCTCGTTTGACTGTCGGCTACGTAACGTGTTTGGGCTCGCTCCTCGATGGGAGGCAATATGTTTTGAGCCATCTTAGGTCCGTGCGGTTGTGCGACGTTGATGACTTGCATACTTTGATCTCGCTCGACAGGATTGTAGCGTTTGCGGACGCTAGCAAAACGGGGAGCATAGATTGCGACTCGGCATCCACTGTCAACATGGACTTTACCGTCCATGGTTTCATATTGAATGACCGTGTCTTCCGGATCTAAGCCTATGTAGCTGTTGTCACGTCTTACGCGAACTTTGGGTTCTTGGTCACCACCGTCGAAAAGATATTCCTGCGGATCCGACTCTCGTGGAACCGCAAATGCAAAGTCTGTTGGCTCGCATGCACATGACATGTCGGTTTCGCATGTGTTGCAGGAACCATCTGCTTGGTTGAAAATTGGTTGATAGGCTCCACCAGCGTGGATTCGTGGTCTGCCGCGAACCAATGGCCGCGCCGGATTTGCGACATGGCCATAAGGCAGATTACTACCCATAACCTGTGGAGGTATTGCTGAGTAGATAGGTGCCATGGGTTGGGTTTCCAACGTTGGCCCTGCGGAATAAGCCATGGGCTCGCGGGGAACCGCCATAGCATAAGGCTCCGCAACCGCTTGGCTTGATCTAATCGTGCCATCCTGAGGTTCTGTATGCTGAACTAATCGAACAGCTTGCTCTTCGATCGATGACGCATGTTTGGATAAAGGAGATGAAGAACTCGGTCCACTGATGCTTTGCGGGGCGGAAGATGCGGCAACGTTAGCGGAAGGAGCTTTTAGTTTACCTAGCTGTGCGGTAAGGGGAACGGAGAAATTGGTGGTTTGGCATCCCACTAAGGAACAAACGACTACACCTAACATCCACTTAGTTTTTTTATTTCGAACAATCATCATTGGTCTTTTCGATGATAGGGTAGTAACGATTGCTTCCGAACGCGATCATCTTTGGTCGCTGATCGAACCGCGACGTGCCTCGAGTGGTATTTTCCCTTGGTCTATCAGCAATTGCTTGGTCGCTATGGGTTTGATGGTAGACCACGCTGGGCAACCATAGAGGAAGTTATCCCAATCTTGACCGGCCGACACGTTTGGTACTCGGGAACCAATGCGTAGAATCGCGACCGGACGGCCCAAACGATCTGCGGTATTTAGGGCGTCTTGGTGTGGCTCAAGGTCGAGAACACGCTGTGGATAGCCTGCCGTGTTGATAGGCTCAGCAACTTGGTTGTCTTCTAGGTAAACGACCCGCATGACCATATTGCCTTCCGCCGCATCGGCTAGGTCGTTGGCATCGATTTCGATAGGAATGGGAAATCTATGTTCACGTTCGGCGGGAGGGTGAATGCGATCGATGACTTCGAGCGTTGGGTATATGGCTACATCTTCATAGCCGGGAATGCCCGTGATTTGAAGACGGTAGACAAAACCAACCATTACCGCCACGCGAGGTTCCGCGAGAGGCTCAGTAAATTGGCCTGCATCCGCCATACTGATCTTTAGTCCCTCCGGCCCCTTAATTTCGACCGCTTGCCAGACGCCACGGAGCGATGGCTTTCTCGCAAGCTGAATGGCACCCACTTCACCGGGTGGCATTGAGTCTTTTAGAAGAGGACGAACGTTGGTCGGCAGATTAGAGCTAGGACCTTGTCCGTAGGCATAATCGCTGGAGAGGTACGCAAAACCGAAACTAGCCGCTAAGAACGACCATCGCGTCCAAATTGGTACGGTCTTAAGGTTGAGCATCTTATCCTCTCTACGCTGTTCAGAAAAAATGTGGGACAGGCTGATCGCCTGTCCCAAGATCAATTCAGGCAGAAGGCTTTAGCAATACGATGCACTTGAGCGATGCATCGTCTCACTACGCTGCTTCTACAATCCCATTACCGAATTTCGGTAGGTGGGTAGTATTCAACGGTTCCGCCTTGTGCAGGAGCGGAATACTGGTTAGGAGCAACAGTTCTGCTTGCGTGTTGGAACGCAGGAGCACCGGATGGATAACCGGGATGAATGTTTTGTTCACGAATGTGTGCCCGGCTAGCTGGTTGTGGGTAGCTGTATCCAGGCTGATGGCGAACAGAAACCTTCATCTTGTCCACTGGGTCAGGAATATTCATGTGAGTGCGATTTACCATCACATGCTTTTGAAGACCAGCTGGATGTCCCAATGGGATGTGTGGAGGTCCGGGCAATCCAATCGGAGTGCCGGTGTATGTCATTCCATACTGAGGAGCGGTCACACCAGCGACCATGTTTGGTGGGTTGCCATAGGCACTCATCGGAGATCCGTCAGGACCACATGCCATACCATCAAAGCCAACTCCACCAGCCATTGGCAGTCCCATACCCGCATTACCGGACAATTCTACGTCCTTGTTACCAAGACGAATAATTGCCAAAATGGAACCACGACGGTCAGCTTCAAAAATCGGATCGACTCCTGGCTCGCTAACCAAGGTATCAACTCCACCTACCCCAATTCCTTGGAACTCTGGGTCTGGCAGATAAATGACTTTGGTAACAAAGCTATTCTCGAGTGCTTGATCAATGTCGTTAGCAGTAAATCGAACCGCTAGAGCATTGTGGGCGAGGAATGCTGCCGTTCGGTAGCTAGCCGTTCCAACCTCGATCGTTGGATAAAGCTCGATACCTTCACGACCAGTGATGTTCGTCAGCTTGAGGCGGTAGATGCCACCTTGTGCGAATTCCACGCGACCTGGTGTTACCAACGGCTCACTTCCGAAGCTGCCGTCACCGACAACGTCATAGTGAATGGTCATGCTGCCACCGTCAGCAAGAAACTGAATTTGCATGGTCGGAGCGACGGCAGGAGCTCCGTAACCAGGAACTGGAATTGTTTCTGGTGCCAAAACGCCTGGGCCAGGACCGCCTACCATTGGGCCTGGTTCAGCGAGACGCGCTGCAGGCGGCATGTTGTGCCGACGAGCTAATTCATCGCCGAGAGTGGGAACACTGACGAGTTGGGAGAGGATGCAGGGCGTGCCCAATCCCAACACCGCCATCAGATGCCATTTGCTACGCATTTTCATTCTAAATACCCCTGGAACTAATTGGGTCAAGCCGGATTCGCAATTGGTCTACGGGACCGACGCATTCAACCTGGACTTTACGCCAGCGATCGACCTACAATCCGCTTCGCGCGTCCTCAGTCCCTATGTTCGGCATGCTCGAATTGGATTCTTTGATAAAACCCGCATAACTTGCCCATGCAGATCGACCCTAACTTAGCTAGCATCAACATAAACCTTAGATCGGTAACCATTCTGGTTTGGCTTGGTTCGTCGCTGATCGCTTGGATTTCTGGGGTATCCGAGAACGCTAGCGCCCAATCGATGATTGCTAGCACACCACTCAGTGGTAGCCAAGTCAGCGGGAGCCAAGTCAGTAGCAACTCCACGAATAGCGCATCTATCGGTAAACAAAATGTAGCTGGACCCGCTGGCCGCGAGATGATCGACCCGAACTTGCTCGTCTTTTACGCTCTAAAATCATCCATCGCGGGGAGCAAAATTTCCTACAAGGTCCACCAATTAACTAACGCTTACAACCAACAAGTCATACTTAGCGGTGAGTATAAGAGCACTGGCAATTGGACCGGACAGTTTCGTTATACAGCCCGCGTCTCAGCAGGTGAAACAACCATGGATGTCATTCAGATCTCCGACGGTCGCCTTATGTATACCCAGTTTGGCGCGGATTCACCTCCCAAACTAGTCAACGTAGAAAAGGTGAGGGAACAGTTGATTCCTCGCATTTATCGACCGGAAGAGAATCAAGATGTTTATGTCTTGCTAGCAATTGGTGGACAAGCCGAATTGATGAGAAGCCTGTATCAGAGGTACAACTGGCATCGCGCCGAGGAAGGTAAGATTGGCGGACTAGATGTTTGGCAACTGTTCGGCAAGCTTCGAACTGAACCTCCCAAACATATGGGAACTGCCGAAATTGACCAGCAATTAGTTGCGATGAATCCAGACACGGAAAATCTTCCCTCCCACGTTCGATTGACTTTGGGCAGACCAGTCGCGGGACAAAACGAAACTTCGATACCCTATTTTCCCTATCAGATTGAATACTTTAGGCTGGAAAAAAACGAAAAGGGGCACGCCGTTAGATTAGCTCCGCTGAGCAAGATCGAGTATCTCGAACCAACTCGCAATTTCAAAGAAAGCGAGTCTGATTTTATCTATCGAGTTGAACCCACGATCGAGCGGATCGATGAAGAAACGTCCCGCTATGTACCCCGTATTCAACCTTAAGCCTCGAACCGATGAATCCATTGGAATGCGGCTGCGTCAGGACAAAGTCGGGCATGACAAGAAATCATGCCCGACTTTCGTTCTCACTTTTACATCGTGTCGATCTGATTTAAAGAATCGATCTGCCAACAGTCAAACGCGACTAAACCTTGGTCTCAAAGCCCTTTCGGCTCTCTCGTTTTAGGAATGAATTGGCTTGTTCATCGCCAACGATCTCTCGCTTAGCAGGATCCCACTTCAACTCGCGACCGAGACGGATTGCAATGTTGGCCAAGTGGCAAATCTCGAGCATACGATTGTGAGTCCATACGTCCGAAATTGGTTGCTTGCGAGATCGCATCGATGCAATAAAGTTATCGGTATGATTCTCGCTGACGGGACCTCCGTAAACGGCGTCGACAGCACCCTCAGGAAGCGGGTTCTTTTCCAGATCTTCCACTGGCTTACCTGACAATCGACCTCGGTTTACAAAGATTCGCCCCTCAGTTCCCTCAAATAGAATTCCATTATCGCCTTCGCTAGTGATTACCATTGGGATATCACCAGGCATGTTAGCGTGGATCTCGAACTTGGTCGGTGAATTGTATCGATCGCTAACTTTTGGATTGCCGTTTTCATATTTCACTGGTAGCTCATAGCTCACCGGCGTAATCTTGTTGGGACCCGTTTCATGAGCACCCAAAGCCCATGTAGCTATATCGACATGGTGTGCACCCCAATCGTTCATCTGACCGCCCGAGTACTCATACCAATTGCGCCATGCATAATGGCAATTGGTATAGAGTGGAACTCCCCCTCCGTAACCTTGTCGGATTTCTGGCAATGCTCGGTATGGGACCATTGGAGCTGGTCCGAGCCACATATCCCAATCGAGTCCCTCGGGCACATCAATGGCGGGCAATTCAGGCGATCCGGTCGCACCGTTGATACCACAAGTTACCTTTTGGATTTCTCCGAGCCTGCCGCTACGAACGATGGCAATGGCCTTTAAGAAACGGCTATCAAACTCGGTTCGTTGCATGGTACCGACTTGGCAGATGCGACCGGTTTGCTTGACAATCTTTTCGATGAGTTTGCCTTCATCGACGGTAAGTGTTAGCGGCTTCTCGCAGTAAACATCCTTTCCTGCCAGCATGGCTTCTACCGTAATTTTGGTATGCCAGTGATCAGGAGTCGCGATCATCACGGCATCGATGTCTTTTCGATCTAGAATCTCTCGATAATCTTTGTAACCATCAGCGGCTTTGCCAGTTTTGTTCTTGAGCTTCTCATTGATCGCTCCGAGCACGTTGGCATCGACATCAGCGAATGCGGCAAAGTCCGCGTACTTGGTCGATTTATCGGTGATCGTCCAACCTTGATTTCGCAAACCAATCGTTGCGAAAACAGGACGCTCATTCGGTGAGTCTTGAGCACGCGAGGCACTGCTGGAGCCAACGAAAAATCCTGTACACGCTACCGCCGAGGTCGTCTTTAAAAAGCTGCGTCGATTTTTGTTCTTTGGAGAGATCATTATGTACCTTTCGAGAGATGAGATAATCGGGCGGTTTGTTTTGGAGGGAAGTTGAGTGTTAACAGACTTAAAAACAGTTATGCGATATCTGCATTTATTTTGTCTATGCAGCCCAGTATATCGTTTGAGGCAGCTTTTGGACTCCTGAGCGTACTATGGAGAAGGTTTAAATTCTCCCGATCTTGACGAGTTTTCCCAACAAATTAGCTCGCGTTTATCTTTCGGAATATGTCTCGCGCAGGCTGACCCTTGCCATCTTCCGTTGCATAAAATGGTCGCTGCTCAATGTCGAATGCGGTTTGTGGACTGATTCCCATGGCGTTGAAGATCGTAGCGTGAAGATCTGTCACACTTAATGGCTTATCAATCGCCACAAAAGGTCGTTCCACGGCCGATGCTCCGTAAAGCTGCCCACCGACGACACCACCTCCCCACATCACAACACAAGATGCGCCGGTAAAATGTCGGTGTTGTCCGTAGTGCTTCATGGTTTTAAGTGATTCCACTGGTTCCGACGTTTGATCGGCTGCGTTCGAACCCGGCTTGCCCTCCATGATCATGTCACGACTAAACTCGCTAGCCAGTATGACGAGTGTCCTGTTTAAAAGTCCTCGGCTCTCTAAATCCAAAATCAACTGAGCAATGGGCTGATCGATTTCTTTTTTCATGCGCTGCAACGTCGTGTGACCATCGGCATGGGTATCCCAATTAAGAAACGGCACATACTCCGTTGTGACCTCTACAAATCTCGCTCCGTTTTCGACCAAACGGCGAGCTAACAAACAACCTCGTCCGAATCGCCCCGTGTCGTATTTGGCATAACTTTCGGCAGGCTCAAGCGAGATATCAAATGCCTCTCGCTCTTTTGAACTTAAAAGCCGGTACGCATTTTCTATAGAACGTAGTTGCGACTCATATTGAAAGTCGCTCATATATTCGCGCTGTGGCGACGAGTCGACCAGTTTCTTGAACAGCTTTTGTCGATTCGTAAATCGGCCAGCATCCATTCCAGCTGGTGGTCGCACCGATTGAGCTGCTTCTTCAGGAAAAGGCAAATTCAAAGGTCCATACTCACTGCCAAAGAAGCCCGCTGTCGTAAACGCTTTCAATTCTTCTTGTTCGCCAACTCCCTCTAAGCGTTGACCAATATTAACGAACGCAGGCATGACGGGATTGAGCGGTCCCAAAACTTTGGCCATCCATGATCCGATGTGTGGACACGCCACCGTTTGCGGCGGTACGTAGCCAGTGTGCCAATGAAACTGATGCCTTGAGTGCAAAATGCTTCCAAGATCGGGGAGCACATGCGAGCGGATCAAAGTGGCCCGATCCATGACCTTGGCAATATGCTCCAACCCCTCGGTAATTTTTATGTTATCGACGACCGTATCAATCGACGGAAAGGTACTCTCTATCTCAGCAACAGGTACGCCTTCTTTGAATGGCACGTACCGCTTTGGATCGAATGTGTCAGGGGCTGCCATGCCACCACCCATCCATAAAACGATACAAGAATCAGCCGTTGCAGCAGGATGTTGAACCGATGGCGCATCCATGGACGCATGCAATCTCGGTGCCCCAAAGCCCAACGTTGTCACGCTAGCGGCGGCCAGCTTTTTGAGAAACTCTCGCCGTATTTCGAATTCCAATTCCGTCTTACTTGGATGTTGCATTGTTTCCTCAACGATTGATTTGAAATTCGGGAAGCATGATGATCGCCCACAATATGTCAGCCACGGCGGAAGGGTCCAGCGGAGTCGATAAATCACTTCCCAAGACCTTGAGCTCCTCGGCGGATGGTTCGCGTCCCAGCGCATGATGATAGACCCATCGCACCAACTCGGCTGGACTATCCCACGATTTTCTAGCCAACCGTTCTGCTCCCCGCTTGAGATAACTATCGAGCGTTTCACCAATTGATAAGTCGATCGCCTCTATGGTAGTCATCTCTGTAGGACGTACCGAAACAATCTGATCTCGATTGGGTCTTCCTAACGAACGCATCAAAAAGTCGCTTTTCACCAGCGAGGCTCGAATCATATTGACATTTCCATTGATTCCCTTGGCCAAGAGCCCATCCGCCTGCGGAGTAACTCGTCCTGACCAGATCCCGCCGTGATTCACTACGGCTGCTGCTTGCCAATCACTAGGTGGTTGTTGATATACCCCGGTTTCGTTTGGTAACTGTGCGGACCATTGCCACGAAGCGTCAGTTCCGAAGCCGCCTTCTGTTTGGTCAGGGCTCAGATAACGTACTTCACACCAGAGTCCGGCGGGGTTCGGCGAATCGCCACCATTTCGGCCGACGATGATTAGTTCATGTTCACCAGCCAATAGGTCATCCAGCGTAAACAAATTCGGCGAATCCCATTGTTTACCTTCACCGATCAAGCGACCATCCAAATAGGTACGATATTCGTTGTCGCAACTGACTACAGCTACTGCTCTCTTGGGAGCATGCGCGAGATTCCAAACTTTTCGGAACGCAATCGTCTGCCCTGCGGGCGCTCTGGTCGCATCCGATGTGTTCCAAATCCATTGAGCCGCCGCTGTATTGGATTTAGGTGCCTCCTGCCCCGGCTCTATTCGTTGAACTTGTGCATCGATGGCTTGTGGAGCAGCGCCCGTCAACTGCCAAATAGCATCTAGGAACTGCTCGGCGGTCAATTTTTTGGCTCGCGGCCCGCGATAAACATATCCAGTGGCATCCGTGGACTCAGTTACCGATTCCGATTGCGATTGATAAGCAGCCGAGGTCACAATCAATCGCAATGTTTGCTTTAAGTCGTATTGATTGTCTGCTAAATGGACGGCCAAGTAATCTAGCAGATCTTCGTTCCATGGTTCGGTTTGCATCGCATCGGTCGGGTGCACGATGCCTCGCCCCATGAGCCGATGCCAAAGCCGGTTGACGATGGTTCGAGTAAATCGTCCATTCTCGGGATGTGTCAACAGATTGGCTAACTGCTCCAGCCTTTGACTTTTGTTTAAAGCTGGATCGACGGTCCCTAGCTCGGGAAACAACCACTTCGGCTCAGCTGTCTGTCCAGTTGGTTTATCGCAACGATGAATCTCCAATGGTCGCTCGCTATAGATGGCTGCCAGACCAAAGGCTTCGCTCAAAGTCCATCGATCCACAAAACTATCGTGGCATGACGCACACTTGAGGTTGATTCCCAAGAACGATTGACCAACGCTTTGTGAAAATTGGATTTCGACGGTTTGCCCGGCGCTGACTTCGCCACGCCATTTGATTCCGTTGATGAATCCTGCACTATCTGGAGTGGGAGGCGCAATGAGTTCCCTCGCCATTTTATCATAAGGCTTATTGCGCAGAAGAGCGTCATACAACCAAGTCGTAATCTGAGTCCGACCGCCAGTAATGAAGCCTGTACCAGTATAATCATTGCGAAGCAGATCATTCCAAAACGTCAACCAATGATCTGCATACGCGATATTCTCAGAGAGCAACCGATCAACCAATTGGTTTCGCTTGTCGGGTCGAGGATCGTTTAGAAATTCAGAACGTTGTTCGGGAGTTGGTAGCAGCCCAATCAAATCTAAAGACACACGTCGCAAGAATACTTCGTCCGAAATCAGCGACGGTGTTGATTGTCCTCGAGAAGAAAGATCAAAGTCCAAAATCCGATCGAGTGGATGGTTTCTATTTGCTTGGGCGGGAGGGAGATCTGGTCGTCGTGGTTTGAGAGGTGGTTCGTAGGTACGAGGAGCAAACGTATAGCCTGATTCCCACTTCGCACCCTGGTCGATCCACTTGCCGATCAAAGCTATTTGTTCCTTTGTTAACCCTTCCCCATCGGGAGGCATTCGGTAGCCTTCATCTTGCGAGTTGATTCGGAGAAAGAATTCACTGGACGCATGTTTACCTATCTCTACTGGTGATCCAGAGTCTCCGCCAGAGATCAAATCCTCGCGTGTGTTAATGCTAAGGCCACCTTCTTTTTGTAGTCCTGCATGGCACTTAGAGCAGTTGGCTTTCAGAATAGGAACAATCGCATGAGCAAAATCTACATCATCCGCGAAGCAAGGCATCGTGAAAGCGGATGCGAGTTGAATCACGCTTGCATGCAGTGCTGCGACTAGAACAATTGATTTTCTCACGAAGAGGCCTTCTTTACAGAGATAGCAACCTACGACGAATTCCCCTTGGCCATGGCTTGGCTAATGAGAAACGGACAACCCTTGAGTGTAGATTAATGCGTGTCCGGATTCAACGATGTCAGGACTGTTAAGCCATTCCCTAGGTGTGAAGGCGAGCTATTTGGCGAGTTTATTGGTTGGTTCGGGCACAAAAAAACCCAGCTTCTGGCTGGGTAAAATGTCTTAAATGCCCCCGCAAGGACTCGAACCTTGGACCCGATGATTAAGAGTCATCTGCTCTACCAACTGAGCTACAAGGGCTGCATTGGACCAATTTTCGCCCTTCTCCAACAGGTTTTCACCCGTCTCGGCAGAGCCAAATTCGATCTTCCGCATACTTTATCCGCCCCAAAATCGCTGGCAAGTCCAACTAAAGAGAGACTTTCCGGCAACTTTTTTCACATCATCGCAATTTTCTCCAATCCTCTGTTGACCAAACTATGGGAAATTGCCGATACTTTAGGCAAACTATAAGGGTGCGGCAATCTAGCCACACTTTAACGGAGTGACTGATCTCCCCTCTGAACCGTTCTGGGGAGCGACTCCACGTTTTTCCAGCATAGTGAGAGGACTTGGCAATCGAACGCGATCGCATTCAAACAAGAGTAAACAATCAAATCCGTATTTCTCCGATACGAGTGATTGGTCCTGATGGCACCCAATACGGCGTCATCCCCACCGATGAAGCTCTTAATCGTGCTCGTGATGCAGGATTGGATTTGGTCGAAGTAGCTCCAAACGAAAAGCCACCGGTTTGTCGAATCATGGATTTCGGCAAATACAAATACGAGAAAAGTAAGAAATCGGGGCAGAAGACTCACCAGACTAAGACGAAGGAAATTCGTCTCCGGCCAAAAACCGGTGACCATGACGTCGAAACCAAAGTTCGACAAGCTATCGGGTTCCTTAAGAATAAAGACAAGGTCCAGGTCTCGGTCATTTTCCGGGGTCGTGAGATGGCTCACGTCGACGAAGGTCGCAAAGTTATGGAAAACGTTTTGCAACTTTTAGCGGAGTACTCCAAACTCGAGCAACCTCCCTTGCAACAAGGCAAGCGGATGATGGCTACGGTCGCTCCCAAGTAGGATGTAGGTTTTCAAGACATGAGGCTTGTACGTTTCTCGCGAACAGACAATTCCATCGGCATCGGATTACAGGTGCCGTATGGGATCCAAGATTTATCGTTGGCTGATCCTAGCCTACCTCAGTCTATGGTCGAATTGATCGATCGTTGGAAAACCGTACAACCTCGAATTCTTAGCCTCGCAAAAAAACTTGGGGCCACCGACCAAGAAGTCAAGCTCCTCTGTCCCATCGATAAGCCTCGTAAAATTCTCTGCATCGGTCTCAACTATCGAGATCATGCTATCGAGACCAAGGCTCCGATTCCTGACGAGCCGATTGTCTTCTGCAAAATGCCTACTGCCATGATTGGTCCTAACGAACCTATCGTGCTTCCCAAAGTCAGCAACTCCGTCGACTACGAAGCGGAACTGGTGGTGATCATCGGTAAAACCATGAAAGATGTCAGCCCTGAACAAGCGGCCGACGGAATATTTGGTTACAGCGTCGGACACGATGTGTCGGCTCGCGATTGGCAGAAAGACAAGCCCGGAAAACAATGGTTTCTTGGCAAGTCCTTTGATACGTTCGCTCCCTTGGGACCCTCCATAGTTACCACGGATGAAGTTTCTGATGTTTCCAATCTCAGGGTTCAATGCCGAATCAACGGTGAAACTCTTCAAGACTCCACTACTAAAGAACTAATCTTTAGCCCAGTCACTCTCATCTCTTATATCTCTCAAGTGATGACGCTCGAACCTGGTGACGTTATTTACACCGGCACCCCCCCTGGAGTTGGTGTTGCTCGCACGCCTCCACGATTCTTGGTTAATGGCGATCTCGTTGAAATCGAAATTGAATCGTTAGGTATTCTCACCAACCCAGTTCGCTCCGCGTCCTAAGCTTCTCGATGCTGACTCCATAGCAGTAGATCACTTTATTGATCCAGTTCTGGAGGTTTGATAACGGAGTTCACGGAGCACCGAAGCCCATGGTACGACAGAAATGTATCGCTGCTGTTCATTCTCCATTGAGGGAGAGTGGACGCAGCGTGGAGAGGGCGAAAGTAAGTTGGCCGTAACAAGGCCCTGCGCAGTTACGGCATGCATCGTCACGACTCTGGCCCAAACCGACAAGTCATTTCAGTCCCGATGGAGCTTTTGAGCGAGCTTGCAAGTCACGCTTCCACTAAAATAAAATCAACTGTGAGTAAAAGACCGCATTCGGTGCAACAATATGCTCAAAGACTATATCTAATTGTTCGCTCGAGCACTGTTCGGGAAAATCGGAAATACGGCTATTGAAAAGATTGGCTTCTCTCAAACTTGCTACTTCTCCCGCTCGCTAGCTGGTCTACGGGATTTTTTTCCTCGGTTTAGTAGTGGACGAGGCAACGAGGCCCGACTGCCTGGCTCGAACTTGGCTCGAATCTTATCAGCAATGTAACTGACGGTCTCCCGTGCAAATGGCCTCCTAGCGTCGTCCACTACAAGAGCGTGGTATGCTGTAACTGCGTCTCGTTGAGAGACTTGTTACGGCCTACTAGAACTGAGCACTGATTGGAGGTGTTACTGGCGCGCTTCCAAAGTCTGGCGACTTCGGCTACGAAATTCTAAGCGATTCTTTCCCTTGCTCACGCTGCGGGTTGGGACTTGGGGATTAGGAGTTTACTGAGTCGCTCATCTCGGAGGGTATTCGCTATCCACTGGGATCCGGTGAAATCTCCTCCCTCGGTGTGTTCGTTGGGGACTGACACAACATAGGCTCCGGCAGATACCCCAGCTCGTGTTCCGTTGGGGCTATCCTCTAATACTAACATCGTAGAGACCTCCGCTCCCATGCGTTTGGCTGACTCTTGGTAAATGTCTGGGAATGGCTTTCCTCTCGGTACATCTGCCGCTGTCAGAACAAAATCCAGATGGCTTAGCACCCCTACTTGGAGCAACGCTTTTTCCGCAAATTCCCTCGATGAGCTGGTCGCTACGCATCTGGGTAGATTTAAGGCTTCGACCACCTGTAACAACTCTTTGGCGCCTGGCATTAACGCCAGTCTAGTCGGTAAAATTGCTTCAAAGATCTCTAACGTCTCATCATGGAGTTCTTCCCAGGTCTCGGTCAGTGATTCCGCTTCTATCAATACCCCGAAGGCTTGCGGGGCAGGCAGACCAATCATCCTTTTCCTAACAGAGTCTCGGTAAAGTTTACCTCTGCGTTGCATGAGCATCTCCCCTACGTCGTTGTAGAGATCCTCAGTGTTGAGAAGCAACCCGTCCATATCAAAGGCTACGGCTGCTATTTTGGTGGATAACATGTTGTTTGTTTGGTGTTTTCTGTTTTCTGGCGTTTGAGCTACCAACATTGACAACTTCGATGTTCAAAAGCTCGGTAAGTACGATCATCTTTTGACACAAAATGATTCACTGAGCGACACGTTTTCCACAGACTTCTTCGAGCGAGTCAACCAGCGTATTGTTTGGTTCTTTACCCGGTTTGTCTCCTTTACTGACAGTTTTGAGTCGCTTACTACTACTACAACATATTAATAGCTTATTACCTATTTATAAGAACGCTCGTCTTGACGGATGCATCCAAGGAAAGGCTCATTAAGTAACGAACTTACATGGTCCAACCATCCGAGAGAGTCGCGTCTTTTGAGACTATCGGGATTCCATCACGGATGTAGCACGGGTCGTACTTATCGGAATCGGTGAGGTTCAACCTATTAACGACTTGAACGTGTCTACCGACTCGGCAGTTCTTGTCCAAGATAGCTCCTTCGATGAGACTGCCTGAACCTATTCCGCAAGGGACTTTACCCTCTGTCATGAGTTTGGCAACATCTTCGTCGGTCTCAAGGTAATCGCTACCCATGATGATACTGTTCTTGATGGTTACCCCTTCGCCAATAATGCAGCGCAAGCCTATGACGCTATTCTCGATGCGAGTCCCTTTACCTATGCGGCATCCGTCAGCGAGGAGAGAATTCGAGATGTGAGCCCCGTCTAGCACGGAGGGGGGCAAGAAACGAGCTCGGCTGTAAACTGGTCGATCCGCATCGAACAAGTTGAAGGGTGGAGCGTTTTGACTTAGCGATAGGTTGGCATCGTAGAAAGCCTTGATAGTACCGATATCTTCCCAGTAATCATCGTACAAGTGAACTTGGACTTTTCGGGAACGGATAGCGGCGGGGAATACCTCTTTACCAAAGTCGCTGTAGTTAGTTTTGTTGAGAACATCGAATAGAAGTTCTTTGTTGAAAATGTAGAGGCCCATGCTGGCCAAGCAATCGCGACCTTGGGCGGGGATACCTCGAGCATCGATCCAGGAAGGATCGGTAGAAACCATGTCGATCTCCTCGTTTGTTTTAGGTTTTTCGAGGAAGCCAGTGACTCGGCCGGAATCATCGCAACGCATAACGCCTAGAGCGTGAGCTTCGGAGCGAGCAACTGGTTTGGCGGCAATCGTGACATCCGCCCCGGTTTGGATGTGGGTTTCCAACATTTTGGCGTAGTCCATGCGGTAGAGTTGGTCACCGCTGAGGATGAGGACATACTTGCAGTCCTTTTCGTCGAAGTATCGAAGATTTTTGCGAACGGCATCAGCGGTTCCTTCGAACCACTCGGTCCCCCCCTCCATGGTTTGTTGAGCGGCGAGGAGTTCGACGAATCCGCCGCTGAAGTTGTCAAAGCGATAGGTTTGGCGAATGTGTTGGTGGAGCGAAACGCTGAGGAATTGGGTAACGACGTAGATTTGATTAATCCCGCTGTGCAAACAGTTGCTGATAGGAATATCGATTAATCGATACTTGCCAGCCAAGGGTACGGCGGGTTTAGCTCGGATTTTGGTAAGTGGAAACAATCGAGTACCGCGGCCGCCGCCGAGGATGAGCGAAATGACTTGACGCATATTGTTCATGGTTGAGCCTCGAGTTAAGGGAATCTTTAACGCTAAAGATACCGCAATAGGAATAGTCAGGACAGCAGACCCAGCAGCCGATAGAATGAACAAACCGAGGTTTTTCGGAGTAATCAGATAGGTAGGTGGCAGGGAATAATCTGCCGGCGGCCTTTTTTAAGCATTAGAAATCGTTAACACACACGAAAATCACATGTCGCAAAGATTAGGTAGAGCCATAGAACTTACCCAGCAAATGGTTAGTTTTCCTTCGGTAAGTGACCGAAGCAACGTCGAGGTTAGCCAGTTTGTAGCCGACAGGCTCGTAGAAATGGGATTTACCGTCGAGTGGTTAACCTATGAAGACGACGAAAAAGTCCCCAAGGTATGTGTGGTGGCCAAGCGAGGGGCTGGAGTGGGAGGGGTAGCCTATTTAGCGCACACCGATGTGGTACCAGCGGAAGACTGGGAGCTTGACTTTAGTGGCGCCTTCCATGGGTACCAGAAAGATAACAGGCTCTACGGGCGAGGCACCTGCGATATGAAAGGCTCACTGGCAACAGCATTGACAGCAGCAGCCAATGTCAAGAACGAACAGCCGCTTTACTTTGTAGTGACTAGCGACGAGGAGGTAGGCATGCGAGGAGCCTCGTATGTAAACCAAAATTCCAAGTTCTTCGAAGAGATGGTGACAAACGATACGATGGGAATTGTGGGTGAACCAACTGAGCTGCAGGTTATACACGCGCACAAAGGAGCTGAGAGCTTTGCCATAGTAGCCAAAGGGATTAGTGCACACACAAGCACTAACTGCGGAGTAAACGCCAATTATAAGCTGATACCAGCGTTGAGCAGCTTTTTGGAATTAAGGAACAAAGCTGAGGCCAACCCCATGTACCACGACAAGGATTTTGACCCGCCGACTCTGTCATGGAATATGACCATAAGCAACGAGCCAGAAGCGGTGAACGTAACGACATCCATGGCTAAACTGATTAACTTTTTCCGAGCGATGCCAGCGGTAGATCACCAGCCAATTTTGGACGAAGTGCTGCGAATTTGCGAGCAATATGGTCTCGAATGCCAAACCAAGTACTCGGCTAGACCATGGAGTGTGGATCCCCAGAGCGACTTCGTAGTCAAGATGTTGGAATTGGCAGAACAGCAGCGATCGTATTCGGTGTGCTACGCAACCGATGCAGGAGTACTACAAAGATTGCGACGAATGGTCATTTGTGGCCCTGGCAGTATTCAGCAAGCGCATCGTTGCGATGAGTGGATAAGCCTCGATCAATTACACCGAGGAGTCGAACTTTACGAGAAAGCGTTTATCACACGTTGGTAGCTAGTCTGGGGTAGCTAGTCTGGGGTAGCTAGTCTGGCGAACGCTAATCACTCCGAGCTTTGGTTCTTACAATATCGACTGCGATAAACGGGTAAACCGTTTCTTCGGGTGCGTCTTTCAAAGTGAGTGCGGTAATCCATGTCGTGTTTTGCCTCGGGAGTATCGACAAAGAATGGACCGTCTAACGTGGTAACTTGATCGATTAGTTCTAAGGTCAGTTCGTAGTAGTCGAGAACGTCGGTCCAGAAGTGGAGTTCGCCGTTAGGCTTCAGGATACGCTCAATGTTTTGAAGGCTCTGCTCGTTGAGAACACGACGCTTCTTGTGTTTTGCTTTCCACCAAGGATCGGGGAAATAAACGTGAACGGCATCGATACTGGCGTTCGGTACGTCTTGGTCGATAACGGCGACCGCATTGCATGCGTAGAAGCGAACATTGTCGAGGTTATCGCGTTGGACTTTCGATTGGCAATCCCACGCGTACTTGGCAGCCAACTCCAGTCCGACAAATCGGATATTAGGGCGTTCGCGACATTGGTTGAGCAGAAAAAGACCTTTGCCAGACCCTATTTCCAGCTCTATTTGAGGAGCACCAGCGATCCACTCTCGGAACGACTGTTCGTCCTCGTCACGGAAATAGCGTCCACGCATCTCCGGCATGTCATAAGGCTCGTTTTGGTCGTCTAAAAGAGGAAAAACATCCCCTTCGGATCCGCTGTCTTGTTGCATATGGGTTTGGTTGAGTTATAACCGAGAGTGATCACTGGGTCGTGAAAACGAAAGGCAGTGATACCAAAGGATAGATAAAAAAAAGGAAATTTGTAGCCTTTAATCCCACCACATTCATCCCTCCTCCCACGAATTACTGATCATGGACAAAGTTAAAGCAACAATAGCATCGACTCCGAACGAGATCCAAGGCACCGAGGCAGACCGCAGATCTTTTCTCAAGACTACTTTGGCAGCAGGCAGTGCGACAGCGGGTTTGAGCAGCTCGACGTTTTTAGCGAGATCCGCTCATGCAGCAGGAAGCGATATTATCAAGGTTGGTTTAGTAGGTTGTGGTGGTAGAGGAAGCGGGGCAGCCAAGGATGCCATGACAGCAGATCCAGGGTGTCGTTTGACTGCCATCGCAGACGTGTTTTACGAGCGGATGAACGATGGAAAGAAGAACCTCAGTAAAACCTTGGGTGACCAATATGCGGTAACAGATGACCAAAGTTTTTCCGGATGGGAATGCTTGAATCAAATCTTAGCAACGGACATAGACGTGGTATTGCTGGCAACGCCACCGGGATTCCGTCCCGCACAAATGGAGGCAGCCGTCAAAGCTGGAAAACATGTTTTCTGTGAAAAGCCAGTTGCTGTTGACCCAGTGGGCGTTCGACGAGTTATGGCCGCCAGTGAGATGGCCAAAGAAAGAGGATTGAGCGTCGTCTCAGGTTTGTGCTGGCGATACGACTTGGGTGTTAAAGCGACTATGGAACAAATTTTCTCTGGGGCGATCGGGGAGATAGTCACCATCCAAGAGAACTATTTGACCGGTACCCTTTGGTCACGAGTCCCTAAGCCCGAGTGGACACCGATGCACAATCAAGTACTCAACTGGTTGTACTACAGATGGTTGAGCGGGGACCACATAGTCGAGCAGTTTATTCACTCACTCGATAAAGCCATGTGGTTGCACAATGACGTACCACCCGTTAAGTGCTATGGCACAGGGGGAAGACAAGTAAGAACCGAAGAAAAGTTCGGCGACATTTACGATCATTTTGCGGTAGTGTACGAATGGGAAGACGGAACCCGATGCTTCGCACAAACCCGGCAAATGTCGGAGTGTTTCAGCGAGACTGAGGACTTTGTTTTCGGAACCAAAGGTACTGCCAAAATCTTGGCGAACTCCATCAAGGGAGAAACCAACTGGCGATACGAAGGGAATAAGCCGAGCATGTACGAACTAGAGCATGTAGCCTTGATGAATTCGATTCGAAGGGGCGAAGCTTTGAATAACGGTGACTATATGAGTAAGAGTACGTTGATGGCCATTATGGGTCGTGAAGCGGCATACTCGGGTCAAGTTATTACTTGGAAGGACATGATGGAGAGCGACATGAAGCTAGGACCTGATGATATAGCGTGGGGTGAGGCCCCCGAGGTAGCTGTACCTATGCCTGGACGTTATCGATTTGTAGAAGAGTAACGGTCAAAGTAAGTTCATGTTCAAGAACATTACGCAATTCGCGAGCGCCATGAAGAACTTGTCCCAGCTAGGGCCACAAGTTCAACTCATGCAAGAGAAGTTGGAGGCGGCTCGCGTATATGGCTCTAGCTACGATATTTTAGGCACAGTCCATGTCGAGATGTCGGGGTTGGGTGTAGTATTGAGCACAAGTATTTCGAGCACTTTACTCGAATCGGGTCATCAAAATCTAACGCAGAGGCTTGTTACTGAAGCCATGAATGAAGCCAATCGCAAGGCCAAAGAACTGCACGTATCGGCGATTCGGGACATAACGGGTGGTGCCGATTTGATTCCTGGTTTTAACGATTTACTCCAAAACATTTCAGGGTAGAGATTGAGCTCAGAGCCAACGTTAAACGTCATATTGTTCCAACCAGAGATTCCTCAGAACACGGGAAACATTGGACGAACGTGCGTATCGCTCAACGCTAAACTGTGGATCGTAAGACCAACTGGCTTTCGAATTGACGAAAAGCAGGTCCAGCGAGCGGGTCTCGATTATTGGCAACACTTGAATTGGCAAGCGGTGGATTCCTGGCAGCATATGCTTTCTCACGTAGATGAGAGAAGACTTTGGTTGTTCACCAAATTTGGAACGACTAACTATTCGTCGGTTAGGTATGAGCGAGGGGACTGGCTACTGTTTGGAAGTGAGACTAGTGGGTTGCCCCAGACTTTGCGGTCTCTCTATGAAAGCCAATGCGTTTCTCTCCCAATGATCGGGCCAGTAAGAAGTTTAAATTTATCTGTGTCTGTGGGCATTGGGATGTACGAAGCTTACAGACAGATCGCTGGGTAAGAGAAGCAGCTTTATATCTCGACCTAAGTTATCTATCTTAGCTCATTTACCTGCTCAGTATTTCGGGAGCCCCACCGATTGGCTATTCTCTCCGCTCCTCAAGTGTGAAGCTAATGAGCCAGACAAAAACCCACCAGACATACTCCCTTCCCAGTCGAATTATGCTGCGATTCTTATCGATCACTGCGTTGTTCCTGTTGCAGGTTATAGCTTCAGGTTGTGGTAGTACTAAAGTTTTCACAGCAACTGAGCAGTTGCTGATGTCGGATGCGGTCGATTCGGCGGTAGCCAAACTCGATTTCAGACCACTAACAGGCGCAAAGGTCTTTCTGGATACCACGTACATAACGGCGATGGGGAAGCAAACTGTTATGCCTCCCGTCCACAATACCATGGTCAATTCGGATTATGTCATCAGTGCGATACGTCAGCAAATGATCGCAGCGGGTTGTCTGCTGGTAGATACGAAAGAGTTAGCGGACGTCATTTGCGAGGCACGTTGTGGAGCGATCGGCTTAGACGGGCATAGCGTAACCTATGGATTGCCTGCCAATAATTTTCTTTCGAGTGCTTCGTCGGTGGTTGGAGGGGGGGCAAATCTACCAGCCATACCAGAGCTTTCCTTGGCAAAGCGAGAACTCAAAAGTGCTGCTTCCAAGGTAGCTGTTTTTGCTTATGACAGGGAAACGCGAGAACCTGTCTACCAGACAGGAATTGCCCAGGCCGGAGCCAATGCGAGAGATACATGGTTCTTCGGAATAGGACCTATTCAACAGGGGACCATTTACCGAGGAGCTCGATTCGCAGGGAAACGATTCCAAAGCGGTCAACCAGCCTCGATCAACACAGAATCACCAGTAGGAGTAATCGACCATAGAGCTGGGGTTGTGTTTCAGAAAGAGAATCCAGTGAACAAAGATCAGAATGTCGATAATCCCTCAAGATTCGCAGATAGCTCTGCGACAGAAAACCGGTAAAAATAAAAAAAACTTTCTGATTGACTCCTTTGCACGACCCACCTAGATTGCGGTAATATCCCACTTTTTTGGCTGTTTTGCATAACCGACCGATCGGAACAGCAGAGGAATCCATGCCTAGTGATCAGCCTATTCTCTCCCTTGACAGTCAAGTCAGGGTGGCATTGACGTCGCCCGTAACAATCTTAGCCGGTTTTTTCGAAGCGAAACACTGCGATTCCTTCATATTCACATACGATACCAAGCGAGTTTTGAAATACACCAGTGGGTCGCTATTGAGTTTGTGTAGCATTCCTAGGACGCGTCTCGAAGACATGAGTTTCAACGACTTATTGACAGGGCATCCTTGGAATCAAACGATTAAGGATGAAAATGAATTTCTACTCAACCCTGGTGAGTGCCATCACTCGCTTTGTGAAATAGGGTTTGGAGAAGTACACACGTTGGCCGCACTGCGACGGCAGATCGTTGTCGTGTTTGAAGAGATCGTAGGAATTCTATGTGTAGGGTGGCGACTTGAAGATTCTAAGATGCCCGGGGCGGAGAGTATCGTTTCCTATGCGTTAGGGATATCAGAATCAACTCTTCTGGAGCGTTGGAACAAGCTCACCCCAGCCGAAATCCAAGTTATAGAGGGAGTATCTCAAGGTCACCTAAATAAGACGATAGCTAGAAACCTATCGCTTTCCATGCGGACAGTAGAAGCTAGGCGATCACGAATGATGAAGAAGCTTGGGATATCCAGCGTTCCTGAACTGGTGAGGTTTCATTTGCTTGTGAAGCAAGCGATCGATAGCAAGAATCGGAATTCTTGAGTCGCATAGAACGAGCCTGAAGGACGAGATTAGGGTGTCCTTAGTCGCCGAATTTCTTGCGTTCGATCTGAAATGTATCACGAGTTGAAGCGTAACCACCTAGACCACTCATTCGACCAATCAGTTTAAATGCGTTCGTATCGATGTAAGCCTTTTCAGGGCTCAATACGAACTGATCTTCTACCCAAGCGTTGATGACTTCTCCGAAGACGATGCGATTCTGGCCAATTGTGAGAATACGTTCCAATTTACACTCTAGTGCCGCACCACGAGAGCAGGATCCGAACCTATCGCGTTGAAAAAGCTAAACGGTGCAACATTGATAGAGCCGTTAGGATTACACGTGGAGACCCAAGCTATCGGTCTCGGAACCACCAGAGAAACCAAAAGCTTGTAACGGTTTTGAGCTGGGATAGAACGAAAGTCGAATTCCATAACTTAAGTGTATCCATAGCGAGAAGCATAATCATGCCATTCCTGAAGAATGCGTTTTTCTAGGTCAGTGTCCTTCAAGAATCGATTTGTCTTGTATTCGACTTGTGAATTAGTCTTTTCTAAAATCTTGGACTTCACGATTTCAAAGTCACCAAGATCTAACTGTCGATAAATCGTCGATACGACGTTCAAGGGATCCCGGGCTAAGTCCTCGTATTTGACATCGATGATTTGTGAGTCTGTTAGTCCGTCTCGACCTCGATCGAAAGAATTGTACATGCGACGAAGACAACGGAATACAAACGGTTCCAATTGATCATCAGCAATAGGTCTTTGTAGACCTTGGATCTGATCCAAAGAACGCCACAGCTTCATCGTAGACGGAAAGAGGCTACGAGGATCACGAACAATGTGAATATATTTTGCATCAGGGTATAGCTCTCGTAGCAACCCTAGGCGACCTGTATGTGGAGGACTTTTGAGAATAAGAGGTTTTTGGCTTTTGTAGGTGAGAGCCTTCATAAACCAGTTCATTAAGTACTTCCACTTAGTTCGCTGGGCATCAGTGAAATCATCATCCGCTAAAGTGTTCTCGTCAGGAAACCCATTTTGGGGGAACATCATTCTCGAATAGAGAGTTGGAGCGCCGAGGTTCATCAACGCAAACTCATCTTCTTGAGGTAGCGCCCACCCCGCCTTCATGTTATCCATCGGTCTTTTGTCAGGGAGTAACCAACCTCCAAATCGTGTTACCAAGCCCTCGGTTAAAAGGAAATGCGCGGGGGCGAAACACTGAAATGTAGTAGGGGACGCAAATCGGTTGTCCAGACCTAGATACTCATGAAGAAGAGTTGTTCCGCTTCGCCAATGACCTAGGACAAAGAGAGGAGGCCCAACTAATTTTGTTCTCTCAATGGCGCGATTAAACAGTATGTAATGTGATAAAGCCATCAGATCCGAGAACGGCATGAAAGCGGTTACACCCACGGCTACATGCAGACGATTCCAACCAATTCGAAATCGATTTTTGATCAAATAGGAGAACCATGTTTTGGACTGCATACCGTGCCAAAAACGTGGAGCCCACTCGGGATAACTATTGATGACAGACTCTTGGGATGACATTCCTTGAGTGGGTTATGCTAGCGAATCAGGTACAAATCGTTGGTAATAACAAGATAGGTAGATTACATCAATTTCTATCCTAACCGATATAGACATCTGCCCACTTTTCTAGCTACTTTCCAGATTCTTTGGAATATTTCTCAAGTCGGGATGCGAGAGCCAATCGATGAGCGGATGGATGCGAGTATGGCAAAACTACAAGGATGCGATTCTTCCTTTGGGAATCATCGCATGTCTGGTGGTTATCCTAGTACCGCTGCCACCAGCGCTATTGGATATCTTGCTCTCGGCCAATATAGCGATCGGAGTGGTCGTTCTCCTCACGACCATTTATGCCAAAACTCCGATGGAGTTCAACATATTCCCAGCAATGTTGGTCGCCACGACTTTATCTCGACTGGTTCTTAATCTGGCGACAACACGTTTGATTCTAACTAAGACGGGAGACGAAGGACTGGAAGCGGCTGGGGGTGTGATTCGAGCGTTCGGAGAATTCGTCTCCGGAGATTCACTCGAGGTTGGTATCATCCTCTTCGTTATCATCTTCTTGATCAATTTTATAGTGATCACCAAAGGAGCTTCTCGGATTGGTGAAGTGGCGGCCCGGTTCGCGTTGGATGGTATGCCCGGTAAACAGATGGCGATCGATGCGGATCTTAGCGCGGGAGCCATAGATGAAAAAGAAGCCCAAAAGCGCCGAGAAGAAGTCTCTAAACAAGCAGATTTTTACGGAGCTATGGACGGTGCCTCGAAATTCGTACGAGGAGATGCAATCGCTGGTATTGCTATTACGTTTATCAATCTATTTGGCGGACTGTACATGGGATACATGTATGCAGGTCTCTCGCTGACAGAGGCGGCTGCTATCTATTCCAAACTCACCATCGGTGACGGTTTAGTGAGTCAAGTTCCCGCGTTCTTAATTTCATTAGCAGCCGCCCTATTAACAACTCGAAGCGCCCAGAACAGTAACTTTTCGGGAGAGTTTCTTAAGCAGATATTCTCCAAGCCTGAGGCGCTGTTTATCTCGGGAGGCTTTTTGCTACTGCTTATCTTCACTGCGCTTCCGACCATGCCTCTCATAACGATGGGTTTGGGGTGTATCGGTCTAGCCGTAATGATGATGAAGCAAACCAAACAACAAGTTGCCCAGGAAGAAAAACAGAAGAAGCAAACAGAAGCCGCTGCCAAGAAAGAAACCCCCACCGAGAAAAAGGCCGAAGATTATCTCGAAGTCGACCCCATGAGATTGGAGCTAGGCGCTAAACTTATTGCCTTGGCTGACCCAAATCGCGGTGGAGACTTGATGAAGAGAATATCCACGGTTCGTGCGACCCTAGCCAGCGAAATGGGAATATTGCTTCCGATGGTTCGTATTAAGGATCGCATGAGTTTACCTGAATACTCCTACGAACTTTCCTTAAACGGAAACCGGATTGCAACGGGTATGGTTCGTACCGATAGACTACTAGCGATCGATACGGGACTTACACTCGGAACAATAGAAGGGGAAGAAACGACTGATCCCGCATTCGGAAAACGAGCATTCTGGATCGATCCTAACAAACGACAACATGCGGAGATCTATGGCTACCAAGTGGCCGAATGCGGAGCAGTGGTTGCAACACATGTCCAGGAAACAGCACGACGTCATGCGGAAGAGTTGCTAACTCGTGAGGTGACGAAACAGTTGGTAGATCAACTCAAAAAGACAACACCGACCGTTGTCGAAGAGTTGATTCCGGGGCTAATGAAGTTATCCGAAGTCCAACAGGTGCTTCAGAATTTGCTTAAGGAAGATATCCCCATCAGGCAACTCGGGCTGATTCTAGAAACCCTGGGAGACTTCGCACATCGGGTAAAAGATCCGATGTGGCTTACAGAATATGTCCGCCATCGTTTGGCTCGAACCATTTCTCACCGGTTCCGAGATTCGAATGGCGTGTTAAAGGTAATCACTCTCGATCCAGCGGTCGAGGATCGAATTGCAGCAGGAGCCGAACAGACCGATCGAGGAGTGTTCTTGCGAATGTCACCTGATGTCGTCAATAAGACATGCCAAAAAATCGCGGACCAACTCAGAAAGCTAGAGCAACAAAGTCGCCCCCTGTGCGTCTTGGTTAGTCCAAAGATTCGGGTTCCTCTCCGCCAAATGACCAGCGAAAATCTCCCGCTCGCCAAGATTCTTAGCTACAACGAGATTTCCAGGGATACATCCGTGGAGTCCGTCGCCATGGTTAGCGACTAAAAAAGCGGAAATGCACAGGGTGGTTCTCTAAAGAACTTGGCAACCGATTTAGTTTATACTATTCGGATTCCTACCGGTTGCCGTGCGGCGACCGATCCTCCCACCTAAAACTGAAGGGTTTCCCCATGAACCATCTGAATCCCGATTCGAGTCGAAGACAGTTTTTGTCTACGACTCTAAAAACGTCCTCGGCGGCATACGTCGGATATCACCTGAATCCTACACCCGCCAAAGCTTCATCATCACCGAACGAAAAATTGAACTTGGTCGCCATTGGGGCAACTGGTCGAGCAGGTGAAAACATTTCGGGGTGCAAGTCGCAGAACATTATTGCCATAGCTGACGTGGATAAGGAGCTTTTGGAAAAGGGAGCGCAGGCCTATCCTGACGCCGCACGCTATCAAGATTTCCGAATCATGCTCGAAAAGGAATCCGATAAGATCGACGGTGTCTTGGTTGGTACCCCTGACCATACCCACGCTCCCGCCGCTGCCATGGCACTCCGAATGAAGAAACCTGTGTACTGCGAGAAGCCGCTGACGCACACTGTCCACGAAACTCGCGTGCTGCGAGAGCTCGCCAAACAGGCTGGTGTAGCCACGCAGATGGGGACGCAGATTCATGCGGGGGCAAACTACAGACGTGTTGTCGAGCTAATTCGCTCGGGTGCGATCGGCTCCATTCGAGAGGTCCACGTTTGGGCAGGGGCCAAATACACCGGAGGCAAGTTTGAGAGCGGGATACCAGTGCCTAAACATTTGGATTGGGATCTTTGGTTGGGTCCAGCACCAGAACGACCCTATAGCAAATCGATCCATCCGTTTAACTGGAGACGGTTTTGGGATTTTGGGACAGGTGCACTGGGAGATTTTGGCTGCCACTTTCTCGATTTAGTCCACTGGGCTTTAGACTTAAATGCACCGATCAAGATTAGTGCAAAGGGAACGGAATTCGATCCGGTGACTCCACCCGATTGGGCTATCGTAGATTATCTCTATCCAGCCCGCGGGACCGCACCTGAAGTTAAAGTAACATGGTACGACAGTGGGCGTCGACCAGAAAAACTGAACGAATTAAAAGATCGTAACGGTAATCCGTTTAACTGGAGCGGCGGTCAATTATTTGTAGGTAGTGAGGGGCTAATTCTCTCGAATTATGGAGAGCATTACCTGCTTCCCCATGACAAGTATGCTTCGTTTACCCGGCCCGAGCCAACCATTCCAGATTCCATTGGACATCACGAAGAATGGCTCGATGCGATTCGTACTGGCAAGCCAACTACATGCAACTTCGAATACTCCGGCGCACTCACCGAAGCCGTTTTGTTAGGAGTTGTGGCCTACAAGTCTGGCGAAGCGATAGACTGGGATACGAACAAGTTCCAGATCACGAACTCAAAAAAGGCCAACGACCTGCTACACAAGGAGTATCGCAAGGGTTGGACCCTCTAGGCCAGAATAAGGCAATTTGTATCGATCGTAACATCGAAGATTGTTTATCTAGATACGAAAAAAGGGCAGCGATTGAAACGCTGCCCTTTCTCACTTCTTGCGGATGAACGTCTAGGCTACTTTGCCGGTGGCATAATAACGGTGTCGATAACGTGGATCACGCCGTTTGCTGCATTGACGTCGGTGCCAACGATCTTCGCGTTGTCGACATAAGCAGATCCATCCTTAACGGAGATCTTGACGCTAGAACCTTGAACAGTCTTCGCAGACTTTGCTTCCAACGCACCTTCGGAAAAAACCCGACCTGGAACAACGTGATAGGTCAAGATTGCAACAAGCTTGTCTTTGTTTTCAGGCTTAAGAAGATCCTTCAAAGTTGCTTCTGGGATCTTGGCAAAAGCTGCGTCGGTAGGTGCAAAAACGGTGAACGGGCCTTCTCCACTTAGAGTTTCAGCAAGACCTGCGGCCTTTACAGCAGCGAGCAAAGTCTTGAAGCTTCCGGCCTTGTCAGCAACGGCTGGAATCAAATCGGTAGATGGGAGGATGACGCTATCGATAACGTGGATCACGCCGTTGCTGCACTTGATGTCAGTCTTTACAACATTTGCACTGTCTACAGCGACCTTGCCGCCGTTGACCTTCACTGCAATGCGTTGACCGTTCAGAGAAACAGCTCCCTTAACCTTCACCACATCTGCGGCCATAACTGTGCCTGAGACGACGTGGTACTTCAGAATCGCCTGTAGCTTGGCTTTGTTCTCTGGCTTGAGCAATGTTTCTACGGTTCCCTTAGGGAGTTTAGCGAATGCTTCGTCAGTTGGTGCAAAGACAGTCAACGGTCCAGGACCGGAAAGAGCACCGCCGAGGTCAGCAGCGGTTGCTGCGGCTACCAAGGTCTTAAAGCTGCCAGCTTCAACAGCGGTCTCAACAATGTTCTTCTGTGCGTTGGCAACGCCACTAAATCCCGCAACAACTGCGAGAGCGAGTCCAAAAAATCTAGTCTTCATAGGTTGTATCCGTCGTAATCAAAAAACTTTTTGAATGGTGATGCTCAATCGAGCACGAGTGGTAACGGTCGCGAACCAGTTGCGTCATTGTACGACCGAGTCAACTCACCTAGTCCAAAAAAATTCTATGACTGTGACGGGCGAGGACGGATATAGCCCTCTTTTTTCAAGATCTCAGTGTTAGCGGGATAGCCCATTGCTTGTAGTAGTGCTTTGATTTCATTGATTTTCCCGTCGATGTTTTGCTCTTCACCATGGCTATCGGGATTAAGTGACTTAAGTCGTGCTAGCTCGCGGAATGCATTATCAACCTCGGATGTAAATCTCACCCTATTGGCATCACCGCTATTGTTAGATGGCAGAGACTTTCCAGTTTCGGACTTAGAGGAGTTCGGATCGCTGCTTGGGGGGGTGGTAAGATCGTCACCCGTTTCAATATCGAGCTGCATATTCATTTTAGCCCGTCGATGTCCAACCATGGATTTTTCCATATTCTCGGCGAATCGGTTGTCGACGCTATGACTGTTGGTATCCGCCAACAGTTCCAGGACATCGTTAGTGGCTGCTGAAGTTCTATCTGTAGAATCAGGTTGTTGGATTTTGGATTGAGGTGTGTATTTTGACTCAGGACGAAGACCCAGGGCATCTCGAGGATCGTTGTCGCTCGTTGGTGTAACTTCGGTAGCAACAGATGCGTCCGCCGATCGTCTACCGGTAACCTTGTCTCGAGATCGACGACCGTATGTTGGTCCCATGTCGATCGGGGTAATCGCAAATACAACGCCTAGACCAAATACTAATCCTGCGACGGCGCTGAGCCCCGACAACGTCGTTCGACCTGGTCCGGTGGGTTTGTCGCTTACGATTGGTGCGTCGAGTCGGGTAAGAAGACTGGTTGAGATGGACGCATCCCGGGCTGCTTGGGCGCCTGCTAATTCTCGCTCGGCAGTTTCGAGCAATGCGGTTTTAGATTTTACCTCAGCTACGAGATTTGCATACGCGGCTCGCCCCTCCGCGATTGATGTGAGCCTAGCCTCCGCTTTCGTCTTTTGACTTTCGAGGCGTTGCAGTTTCATATCGGCTAGCGAGAGATCCGCATCGACAGTTGTGATAGCGGCTTTGAGTTCGTTTGAAAAACGGCTCTCGATTGCTGCTTGTGCTGACTGTGACGCGATCGCGGAAGGATGATCAGCGGTAAATTTTCCAAGGATATGGGCTCCCTGAATTTGGGAATCTGCTAAACCTTCGCGCATGCGCTTTAGCCCGGGGTGCGCATTTAGCACTGAGCCTGGTGCGACGAGAAAACCTTGCGGATCTTCAGAAGCCTTGACCAGCATATCTCGGTCGGACAATAAAGCTTGGCGAGCAGCCTCCGATTGTCGTATCTCATTCTTGATCTGCTCAAGCTCGGCTCGCGAGGACGAATTCCCCCCAACCGTTTCCGTGAGCCCTCTGAGGTCTGTCAAATCAGATCCAGCTGCTCGCTCAATCTCTACAATCTCCCTGGTGGCCTCTGTTAGGGCTTGTCGTCGCGAATCGCGTGCGCTGACAAGCTCGAGAATGACTCCATCAGCGCGAGCTCGACGAACCTGTTGCAATCTTGATTCGAGGGCATCGCACAAAGCTTTGTTCAGCAGCCTCGCGTGCTCTGTGGAGTTGGATTTAACATCCAAATAGATAATCTCTGTTGTCCCAAATTCCGTTCCTTTTGGGGCATGGACTTGTATCGCTTGGTTAGCCGTTTCTTCCACCAATTCTTTGGAGGGATACTCACCTGAAAAGGAAACGGGGAAAAACCAATTGATAATCTTAGGGGGCTCTCCAATAGCGACCAAAGCCTCTCGAACCACTTGGTGGCTCTTGGCCATTTCCAGGATCGTTTCTTGGGCCGCCTTCATTTCGGTCTGACTTTGAAATCGACCGAGTCTCATAACTGCTCCGTTAGCTTCGTCCCGAACTAAAAGAGCTTGCGATGCGACGTAGGTGTCAGTCTTAAGGAAGAAAGCATAAATCACACCTAAGGCACCAAAGATAATGGTCGTCAAAATCCATAGGGGAGCCCAAACGAGAATTCCTCGCAAGATGCTTTTGACGGCAGGATTGGTGATGAACGAATTCATTCGATTCGATTGTCTTTTATCGGGTTCCGAGTTCGGACGAATGGAAAGCCAAACAGTTTGGTCCGAGAACAAGCCGATAAACCATTCCCTACCGTCCAATTTTTGTCGACCAAAAACGGAACGCGACCGGTGGAAAATCGCATCGGCGATGCAGTTCGTTTCAATCGCGAGGGAAACAACTTAGCGCCAAGAAAAACTAAAGTTTAAGAGAAACTCTACTTTTTTCCGGGAGTGGCGGTTGTAGGGTCATCTGGCCAAGAATGTTTGGGATACCGTCGTCGCAGTTCCTTTTTGACTTCGGGGTACCCATTTGCCCAAAACGATTCCAGATCGTCGGTAATTTGCTGTGGTCGCATCGCAGGGGACAACAAATGTAGCAAAATCGGTACCCTACCCTTGGCAATCCGCGGTGTCGATTTCATGGAGAAGACTTCTTGGATTTTGACCGCGAGTACGGGTGCCTTCCCTATTGCATACAGCAGTTTTATCGAGCTGCCACTTGGTACAACAATCCTGGCCGGGGCTTCTCGATCGACGGCGTTCAGTTGCTCCGTTGTGAGTTTTGAGCGAAGCCAATCGAGCCAAGCTCCATTTTTGACTTCCGTTAAAGAACGGGCCCCTTCACAGAGTTGTTCTGCGACACTGAACAAGATGTTTTGATCGATCAGTGGCAGCTCCAACTCAGGCAACCAATCGCGTAAGCAATTGACTCTCTCGATAAAGCTAACAATGCCTTCGTCATCTTTCGGGAAGGTAGTGTCCCAACTCTGACGAACCGCTTGAAACAATATTGTCTTCGCTCGAGCTAAATCAGTAATCGAAGTTGGGGTCTCATTCAGTACCAAATCGATCCAAACGGTCTGCTTGCGTGCAACAATCTGCTTCTGCGTAGGGTGATAGAAACATTCTTCTCGTTCGACCGCACCTTTCATCACCCAATCATTCTTAACGCCGCTGGCTTGTCTGACATTGGCATCACCTCGTCCCGAATCGACATCGATACAAAGAAAAAATTCGGGCTCACAGACACCACTTTGCGGCGAGAGAGTAACACCTTTGCCACCTACCATTAGACCATTGTTTTTTCCTGGTCCCCTACGGCGAGCGAGTCGATCTGGGTAACCAGCTAACAAGCAGAGCATCAGAGACTCACGATCCGAGCAAGCACTAGACTCCCTGACGGGACCGAACGATAAGTCCCGCAGAGCCTGAAAAAGTTGCTTAGCGACTGAAGCAATGTTGCTGACTGCATTTCGGTTCATCTCTCCGAAAGCAGAAGATCGACTGTGTCCGTCGAGAAAATCTTCAACCAGCTCCAATCGCTCGATACAATCACTGTCCCAACGATTGACATTTCTGGTCACCATGCCCGGTCGCGAATCTCGACTTTCTCTTCGATCAAATGGATCGCGTTCGGACAAAATAGCTGCAAGGAGACAAGCTCTTTGTTGGCATCGCAAATGGACTGATTCAACCAGTACACGAGCCAAACGAGGATGGATCGGTAGGCGTACCAAGTGTTTCCCAAGCTCGGTAATTTTGGAGTTTTTAATCGCTCCTAGATGTATGAGTAACTCTTCAGCGGCTTGCCAAGCTTCAGGATGTGGTGGTTCTAACCAAGGAAAGTCTTCGGCTTTTCCTTCACCCCATGCATAGAGTTGCAAAGCTGCAGAAGCCAAATCGACGCGGACAATTTCTGGTTCCAAGTAGGCAGCGCGAGACCGATCCGAGGCCTCGGACCATAATCGATAACATACTCCGGGGGCAACTCGTCCAGCCCGACCCGTGCGCTGTGTAGCAGACGCTTGGCTAATGTTTTCTAGACACAATCGATCTAAACCAACGTCGGAGGAAAATCGCATGACTCTCGCAAGTCCGCTATCGACGACCACCCTAATGCCTTCGATCGTTAGCGATGTTTCAGCAATGTTGGTCGCTAACACAATCTTGCGTCGATCGCCTGTTTCGATAGCCCTTACCTGTTCCTCAAGTGGCATGGTGCCGTAAAGCTTGACAATGTCACAGTCTCTTGCGAGCGACGATCGTTCCAATAGAGATGAGGCCCGTTCGATTTCGCCAGCCCCGGGTAGAAATGCGAGCACGTCGCCATCGTGCTTGGGCACAATATCTAACAATGTGTCCGTCATGTGTTCCACGGGTTTTATCTTAGGCGATGGAATGGGACGGAATCGAATTTGGACGGGATAGCAGCGACTATCAACCGATACGATTGGGACAGGTCCGAGTGCACGCTGAATGGAGTTGGTGTCAATCGTGGCAGACATAACGACAATTCGTAGATCTTCGCGCATGGTTTGCTGTAATCGACGAAGCATTCCGAGGGTCAAGTCCGAATCCAAAGATCTTTCGTGGAATTCATCCAGCAACACGATCGCAATATCCTCAATCATCGGATCGTCTTGCAACCGGCGAAGGAGGATGCCTTCGGTCGAAACAACAATCCGCGTTTGTTGATTGGTGCGGTTTTCAAACCTAACTTGATAACCTACGCGATCTCCTAGTTGGCAATCTTCTTCGTACGCAATTCTTTGAGCCACAGATCGAGCAGCTAGTCTTCGAGGTTGCAACAGCTGGATGCGACGGTCATCGTTTCGATTTTGCAGCCGAGACGCAATGTAGGGTGCTACTCGAGTGGTCTTCCCAGACCCTGGCGGGGCTTCCACAACAACAATCGAGTTGGTTGAGACAGATTCCCAGATCGCTTCTAAGTGAGCATCAATGGGTAATGAAACTTTCGGCATTGTATGTTTCGAATCTCTTTCCTAGACCTTGAGTTCTCGTTGAATACAACCTGCAACTTCTAAGCCGCTTTGAATCGCACCTTCTATGCTGGCCGATTTGCAGTAATCACCACAACGATATATCCCCTCGGCAACGCGAAGTGTTGGCGTTTGAGCGATAGCACTAACCGATTGAGATGGAAGAGCATAGGGAACCAAATACGTTTTTAGGTGCTGCCAAGAACTAGCTTGCGAGCCAAACCATTCCACAAGCTGTTTACGAACCGATGCAACCAGATCGTCTCCTCGTTCCGAGGGGATTCCAACGGTACTTACACTCAATAACGTTCGATGGTCCGCCGAATAGGAACTCTGGCAGAAGCTCGGAAAACAAAGATTGTTGATCGGACCGGTTCCATCAGCATTGAGCACCAGAGTCGATTCGCGGAGTGGAGGATTGTTTACGGCAAAGTACAAACACGCAGTACTGTTCGGTGCTGTAGAGCTATGCTTTTGGGGTATGAACGACGATAGCAATCGGTTTGCGCACGGTTCTTCTGTGGCAACGACGATGGCGTCGCCGAGCAACTCTTGTCCGTCGGATGTAACAATCATACCAGGCTTCACGCATGCGACAGATTTGTTGAGTGATATACTACCGTCGGATAAACAAGATGCTATCTGGTGGGGGATGGCTCCCATGCCACCTTTTGGCAACGCCGCAAATCCAGAGCTAAAAGCACGGAATACAAAATCGAAGCGATCCGAAGCGATGTCGAAATTGGAATCGAGGAATATTCCACGGAAAAATGGAATAAAAAAGCGTTCGATCATGGTGCTAGAGAATCCGAGCTGTTGAAGCCGGTCCAATGCAGGAACTCTGGACTCACGGAAGACTTGTTGCTCGGACAATCGAGTTATGCGATTCTGATATTGAAGCAATTTCCATTTATCCGAAACGGAGCCTATCGGAGCGATCGCCGTTGTAAGGAGTTGCCCTATAGCCTGCGTCAAATCGCATCGTTTCGGATCACCCACTCGATATCTTTTACCGTTCATCTGTATAAGTGCACCAGCAGGAAAGCACCTTAACTCTAGCTCCGGCAGATTTAGCTCTTTGCCTGCGGTTTCATACGCGGTCAAGTAAACCTGAAAGCCGTGATCCAGGAGAAAGCCGTCGACAGAATCGGTTTGAACGCGTCCACCAACTCGATCGCGAGCCTCAAGTACAGTAACCGTCCAACCCATTTTTTCCAGCTCACGAGCGGCTATGAGTCCGGATAATCCGGCACCGACGATAATTGCTTTTTGTTCGTTGTTTCGGTTCACGATTCTAGACGTCTCCAGGGCGGTTTGTATCTCAGGTTAGTTCAGGCAACAAGCTTTCGAGTCCTTCGCGATACGTTGGAAAGGCGAGAGGTCTCTGTAGTTCCTGCAGCAGTCGCTTCGAACTTATGCGTTTGTTCGAATCAGAACGCAAGTGCTTTGCCGATGACTCCGGTGCAAATATTGGTTCGCGATAGTTACCTAATTTGGCAACGTGTGAATAGTACTCCAGCCGAGTTGGCGGCATCCCATCCGATACACAATACAGATCAAAATCGGTTTGGCGGGAGGATAGTTCCACAACAGCTTCGACGAGATCCGTAAGATGAATAAGGTTCACGAATGAATCGGGATGCATCGTGAGAGGATCGCCATCGCGAATGGCCCGCCAATTGGGAACCCTGAGAGGTCCGTAAATCCCTGATGGTCGCAAAATCAAACGGTTCTCTTTCACGACATGTTCGCGAATCCAACGTTCTCCTTCGCAAGCCGCGATCGATCCTGGTCTCATCGGAGAAACCAAACTGTCTTCGTCCAACCAATCACCAGAAGATCCACTTCCGAAGACTCCCGTCGTCGAAAGGTAGACCCATCTGGAAGAGTCAACCGGCGAAGCAATCGAAGCCTCGACACAGGCACTTTTGTTTGGAGATAGAGCGGCCGTAAGATGGTCTAGGCCATCAACATGGGTGCGTTCGGGCGGGCGGTTCGGGACTTGAGCGTGGGAAACAGATATCAGAATCGTTGATAATTGACCTCCGACTAGCTCGAGTAGACTTTGGGTTTGGTCCCAGGGAGTGTACCAATCCCAGACAATTGGCTGAACTCCTGCGCGTTCCAATTCAGGGCCAAACTCAGGACGTCTGGTGATAGCAAATACCCTATCACCCTGTTCAACCCATCGCTTCGCTACAGGAAATCCCACGTAGCCGCACCCTACAACTAGCTTGGTCGGCATGATTTACCTCAATGATTGATTCGCGGCAATCGGCATAATGCCTCTCGGGTGTCCATCCGTTTCGAAATGTTTTGGATTTTTCTTAAAGTTGGTGGGTTTCATTTTGACTATGCTTAGCGAATAATCGTTTTCGAAGTCGGAAAGGGACGGCTGTGCCGTTTAAACTAGATCTTTGTCTCGAGATCAATGGAAAGTGAAACATGATAGCTAGGAAGTATGGTGATTGCCCATCCCGCCTCGTAGCCACATTCCTTAATACCGCGGTATTAGGACTATTTTGTTTTGCCTCGATTCTCGTATTTTCACTCTTAGCTGATCCAGCATTTGGTCAGGAACGGTCTGTTGACGGCCAGCCGCAGTCAAGAACCTCGGCAAAGCCAGCGGTGGCGAGTTACTTCTCTACTGTAGTGGATAGCCCATCCGCGACGACCAAGATTCCGATTCCAGACACGCTAAAGTCTCTCGCTCAGGGAGCTGATCCTCGAGACAAAAACGAATTGGTTCTTCTTCAAAAACAGCAAGCCAGTCTGTCGAAACTTTTGCCACTTGTCACAGTAAATTTGCAACATGGCAATACTCAGGGAAGTGGTGTCATCGTAAGTGGTGACGGTTATGTCCTGACCGCCGCTCACGTTGCTGGCAAAGCATCGCAAAGAATTCAAATAACGCTTCACGATGGCACCAGGGTCGAGGGGGAGTCTTTGGGATTGAACCGGAATGAAGATGCTGGAGTCGTAAAAATTACTACTCCGCTAAGCGATCCAAACCAGCCTTGGCCTCATGCTTGTTTAGGTCGCTCCAGCGACTTGCGAAACGGATCCTGGGTGATCGCGGTTGGTCATCCCGGTGGTTGGCAGTCGGACCGACCCGCGGTGATTCGAGTCGGGCGCGTTTTGAAAATGATTGACTCGACAATGGTTACAGATTGTCCATTAATAGGTGGCGATAGCGGTGGCCCGCTCTTCGATTTAGAAGGCAAACTGATCGGAATTCACAGCCGAATTGGTGTTGATGTTGAGGAAAACATGCACGTTCCTGTTGAGGTGTTTTACAACAATCATGAGCGTTTGATCAGTCGAGAAGTTTGGGGTGCGCTCCCTGGTTTCCAGCCGTTTATCGGAGTCGCCGGAGCTCGCGAAGAAGTGAGCAACGGTAAATGCTTGATCCAGGAAGTTGGTCGAGATACGCCGGCTTTCCGCGCCGGACTCAAGGCTGGCGATATCGTATTGAAGTTCGATGGGAACGAGATCACAAAATTCCAGCAACTCAAGGACGCTGTGGATGCCATGGTGCCTGGGGACTCGGTGATGGTCGAGATTGAGCGAGACACAAAGAAAATGCGGCTCCGGCTGATCATTGGTTCCAAAAACTAGTTGGATTGTCTGAGCTTTTGAGATGAAACACAGTTGATTTTCGGTGCGAGTTCCCAAGGTTAGTGACCATTTCCGATTGGGAATTTGCTATCCTAGTGATTGCTAGGTACCTATACTGGACTCATACCTTGTTCAACTCTGGCCTGTCAATCGTCCGCAAACTCGGGAAGATTGCTTGCCAAATTCGGAAGCGTAATTGCAGAATAGAATTGAGGATTGCTACATGAAACGGATAAACCGACATGCTCGCGTTGCTTTGGCCTCGGCCTTAATTTCGTTTTGTGTTTGTCATGTAAGGCCCTCTGATCCGTCGGCATTTCATACATCCATCGGTTCTGTTTCCTACGCTTCGGACGACTTAGGGCCAGCGGATACGATTGATTCTGATGATCAACAATCTCAGCCAAACGAATCTTCCGGTAAGTCGCTTCTGGTTCAGCAGGGATATAGCGTCGGTGATCAAGTTGGCTTCTCCGGTGGTCGTGGACACACTAAGACCCACCACCAAACGTTGAGAGCTTTTCGAGATTCCGTTGGCAATTCCTGGAAATCTACCGTTCAAATCTTCGATAGAAATCGACAAGTGGCTTTGGGTGCCATTGTTCATTCCGGAGGCTGGATTGTTTCCAAATCGAGCGAAGTCCCCGATCAATGCGATGTTAAGCTGTTTGATGGCACCAAAGCGATCGGATCGACTGTATTGAGAAAAGTAGATCTCGATTTGGCTATTCTCAAAATTGAACGAGAAGGTTTGCAACCAGTTGTTCTCAATCCAAAAGTTGATGTACCTCTCGGAGGTTGGTTAGTTAGTACCAACATCCGATCTACTCCCTTAAATGTCGGCGTATTAAGTGTTGCCAAACGCAACGTTCCTTCCGAGCGACCTGTTCTAGGGCTTCGTTTGGGCGAAGCTCCCGAGGGCGAAAAAGGGGCATTGATCGAAAGTGTCGTAGTAGGGGGTGGGGCTGATCGCGCAGGCATCGAATCCGGTGACGTCATCAAAGAGGTTGACGGTGTTGAGCTTCCAAATCGCGCTCGCGTTCTCGATCACCTAAAGTCGATCACAGCCGGTCAATTCGCTAACCTGACGTGCGACCGCGAAGGCCGTAAGATGACTTTTCGGGCTCAAATGATGGATCTAACAAGTTCACTCTTTGATAGCACCGAAATGGAAGTCAATGGAGAGATCAGCTCTCGGGCAACTGGTTTCAAAAATGTCATGCAACATGATACGGTCTTGCTCCCCCATCAATGCGGTGGGCCTATCGTTGACATCGACGGCAATTTTGTCGGTCTTAACATTGCCCGAGCAGGACGCGTCGTTAGTTTGGCCTACAACGTAAAGGATCTGCAGCCAGTGGTCTTTGATATGCTCCGGACACTGGATGTTGATATCACAGAACTCTGGAATGATTCGAAAATCGTAGCCAACGATTCCGAAACGGGATCGGTAAGCCCATCCCAAAGCACGGGTTCTCAAAGTTCCGTGCCAGCGAGTATTCCAGCGTACATCCAAGTTGAATCGTTGAAGCCTGAGATTGTTGTTCCCCAAAAGAACTAAGCTGGCTTCAAAGTAAGCACCGCGATCTCCGGCCTGCAGTTGAATCTTACTCGCATCGTATGGCCCACACCACGCGATATGTAAAGCGAGCGTGCCGCGTCAATCGAAAAGTGCCCTGAGGTATAACGGCGATTCATAACAGGCAGCATCGGTGGTGGCAAAAAAGGTGGCTTACATTGACCACCATGGGTATGCCCTGAGAGAATAGCCCCTCTAAAGTTAACCCAAACGGGCAGATCACAAACGTCTGGATTGTGACACAAACAAATACTGGCGTTATTTGCGTCCCAACCTTGGAAGGCTAACGTAGGTCGAAATCGAGGGGACCACATATCTTCCACACCGACCAAATGCAGACCATCAAGCTCGATTCGAGAGTTCTTCAGTACTTCGATTCCTCGCTGGTTTGCAAGCTCAGCGACTTTATCAGCCACCTCTACTTGCCACCAACCTAGCCCGTAATCGTGGTTTCCTAAACAAGCGAACGAGCCAAGTTTAGCAGGGCGGTAATCATGAAGTACCACCTTTAGTTCTTCAATGCCACCGGTATGATCAATAAAGTCACCTGTAAACGCATGCAGGTCGGCATCCAAGTCATTGATGATTTGAATCACCTTTTGTAGGTAACTCGTCGTGACTTTGCCTGAATGCAAATCAGTGATGTGAAGTAATCGTTTCCCCGACCATTCCGGAGGCAAATTCGGAATCAGCAACTCGCTATGAGTTATGTCGAGCCAACGCGGTTCAATAAAGTAGGTCCAGCCAAGCAAAGATAGGGCTGCGGTGGGGGCGCTGCCTAAGAGAAGTTGTCTACGGCTGAACATTTTTGGTAACACAAATGTCCTTCTTATGATTGATGATTAATGGTTAAACAAGAACTCACGCGAGGTCATCAAGCTCCAAAGAAAATCTTCTAAGAATGTCTTTTGTTCTGAAGAGGATACATTCCGGAATTCTTCGAGCATCAAACGCTGCTCCGTTTCTGTTGGGTATCGCGACAAACATCGCAGATACGCGGACTCGATGATCGCAGAATGATCGGTACCGTGTTTCTCTAAAAGCTGATCGATAAAACCACCGGATGCTGACAACTTTTCGTTGAGTGTATCACCGTTATTGAGATTTAATACTTGAATGATACTAGGCTCGTCGCTTCGTTCGCATTCGCAAGTAATCCTTCTTTGATTGCGACCAAAGGTTCGAAGAAACCCGCTTTCAACGCTCGAATCAAACAGTTGAATGGCTTTAGTACCTTTGGCGTAAAGTGTGGTCGGCGTCTTATCACCACCCAAATAGGCGATGCGGTCAAAAACGGACGGAACGCCTGTGATATCGACGATGGCGTCATGAATGACCTCAGCCATCAGTCGTCGTGGATAGAATCGAGAAAAGTACTTCTTATCGTTGATGTTCCGATCGTTCGCTTGACTGCTTCGTTGATAGGTTTCGGAATTCATGATCAATCGCATGAACTGCTTTAGATCATAGTCCATCTTGACCAATTCTTGGCAAAGATAATCCATCAACGCTTCATTGCTTGCAGGGTTGCTGAGTCGAAGATCATCAACGGAATTAACAATCCCAACACCAAAGTAAGCAGCCCAAATCCGATTGACTATTGCTCTAGTGAAATAGGGATTGTTTGGGGACACCATCCAATCGGCCAAAGCGATGCGTCTATCTGCGGTATCGTTTGGATCCAAGGGTGTGCCATCGAGCGGAGCGGGAGGCTGAGGGACACCTCGCAACGGTTGTATCAAATCACCCCGATCAGCGACCATAACGGTCCTCGCCGAATCACCGTTTCGCACTTCGCCACCCCATCCTTTGGCCCTCACACGTGCGAACATGTTGGCCATGGCATAGTACTGGTCGTTGGTCCATTTTTCGAGCGGGTGATTATGGCATTTGGCACAACCAATCGATAAACCTAGAAAAGCTTGGCATGCATTCTCGGTCATGCTTTCAGGATCTTGGTTAATGGCGTAAAAGTTGGTGGCGCCATTTTCTAAAGCCTCTCCGCGGGCGGTTATGATCTCGCGAACGAAGTCGTCCCATGGAGTATTGGCCTCCACTCGGCTTCGTATCCATTTGTAATAGGCTTTCATGCCATCTGTTCGAAGCAAATTGCTATTCAGGGTGAGTAGATCACTCCAGCGATAGGTCCAATAATCAACATAGCTCGGACCGCTCAGAAGCTGGTCGATCCATCTGTTTCGCTTATCTGGCGAAGTGTCCGCTAAAAACGCTCGGACCGCTTCCTCGGACGGGAGACAACCCGTAGCATCGAGCGAGGATCTGCGAACAAACTCGCTATCGCTGCATACGGCAGAGGGCTCTAGACCTAGGGAGGCCAAATGATCCGAGACGATTTGGTCGAGCTGGCTTTTGTTTCGATACCGATCTTGAGAACTGTCAGTACTAGCTATCTTTTGGGTATTTGCAAAGGGAACTCTGATCCGAGCGAGAGCGATTTTACTGGCAAACCAAACGGATATCGCACCTTCTCCAGCACCCAGCACCGTGACCTTTCCGTGTTCGTCGACAGAGGCTACGGATTCATCGGTCGATGTAAACTTGGCCCACTTCGTGACATCGGTAACCCGACCGGTGGAGTAGATCGCTTTCACCAAAATGTCTTGTTTATCGTTCGTCACTAAACTTATATCGTGAGGAAAGATTTCGATACGTTCAATTTTCGGATCGGTGAGACGAGGACCAACAGCGCCGGACGCAATCCATTTCTCTAGCAATCGATAATCGTCGCTCTCTTTTTGTAATCGAACTCCGCCTTTGTGTGGAACAGTGCCCGTAGCCTTCATCAGCAAAAGAGACTCTGCAGGATTCGATAAGTCGATGCGTCGACCGCGATCTTGACGAGTGATGTTAAAGTGATCGGTCGACGAATCATAACCGCGCAATGAAAGACGAAACCCTCCTTTGCCAGCCAATGCACCATGGCACGCTCCCATGTTGCAACCACTGCGAGACAATACAGACTGCACGTGATTCTCAAATTCCGTTTCCTCACGATCTGTTGGAAAAGCAATTTCCTGCGCCGAAGAAACATTTGCAACGAGCCAGAATGCGAAGAGGACTCTGAATAAGGGTCCGATTCGAAACAGGTCGTCAGAGTATTGTTGTGCGTTCATAAGATCGATCGGAAGGAGTTAATTATCGATACAAAATGGTGGAACTATTTGGAAAATTGTAATCGAAAAGCCGCTCGAATAGGTCGATGATCTGAAGCCATGGTTTCCTGGACTACCATTGTTTCCACAAATTCCCAACGATTTTTCGGACCTCCGAAGATAAAGTCGATTTCTATTGCCGGTTCATTTGAAGGAAAAGTGAAGCGGCTAGAGGTTGGCTTAAAGGCTTCGACGGCATTGCTGCTTAATAGTTCGAGCGTTCTGGAACCGGCTTGATCGTTGAAATCACCCAACAATAGATAAGGAGTTTGCAATCGATCGAGATGTTCTTTTAGCTTTTCAGCTTGTGCATAGCGGAACTTGTCGTCTTTAACCCAATCGAAATGAAGATTTACTAAGGTTATCTTTTCGCCATTCGGGATTTGTACGAGAGTAGTCAACGCAACACGTGGTTCGTTTCCCCGAGGCAGTTCGATGACCTCACTTTTTAGAATCGGATATTTGCTTAGAATCGCCAATCCATATTGCCCACCGTCATAGTCCATGAATTTGCCAAACGCGGGGTTCATCCCCAGCTTCTTTGCAAGAAATTCAGGTTGATCGACGGAATCGCTGCGACGAGCTTTGTTGTCTACTTCTTGCAAGCAGACAAAATCGGGCGATAGTTTTTTGAGGACATCAGCAGTGCGATCCAAATCCAGTTTGCCATCCATCCCTTGGCCATGGCGAATGTTGTAACTAACAACAGTGCCTTGCCAGGAGTCATCAGCCGCAAATGACGACGGAATCGAACATAAGACTAGGATGTATAAGCAGGCAAACGTGGATCGACATAAAGCGTTAACGCTTAGAGCTCGAAATGTCATGACTAAACCTCCGGCTGACCGAATTCTGTAAATCATGGATTCTAGTCAGTCGCAGGGGTATGCCTACTCAAGAACGCTTACTATCTCGACCGTTTTTTCCTTGCCAAGTGTTGGCTCAGACTTACATGCAGAGGCTACTTCTTTAAAAACTGCAATGTGAAGGCATCGTTAATGGTAACCTTTTTGGGATCGACGATTTTAAGTTCGCTCAGAGTCTTGTACAAATCCTCCCAACGTTCTGGGGTCATATCACCAATGATGGTCGCGTCTTTCGATGCTGGTATACACAGTGCCTTGAGAGCGGTAACGCCATAGTCTAACGCGGCTTTTTCTAAGCCTTGTTTGTTTTGACCGAGGATTATCTTGTTTGCTTCTTCAGGTGATTCCAGATACAACTGCCAACCCTCGATGCTCGCTTGTACCATTTTGCGACATACTGCTTCTTCTGTTTTAACATATTTGGACGTTGTGATTAACAAACTTGCGTAGGGGTTGTAACCGATGGTCGACATCATCAGTTCGTTGACGTCTACACCTTGTTGGCGAGCCATGAATGGTTCGCTAAAGTTGTATCCTTGGCACGCAAAATTTTTGTCTGCGACGACTTGTGCGACCGAACCGAAATAGGGTACGACCTCAACATTGTCACCAATCAGGCCCTTGCTCTTGAGGAACGGAACGTAGGGTCTTGAGGAGTCGATTTGTAGCTTTACATTTTTTAACTTCTCAAAGGAATCGATGTTCGAGTCTTTTCTGGTCAATATGCATCGGGGACCGTCTTGAATTGGGGCCATGAGAGCAACTAGATCGATATCTTGATTTCTAGCGATTAACACATCGTCAGCATTGCCCACGCCGAACTGAACTCGTCCCAGAACTAGTTCTTGGGGGACGACAGTAGATTTACCGCCAGGCACAATTTCTACGTCGAGTCCATATCTCTCATAGATGCCAGCTGCTTTGGCGGCATAGAACCCACCGTGTTCCGCTTCAGGATACCAGTTTAGTAGAAGCTTAACCTTCGAAAGACTCTTCGAACTGGCTCCCCCGAGAAGCTCTTTAGCTTTTTCTGTTTGGTCCGGGTTGAGGCTTTGAGAGGCTTGCTTTTTTCCGCCCCCAGCTGGCTGTGCAGGATTGCACCCGGGCAAAACGAAGAGTGGGGCAACGACAAAAGCTAGGAACTGGGAGCAGAACAAGCTCAGACAAAAAACAGGTTTCGACGAATATGGTCGCATGGAACAATCCTAATGTTGGTGCGAAAGATCTAGGCACTACATTCTAGCAATTGGATCAAGGATTGCGACTAAACGGCGGCTCTTACAGCAAACAACCCTCTTATTAAATCAGCCAGTTCTGACACACTAAAGGGTTTTTGAAGCAGTGCTTTCACGCCGTATTTGTCGGCGAGCCTATGAAGATCGAGCTCCATCCCTTTCGCCGTACACATAATAATAGGTACGTCGCTGAGGCATTCATTACGTAGTTGGTCGCAGACCTGCTCACCATTTAGAATGGGCATCTCGTAATCGGTCACTACGAGATCGTAACCACCCTGAGCAAATAGCTCGATGGCTTCTTTACCGTCCGCAGCCCATGTTACCTGAAAGCCCTCTTGCTCCAAGTTGAAGCGAAGTACCTCACCAAGCACAATACTGTCCTCGACCACTAGGATGTGGTGCCCTGCAATCGAGTTAGAGTCGTTTATTGAGTATGGATACATGTTGAGGATAAATACTTTGCCATTCGTGAGCGGGCAACTCTAAGTCTCACATATTGCAGAGGCAAATCTCTTTCGTGTATTTCTCATTACTTTTTCTTTAAATCAGTTTCTCATTGGCAATTCATGAGTTAGATACATGTGAAGTTATCGTGTTCGACAACCTAAATCGCATCGTCGTAAGAATCGCTATATATGGACTCCACCCGACAAATGACACTATCTAGCCGTGAACTAGCGACCGTTCGTCGCTGGGCTACCGGTTTGGAAAAGTCTGGGTCATTTGAGATAGCCGTCTTTCGTCGAATCGACGCCTATCGGATGAAGATATTCTGTCACGGTGAACGAAACCTAAGCCAGTTGGAATGCACCCTGGACACCATAGATTGGTTGCGGGCTGATGCAATACTAGATCGGATGGACGGACCGTTCCATCTGATTTCTGGAAACCAAATCGGTATAGAAAACGATTACATCTACCTAGGCGTATTCCCTACTGAACGCTGTTATTTCTTATGTAGCATAAATCCCGATACACCGTTCGAACCAAGCCTATTCACCCAGTTAGCATCCGTATCGTGGCAACACGAACTAAGTTCTGACGAACTGCTCCGACAAAAGACTCAACGCCAGGAATTTGTAAAGCAAGTAACAAAGGACTTTGAGGAACTCACATGGCTCCGATCGGTATCCCAGCATATTGGTAATGCAACATTTCGGCAGAGCATTGAGGAGCTGGTCTCGACTCAATTACCCAAGCTGCGACAAGTTATTGATGCAGAGTTTATCGGATTGGTGCCGATTGAGATCATGTCTGCTTCCGAGTCAGATGATTTGGCTACGATTTCGACGTCAGGCGCGCTGTCGCTACCCACCAAACGACTTGTTGAATTCGTCAACCGATGTGAATCTAATTCGAAAGGGGTAACGTCCGTTTTCAACACTCAGTCTTCATCCGCGGTATTCGACGGTTTTCCAGGCCTGCGGAACTGCATCTTTACGAGGCTTGAGAAGAACGGAAAAGTCTACGGTTACCTGTTAGCTCTTAATAAAGAAGTCGATTTATTCTGTCAATCTCCAGAACAGTTCCTGATGATTGATCCGAATGGATTTCAGTTTGGGACTTTCGAGGCCGGACTTCTGGCGAGTCTGGGTACAATCCTGTCTTCGCACGCCGCAAACTCGGAATTGTTCCGCGAACAAGAACAATTGGTTACAGGGGTCATTCGGGCAGTTATCAACGCGATCGATGCAAAGGACCAATACACTTGTGGTCATAGCGACCGCGTAGCCGAATTCTCCAAAGCAATCGCTACGCAAATGGGGTTGGACGAAGAAGAGTGTGAACGAATCTATTTAACTGGTTTGTTGCACGATGTTGGCAAGATTGGTGTTCCGGACTCGATTCTTAGCAAGCCGGATAAGCTAACCGACGAAGAATTCGAGATCATTAAGAAGCATCCAGAGGTTGGCTACAATATTCTTCAACATTTGAAACCGTTGGCCTACGTGTTGCCCGGCGTTATGCACCACCACGAGGCAGTTAACGGAAAAGGTTATCCGTACGGTCTAGTCGGCGAACAAATTCCACTTGCTGGGAGAATCATTGCAGTCGCGGATTCGTATGACGCAATGACAAGCGATCGACCTTATCGCAAGGGCATGCCGTCTGAGAAAGCCGAATCGATACTATGCAAGGAAGCAGGTGCGACGTGGGACGAGCTAGCCGTCTATGCCATCATGGAGTGTATCTCGAAAGGGATCGTGTCGCCTCAATCGACCAGTCTGCTAACTCAGACTTCTAACCTCACGCCCGACACGGCCAAAGTAGAACAATTGCCCTCAATTGTTAGAGCCCAAAGTAGAACAATTGCCCTCAATTGTTAGAGCCCAAAATAGAACAATTGCCCTCAATTGTTGGAGCATACCATTTGCCTTTTATGGGACTTGGTGACTACTTTTTAGATAGGCCATCAGATCGATCTTCGCTTGATCATCCAGGGTGTCGAGCAACCCTTCTGGCATCAAGGATTGAGTTGATCGCTTTCGCGATTCTATCTCCGATTTCTCAATCACGATTTTATCTCTAGTCGTCTGCACTGTCACAGTTGCTGAGTCTTCAATAATCGCAACTCCGGATACCAAAGTTCCATCAGCCATTTGAAAAAGGGTGACTCGGTAATTGTCCGCCACGCTCGCACTAGGGTCGATGATGTTCTCGCTGAGATAACGAAGATTCGATCGCTGTGCTCCGGTCAGCTCCGGAGCGGTCGTTCCTCCCTCTCCAAACAACTTGTGACAACTGGAACAATGCTGTCGGAACAGTTGCCGCCCATTGGCTAAATCGGGAGCTTTATCAGATTCATTAACGAGCTTTTCCAAGGCCTGAATCTTGGTGATTTTATCTTTACCAAACGAGCTGACCTGTGGCCAAATCGTTTCGACTCGCGACGTGATGGCCGGATCATCTAGCATCACAAATTGTCGCAGCATGATCGCGTCTACCAAATTCGAATCAATCCGTTTCGCCTCGACTGCTTCGATCAACAAGGAAATGGTTTCGCGACGACCAGCTAACCCACGTATCACTACATCGCGGGCTTCGCCTCGAATCGCAAATGGTTGCGTGAAAAGATCGATGATCTCTTGTGCATCAGCAACACTGCCTGACTTTAAGATGATCTCGATCGCAGCCGATTGTACAGCCAAATCTCGAACGTATTTCTTTGCAAGTGCAGACGTTCCATCTGATTTGGTTACATAAAGTGAAAGCAGAGCTTCACGGCGCGAACTACTTTCCTGTGAGGGGTCGTTCACCAACGCCTCTAGTTGTTCTCGTGCAAGCCCATCGCCGAATATGGTCCGCAGACGTTTAAGCTTGTCTTGTTCGCTAGGATCCACTAAAGCAGGGTGGAGCGATTCGGCCAACGTCTCGAAGTCAGATGGCGATTCAAGCCTACTTCGCCCTTTTGTTCCCTCGAACATTCCGAGCATTACATCTTTTTGCATCGATGAACCGACGCGATTCGCGACCTTAACTAAGGATTCCATTCCCAGCGGGTCTTGTTGCATTATTGTTGCCAATCGTCTTGCGGCAAAGTGCGCGACCCTGCGAAACGGCACCGATTCCGATGCATTGGAATTAGTCGCTTGATACAACTTGGCTAGAAATTCGGCACCTTGGGCAGGTTGTTGCACGAGCCGATCCTTGATGGCATACCACAACATGAGGGGATAATCGCGATCTTGATCCAGCGTCTTTGGTTTGATCATCGTGGCAGCGATGTTCCACCATCCATCCCCGTTCCAACGTGGCAAAGCACCCAGCCAATAGAGGCGGGCGAGATTGCTTGTTTCCTTATCGGCAGAGCTTAGTAATTTCGCAACCTCGACCTGCGAAGCCATGCTAGGTTCGGATAACGACCGAATCACAGAGCAACGAACGTGTTCATTAGGATGGGAAAGTAAATCATAAAGTGTCTCAAACTCTACGACGCCACATGCCTGTGCGGCCCAGAGCTCGCGAAGGCTCATTTTGTGACGATTCTCTGGTGCAACAAATTGCTTAAGAATTTCTTTGGTTTGTTGTTCCAAAAGATTGGTAACCTGCCGTTCTCGCAAAATAAGCAACGCTTGGCGAGAGTACCAAGCGTTATCGCTCTTGGCGTAAGTTAAAAGATCCGAGTCGCTTATTGCACGCAGGTCTGTGACCGGATGATGTTTTTTGTCTCCGTACGTTAGTCGATAGATGGTACCACTCTGGCGATGCACCCCATCGTTCTCGTGACATTCTCCGGTGTCGGACCAATCTAGAATAAAGACGCTACCGTCAGGTCCGGTCGAAAGATCAATGCCTCGGAACCATGGGTCAGCCATAAAGCAGAAATCTGCTTCATGACGCCCGATGAAACCAGCTTCACCACGATCCAATCGTTCAACGTTTAGCCGTCGACCATGAAAATTGATGGTGTAAAGCTTATCGCGGTACTCTTCTGGCCATTGATCCGCTTGGTAGATAAGCATGCCGCTATGAGCGTGGCCACCACCGGCCGCATCAGTAGCATCACTTACCCCTTTGCGAACTGCTGTCCAATCTTCTTTGCCTTGATCAAAATGAAAATGGTCAGCCACCATCTCCATCGATTCGTAGATATCAGGAGCAATATGTTCACCGTACATGCGGCGCAGATGCGCGTTGGGGAGAGCGTGCCAGAGATGCCCGATGACGGTATTGATAAAGAACAAATGCCCGTTCTTATCCCAATCCATACCCCATGAGTTGGTGGTTCCGTGGGTGACGATATCAACAATCTTATGTTGAGGATGGTATCGCCAAATCGCGCACGAAAAACTCTTTCGCTCAAGATCAGACGAGCCCGGTGGGCCAACTTTCGACACGGCTTGAATACCGTGCCGACCATACAGCCAGCCGTCTGGACCGAAACGCAGTCCGTTCGCCATGTTGTGATGGGTTGTCAAGGCATCGAATCCGTCTAAGACAACTTGAGGCTCACTATCTGGTACGTCATCGCGATCATGATCAGGAATAAAGAGGAGTTGAGGAGGCCCGAGTATCCAGACACCACCGAAACCGATTTCGATGCTGGTGACATGTTTCCCTTGGTCCCAAAAAACTTTACGCGTTTCCAGTGTGCCGTCGTTATCGCGATCTTCGAAGATTAGAATCCGATCGCTGAGGCGGTCGTCGAACTTCATTTTTTGTTCGGCATAGGTATAGTTCTCGACTATCCAAAGGCGGCCACGGCTATCCCAAGCCATCGCAATGGGTTGAGCGACATCAGGCTGCTGTGCGGCAACTTGTAAACGAAACCCTGCTGGAAGTTTAGCTGACGAGGCCGCCGTTTGAGCATCCATTCGCGGCGTATCGGTCGCTTGAGAGTCGTAGACTTCGATCGTAGCTTTACCGGTTTGCGGGGTGGTCCGTTTATCATCGGTGTCGTCGACAGCAGACGCAATGTTTATCAGTAATCCAAACGCAATCGAGACCACGCAAACGCGATAGATCGAGTTGACGTTATAGCGATTAAAGTATTGATAGAAGAATTGGTTTCGATGAAGCATATCAAACCGCGAGAGGTAGGTGTTGATGAGGAGTAGGTAGGTCACAAGGTAGGATTTCTGATGGCCATGCGGATCAGACCTGCTCATTATAAACCAAAAACGCCTCCGCAAAACACAATAGTCCAAAACCGCATGCAACTCAAAAGAACAGCATTTCGATTGCGGCGAGATCCATGCTTGTTACAGAATTAGTAGATAAGCGGTGTTGAAATCATGACCTTGACTCCAGGTGCATATTGCTGGCCACCATGCCGTCGCAGTTGGATGATACGATTCCCTCTTACAAAGAATGCATGGCAGCTTGACGCTGGGCGTGAAGTTATCTGACTTCAAGGCTGGATCGAGCATCGAGTTGCGGGAGCATGTACGCTCCCGCGATGACTCGGTGCGATCCTATTTGCTCGTAGATGTCTCTCCACCGGAACGCGTTGATATGGCCTTCCAGACTAGTGGATCAATGCTATTGGTGATAAAGACTACCGCGCCATCCCCTAACCCGACATGGAATCCCAAGCTATTATGAAGCGGGGTTTTACGAATGGCCTCCAGGTCCGTAGCATCTACCGGTTTGCTCCATGGAACCATCGGATTCGTTTCCACGACAAAAGCCGTGCTACTCAATCCATCAGTAACATCCTGAAATCGAGGAGCCTTGCCTTCTTTAGAGAGAGTCAAGCCTCCGTCTGAGCTTGCGATGGCAAGATAAGGAGTGTCGGTTCCTACTGTCCCTGGAAAGGCGAAAACGTTAGGCATCTTTTTGAGAACCTCTTGATTTGCAACGCTATCCCATGGCTCATCCTTGCGATAAAGATCGTAAAGATCCTGGCGGTCCATGTAGGGCAATAGTTCAACCCGCCAGCTACGCTCCATACCAGACTTGGGATCACGAACGACCGCTGGTGGTAGGTGTTTGTGTGCTGATTCATAATCGTGTAGAGCAATCATGATCTGCTTGAGGTTGTTAGCACTTTGTGTACGCAAAGCAGCCATTCGCACTGATTGAATTGCTGGTACTCCAAAAGCTGCTGCCGTCTCATCAAAAGAATCGATTTTCGCGGAGATCTGCACATCGTTGTCAGACGTCTTGATTGCAACCGACTGCATTAGCAATTTCCCTTGCTTGACCAAAACCTCGGAAATTGGGTCTTTAGTTGAATCGTTTTTTGTTCCTCGGCTGGCAGAAGCTTCCGCAGTTGCAAGCAGATTATCTCCAAGATTTTTTAAGGCCGACAGCGTTGCTGCTACTCGTTTGGCATCATTCGTATTCATCCTTGCATCGAGACGTAAATCTTTGTCCACGGATAATCCAATCGATACTTTGTCCACATTATTCCAAAGAGGCGCAAACGCCATCGTACTAGGATCGGCTTTCTTTTCAGGCGCATTCATCACTTGACGAATTCCCTTCATCTTGCCTGCAATCCGAACTGGCTCCCCGTCATGGCGTACGAGCAATGTCTTAAAGCTCTCATCTTCAGGAGAAGTACCTACTTTCGATCGCAAGTCTTCTGTTCCGCCGACAACAAACGTACGGTCGTCGATTCGCCGTGAATCTGGTATAGCCGGTTCTTTACTTTCGGTGAATCTTAGAATCAACAACGGTGTATCTTTACCACTTGATAGCTGCGGAACAAGAATTACAGCACGCTCTAAACTCTTAGGATCGAATGGGATCGATTTTACGATGTCAGGATAAGTGCTGATGAGCTTTTGGATCGCAGGCAACGCCAATATTTTGGAAACGTCGACATCTGCTACTCCTTCGATTGCTTCACCCGGAATCAAAGAAAGCAAATCGGCTTGCTGCGATTCAGCTGAAACACCCTTTAGTCTTGTCGAAACTGCAGGCTCAGCAAACCCAACAACCGGTCGAAGGCCACTGGCGATTAACGTCAATGAAATGATCGCAAACGCGCCGGCCACCATGTAGCAGCGTCCCCATCGTCGGCTGCTAAAACTTTGAAAACGTAACATTTCTAACCTCCGAACAAACATCTGCCGGGTTGGTAAAAATGCCTGCGCAGGTCCCGGGGCACGCACAACAGGCTGGCGAAGCGCGAGCCCCGCCACAATTTCGATGTAACGCTGAGAGCCACCTACCAGTCTAGAGGCCATCAAGTCAGCGGCTAACTCCTGATCCAGTCTCAATCTCGACACCAAGACATGGACTAACGGATGGTAAAAGTGAACGGCCGCCACCAACTGAGCGAAAGATGTGATCAAATAGTCGTTTCGCACCACGTGGGCTAACTCGTGCGCAATGACTGCTCGACGCTCTTCCGGCGTCCATGTTCGCCAATTCGTTGGTATAAGTAAAAGGGGGGCGAGCCAGCCTACTACTGCAGGTGATCCGATTGAGTTGGAAACTGCTATCGGTGTGCCGGTTGAAGCACCGAGTTCTTTCGCGCACCCATCGACCTCTGCTCGAAGCTGCGAATCATCCAACGGAACAGAACCCTGACGTAGATTTTGAACCAACCAGAATCCTACTATCACTCTTGCGAAGCCTAGGAAAACACTTAGGATTAGGATGCTTGAAAACCAAAACCAAGTGGAATCATGGGTATCGCTTAGAGGTGCATCTTGCGATGCACTGGATCGATCTGAAGATGGTTTTGGTGGAAGTGGCGATCTTGCGAATAGTTCATTAGCATTTATCAATGCCTGGTCCCACCATGTTTGCGTTAGCGGTTGAGTCGCCTCGCTATCCTCAACAGGTAACGGTAATCCATACTCCAGAGATGTTGTCGTCGAAAGAACTTCCTTTTTGATTGTAAGGGATCTAGCAATCCAATCGCCCCAGCTCCATTCGTACATTCGAGTCATTCCCACGAAGGTCAGAGCTGCGAGACAGATTAACCCCAGAATCGCAATCGTTGCTCGTATTTTGGGAGGAGTGTGAGTGCTCGCAATCCGAACGAACGCATACGATACCAACGCAACGATTGTGACCTGGAATACAATCCAAACAATCAATTGCACATCGATAATCTCGAACCATCGGTACGGGAATCTCATTCTACGAACCCCTGTTTTTACCCTTGGTGTTTTCCGGTTTGTTAATCAGTTCTTGCAGACGTTTACGTTCGGAATTGGTTAGTGTCTTGTCTTCCATGAGACGCATAACGAGTGCCTCGGCTGAACCGCCGAAGACACGGTGCATCAGATCGTTCAAAAGGCGGCCAGACACCTCGGAGTAACTACGAACGGCAGCAAACGTATGAGGGCGACGCTCACTGGTTTGGCGAAGAAAATTCTTGTCGACGAGTATTCGAACGAGTGTAGCGACCGTGGTGTAAGCCAAATCTCGCCCATCGGCTTCAAGTCGCTGTTGCACATCAGCAATGGTCGATTCCCCAGCTTCCCAAAAGGCGTGCATGATTTCCAATTCTCGCTCAGTTAACTCACTTGCTTTTGGTCTCGCCATAAACCACTCCTTGAACTTTGGTTTTTTAGTACTTTGGTTTTATAGTAGTCGAAAAGAAGCAATGCAAGGGTATTACTAAAAAATCTGAGAAACTTAAAAAATTGTTTTTCGCGCTCCATGTAGCCGAAGTCGCCAGACTTTGGATTGCATTCCAGCAATACTTCCAATCTCTTGGCGAGATCGGTTACGAGAGAAAAATCGAATTCAAGAACACATAGTGTTAATTGTGCTTGGTCTCTTCGATGTAGACGTCGACTTGCTGGCCGACCGATGCATTGAGCGTCTTTGGATCAGCGGAATAGATTACTTGTAAGACCCGCGTGTCGACACGTTCACTTACGGTACCGGTCAATGAACGCTTGGGGATGACTAGCGGCTCCGTGCGAACGTACTCAATCGGTACTTTGATTTCCGGTTGTCCACGTAACGAAGCAAAGGCTCGCGCACCAGGATGAAAGCGAGGTATCTCCGATTCATCAATGTCGACCCGAAGATGCAATGGATCGATTACCCCCAACGTGATAAACGGACTCGATAGAACCGCAGCAGGAACAAACTCACCAACGCGAATCTTGACGCTCAGAATGACCCCATCCTTCTGTGCCACGATGGATAATAGGTCGTAATGATTCTGAGCTTTCTCGCGGTTTGCTCGCGCCAACTCAATCGCGGCCTTCTGTACCTCGATGCTTGCCGCTACGGGCTCGCCTGCCAACAGATTGAGATTCGACTGTGCCTCCGCAACGCGTGCCATCGCTTCTAAGCTGCGTCCCTTGGCCGTTTCCCAATTCAATTTGCGAGCATCGATTTCTTCTTCGGAAAGTGCATTCGAGTTTCGTATGGAGATCGCGCGTTCGTACTCCCGTTTCGCATTCGATTCGGTGGCAGCGTTTTGATCAAGCAGTGCCTTTGCTGCGGCAAACCTTGCTTGCTGAATCGGAATCTGAGCTAACAACTCTTGGAGTCGAGATTCTTGAGCCAACAACTCGGCTCTCGCTACGGCTAAATCTGCTGCTGCAGAACGTCGATCTAATTGCAACAAGACGTCACCCGTCGAGACTTGGTCTCCAGGCTTTACCAGCAACTGCTCCACTATGCCTGGTAATTGCGAGCCAATAGAAATCGCTTCATTCACGGGCTCAACTAAGCCGACCCCTCCAATGTAATTGGTAACCGTAGGGCTCGTGGATTTGTTCGAACTATTCTTGGAGGCCACCGCATCTTTATCGGCTGTATTGAGACTTACCAAACTGGCAGATGAGTTTGGTGCAGTGGGTGGCATATGACGCACCTCGCTGCTTTGTTCTTTTGGGGAATTCTTCTTAATCAACGAGACAGCCACGAACAACATGACACCTGCGGCCACTAAACTCGCTATCGAAAATAGGTTTTTTGTAAATCGGCTCACAGTCGTCCTCTTGTCCTAAAAAACTTTACGGTCTCTCGTGATTGACGAGCGTCATGTTATCGTCGACAGAGTCAATGACCCCATCGGACATTCTTGCGATGCGATCTGCAAAAGAAAATATTCGGTTATCGTGCGTCACGATAATGACGGCACGGTCGTCGCGGCTGGCCACTTCACGCAGCAATTCCATTACCGCATGTCCTGACTCGGCATCCAAAGAAGCAGTTGGTTCGTCGCAAATCACAATGCTGGGGTTGTGAACTAAAGCACGAGCGATAGCCACCCGCTGTTGCTGGCCGCCAGATAATTGATTCGGGTACTTGTTCAAGTTCTTCGACATACCAAGTCGATCGAGCAGCTTGATGCTTTCTCGCTTGGCAGCTGCCAAGCTGCGGCCTTGGACTACCAACGAGACCGCTGCATTCTCCGCTGCCGTGAGGGCCGGTATTAGATTGAATTGCTGAAAGATGAACCCAAGTTTCTGAGCTCGAAAGGAAACCAAGCTTCCCCCTCGCAGCTTTGTTAATTCTCGCCCCAGAACGAAAACCGAACCACTGGTCGTGGTGAGAAGCCCTGCAATGATCGATATCAAAGTTGTTTTCCCGCATCCGCTCGGTCCAACTAAGAAAGTGGTTTTGCCGATGGGTATAGACAAATCGATGCCCCGAAGAACTTGAACCTTCGCTTGCCCCTCGCCAAATTCTTTTGTGATACCAATACATTTTACAGCCAAAGCTTCAGAGGCCGTTTCTGTTGCATTTGTGTCTTTGGGATCTAAGTCGCGTTTTGAGTTCACGAATGCTTCATCCTCGGAAGACAACAGCTGGATCAACAAATAGCAATCGTCTCAGCGCGACTAACGATGCTAAGCAAATGATTGCCGCCGCGACTACACCCGAAATGACACCGATTTGCCAAGGCAAATAGAAGCCTGCAAAATTGGAGTTTCGCCCGGCAGATTCAAAGAAGAATGCGGCTCCAAAAAGCCCGAGACTAAAGCCGACGAATCCGACAACGCTGGCTTGTAACATCACCATGAGAATAAGCTTGCCATTGCGGGTTCCGATGGCTTTAAGCACCGCAAAGTGCCTAAGGTTTTCCAGCACAAATAGATTGAACATAAGCCCGACAACGCAGACCCCGACTAGAACCCCCAGCGCGATAACGGTACCAAAGCTGACGGGAATGCCAGTGTTATCGATCACGTATTGAATGGCTTTGTCACGAAACTCGTTGGCTGTTAAAGATTGCAAACCGGTTCGTTGATGGATCACTTGAGATACTGCGTCGGCGGTCTTGCCCTCCTCCGATTTGGCCAGGACAAAGGACATTTGATTGCGGCCATTGTTGGTGTATTGCAATGCCTGCGAGTAGCGAGTGAAGAACGTGATCGACGAGGTAAACTTGGGGGAGTCCTTTACGATCGCGACAACTATTGCCCTGCGATCGTTGAGTTCTACCGTTTTGCCTAGCGAGATCGTTTCACCTCTCCATACTTTTCCAAAGCCATCTTCCCCCACAGCGACCGCATCGGGACGGCGCAGTTCTTCGATGTCACCCATCACCACACGTGCGGGCAAACCCACGAGCGAAGAATCATCGACTCCAATTAAAACCGCAGACTCAAGATCGCCTGTAGCGGTGCGAACGGTCGCGACCGCTTTAAAGAGAGGCACAGCCCATTTGACGCCGGGCACGCCACGAATGCGACCCAACTCGGTATCCCGAAGCGGAAAGACGGTGTCTAAGTTCTTTACGCCTGGATCCATGACCCAGATATCTGCTTCTGGGATGTCGGTGATGATGGCTCCCGCTCGTGAGAGCAGGCCTAGGAATATCCCCATTTGCTGATTGATCAAGAGGGTCGAAAAAGCGACCCCTATCACGAGCCCCAAATACTTGGCTCGGTCGTGGAACAACATCTTGAGTGCAATCAGAAACATCACATTGTTCCGAAGAGATCGATTGTCGCTTTGATTAAGTTTTAGCTATTTAGCTGTGCATTCTCGCGAGTGGACTACCTATGGCTATGATATTGGTTTCTGCTTCGGATAGCTCTTCGAGTCGTCGACGAACGTTCGCATCGGAATCGAACAGCTTGGCCATCTTGATATAAGTCGTATGATGACGGGCTTCGGATTCAAAAAGAGAACCATAAAACTCGGCGAGCTCTGCGTCTTTAACGTGATGCCTCAGCAGATCGAAGCGCTCACAGGACCTAGCCTCAATCAAACCGGCGATGAGTAATCGATCGACTGCTCGCTGGGGTTCGTTTTGTCGGACTAACTCGTTCAGAGAGCGGCCGTAGTTGCCAGGTCGTTGCAATCGAAATCGAATGCCACGTTTTGCGAGGAGCGCGAGCACCATATGAAAGTGCTCGAGCTCTTCTTCGATAATGCGCGTCATTTCACGCGTAAGCTCTTCTTTTTCAATGTACGAACCTAACAAGCTCATAGCGGTGGCGGCTGCTTTATGTTCGCAGTGCGCATGATCGATAAGAATCTCTTCGAGATTGCTATCGACTTGCTTGAGCCACCGCTCCTGAGACTCGCTCTTTAGGTGCAACATTTTGCTTACTTCTTGAGTTCAACCAATTCGCCCGTGGGGGATTCTGCTGCCATTTTGCGAATGTCTTCCGTGATTCGCATCGAGCAGTACTTGGGTCCGCACATGCTACAGAAGTGAGCACTCTTGAAGGTATCTTGTGGCAACGTCTCGTCGTGATAAGCCTTCGCGGTTTCCGGATCGAGAGAAAGTCGGAATTGTTCGTTCCAATCGAAGCCGAATCGAGCTCGAGAGAGAGCATCGTCGCGGTCTTGGGCACCAGGTCGTTTGCGAGCGACGTCAGCTGCGTGGGCAGCGATTTTGTAAGCGATAACTCCTTGTTTAACATCTTCGCGGTTTGGTAGACCGAGGTGTTCTTTAGGAGTTACATAGCAGAGCATGGCGGCACCGCTCCAGCCAGCCATAGCAGCACCGATGGCTGAGGTGATGTGATCGTAACCTGGAGCTACGTCGGTAACCAATGGTCCTAGTACGTAGAACGGGGCGCCGTGGCAGACTTCGATTTGTCGCTTGATGTTCATGTCGATCTGGTCCATGGGAATGTGACCAGGTCCCTCGACCATGACTTGTGTCCCCTTTGCCCAGCCTCGTTTGCAAAGTTTGCCAAGCACATCTAGTTCTGCGAATTGAGCTTCGTCGCTAGCATCAGCGATCGAACCCGGACGCAGGCCGTCCCCCAAGCTCCAAGTCACATCGTACTGACGCATGATGTCGCACAGGTCATCAAACGCTTCGAAGAGAGGGTTCTGTTTGCGGTGGGCCATCATCCACTTTGCGATAAGCGAGCCACCGCGGCTCACGATACCGGTCACTCGTTTGGTCGTCAGGTGAAGATGTTCGAGGAGTACACCGCAGTGGATCGTCATATAATCGACCCCTTGTTTGGCTTGGTGTTCTACCATGTCGAGGAAATGTTGGGCTCGCATGTCTTCGATGTTGCCACCGAGTTCTTCGAGCATTTGGTAGATGGGTACCGTGCCGATTGGCACCGGAGAGGCATCGATAATTTGTTTGCGGATGTTGTCGATCTCTTTGCCGGTAGACAGATCCATAACGGTATCGGCTCCAAAATGAACCGAAACATGAAGCTTTTCCAGTTCTTCATCGACGTTGCTAGTGACAGCCGAGTTGCCAATGTTGGCGTTGATTTTGCAGCGAGCAGCGATCCCTATGCACATGGGTTCTAATCGACCTGCCAAGTGGACTTTGTTAGCGGGGATCACCATTCGACCAGCTGCCACTTCTGAACGAATTGTTTCGGGGGAAAGTTGTTCCCTTTGGGCAACAAACTCCATTTCCGGAGTAATTTCGCCAGCGACTGCAGCCGTATATTGCGTTGAACCAGATTTGGTTATCACTTAACTTCTCCAAATGAATTAATGGTCGGGGGCTCGGAAGAGAATTGAGCCTCGCTCCTGGGCCGCAACATTCTACCCAGAGGCAGGTTAATCTCAAAACGAAGAGGTTGAGTTGCCGAATTTCGGCTACATTGTTCAGGCTCCAACGATACGATAACGCATAGGCAACTGGGCGATTGGTCGCTTTGATATGGCAATGCATAGGCGATGGATGCGATTCAAACCCCGATGCCGAATTTGATCTCTGGTCCCATCCTCCATTTTATCTAGCCATGAATCTGCCAGCTCCCAACGACCTGTTTGAACGAAAAACTGCAATCAGAAAACAAGCTCATGAGAACCGAAAGAACCAGCCTGACAAAGATGCGGTGTCGGTTCAAATCGTCGATCGATTCATGAAGCTACCAGAATACGCAGCGGCCACGACGGTTATGTTTTACGTAGATGTTCGCGAAGAAGTTAGAACGAGACAGGCTCTACCAGAAGCATTGGCCAGCGGGAAACGAATCGTTGTGCCTTACTGCGTTGACGGTGAGCTGGAGCTTTTTTGGCTGGAAAACATGGACGAGCTGGAGTTGGGTATGTACCGAATCTTGGAGCCTCGTGCCGATCTCCGTGAGGTTGAAAGCAAAAGACTGCAACCCACCGATCTCGATTTAATCATGGTCCCCGGTGTCGCGTTTGACCGAAATGGCGGCCGAACCGGTCACGGCAAAGGCTACTACGATAAATTACTTCAGCACGCCAAACCGACTACGCCACTCATTGCCTTGGCGTTCGAATGCCAAATGTTTGAGGAGATTCCTGCCGAGAGCCACGACATTTATATGGATAAAGTGGTGACAGAGAACGCGGTCTACGTCGGTCGTGGTCGCTCTTAATCTCAATCTGCATGACTCCCATCCTCGGATGCATACCACATTTTTATTAAGAAACCCCGCATAATCAGGAAGCACTATGGTAAGAACAGCCAGCACAATGTTGCCTCTAGGGACTCCAGCCCCACACTTTGCATTGCCGACTCCCAGCGGCGACCTCGTCTCACTCGATCAGTTTCGTGAACATAAGGGGTTGGTTGTTATCTTCATGTGCAATCACTGTCCCTACGTGAAGCACGTTGCTCCAGAATTGGCCCGGGTTTCGGCAGAATACATGTCCCAAGGAATCGGCTTCGTGGGAATCAGCTCCAATGATGTTGAGAAACATCCAGACGACTCGCCGAGCTTGATGGCTGAAGAAGCCAAACGCCAAGGGTACCTATTTCCTTACTTGTTCGATGAAGACCAATCGGTGGCTCAAGCGTACCGAGCCGCATGCACCCCGGACATCTTCGTTTTTGATTCCGAAATGAAATTGGTATACCGAGGGCAACTCGACGATTCTAGACCTAAGAATGATCGTCCCCTGACTGGAACCGATCTCCGGCAAGCCTTGGACGCTGTCTTGGAAGGAAAACCCGTCCCAGCAGACCAAAAGCCGAGCATCGGCTGCAACATCAAGTGGAAGCTGGGTGCCGAGCCCGATTACTTCAACGCAGCTGGCATCAGCTAGGCTACTTGCGAAGGCTACGAAATGGACCCAATGCAGGATCTACGAATTGGTTTAGGGATGGACTCCCACCGCATCGAATCGGGCGGTCCCCTCATAATAGGGGGGGTGAAACTCGACTACCCGATCCATTTTGTTGGGCACTCGGATGCCGACGTTCTGCTTCACGCAATAACCGACGCGATCTTAAGTGCCGCGAACTTGCCCGATATCGGAGAGCTTTTCCCAAACAACCTGCCGGAAAACAAGGGACGCGACTCGGCCGATTTCCTAAAGGCAGCGATCGAACTCTTTCGTGAAAAGGGCTGGGTGCTCGTCCAATTAGATTGTGTAATAGAGATGGAGCGTCCCAAATTATCCCCCCACAAGAGTGAAATGGCGGCTCAGATCGGGGGAATTTTGGGGATCGAGCCTGATAGAGTAAGGATTAAAGGAAAAACGGGGGAGGGAATTGGAGAGATCGGAAGAGGAGAATTAGCCAAATCAACTTGCATTGCCGTCGCATATCGACCCGGTTAGCCCTTGACGATTACAAGGGATAAAAATTATCCTAAGCAATTCTCGGTGTGGTCAAACGGGTTTGGCCTCACTTTTGCTGGTTGGGTAAGTACCGACCAATTTTGAAGAATTGCCGGCATAGCTTCAATTGGCAGAGCACCGCATTCGTAATGCGGGGGTTGTGGGTTCGACTCCCACTGCCGGCTTATAGGTATTTGGGAGTCCACTGGACTCTTTGGTTTACGAGTCTTTAAGGCTCATTGGTTTGGGCTATTCGCACAAGCTGGCAATTGATGTGTGTTTTGATGGGTTTAGGTCATCCGAATTTTGGCGACCTCAAACGCGACAGAGCAAAGTCATCTAACACAAGGGAATATAGGAACTTATGGTTCAAGCGGTCACAATCGACATCCGGGAAATTGTTCTTTCCAATCAGACTTTTGGTCCTCAGGACATCGACAAACTCACGGGAGCCATTCAAGAAGATTTTACCCAAGCAGCGCTGCTCCGTGATGCTGTCCAAGAGCTTCAGCAATCTCCTTCTCTTTCCCCAGCAGGCATGACTCGTTTGGGAGTTTGTTTGTATCTAATTGGAAAGTTCCGAGAAGCAGAATCCGCTCTAAAGCAATCCGATGGCGGTGCTCTCGCTCAGTACTATCTCGGGCGAGTTTGCTTTGAACTCGAGGAATATGACCGAGCGCTGGGGTATTACGACGCGGCTGAGAAGTCTGGATACACCGCCGAATGGTGCCAGCTTTGCCGTGCTGAAGTGCTTCGCTATCAGGGCAAAAAAGAAGACGCGCTGAAGATCCTTGATAATATCTTTGGACCAGTCGAACAACACCCTGAGTATCCTTACCAAAGAGCGGCAACGTTGTCAGCGATTGGCGGGAACCTACCTGAGGTCATGGCACTTTACCAGCGAGCACTGCAGGTCAACCCGAAGCATGCTGGCTCGCTGTTTGGTTTGGCGGTCGAGAATGATCGACTTGGGAACGACCACCAAGCATTCGAGTACTACCAACGAGGTGCGGGGGTGATCCCAGCCCACATTGGTACATTGCTCAATCTGGGATTGATGTACGAAGATCGCAATGACTACGCTCGAGCACAAGCATGCTATAAGCGAGTACTAGAAACTGCTCCGGATCATCCTCAAGCTAGATTGTTCTTGAAAGATGCAGCTGCTGGCGGAAACGTCTTGTACGACGAAGATTCGCAGAAGAAAAACGAGCGAATGTCGCAGCTGCTCAATGTTCCTGTATCGGACTTCGAGCTTTCCGTTCGCTCCCGAAATTGCCTTCAAAAAATGGGTATTCGGACCCTCGGCGATTTAACTAGAGTTTCAGAACAAGCGTTGTTGTCGAGCAAGAATTTTGGCGAAACATCACTTCATGAAATCAAGGAAATGTTGACTGCACGCGGGTTGTCGCTCGGTCAATTCGCTCATGAAAAACGAGAAGCCGAGCCACCACTCGATCTCTCCGGCATGACTCCTGACCAGCAGCAAATGTTGGATCGTCCGATCTCCGAACTCAATCTTTCGGTGCGAGCTAGAAAGTGCATGGTTCGGCTTCAGCTCAATACCATCGGTGAGTTGATCCGCAAGACGGGTGATGATCTTCTTGAGTGCAAGAACTTTGGTGTGACCAGTTTGACCGAGGTTCGTGAGAAGCTTACCTTGATGAATCTCAAGCTTCGAGGCGACTGATCTGGGGTTAACGTTTTTCTCGATAGGTTACTTTGAACGACAATCGCTACTGTCTTTTGACTTCTGGTGTTCCAGCAGCGATTGCTGTTATAGAGTTTAGGGGAAGTGATGCTGCCGAGTGGATTCGGCAGCATTGGACTCCTGCTTCTGGCCGTCAAGCATCGGTTATCGAATCGGGCACATCAATCGAAGCCACCAAAACGGTTGAGCTTAACCAGGATAGTATTCGTTTTGGGCTTTTCTGCTCATCTGGTTTGTCCGCCAAAGGTGAGACCAATAGTGTTGCAGGCGAAGCGGTAGTTCTGTGTCGTACGGGTGCGGATTGCTACGAGTTGCATTGCCATGGTGGTATGGCTGCAGCAAACATCGTTGTTGAGAGTCTTGAGGAAGCTGGGTTCGAAAAGGATAAACGGCGGGGACTTCTTAACTCAGGAAACGGCTCCGCGATAGAGTTTGATGCGGCAGAGGATCTGCAACGAGCCGTGTCCATCGAAACAGCATCGCTGCTGATGGATCAATGCCGTGGCACGCTCTCAATCTCGATTCGCTCCGCTATCGAATTGATAAGAGAAGGCAACTCGAAAGCTGCGATAAAGTCCATGAGGGAGCTACTTCGCTGGGCAGATCTCGGTACGCATCTGATAAAGCCTTGGAAAATAGTGCTAGCAGGCCCACCGAACGCTGGTAAGAGTAGTCTCCTCAATGCAATACTTGGGTACCAACGAGCGATCGTTCACGAGCAAGCAGGCACGACTCGCGATCTTCTTGCCGAGCATACGAGTTTGGGTGGATGGCCAGTCGTAATTGTGGATAGTGCGGGTGTTCGCGAGACGGTCGATCGCATTGAAGGGGCTGGGATAGCTGCCAGTCTGGATGCCGTTCGATCCGCAGATTGCTTGTTGCTATTGGTTTCGCCTGAGCATGGTTGGCAGCCTGAGCACGACTCCATTCTTGCTGTTTTTCGAGGAGGACGCATCTTGGTCGTCGAGACCAAATCCGATCTCGGAAAAGTTGGCCATCTCAAGGTTGATTTTCCCAGGTTAGCCACCAGCGTTTCCAATCCTCAATCTATCGAGAATCTCCTCATCGCGGTTGAAAGGCTAGTGGTGCCGGAGATTCCAGCCAGCGGAACCGCAATCCCGTTCAGGCAGGAGCATGTCGAGGGTTTTCGAGCCGCCACAGCCGGCTTAAGTGATGGCAAACCAGAAGAGACTTTAGGGGTGCTGGAATCAATCCTGTCAGGGCCGCGAAGTCTAGAAATAGTTGACTGAGAGGAAAGAAAACGGCTGCGCAGGATATCTCTATTGGGAAAACTGCGGAAGTTGGTAAAGTGTGGAGTCTAGATCACCGTCGTCTTAGGTCATCTCTGTCTAATTCCTCTTAGCGTAGAAAATCTGCCAGCATGCAAATGGAAAAGCTAGTGTCGCTCTGCAAGCGGCGTGGGTTCATGTTTCAATCCAGCGAAATCTACGGTGGGCTCAATGGATTTTGGGATTACGGTCCGCTAGGGGTCGAACTCAAGCGAAATATCAAAGATGCGTGGTGGATGGACATGTGCAAAGGGCACAATGAACTCATTCAACCCGAAGGATCTCCGACTCCGTACGAAATGGTGGGGTTGGACTGCACGATCCTCATGCACCCACAGGTTTGGAAATGCTCGGGGCACTACGATCTATTCCACGACTTTATGGTGGACTGCCGCGTCAGCAAAAAACGATATCGTTTCGATCAGGTTCGAGGCAAATGGGTTGAGTACAACGGCCAACGTATCTTTGTGACCGTCATGTGCGAACCTGAAAACGAGGACGATGAAGTTAAGCAGCGAGCTCTCAAGTTCTTCAATCTGCGAAATAAAGATGTCGAGCGTTTAACATTTGACACTGGGTTTAAATCTCTCGATAAGTTAGCCGTCGAAGAACGAACATCGGTGTTAGCACCGGATGCAAAAGAACTGAATTCGCTCACCGACCCACGTGAATTCAATCTTATGTTCAAGACCTACGTCGGTGCATTGAGTGGTGAAGAAGGGGCCGCATTCTTGCGGCCTGAAACCGCACAAGGCATCTTCGTTAACTTTAAGAACGTGCTCGATAGCACTCGAATTCGAGTTCCGTTTGGCGTTGCACAAGTTGGTAAGAGTTTCCGCAATGAGATCACACCACGGAACTTTACTTTCCGGTCTCGCGAGTTTGAGCAGATGGAGATCGAGTTCTTCTGCCATCCAGATCAATCACCACAATGGTATCAGTATTGGCGAAATCGCCGATTGCGATGGTACACCGATCTGGGTTTGGCAGGCGAGCGACTTCGGCTTCGCGAACATGACCAAGATGAGTTGAGTCACTACTCGTGTGGCACGGCGGATATTGAATATGCGTTTCCGTTTCTGCCTGAGGGAGAGTACGGAGAATTGGAGGGAATCGCGCACCGAGGTGATTTCGATCTTCGTTCTCACATGGAAGGGAAGCTTGATCCCAAAGAGCGACCACTCAAGCTGGAGTTGAACGAGCATGGTCAGCCAAAACATCGAGGTAGCGGTAAAGATCTGACCTATCGAGATGATTTGACCAACGAGCGATACATCCCACATGTTATCGAGCCTTCGGCTGGTGCTGATCGTGCGACATTGGCGTTCTTGTGCGAAGCTTATCACGAAGACGAAGCTCCAGACGATTCGGGTCAAATGCAATCGCGAGTTGTCATGCGATTGAATCCTCGAATCGCTCCCTACAAAGCTGCCGTATTCCCGCTCGTTAAGAAGGACGGGATGCCCGAGATTGCGAAAGACATATACGGTGAGCTCAAAAAGAAGTTGAATGTCTTCTATGATGAGAAGGCTGCCGTGGGGCGACGCTATCGCCGTCAGGATGAAATCGGAACTCCGTATTGCATCACGGTTGATTCGCAGACCCTGGTCGACAAGACCGTAACGATTCGCGATCGAGATTCGCTCGAACAGTGGCGTGTCAAAATCGACGACGTTGTCAGCGAAGTCGAACAGCGAATCGTGTAAACTATAAAACCTCTTCCACACCCTCCCTCAGACGTTACAACCAGGGAGGCTTAAGCGAAGCGACACTCTTAATTCACCCTCCCTCTGGGAGGGTCGAGCGAAGCGAGGGGAGGGCACACGGCAGCCAACGCCCCTAAACATCCCTCAACCTCGAGACAATCCATGAGTTACCAACAAGGTGAATTGTTCTCAAGTGAAATTCCCCCATGGGAGCTCGATGCAGCGAGCGAAGTTCCCTCGGTATCAGTCGTCTTCCCAGAGGCACCGTTCGGACCTTACGACTATCGTATACCGGACGAGTTATCTGGACAGATCAAGCCATCGATGAGGGTGGTTGTTCCGTTGGGTAAAGGGAACAGGGAGATCGTCGGTTATGTAGTGAGTGTGCAGATTGCCATTCAACATTCGTCGACATTAAAGCCAATCATTCGCCTAGTGGATCACGAACCACTGTGTACGGGTCAAATCATCGAGTTGATTCGATGGATGAGCTTGTATTATCTCGTCCCTATAGGGCAAATCTTTGAAGCGGTGATTCCGGCGGGAGTCCGAGCCGGGGCGGGAACTCGTAATCAAACTCTGCTTAAGCCATCGGAACAAGCTTCGGATGATCATTTGGTTCAGACTTTACCCGTTAAGCAGCGTCAAACGTTGCAACAATTGATACTTGCCGATGAGCCCCTTTCGGTCGATCAACTAAAGCATTTAGCGCAATGCTCCGATGCCATCATTAAGAAGCTTAAAGACTCAGGATTCATTGACGCGTACAAAGAGAGGGTCATGACCTTTGATGCCACGACGGTCAACACACCCTATGAGAGGATACCGGCCCCCGCATTATCAGCGGACCAGCGCATTGCACTCAAGACGATTTATGAGTCGATCGATTCCGGTGAGCACTCGACTATCTTGTTGCATGGAGTCACGGGGAGCGGCAAGACCGAGGTCTACATGCAAGCGATCGAGCAGGTTGTCTCGTTCGGACGGCAAGCGATTGTTTTAGTACCCGAGATTAGCTTAACTCCGCAGACGAGGTCGCGATTTCAAAATCGTTTTTCGTCCGTCGCGGTGTTGCATTCCAATATGAGCGGTCCAGAGCGGCACTATCAGTGGCGACGGATAGCCGATGGTCATGCTCAAGTGATCATTGGCCCGAGGAGTGCGATTTTTGCACCCGCTCCTTACTTGGGTTTGATCATTCTCGATGAAGAACACGAAAACACATTTAAGCAAGAAACAGTGCCGCGATATCATGCTCGGGATGTTGCCATCCACCGCGCATCGTTGGAGAAGATTCCTTTAGTGTTGGGTTCTGCGACTCCATCGTTAGAGACCTTTGAACGGGCACAGCGAGGGGCTTACAAAAAAGTCGCATTGCCCCGCCGGATACTTAACCGTCCACTGCCAGAGGTGACCACAATCGATCTAAGATCATCGAGAATTGATGTGAATCGAGGTGCCATGTCGGTCCCTCTTCTCAAGGCGATCGATAAGACAATCGGCGATGGAGGTCAGTGCATCCTCTTGTTGAACCGACGTGGGTACGCTACCTCTATACAGTGTCCATCGTGCGGGCACGTTGTAACATGTCCCGACTGCGATTTACCCCTTACACATCACCGCGATGGAAGCAAAGCCACTTGCCATTATTGCGACTACACGATTGCAGCACCCAATGTTTGCCCCAAATGTGGTTTCGAAGGAATTCGCTTTGCTGGGTTAGGAACTCAGAAACTGGAAATGGAGGTTCAGCAAAGGTTTCCTGATGCCAAGATCGCCCGCATGGACTCCGATACGATGAAGAAGCCCGGTAGTCATGAGCGAGTTCTCTCTGAGTTCCGGGATGGCAAGACTCAGATTTTGCTCGGGACGCAAATGATTGCAAAGGGGCTCGACTTCCCCAATGTGTTACTGGTTGGGGTAATCAACGCTGACTCGACGCTGCACTTTCCAGACTTTCGAGCATCCGAACGCACGTTTCAATTGGTTACACAGGTCGCTGGACGTACGGGGCGTGGCGATCGGGCAGGTGAAGTATTGGTGCAGACGTACTCACCTGAACATCCAGCTATTGTTGCTGCTTGTAGGCATGACTACGAGATGTTTTCTGAGGCGGAGTTAAAACAGAGAGAGCAATTTGGATACCCACCTTATTCCTCGCTGGCCCGTCTTATTTTTCGAGGGCCCATCCAAGAAGAGGTTCATGAGTTCTCTGAGGAGGTGATCAAGCGAATCCAAGGTGAGATCGCTAAGGGTGGGTACAAGATCAGAGTCCTGGGGCCAGCTCCCCCACCTATTGCGAAACTGAGAGGCCATTACCGTTATCACGCGATGATGGTAACCAATGACTCGGCTGGTCTGCACATTGTCTTGTCGCGGATCCAGGCGACCACGAAGCCGCCTGGTGAGAATCTTTATCTGATCGATATCGATCCTGTCGACATGCTCTAACGAGGTTCGCGATGACTTTAGGACGGGATATCGTTTGTCTTGATAATGATATCCATGAGATCTTTGGTGGATAGCTTGGCGGAGGCGTCGGTGCCGTCCAGGATGCCGTCGACGAGATCTCGCTTTGTTTCGTGAAGAGCGAGGATTTCTTCTTCGATGGTTCCTCGCGCCACGATTCGGTAGACCATGACCGGCTTTTGTTGTCCCATACGGTGAGCCCGGTCGGTGGCTTGATCTTCCACAGCAGGGTTCCACCATGGGTCCATATGAATCACATAGTCGGCTGCAGTTAGATTCAGTCCAGTACCGCCCGCTTTGAGGGAGATCAAAAAGGCAACATCATTTCCATTTTGGAACGCGTCGACTCGGCGTTGTCGCTCTGTTGCAGGGGTGGAGCCATCCAGATACTGGAATGAGATTCCTCGTTCGGTAAGAGCATTGCGGATCAAAGCCAAGTGTTCCGTGAACTGGCTAAAGACCAAAGCCCGGTGCCCTTCGTCTTTGAGGTTTTCCAAAATGCTACAGAGCTGATCAAGCTTGGCTGACGAGCGTTCCCAGTTCTTGTTGACGATTCCCGGGTGACAGGCGAATTGACGCAATCGTGTTAACAGGGCCAAGATTTTGAACCGTTGATCTTTGATGTCGGGCAAAACGGCAAGGTTCTGAATTTCACCGATGGCTGATCTTCGAACCGCTTCGTATTGAACTCTTTCTTCAGGGCTCAAGTCGACGTACTGGACTACTTCGGTGCGAGAGGGAAGTTCCTTGAGCACATTCTCTTTCGTGCGACGTAGCATAAAGGGCTGGATACGATGGGCCAAATTCTCGCGGGCAACCGGATCATTGTGCTTTTCGATAGGGGTGGCAAAGCGATTTCTAAAGCTCTCCCAACCACCAAAGACACCTGGCGATACGACGTTAAAGAGGCTCCAAAGTTCTCCGAGGTGGTTTTCCATCGGAGTACCTGTCAAAGCGATAGACCACTTTGCGTTTAATTCGCCGATGCTTTGATTGGTTTTGGAGCGTCCATTCTTGATCGCCTGGGCTTCGTCCATGACCAATGTGCCCCACTGGATTTTGGCAAGGTCTGATCCATCTCGCAGGGCCAATGCATAACTGCTGATAACGATATCACCGTTCTTCAGATCGCTGAGCATTTCCTTTCGATCTGATTCGCGATAAAGAAGTGGCCGAAGGCTAGGTGCAAATTTCTGCGTTTCTCGTAACCAATTAAAACCAACAGAGGTGGGGGCAATGACAAGTGCCGGCCCCTCTTCGGCTCGATCGAGTAGTACAGCGAGAGTTTGAAGCGTCTTTCCGAGTCCCATGTCGTCGGCCAAAATACCACCGACGCCCCACTCCGACAATCGGCGCAGCCACTTGTAACCTTCAACTTGATAATCTCTTAAGTCTGCTTTAAGGCCAGCGGGAATTTTTGGATCCAGATCTCGTGCGCTTTGAAACTTGCGCATTCGCTCTTCCCAAGCCTTAGCTGCTTTCCATTGGATCTCTTCTTCCGCTAGCGATTGAATTTCCTGAGCCGCTGTAGAATCGAGCACCAAGCTCTTTCGATCCAAATGGCTGACGTTGCGGACCCGTTCGAGTTTTTTGCGCAGTTCCGATTCGATTTTCGCGAATTGACCGTCCGCCAGTCGAACGTAATTGCTCGATAGTGGGTTATCGCGATCGTTCATACTCTCAAGCAGCTTCTCGATCGAAACTTCTTCGTCTCCTAGTTTGCAGCTACCGGTGATGCCAAACCAATTTCTCTTCGAAGTGATTTCAACTTTAAGCGATTTAGCTGTGATCGAACCAAGAACTCGTATTGGCTTTTCGCTATCCTTGTCCCAGAGAACCTCTACTTGATCACGGATTGTCTCTACCTTTTCGAGTAGGTTGATCGCATCTTCAAACGAAGAGATACAACCCGTGTAATCGAGATGGGCGTTAAGCTCAAGATTGAGTTGATTTGCAAGATTGGTCAATTGGGCAGATTCCATTCTCGGGTTTCTCACCCACTGAATCTTTTCCTCGCCTGAGTCGTCCGTCCATGACGTCGGCGCAGTCCCTGGTAATGAGATACGGCCCCCTTTGGTCCGAACTCGCAAACCGTAATCGAGCTGACCTTGTTTACCTGATCGCAGCAGTAGCACTGGGACGGTGGGGTCTATCATGGTTCGATAGCCGAGCGAATCGGGCAACACCACAGAAATCTTACCCTGCAATTTCTTTATGACTTCGAGCAATTCTCCTCTGCGCTGTTTAGAGACGGCCGGCAGTTTGGTCAGAGCAAAAACATTCTTAAACGTTTCTTCATCTCCCTGGAATACCGTCGCAACAGACTTATCGTCACTGAAATGAACAGCCAAGTCATCCCAGACAAGGACGCTCCCAACAAGCCTTTGATGAGGAGCGGTGCACAAGATGATTCTTATAGATTCATCTTGTTGAACTTCAACGCCTACGGTTAATTGTCCGAGCACGATCGTTAGCGGTTTATCTTCGTATAGTACGTTCTCCGCTGAGACCAATATCTTCAGAGCCTCAAATGGAGGAATGCTGTGGTCACTATAATACGAAGACCTCTGAGCAAGTTTTAATATCTGTTTATCGTGAGGCTTTAGGACATCTAAGTGCTTTAGTGCGACATCCTGAACCGAGATTTTGCTCCCTTTGCGGTAACCGCCACCATTCTTCTTGGGGATTTGAAGTACAGGATTCAACCTCAACGCTTGCGATTGGAGCGAGAAGTTCCAAGCGATCCGCCCTTGATCTAATTCGATATTTTTGGGGGCAGGAGCTAGAAGAAGATCCAGTGGTTGGGCCTCTTCCTCACGCGACTTTACCAGCTTCGTAACCTGCTCGATTGCGAGCTTATCGGTGTCGACGATAAACTCGGACTTGTCAATCGGGCCAACGATGATGTCATCGCTTATTACGGCGTCCTTAAAGTCCAAACATAATTCATAATCCTCGTTGCTCAGCTCTTTCACGGCTTGTGCTATGTGCACGCAGGGTTTGCTTCCCATAGAGTCTGGGCAAGTGCACCCGTACTGCGGCATGGATTTGTTTAGGCTAACGAACAGCTTAAATTCATTCGCTAACTGTTCTTCGTCGTAGTACCGCCTTTCATAGTCATCGAAGGTCGGCACTAACTCAAAAACCTGGACAGACAGCCGGAGATCTCCGGTAGAATGCACTTTCTGAAACTCGAATTGAAGTAAGGCCTCTTCCGCAGGGCTAGGTAGAAGTCTTGTAAACACTTTCGCTAATTCACGAATCGCATTTCGGCAGGATTCGTAGAATTGCCTCTGCTTAGGATTGCGAAAAGGATCCTTCTTGGTGGCCGAGGAACTCCACGATCCAAGAGCGGATGCCGAGTCTATTTTGAGCCCGGACAGAAGCTGCCTGAGAATCGCTTGTTGGGACGTGCCCCCGTTTCCGCGATTGGATTTCTTATTGGACTTCCGCATATTGGATTCCTTTCCTGAGCTGGCGATTGCTATTTTTGGTCGTTGCCCCAGATTTGCCAAACTGGAAAATCCTGGTCCCGACGCAATGCTTTATGACTCTCGAAAACCGTCCATTTGGCACGTCTCGAAGTCAAATTTTAACAGGTTCTCCCCAAAGTGAGTATAAACGCGATCGTTTTTCCCGTTTCGCTTGGGAAAATCCTGGGTCTAAAATTCGAGATAGGGGTATCGAAATCGAGTTCCGGCATCGTATGCTATGGAAGTTTCAAAACACGCTGGACGCCCCCTTTCGCTAGGTAATATGTCGAAAAAAATTGCGATTCTAGAGTCTGAATCGGAAAAGTTCCCATTCGTGTACCGATCTCCTCTAAAGTTCGGTGGCAGGGTCGTCAAGGACGTTACTACGTTTCGTACGACGATCACCATCGAAGACAAAGGCAAGAAGAAGACTGCCATTGGGATGGGTGAAATGACGATGGGTACCGCGTGGGCATGGCCGTCGAAAGCCCTGAGCCCTGAGATGGCTCTCCGCGCAGTCATTACGCTGGCCGAACGTATAACGGCGGCATTGCCAGAACTCGATCCTGCTCAGCACCCATTGCATTTGGCGGCCCAGCTAAAGACGATTGCCAAGGCGAAGGCTGCAGAGCTCCAGGAAGCTATGAAGTTGACCGAACCGATCCCTGACTTGGCGATCGCTTTGGCTACCTCCAGCGCGGATATCGCCATTCATGATGCATATGGGCGACTCAACAACGCCAATTCTTTTGACTGCTTGACCCCTGAGCACATTGGAAGTGACCTTTCTCCCTGGCTCGGTGAAGAGTTTGTTGGCAAGGGTTTTCAGGATTCGTTGTTGCCTGCACCAGCTCCTACACTGGCGCTTTATCATTTGGTTGGCTCGCTCGATCCATTGTCCTCTGCGGATTTGAATTCGCCGATCAGAGACGGTTTGCCAGAGACACTTGAGGAGTGGATCAATACGCAACAGCTCTCGCATTTAAAGATCAAGCTAACCGGACAAGATCTCGACGCAGACGTCGGTCGAGTTGTCGAAATCGAACGAATCGCGGTACGAACGGCACCGACCAGAGCATGGCATTATTCCCTCGATTTTAATGAAGCATGCGATAACGAAGACTACGTTATCGATTTCTTAGAGCGGATCGACCGGCTAGCTCGCGAAGCTATTCCACGAATTCACTACATTGAGCAGCCGATGGGACGAGACTTAAGATCTCGCAAAGAAGTCACTATGCACCGCGTTAGTCGACTGAAACCTGTTGTAATCGATGAGTCGTTAACCGACCTCGATATGTTTATGTTTGCGAAACAACAGGGTTACTCCGGTATCGCCATCAAGGCATGCAAAGGGATCAGCGATTCGCTGCTGTTCGCTGCCGCTGCTAAGCACTATAACCTCAAGTGCTACGTTCAAGATCTGACCTGTATCGGAGCGTCCTTTTTGGCGTCAGCTGCGATGGCATCTCGCATAGCTGGCCTCAAAGCAGTCGAAGGCAACGGACGTCAGTATTGCCCATCCGGAAACAAAGACTGGGAGTCTCTGTACCGTCCTATGTTCCGTGTGCTCGGCGGTGTCGTTCCAACCGAATTGCTTAATGGTGTTGGACTAGGTTTCGCATGGCCGCGTAACCTCCTTTCCAAAAAGTATGCTTCGCTCGCTCAAGGGTGATTTTAGCGATGGCTGAGTCGTTGGTCGTTTCTCCAGGGGATCGACCTGGAACCTGCAAGGATCAAAATGGCAAGGTTCTCGCGATCCCTCAAGGCTGGGCCCTTCTACCACCTGGCGATGCAGGTTTGACTCGCCGTGTAAAAGCAGCCGGGCCAACTTGGACGGTGCAGGAAAAAAAGGGGAGACGGGTCTTTTCACAAGGTGTGTGGGCCGATGCTCGCATCATCGAAGAGAAGAAAAAAGAACTGGAGATCGAAAGGTCGACCGAAGCCTACGCCAAACGCAAAGTGGCTGACAAAACTCGCCGTGACAATAAGCAAGCGAACTATGTTGGCGAGTTTGAATCAGCTGTCCTGGAGTTTTTAGCTTTTGCTCCGCTGTATGAGCAAATTGCGGTTAAACTCGCCAAACTAGTCACCGAACATGCCACTCCGGTGGGAAGCGGTACCGTTGCCCGAACAGAACGAATTCCGGTTGAACGAAGAGCCGAATCAGCCGTGATTGCTTGGATGCGACACCAGACGACCGCCTACGACTCGATGAAAATTGCTAGAATTCGTGGTGAGAGGCGCGACGTTCGTCGACAGCTTGCTCAGCGTTCTCGCGAATTGCTCGATGATTACAGGCTAGGCAAATCGGTTTCCACCGAGACCTGCCCGCTTCAAATCGCATTGCGAAACCTCCCCTAACTACCCTCCGCGTATGTACCACCAAACCGTAATTAAAACCAATGCAGAGGATGTCGCAACCGCAGCAAAAGAATGGCTCATCGAGACCATTCAAGAAGCGATTGCTTCGCGAGGCGTGTGTAGCATCGCTCTATCGGGAGGTTCGACACCTAAGCGTCTTTATCAACTGATTGCAGAATCTGCTTTGGATGAAGTCGATTGGTCCAAAGTGATTTTGATACTCGGAGATGAGCGAAATGTTCCTCACGACCACGTTGATAGCAACTACAAAATGGTTCGGGAAGCATGGTTAGATCGCATCGATCCCACAAATTCCAAACATGTTCCGCGAGTCCTACCGGTTCAAATTTCCGTTAACTCCCCCGAGCGAGCAGCAGCGGAATATGAGCTTCAAATCCGAAGAAACATCGACCCCTCCAATGCCGCGCCTGACGACTTCCCGTCTATCGATGTCGTTTTGCTGGGGCTAGGAGACGATGCTCACACTGCATCTCTCTTTCCTGAAACCGAGGCGCTCGAAGAATCAAAGCGGATGTTTGTTGCAAACTATGTTCCCAAGTTCGCAGCATACCGACTAACGTTGACCGCCCCCATGATCAACTCCGCACGCAACGTCGCGTTTCTAGTTTGCGGCAACGCAAAACGGGCCGCAATGGAGGTCGTTCTGCACGGCCCACGACACCCTGTCGAATACCCCGCACAACTCATCGAACCAAAGCATGGTCGATTGATATGGTTCTTGGATACGGCGGCCAATCCGCCACATCCCTAAAGTGCCTGTCGCTCCCATCGTAGTTTGGACACTCCTGTCCGACGCGAGCAGCACTAAACAGGCAGGATTGCCCATTCTACGTTTGTTAATCAATCGATGCGAAGTAACACAGGCCCCTAAGGTCTAACCGTCACTCTTTTTAGGCTTGGATTTGCTTTCCGATTTAGGCTTGGATTCCGACTTAGTTTCGCTCTTGGACTCACTCTTGGTTTCGGACTTGGAACTGCTGTCAGAGCTCTTAGAGTCCGAGGAAGCCGCTTTCTTGTAAGAATCGCTTCGATAGTCAGTTTGGTAAAAGCCGCTGCCTTTGAAAACCACAGCCGCTCCGGCGCCGATCAATCGACGAAGCTTCTTCTTTCCGCATGCCGGACACTTCTTTTCAGGTTCTGCAGATATCGATTGGTAGAGCTCAAACGTATGACCGCATGCATCACACTCGTAGTCGTAAGTTGGCACGATGCTTTTCTCCTGATCCAAACAATTAGAAAGCGATAAGGTAAATGGATTGTACAAACAAGCAGATACGCTGAACCTCTTTAGGATCCAGAGCCCGTCGACACAATAACCATGCTTGGCCGAACAACGCGATCGTGAAGCAGGTAACCAACTGACGCTTCGTAAGCGACTGTACCGGCAGCATATTCTGCGCTTGGTTGTTGCGATATGGCTTGGTGGATATTCGGGTCAAAGGGCGCACCCAGAGCCACGATTTGTTTGCAATGATGTTTTTCTAGCACCGAGGTTAGTTGCCCCAACACCATCTTTACACCGTCGACTAAACCGCCGCTTTCACCTGATTGCGTAGCCGCTTCGGTCGCGCGATTTAGGTTATCGACGACTTCTAGCAAGTCGCGAACTAGACCTGCTGACGCGTACTTGATTTGTTGCTCTGTGTCTCGCAATATCCGTTTGCGAAAGTTTTCGAGTTCTGCTTGTGCCTTCAACTCTCGCTCCTTTAGATCGGATAGTTGTTGCTCCAGCAAATCAACTATCTGCTCAGGAGATTGATCATCCGAATCATCCACGGAATCTAGTACGGCATCTAATGCTTCGTCTTGGAATTGCGATTCGGGTTTATTTTGATTAGGTTCTTGGCTCATAACTATTTGCTGTGCAATCGCGTGATACGAATAACAGAAAGTGAACTTACAATTTTGCCCCTGCTTAGTTGGACTTCATGGGCTCCGAATCGCTGGCGCTAAAATAGGCCATGATTCGATCCATAAAGCCCTTTCGTTCGGGCGTAATCTCTTTGTCTTCTAGAGCGGCAAGCTCTCTTAGCAGCTCTTGTTGTTTCTTGGAAAATTTCTTGGGTACCTCGATAACGACCTCTACCAACAAGTCCCCTCTGGCTCCACTATGTGGATCGGGCATGCCCAATCCTCTGAGTCGGAACACGGTACCACTCTTTGTCCCACCACTAATCTCCAGCGATCTCTTGCCCTCTAGCGTTGGGACCTCTACAGTCGTTCCCAATGCTGCTTGACTGTAAGAAATCGGAAGCTGAAAAATGAGATTGTGTTCATCGCGATGGAAGATGGAATGCTGTTTCAATCGGATGAAACAATAGGCATCTCCCGCTGGGCCTCCATCTGGGCTCGGTTGTCCTTCACCAGGTAATCGAACCCGCATACCATCGTCGACCCCGGCCGGAATTTTGACTTCCAGCTTAATCTCTTTTGGCTCGAGTCCTTGGCCATCACATGCTTTGCAAGGATTGCTGATGGTTTTGCCGGAACCTCGACAAATGGGGCATGTTGTCTGTACCCGCAGTATTCCATTGGCCTGGACGACTTGCCCTCGTCCTTGACAACGGCGACAGGTCTCGGGATGAGAACCAGGCTCAGCGCCTGACCCTGTACATGCTTTGCAACTTGCGTATCGAGTCAAGGAAACAGTCTTAGAAACACCTCGGGCTGCTTCTTCCAGTTCTAATACGACATCGCAACGCAGATCTGCACCTTTGCGAACACGTTGACGCTGACGACCACCACCCCCACCAAAGAAGTCTCCGAAGATCGAGCCACCGAAGATGTCTCCAAATGCCTCGAAAATGTCTCCGACGTCATGGAATCCACCACCAGAGTTGTTAACGCCAGCGTGACCGTACTGATCGTAACGAGCTCGCTTTTGCTCATCACCGAGGACTTCGTACGCTTCAGCAGCTTCCTTGAATTTGTGTATCGCATCCTCGTTCCCTTGATTGGAGTCGGGATGGAACTTTAGTGCGAGCTTGCGGTATGCCTTTGCTATCTCATCTTGCGAGGCTCCACGCTGGACACCCAAGACCTCGTAAAAATCTCGTTTTTCTGACACGTGAAACCCGATGCGTTGAAATTGGAAAGGCTGCGTCCAAAAAAAAGGGTCATTGCGTCGTGTATTAAACGCGAATGACCACTCGGAGTTCAATTTCAATCTAAGCCAAACTACACTAAGTTCGGCCTATTTTGTTTTCGAACTTGCTGACTTCTATCGTCTAGCCAAAGCCAGCAAGTTAATCATTATGACTCGAGCAACAAGCTAGTTGATCGAACCTTCAACTCGTCGCTTCTTCTTGTCTTCTTTGTCGTAGGTGGTAACCAACGAATCAGTCGTTAGAAGAAGACCAGATATGCTCGCTGCGTTAGTCAACGCTGTGCGAACAACCTTAACTGGGTCGATGATGCCGCTCTTGAGCATGTCAACGTACTCGCCTTTGTTCGCATCGTATCCGATGTTAACTGGCTTTTGGCTAACTTCGTCGGCAACAACGCTACCATCGATGCCAGCATTGTCAGCGATCTGACGAAGAGGCGCTTCTACGGCTCGAAGAATGATCTCGGCACCGATCTTTTCATCACCCTTGAGGCTATCAACCGCTTGGCTGATCGCTTCGCGGCACCGGAGCAACGCTACACCACCACCAGGAAGAATGCCTTCTTCGATAGCAGCACGGGTTGCGTGAAGAGCATCTTCAACACGAGCCTTCTTTTGCTTCATGTCGGCTTCGGTTTCAGCACCAACGCTGATGACCGCAACACCGCCCGAAAGCTTCGCCAATCGCTCTTGGAACTTCTCTTTGTCGTATTCGCTATCGGTTTGCTCGATCTGTGCACGGATTTGTGCAACGCGTTGATCTACAACCTTGCGATCGCCAGAGCCTTCAACAATTGTGGTGTTGTTCTTATCAACAACAACCTTCTTTGCTCGTCCCAAATGCTCGAGAGAAATCTTCTCGAGTTGCACCCCGAGGTCTTCGCTGATGAAAGTACCACCGGTTAAAACGGCGATGTCACCCATCATTGCCTTGCGTCGGTCCCCGAATCCAGGAGCCTTAACAGCACAAACATTGAGAGTGCCACGAAGCTTGTTAACCACCAACAAAGTCAACGCTTCTGCATCGACATCTTCGGCAATGATCAACAAAGGTTGACCAGATGCACTGGCTTTCTCAAGCACTGGCACTAGATCGCGAATGTTGCTGACCTTCTTTTCATAAAGAAGAATCAGAGCATTCTCAAACGTGCAGCTCATGTCGGTTGGGGTATTGATAAAATAAGGAGATACGAATCCCTTATCAAACTGCATCCCGTCAACATACTCGACTGTTGTCTGAGCTGTTTTGCCTTCTTCAACAGTGATAACACCGTCTTTGCCGACTCGTTGCAAAGCTTCCGAAAGAAGCTCACCGATCGCCATATCGTTGTTTGCCGAGATAGCACCAACGTTGGCAACTTCGGTTGGGTTGCTGACTGGTCTAGCCATTTCATGAAGCTTAACCGAAGCTGCCTCGACAGCCTTGTCGATCCCGCGACGAATGGCAGTTGGGTTGCAACCAGCAACAATGTTGCGAAGGCCTTCTTTGAAAATGGCTCGAGCGAGAACCGTTGCCGTCGTTGTGCCGTCACCAGCCAAATCGCTGGTCTTTTGAGCTACTTCGACAACGAGCTTAGCGCCCATGTTCTCGAATCGATCTTCCAATTCGATTTCTTTTGCAACTGTCACACCGTCTTTGGTGACAGTTGGTCCGCCAAAGCTCTTATCGATGATCACATTGCGACCAGTTGGTCCCATGGTGACAGCGACAGCGTTTGCCAACTTCTCGACCCCTTGCAACATTCGTGCACGAGCCTGATCGTCAAATAGTAATTGTTTTGCCACGCTTAGCTTATCCTTATCGTTGAGTTGATTTTTTGTAGGGTGTTACGCCAATTTTGCCAAAACATCGCTCTCGCGAAGGATCTTGTATTCGACGCCGTCGACTTCCACTTCGCTTCCGCCGTATTTGCCGAAGATGACTTCGTCACCAACGGAAACGCTCAATGCAGCGCGAACGCCACTGTCCAAGAGCTTTCCTGGTCCTACTGCTACGACCTTGCCACGTTGTGGCTTTTCCTTGGCCGAATCAGGAAGAACGATACCGCCCGCGGTGGTTTCTTCTGCTTCGAGTGGTTTTACAACGACGCGGTCATCGAGTGGTCGGAGATTTACTTTTGCCATATTTGTTTTCCTTTATCTGAACGTTGAATTTGTGATTGTTGTTTGAATTCCTGGCCTGCAGCCGGGAGTAGGTCGAATCAAATGAGTTCGCTGGACCGGCATTACATCATGCCGCCCATGCCACCCATACCGCCCATGCCACCCATACCGCCCATGCCACCCATACCGCCCATGCCACCCATACCGCCCATGCCACCCATACCGTGGTCGTGATCATGGTGACCACCTGCGGCTTCCTCTTCTTTAGGAATCTCAGTGATCAATGACTCGGTGGTTAGAAGCAACGACGCAACTGATGCTGCGTTGCTCAGAGCGGTCTTCACAACCTTAGCTGGATCGATGATCCCGGCCTTGATCATGTCAACATACTTGTCCGCGTTGGCATCGTATCCTTCGGTCTTTTCCTTTTGTTGACGAACACGATTCACAACAACAGCTCCATCCAAGCCAGCGTTGTTTGCGATCGCTCGAAGCGGGTAGTCAAGAATGTTCATAATGATCTTAACGCCCAGGGCTTCGTCACCTTCCAGCTTGAGTTTCTTCAGGGCTGGTTCGCATCGGATCAAGGCAACTCCGCCGCCTGGAACAATACCTTCGTCGAGGGCAGCTTGGGTGGCAGCCTTCGCGTCGTCCAACAGCGCCTTGCGTTCCTTCATTTCGGTTTCGGTTGCGGCGCCAACGTTGATTTGAGCTACGCCACCGGCGAGCTTTGCCAAACGTTCTTGGAGCTTTTCACGATCGTAATCGCTGTCGGTGTTTTCAATTTCGCGACGGATTTGAACAACACGTCCCTCGATCG
>JBKDKR010000043.1:0-38499 GCA_046344995.1 Pirellula sp.
CGAGAACCTTTGGATTCGTGGACCTAAGAATGAGGAATAAAAGTGAAGCATCTCAAGCGACTTTGATCGCTCCAGTGTCCCTCGAAGAGTCGTCTGAAATTCGCGTTTCTTTATCTTTGCCATGCTCGGCTTGCGGGGCTCCGCGACTAACGGAATCCCGGTTTTGTACAGCGTGCGGCGTACCCCATGAGTTGAGTGTTCCAGCTGGTAGCCCTACCACGGGATTTGCCGCGAGCGAAGGGCAGGCTCGTTCCGAGGCGCGAAATCCGACGTCGCCTAATTTACAGGTGCTCGAACATATCCACTGCGATAACTGTGGAGCTGATATAGATGTGCCGTCGGATCTGAATAGCATTCGTTGTCCGTTTTGCGATTCAACCTATGTTGTCAAACAATCCAATGAAGACAGAACTCGACAGCGACCAGAGTTCATCATTGGTTTTGCAATTACCAAAGAAAAAGCAACAGAACTTTTTTTCGAGTGGCTAGGAAAAAACAGTTGGTTCCGGCCGGGTGACTTAAGGTACAAAGCGGTCTCCGACAAACAGCAAGGTGTGTACATACCGTTTTGGCACTTTACTTTGAAGTCGCACAGTAAATGGTCCGCGAGGATCGGCGAGCATTGGTACCGCACCGAGACTTACACAGTAACGGTCAATGGAAAGCGTGAAACGCGAACGCGAACGGTCCAAGAAACGGAATGGTGGCCATTGAGTGGTGTGTTTAGAAAATACTACTCTGGCTATATGGTCTCTGCGTCAAAAGGATTGCCTCAAGATGAAGCGGTTGCCATCCAGCCTTACCGTTTGAGTAGCATGATGAGATTTCGGCCTCACTTTCTGGCAGGATGGATGCTTGAAGACTATTCGTTTAGTCGAGAAGAAGCGATGGGGCTCGCTAAGTCCGAGTTTTTGCGTCGCGAGAAAGAGGCCATTGCACAGTTTTTGCCAGGGGACACTCAATCCAGTTTGAATGTGTTTACCAACTTTGAAGAGGGAGACACCGATTTAGTTCTATTGCCGGTGCATGTGATGGCTTACCACTATCGAGGCAAAGTTTATCGTTTCTTGGTTAATGGCCAGACGGGCAAACTATATGGTGAAAAACCATGGTCAGCTGCGAGAATTGCAGCGGCGGTGATCGCTGGAATAATTCTTATTGCGATTCTGGTGATAATCGGAGTGCTCATCGCCAATGGAAAGGGGGCATTCTGATGGAGGAAACCAGATGCCGGGTTTGCCGTTCGTTTTTAGATCCAGAGGATTTGTTTTGTTCCAACTGCGGAACAGAGAACCTTCACGGCCGCGATGCAGATGGGGTAGGAATTGAGGACAAGTCGACTTTGCAAACCGTTGCGAGCGTGATGAGTTTTCAATGCGATCAGTGCGGTGCATCGATGAGTTATGATGCATCGGCGCAACAGCTTCGATGTCCTTTTTGCGGCAGCGAAAAGTTAACGTCTCGACCCACTGCTAGAACGATCCGATCCAAGTCGGTGGTGCCATTCCAGGTGCAGCATCGCGATGTGGAGGGTCTCATAAGAAAATGGCTATCCGAGGGGTTTTGGCGTCCGGGAGATGCATCGACGGATTCCGTGATAAGCAAGGTGACGTCTGTTTATGTTCCGTTTTGGGTCTTTTCGGCTAATGCCGAGGTAGCATGGACCGCGGATTCCTCTCAGGTACCAATGGGTGCCAGAGCAAGCTGGTATCCGCTTTCAGGAACAATTGAAGAGAGTTTCGACGAAGTTCTGGTCGGAGCATCTGGTACGTTAACACCTGTTGAAATTCGAGATCTGTGTCCCTTTAATCTAGGCCAAGGCGTAACGCCGGAAGAGATGGATCTCAATAATGTTGTCGTGGAAGAATTTCGGACAACGCGTCGCGACGCACGCATGTTGGCTCAAGCGATGTTAGAGCAGCGAGCGAGCACAATAGTACAGTCCACCATCCCTGGGAATGTTAGAAATTTGCACGTTAATCTGCGAGCAATGAACCTGAGAAGCATCCCCATGCTACTTCCGGTTTGGATCATGGTTTATCACTACAAAGAAAAACCATATCGAGTGCTCGTGAATGGTCAAACGGGTGAGGTTTCAGGCATTGCTCCGTTCTCTGGAACCAAACTGGCATTGGTGATTGCCGCTGTTGTTGCCCTTATCATCGTGCTAGTCGGCTTGATCGCCCTGGGTTCTTTATTGTCATAAACTCGTTTCTCGAATAGATATCCATGGCGAAAAAACGCAACTCGGCCCAACCTATGCTTTTTGGATTTGAGGGCATGGCCGATTCTGTATCGGAACCAAGCTCTGGGGAATCAAAGGAGCAATCGATTTCGGTCTCCTCTAATTTGGCAGGAGCAAACGATGTGGCTGTCAAGAGTGATGCTGGCAGCGCAGCGCCTTTTGTACCGATCAAAGCGAGGTCAACCATACCAAGTGAAGGTGATTTGGTTGTCTTGGTGGATTCGCATTCCTTAATCTATCAAGTTTTTCATGCCTTACCCTCTATGACTAACCCTAAGGGTCAAGAAGTAGGAGCAGTACATGGTTTCTTAAGAGATGTTGCAAGCCTTCTTCAGCAGTGGAATCCAGACTTCTTGGTTTGTACCTTTGATGAGTCAGAAGTCACGTTTCGAAACGAACTTTATGATCAATATAAAGCGAATCGTGAATCGATGCCCGATGCATTGCGAGATCAGATCGGACTGATTCATCACAGTCTAGAGGTTCTGGGGATTCCAAAGCTATCGCTCGGTGGATATGAAGCGGACGATTTGATGGCGACATTGGCGGATGATGCTTCGGCACGTGGAGCTAGGGTCTTGTTGGTTACCAGCGACAAAGACTGTCGGCAACTCATTTCCGATCGGGTTCAAATGTTGAACGTCCGAAAAAATGAGATCTTCGGAGCAGAAGAGCTCAAGGCCGTTTGGGGAATTCGACCCGATCAAGTGGTAGACTTTCAGTCGATGGTTGGAGACTCGGTCGACAACGTCCCAGGCGTTCCTATGATTGGTCCCAAAGCTGCACAACAACTGCTCGAACAGTTTGATACGCTTGATCGAATTTTTGACAACATCGATTCGGTGGCAGGTGCCAAGAAGCAAGAAAACCTTCGCACCCATAAAGATAAAGCATTGCTCAGTAAATCTCTGGTTCAGTTAAAACGCGATTGTCCTATATCACTCGCCTGGAGCGAGATGCGTCCAAGTTCGATTAACCGCGAAGCCGCGGAGGCACTATTTCAGGATCTTGGATTTCGCCGTTTAGCAGAACAATTCCTCAATCTCTCTACGCAGGAGACTGAGTCCGAGCCAGTCAATAGTCAGCTGCCTAAGGATGGATATCGAACGATTGTAAGCACCGAAGAATTGAGTGCGCTGATTTCGGAGATTGGAGATTCCTCCGTCATCGCCATTGATACTGAAACAACATCGACGCGAGCACGAGATGCAGCGATTGTTGGGTTAAGTTTATCCTGGAAAAAAGGAGATGCGGCTTACATCCCGATTCGATCACCGTCCGGAGCTCCATCGCTCGCATGGGAAGACGTTCGTCCGCTTATTTCAAAACTGGCTGCTGAAGACCATCGAACTTTCGTAGGCCAGAATATCAAATACGATGTGATTGTTTTACGAAATCATGGTGTCGAGTTAAAGGAAATCGGGTTTGACACCATGGTGGCCGATTATTTGCTCGACGCAGGTGGACGTAATCACGATTTGGATGATATTGCCAAGCGATGGTTGGGACACACCAATACACCCATCAGTGCCCTCATCGGCTCGGGCAAAAATCAGGGTTCGATGGCGGATGTGCCTTTGGATGCCATCGGTCCTTATGCATGCGAGGACGTCGACGTCCCATTTCGTCTATATCCCACGATGAAGAAACGACTCGAGGATGATGGGTTAGACAAAGTGATGGCAAACTTAGAGCTACCTCTCATCAACGTGCTGGCGGATATGGAATACGAGGGGATTCGCATATCTACTGAGCGATTGAAAGAGTTGGGGGAATCGTTTCAAGTTCGGACGATTGCACTTTTTGACGAGATTCTTGAATTAGCTGGAGAGTCGTTCAACCCGGATAGCCCCAAACAACTTTCAACAATACTTTTCGACAAATTAGGCTTGCGAATTGTTAAACGTACCAAAACAGGTCCCAGCACCGATGCAGAGGTATTGGAAGAATTGGCATCTGAGCATCCGTTGCCAGCGAAGATCATCGAGTACAGGCAGTTTACCAAGCTAAAGAATACCTACGTAGATGCCTTGCCCAAACTAGTATCGCCTAATACGAATAGACTGCACACTTCTTTTAGACAGGATATTGCAGCGACGGGGCGGTTAAGCAGTGTGGAACCCAACTTACAGAACATACCCGTCAGAACCGCTGAGGGCAGGTCAATTCGGTCCGCATTCTTATCGCGGGCCGAAGGCTGGTCGCTGGTCGCGGCCGACTATTCTCAGATTGAATTGCGAGTATTAGCCCACTATTCGCAAGACGAGACGATGAGTCGGGCGTTTCAAGAGAATCAAGACATACACTCCATTGTTGCGGCGCAAATTCACGGAGTGAGAATTGAGGATGTAACATCAGAGATGCGACGTCGCGCCAAGGCGGTGAATTTCGGAATCATTTATGGGCAAAGTCCATTTGGTTTATCCAAGGGGCTCGGGATTTCGCGAACGGATGCCAGCGATTTTATCGACGCCTATTTTGCTCAATACCCGGCAGTTCGCGATTTCATCAGCGATACCTTGGTCGCATGTCGTAAAGATGGTTACGTAAAGACCATGTCGGGCCGAAAGCGAAGCTTGTTAGGCATTCGCGATTACCCAAGTTTGCCAGAGGCCAAGCAAAAACAGTTGCTTGAACCGGAGAGAATGGCTATTAACACGGTCATACAAGGGTCTGCCGCTGACATGATCAAGTTAGCAATGATCGAGATACGTAAGCGACTCAAAGAGATGAATTGGACAGCAAGAATGATTCTGCAAATTCATGACGAGTTAATTTTTGATTGCCCAGATGAACTTTGTGAACCGCTGGCTGCCTTGGTTCGCGATGCCATGATCCATGTTATGCCATTGCGCGTGCCGCTCAAAGTTGATGTTAAGCGTGGCCGCAATTGGGCCGAATGCGAGGCAATGTAGTGTCTCTGGAATCACATGATACTAGTGGGAAAGTAGTTGGTATTGCTGGTGGTGTTGCAAGCGGGAAGTCTGCCGTGACGCAGTTCTTGGCAGAGCTGGGTGGTCTTGTCTTAAACGCGGACGAGATGGCTCATGAGGTTCTGCGCCAACCCGAGGTAGTGGACTTATTAGTCGATCATTTCGGTTCGCAGATATTGTTAAAGATTCCAGATCAAGATCTAGGACAAAACACTGAAAAGGATGATCGAATGCCGGCGCGAGTGTTAGATCGATCCGGTATTGCTAAACAAGTGTTCGGAGAGACCGTGCAGCACAAATCCAATCGGCAATTTTTGGAATCGGTTGTGCAGTCGCGTGTTCGAGATCGATTGCTTCGTGAAATCGAAATCTGGAAGAATCAGAGTGGGGCGAAGACATTTTTAGTCTTGGACGTACCGCTATTGTTTGAAAGAGACTGGAATCGTTTTTGCGACTATGTTTTGATGGTTGATACTCCAGAGGCGAAACGCAAAGAGAACGCCGTCCGACGAGGTTGGTCTGAACAAGATTGGCGGGCGAGAGAGCAAAGTCAAATGAGCATTGCAGAGAAGCGAGATCGAGCGACGCATTTGATCTCGAACGATTCCAGTTTGGATGATCTCAGAACGCAGGTGCAAGCCTGGTATGCGACGCACCTTGATAGTCACAAATAGCTCGACATAAAAGAGCTGCTAGGCTAATTCTGTTCCCTTGGTTTACGACTAATTTCGTCCAGTGTTGATTGCCATCGGTTTGCGATCGCAGAGGGGGTTGGAGAACCAGAATTGGAAATCTCGAGAGCTGATTCCAGAATATCCGGGATAATCTCATACGTTTGCAAAACAGCTGCTTGTTGAACGATTGGCCAAGTTACTTCTGCTAGGTCCGGATGTTTGTTAGACCAACTGTCCCAGAAAGATCCTGTTGATGTAGAGGAAGAGATCGCTTGGATCAGAATTTTGGGGGGGCGAATATCCTGCTGGACACCCTCACTAACGTAAACAATGTCCCATCTTTCATTGGGGAGTCGTTTAATGTGTTGGAGGACGGAGGTTGATATGGGGAGTGACTTAGGGGTTAGGTTTGTGGGAGAAACGATCGTTTTGATCCAAGGCATGCGCCGGTAATGAAAATCTCGTAACTGGAAAGTTTGCGGACAAAACTCTTCGCCGGTAACTGGTTGTCCGTTGAAGAACCAAAGCAATGCCATGCTACTGATAATTAGCAATGCAAGGGCAAACCCAAATCCGATCACGATTCCATTCCAGCTAGAACGGGATTGGACACGAGGCGTACTGGAAAGGGCAGGTGATTGTGAAATTGCCGCCATTTATTAAGACTTGCCTCCGAGACACTGAACTACAAAGCGATGCGGCTGGATAAAACCCTACTGTTCTCGTAGTATAGTCGAATCTGCCGCCGCTATGGCATCTTGCTTTTACATTGGAATATTGTAACGCAGGGTTAAACCGGGTTTGACGGATCGAACCAGCGAAGACAAAGTACTTTAGAAACCTCCGTGCAAACGCTGAAGGGGGCCATCGAGGGATATCCGAATGCCGAGAAATGCATTACTAGCCCTGACCATGAAGAGTCGAACCCATTTTTTGAAGGCGCGGAATGTCGTTTGCTGGGGGGGCGTTGTCCGTGAATCAGGGGATGAACGGCTTCTACAGCGACGTCGCGAGGGAGAAAAGGCAAATAGTTCGGTCACGGAGCAGCCTAGTCTAGATGTGGAATTAGAAAAGCTTGGCAAGCGGGACGTTGTAGAAGCAATTTTGTTCGTTTCTCGCGAGCCAATTTCGGCTAGGAAACTCGCTTCATTAGCAGAACTGGACGATCCCACGGAGGCAAGGACTATCGCCAGGCAGTTGAATGAACTCTACGACTCAGAGCAATTCGCTTACCGCATAGAAGAAGTTGCAGGGGGTATGCAGATTCTAACTCGCCCCCAGTTTTCGCCGTGGCTACGTCGATTGGAGCTGGTTCCCGCGGAAACGGTGCTGAGTGCCAGCATGCTGGAAACACTCGCTATAATCGCTTATAGGCAGCCCGTTGCACGCTCTGAGATCGAAGCAATACGAGGAGTTGGGTCGGACGAAGCCCTGCGACAATTGATGCAGCGGAATCTTGTTCGCATCGAAGGACGTTCCGAGGACCTTGGCAGAGCTTACTTATACGGTACAACCAAGCAGTTCTTGCAGTTGTTCGGCCTACAATCTCTGGATTTTTTACCTAGAGCTCAGAAGATTCGTGAGGCTGAAGCCGAAATTGCAACGAGAATTTCCATTCAGCCAACAATGTCGACTTCTTCCCGAGAGGTGGACGCGGAGCCGGGGCCGGAGTCGGAAGAAAAAATTGTTCCTTGAGCAGAATTTCCCTTCCAAGCCTTAGTGTTCAACACTAGATTGCCCGTTAAGATACACCGTAAGTTTTGAAACGACCTCACGTTCAAAGGAAATAAAGGAGTCCACCAGTGAAGATGACGTTAACGGCAAAAGAGTTGAAACGACATACCAACTCTGAGCGGTTACTTTGGAGTGATGCCACTTGGGCACCAAGCGTTCAACCGCTAGTCATGTCTGACGATGACGAGGATGACTACGAAGATGAAGATGAGGACGAGGAGGGCGAAGACGACTATGAAGACGACGAAGAAGAGTTCGATGACGATCTAGAGGACGACTTCGAGGACGAGGAAGATCTGGAAGAAGAGGATCTCGAAGAGGAAGAAGAACTCGAAGAAGAAGAATGGGAAGAAGTCGACGAAGACGAGGATGAGGACGAAGAAGAAGGCGAAGGAGACGAAGAGGAAGAAGACGAGGAGTGGGACGAGGAAGAAGACGACTGGGATGATGACGACTTCGACGACGATGATGAAGACGAAGATGAAGACGATGAAGATTGGGACTAGTTTTTAGTCTTTGAGGCATCGGCATAGCCATGGGCCTCGCGAGTCGATCGCGGGGCTCTTTCCTTTATACGACAATAACTTGATGCCAAACGTAATTTGCTTCCTACTGTCGTACATCTTGCTCCTCGTTATGGAGCTAATCCGTGGAAAGTATCCGGTCGGTCAGTTGGGGACCGTTCTAACTCGGTTGTTGTTGGTGGCGGCAACTATTGCCGTTTTCACCCATTCGCTTTATCTGCTTGATCGTTTGTTTCTGGCCTTGGCAAACGAGGAGAGCCCACTCTATTTGTCATGGCACGATTGGGGCACTCTAAGTTCCTGGATGCTAGCTACTGCCTATTACACCATGTTGTTGCGACGTCCAAACAACAGAATTGGGATCTTTGTGATCCCGATGTTGATCTTGTTAGTGGGAGGAACGTTTTTACTTCCGTCCGACATTGGAATTCGAAATAGCTCCGCTTCAGGATGGAGACTTGCGCACGGGGTGGGAATGACCTTGGGCACGATGCTTATTTCCTTGGGAATGGCCATGGCGATCATGTACTTCATCCAATCGAGTTGGCTGAGAAGCACAAGACCTAGGAGATTCAAGCTCCAACTCCCCTCTCTTGAGTATCTCGAGTCTTTCGGACGCAAATGTTTGTTGGGTAGCGCTGCCTCGATCGGTTTTGGAATGGTTTCCGGTGTGATCATGAACATCGTGAAAGATGGGCAGGTCGAGTGGCTAGATCGCGGGATTTTGTTCTCGGGCGGACTGTTTTTGTGGTTGATAACCGCCTCGATTATTCAATGGCAATTTTCTCAACGTGGGCGAGGGCAATCCACCGCGGCAATGAATATTGTTTCATTTGTGGTGGTCGTCGCTGCTTTAGCCTTGGTTTTGAGCACTCCGCATGGTAGCAACACCATCCCCGATGCGAAACCAATTTCGGACCAATCCGATAGCATCGAAAAGGATCTTCGATGAAACTTAGGATGATCGGATGCAGCCACCACACGACCCCGGTGGAGGTCCGTGAAAAGTTCTCGTTTACCGAAGCACAGAGCGAAGCCGCTCTCAATTTGTTAAAGGATCGATACTCCGACTGCGAAAGCGTCCTGCTGAGTACGTGTAATCGAGTGGAATTGTACGTTGGAACGGCGATTCCCGATGCCAGGATGCCCGACGGAGAAGAGCTTCTCTCGTTGATTGCGGAGTTTCATCAGCTTTCGCTCGAAAACTATGCAAGTTATTTTACGTCGCACCTGGATTCCACTGCTTTAGCGCACCTGTTTACTGTGGCTAGCAGTATTGATTCTCTCGTGGTCGGCGAGTCTCAAATTGCTTCGCAAGTACACAATGCATATGAAAGGGCTGTTCAGCTCGGTTTTGCAGGGCCCGTAATGCATGCTGCTTTTCAACATGCTAATCAAGTTGCCAAGAGAGTTACCAACGAGACGGAAATACATCGCCGCAGAATCAGCGTGCCTAGCGTGGCTGTTAGCGAAATTGCTACGGAGCTCTTTGAGCGTTTTGATGATAAGCAGGTTTTGCTGATTGGTAGTGGTGAAATGGGGCGAGAATCTCTCACCTACCTAATGGATGCAGGTGCCAAGAATGTCATTGTTATCAACCGCTCTCTGGAGAACGCCAAAACCTTAGCCAGTGATTTTGGGGTGGGGACCGGCTGCTGGGAGGAGCTAGATTCCGCGATCGCGCAGGCCGATTTGATCGTGAGTACGACCGGAGCAACCCAGCCTATTGTGACGGAAGAACGGTTTCGAAAAATTATGCAGGCTCGAAAAAAGGGAGATCTGTTGATTCTTGATCTCGCAGTTCCTCGTGATTTTGAAGCTGCCATTGGTCGATTGCCGGACGTGTTTCTAAAGACCGTGGACGATTTACAGGCGGTCTGTGATCAAAACAGAAGCTTCCGCGAGCAGCAATTACCTCGCGCCCGTCGAATTATTGCCGAGGAGGTCGATCGTATAATGGCCGATTGGCAAATTCGAGCGTCGGGTGAAACCATCAGGGCACTGCGAAGCCGAGCTCTTGAGATTCGCGATTCGGAACTAGCTCGGCTCATGGGAAAACAAAGTTTGCATGGAGTTTCTGAGGAAACGGAACGGGAGATTGCACACGCGTTTGATCGGCTTGTCAATAAATTGTTGCACCAGCCGCTTCAGTCCATCCGCGAGGTCGCTCAGGCGGACCAGCGAGATTCCTTGATTTCGGCGGTTCGGCGTCTTTTCCAAATTCGCTAGCCCTCGGCCGGTTCCCTGTCGTTTTTTTTGACTTTTGGGACTGCGAGTTCATTTTGACGGTATTGGGGTAGTTCCTGGGGAATAACCGGGTTCAATTCTTAACGCCTGTGGTAAATTTGGGGTTTCCAAGTAAAGTCTGAAATGGCTGAAAAAGATGACGTAAGACTGCCGCCCTTGCCCAATGTTTTTCAACAGAAAACGAACTAGTAAAACTTCGAACAATCGACATTCTGGGAATTGCCATGCGACTTTGGGTTAAGATTCTTGCCTCGGTTGGAGTGCTAGGTTTGATTGGCGGCATCAGCTACCAGCCACTATCGAACTACATCAAACAACGAAACATCCCAAAGTGGGAAACGGCCGAAGTGATTCGGGGGGATGCCAAGCGGATCATCACGTCGACTGGCAAAATCGAGCCTGTGTTGAAGGTTTCCATCGGCTCGTTCGTCTCCGGACCGATTGTAAAAATTAACGTCGACTTCAACGATGAGGTCAAAAAAGGGGACTTATTAGCCATCGTTGACCCTTTGCTCTATGAAGCGGCCGTGGATCGCGATGAGGCTTCATTGATCACGCGTGAATCAGAGGTGATACGGGTAGAAGCCCAATTACAGCTCTCAAAAAACAATTTGCTGCGAGGCGAGAAGCTACGCCAGAAGAACGAAAAGTATCTTTCGGACCGCGAAATGGATGGGCTCCGTGCAGAATACGATGTTCAAAAGGCGTTGCTTAAGGTTGCTCAAGCGTCCGTTAAGCAAGCACAGGCACAGCTCAACAACTCCAAAACCAACTTGGAATATTGCAACATCAGGTCACCGGTAGATGGCGTTGTGCTCGAGAGAAAAATCGACCCCGGACAAACGTTGGCTTCGCAGTTTCAGACACCCGTCCTTTTCTTGTTGGCACCAGACCTACGGAAGAAACTGAACGTATTCGCGACGGTAGATGAATCCGATATCGGGCTCATTCGACAAGCATACGAGAAAAAATTACCGGTGTCTTTTACCGTAGATGCCTATCCAGGTGAGACATTCAAGGGGCTCATTGATGAGATTCGATTTAGCGCGACTGAATTGCAAAGCGTTATCACCTATCCAGTTGTTGTAAAGACGGAGAATCCTGACCTTAAACTTTTGCCGAGTATGACGGCACAATTGTCGTTTGAAGTCGACTCGATGACTGATGTGGTAAAGGTTCCTAATGCCGCGCTACGTTTCTATCCAGATAACATTCAGCTGGTTCGCGAACAAGATCGCAAACTGCTCGATGGATCGCAGTGGAACCGTGACGGCGGAAAATCCTCCCCGGATGATTCTCAAGTAAAGGACGGAAGTGAGGCTCGCGATGGCGAGGGCGAAAAGACCCCTGAAGCATCGGAAAACAAAGAAAGCAAAAAATCAGAGGTTGACGCTGGGGCGGATGGGGCTGAACAGTCCAAGAAGAACAAACGACACGTTTGGGTGTTTAAAGACAATCAGTTGCAAGCGATCGAAATAGAAATCGGATTTGCTGAGAGCCGCTACACTGTGGTTACCTCCGGCGATTTGGAATCTGGGATGGAGTTGATCGTTGGGAAAAAATAGACTTGGAACCGTTTTGCATTGAAACGCGTTCCCTTAGAGCTCAAATGGAAATGTTGACATGTCAATTTGGGATACGTTTCGCGTCTCGTTTCGCGCGCTGCTCAAAAACAAGATGCGAGCTGGCTTGACGGTATTGGGTGTCGTCATCGGCATCGCTGCCGTTACCACCATGGTGTCCATCGGCCAAAGTGCTTCAGCTTTGGTACAAAACCAATTTATGGCACTCGGTACAAACGTGATCGTCGTCTTCCCTGAAGCACCACGCAAGTCCGGAGTTCGTCAAACGCTGACCGTAACACTTACATCTGCCGATAGTCGAGAGATTTCTTCTCAGTGCGACGCCGTTTTGGCGGCGTCTCCCATTGTGGGTGCTGCGGGACAACTAATTTACGGTAACACGAATTGGAGTCCCAACGAGCTTTCTGGCGTCGGGGAAGATTATCTAACGGTCCGGAATTGGCCCATTTACGCAGGCCAATTCTTTACCGAAGATGACATCAAATCGGGGGCAAAAGTCTGTGTCATTGGGCACACGGTGGTGACCAAACTATTCCAAACAGCTAATCCCATCGGCGAGATTATTCGAGTCCGTAACATCCCTTTTCGAATCGTAGGCGTTCTCGAGAAGAAAGGGGTGGATATGGTAGGCAACGATAAAGATAACATCGTGTTAATGCCTTACACGACGGTTCGAAAGCGATTGCAAGGATCCAACTTTGACAATGTCAATGCGATTCTGGTATCAGCGGTAACTCCTGCAAAAATGCAACAAGCTACAAAGCAAGTGGAAGACCTGCTCTACGAACGACATTCGATTATGCCAGGTCAGCCAGCCGACTTTAGGGTTCAGGACACAACGGAAATCGCGGCAACGCTTGGGATCATTACTGGGGTGTTAACTCTGATGCTCTCTGCGATTGCGGGGATCTCGCTCCTTGTGGGTGGTGTCGGAATCATGAATATCATGCTTGTTTCTGTAACCGAACGAACCAAAGAGATCGGAATCAGAATGGCAGTTGGAGCAAGCGGCGGTGATATACTTCGGCAATTTTTGGTTGAAGCTGTGGTGCTGAGTTTGATCGGTGGAGTTATCGGTATTACTCTTGGCACGTTAGCTTCTGTCGGAGCCACGTTACTCATCAATCAATTAAATCCTGGGCAGGATTGGCCGATCATCATCTCGATTCCCGCAGCCTTTGTGGCGTTGGCGTTTGCTGCCTGCGTTGGCATTTTCTTTGGCTTCTATCCAGCCCGACGCGCTAGCCGGATGGATCCAATTGATGCACTGAGGTACGAATAACATGGCCTTGATTGAATTAAGAGATGTTCGCAGAAGCTACGACCTTGGCGAGCACACGGTCCATGCCTTGCAAAGTGTGACACTGAACATCGAACGAGGTGAATATGTAGCTTTGATCGGCCCCAGTGGATCGGGCAAATCGACCCTGATGAACACCTTGGGATGTCTAGATCGACCAACATCGGGGAGTTATCTGCTCGATGGCGAAGAGATAGTTACCATGACTCGCGACCAGCGAGCCCGTATTCGGAACAGACAGCTTGGCTTCGTGTTTCAGAACTTCAACTTGCTTAACCGAACCACGGCGGTGGAGAATGTGGAATTGCCACTAATGTATCGCACGGGAATGACAAGTCGCGAACGCAGAAAGATTGCGATCGATGTCTTGCAGAAAGTCGGGTTGGGGGAGCGACTGTACCATCACTCTAGCCAACTATCAGGTGGGCAACAGCAGCGTGTTGCCATTGCTAGAGCCCTAGCAAGCAACCCGTCCATCTTGATGGGGGACGAACCCACCGGAAATCTCGACTCCAAGACCAGCCGTGAGGTTATCGCCATGCTTCGTGAACTGAATGAAAAACAAGGCCTTACGGTCATTTTAGTAACACACGACCCGGCAGTAGCGAGAAATGCAAGACGCATGATTGTTTTGCGTGACGGTAGTGTTGTTCAAGACACGAGCGACTTTGAACAAGCGATGGAAGCGCTTCATCAAGAAGTCTTTTAAAGCAGCATTGGAACCACTGTGGATTGCTAGCTATGTCTTTGTGTGGCTCATCTTGGCGGTTTTTTTGCTGGACTAGCATATGCATTAAATCCGTTACAAGCAGAACAGGACGGATGATAATCATATGTGAATCGCGCAGTAGAATCCGATTGTTGGTCGCAATCGATCGATAAAGCATGACATGTGCAATCGTCGTAAATCCTATCTGTTAGCCATCACTTCGACTTTGTTCGCATCTCAAGCTGCATGGGGGCAAACCCAACATCAGTTTATCATGCCGGAACAGCGACAGATTCGCGTGCGCGGCCCCGAACAAATCGTGGTCCCTCCAATTCCTCGCACGCCAGCGCCCGCCACAGTAGCGAATCCGCAGTGGGATGCGACGCCCAATAATGTATCTCTCTCAGATGTTCTCAACCTAAGCCTTCAAAACTTGAACGTTGTTCGCGTCTTGAATGGATTTAATGCAACGACTACCGGGAGAACCATTTACGATCCCGCAATCACCAACACAAACATTGATAATGCGCGGGGCATATTCGATCCGAATCTGGTAGTGAACAACACATGGCAGGATAACAATCGTCCAGTGGGAATTCCTGATCCAGGAGATCCAACGCAATCCTTGATCGTTGGCAGCCGCAGCAAACTACATAATTTGAATGCAGGTCTATCAAAGAGGATGCTGACTGGTGGCGTGATCGATTTCGGTGTCATCGGCGCAGATAGCCGATTGCCCAACGCGTTAAGTCCACTGAACCCGCAATCACAGGCGAATGCCGCGATACAACTTACTCAACCGCTATTACAGGGTGCAGGGGTTGCTGTGAATCGTGCTCCGATCATGATCTCAATGATCGATACAGAACGCTCTTATTTTCAATTCAAAGACTCGATTCAAACTCACGTTCAAAGCATTATCCAAGGATATTGGCAACTGGTATTCGCTCGTACAGAACTCTGGGCTCGTGAGCAACAAGTGCGACAACTTGAGTTTGCATTAAAACGAGCTGAGGATCGCGTGGCCGTCGGTGATGCACGATTAGGCGAGCTTTCGCAAGCGAGAGTTGCTTACGAGAACTTTAGAGCGAGCCTGTTGGTTGCACAAGGGAATTTGCTTCAGCGTGAATCGGCACTTCGAAACGTGCTCGGGCTAAGTCCTTTTGATAACGATCGATTGATCCCAACCTCTCCACTTGTCGACCAGAAATTGCCAGTGGACTGGGAGCAATTACTTAGTTTGGCAGAAACCTATCGTCCCGATTTGATTGAGCTAAAACTCATTCTGGAAGCAGATCAGCAACGGTTAGTTGTTAGAAATAACGATGCTCTTCCGAGATTAGATGGAGTGGCACTTTATCGATGGAATGGTCTCGAAGGGACAACTCCTGCTAACACTCGAATCGAAGCCGATGGATTCGACGATTGGACCCTCGGGGTCAATTTTTCTGTTCCCCTCGGTTTGAGAAGCTCTCGTGCAGCGTTGCGTCAACAAGAATTGATCATCCAGCGCGATCAAGTCAACTTGCAACAAGGCCTACATCAAGCGTCACATAACATCGCTATAAGTATTCGGAACCTAGAATTGTTCTATGCTCAGTACGAACGTTACCAAGCAGTCCGAAAAGCTGCCATGGAGAACCTTGAGCAGCAGATCGAAATTGGCAACGAACTCGAACAATTCATTGTGCTATTGCAAGCCATTGTGGATTGGGGAAACGCCGTATCGAGCGAGGCACAAGCCTTAGTGCAGTTTAATTCAGAGCTAGCGAATCTAGAGCGAGAGACCGGAACCATCCTCGAATCGCACGGAATCTCGTTCGTTGAGGAAAGATTCGGATCCATCGGGCCACTCGGACGTCTAGCACTCCCAGTCCTGTACCCAGAGGCTACGCCCCCAGTGGGGAACGTCGATCGATACGAGGATGGAAGCGAATCATCGGAACAGCGTTTTGATCTCGTTGATCCACTTGAAAGGCTTCGGGGCGATGGGCAGGTTGAACCGATGGATCTGTCCCAATCGCCGAATCCTCAGGGGGCAGACAACGGATCAAAAGTGATCGAAGCCAAAAAAATAAGTTTCGGTAGCTGGCCTTCTCCGTTCCGAAACCCATTCAAGAAACAGAACTAGGCGCCCGCGACAATCCGCCACGCTGTTTTTGCTCCAGCGTTCTCGCTGGTGTTTCCTAAGGGGAAGTACTTGCAGTCGGTACAATTCTTTAGTGCTCTCTAAGTTTTTCTTAAAGCCAATCTAACGGTTACTCTTTTTTCCTTGCGCCATTAGGCTATCATTATCACTTACCCTACTATTCAGTGTCGGCACGTCAAGTATCGATTTATGGCGCGTTGCTGCTAGGTCCTCATAATGGGGGATTTCGACACGATTTAGTCTGTGGTTCCCCCATCCTTAGTGTGCTCACTTACGCGTTTTTATTTGGACAACATGGTTGCAATAACTGTCGTCTTTCTTGGCTTCGGATCTTCTACAGTGGCTTTGATCTGGGCGTTTCGCTTTTACCAACAAATGATGAAAGCAGACCCTGGGACGCCATTAATGCAAGAGATCGCAGAAGCAGTCCGTGCAGGAGCTAACGCATACCTAAAACAACAGAACCGCATCGTCTTGGTGGTTTTTTTGTTGGTTGCTTTTCTGCTTGGGATTGCATCGTTTGGGTTTAACCTTCAAAGTGGGTTTGTACCCTTTGCTTTTCTAAGTGGCGGATTTTTCTCGGCTCTCTGTGGTTGGTTTGGGATGAAGACAGCCACCTCTGCCAGTAATCGCACTGCAGCCGGTGCTCAACGATCACTTAACGAAGGTCTGCAGGTCGCGTTTCGATCTGGCGCGGTCATGGGGCTGACTGTGGTTGGGATCGGGCTGATGTATGTCACGGCATGGTTCGTAATTCTTTATTGGATTGTCCCCGTAGTCTCAACTCCTTTGACTCTTGAACAACTTTCCGTAACGATGTTGTCCTTTGGTATGGGGGCCAGTGCACAAGCGTTATTTGCAAGAGTGGGAGGCGGGATTTTTACCAAAGCAGCCGACGTCGGAGCCGACTTGGTGGGTAAGGTTGAACAGAGTCTCAAGGAAGACTCGCCTCGCAATCCCGCAACCATTGCAGACAACGTCGGCGATAACGTCGGCGACGTGGCTGGAATGGGAGCTGACTTGTACGAGTCTTATATTGGGTCAATACTCGCAGCTGGTGCTTTGGGGGTTGCGGCATTTGCATCAGGCAGCTTGGTGCCAAGCGGAGAGGACGCTATTGGTGCTCAGCTCGCCGCGTTCATGTTGCCTCTCGCGATTTCCGCCGTGGGGATATTGCTTTCTATTCTAGGGATTTACGCGATCCGAACCGGTGAAGACACATCGCAAAAATCGCTGCTGGCAGCGTTATCACGCGGTATCAATCTGTCGTCGTTGTTGGTGATTATCGCTTCATTTGGTCTGGCTTATTGGCTGATGCCGCGAGTGCCGGGAACACTTTTATATGGTGTACCGGGCATTGCGTTTAGTATCATATCTGGTCTCGGGGCAGGTTGGCTGATTGGAAAATGGACGGAGTACTGCACAAGCACGGAGTTCAAACCAACGAAACGATTAGCGGACCAAGCCGTTACCGGCCCTGCAACGATTATTATCGGAGGGATCGCGGACGGAATGGCAAGCGTTTGGTTTCCCATCGTAGTTATTTGCGTCGCTAGCATGACTGCTTTTGGTTTTGCGACTGGGGGGCGGTTTAATGACATCCAGTACTTTACGCTTGGGCTCTACGGGATTGGTATCGCGGCGGTAGGCATGTTGAGCACACTGGGTATTACGTTAGCCACCGATGCTTATGGACCTATCGCAGACAATGCTGGTGGGAATGCAGAAATGTCAGAGCTACCTGAATTCGTTCGGACTCGAACAGATGCTCTCGATGCTCTTGGTAACACGACAGCTGCTACCGGAAAAGGATTCGCAATTGGATCCGCAGCACTTACTGCGCTCGCGTTGCTCGCAGCTTACGTCGAAGGTGTCCGAGATGGATTTATGAGATGGGGTGATTCGGTTGCAGCACAAGTTTCCGAAGATGGTCTTTATAAGGTTTCGAACAATCTAGTTGTTCAACGACAAGGCTCGGCGAATATCCCCTATCTTGTTTTGCCAACGCAGCTTGAGAAAGCAAAGGTTCAAGCGAATTGGGAGGCGGTCAAGGTAACCGATTCGCCTGTTTCCCTCACGCCAGATCTCGTAAGCGTTTCCGAAAGCAGTCTTGCATTTACCTCGACCGGCGACACCCTAGTCTCGGTTAAGTCGGCAACTCTGCGAGACTTCATGACGTATTACGACGCAACCCTTTTGAATCCACGAGTTCTTATCGGGATGTTTTTGGGAGCAATGGCGACGTTTTTGTTCTGTGCGATGACCATGCAAGCTGTTGGGCGAGCGGCACAAGGAATGGTTATTGAAGTACGGCGTCAATTAAAAGAGCGTCCAGGTATTTTAGATGGCTCGGAAAAACCGGATTACGCCCGTCCGATTGAACTTAGCACCAAAGCGGCTCAGCGCGAAATGCTCTGGCCCAGTGTAATTGGACTGGCACTACCAATCGGAGTTGGATTGTTATTCGGCGTAGGCGGTGTACTAGGGTTGCTTGGAGGATCTCTCACGACCGGTTTCTGTTTGGCCGTGTTCATGGCCAATTCTGGTGGAGCATGGGATAATGCTAAGAAGTATATTGAATCAGGCGTCCACGGTGGAAAAGGATCACCAGCTCACAAAGCGGCGGTCGTCGGGGATACCGTTGGAGATCCGTTCAAAGATACGAGTGGCCCTAGCCTAAACATCTTGATCAAGCTGATGAGCATGGTAAGTGTCGTCGTCGCCGGACTTGTTGTGCGGTATAGCTTGGTGGCTGCGGGTTGGTTCTAAATTAGCTTCGCGGATCCTGCGAGGAGATTGTGGAGCAGCTATTGAACAAATTGCTGCTCCGACTCGTTAAGTGGATCATGATTTTTGATTTGCTTATGTAAGACCTCGACGTCTGCATCGGAAGCATCTATCCCTAATAATTTGCGATCACGAATTCGCTGCTCAAGCATACTGACGTGGTTCTGAAAGCTCAAAATCCTGAAGTGGATCTCTAACGTTTTTGCGAGATCGCTAAATCGTTTACGTTCCGCTTGCTTTAGAAAAGTCGCGTCGACCAACACGGAAAAGCCGCCTTGAAGCAACTCACGAGATAAACTCCAAAGGGAGCGATACGTCGCTTCGGTAGCACTGACACTATACAGATCCTGCCGATCCTTGGGGGTGATGTGCGATCCAATCTCGGCGTGGGACAGATGAAACAATCGCTTACGTTCCACGTCCGATCGAAGGCGGATCATCCCGAGGTCACGAATCGCCCAGCGACTGCCGTGTGTCTTACCGCTGCCACTAAAGCCATGGGTGATCCAAAGTTGAGGTTGTCGATTTGAAGTGAAATCAAACGCTAGATTCAGGTAATTGATCGCGGATTCTATCTCCCGTCGATGTTCGGGATCGGCTTCAGGAACTTGTTCTGCTCGCATTATGGCCACCTTTGCGCGGACCATGGCGCGATAAATTAGGTACCATTTCAAAACCGACAAACCGTGATAATCCCCAGATTCTTCGAGATATGCGTTCAGCATTAGCCACGCGAGGCCCTTCTCTTTTCGTTCGATTAAATCCATGACAAGAAATGCGATATCACTCACAGTGTCGATACACGAGAGTTCATCATTGAACTCAATACCGTCGAACAATGTCCAGTTATCCCGAAAATAGACAACATTGTTGCAGTGCATATCTCCGTGGCATTCCCTAACCCAACCTAATTGCTCTCGAATCAGAAAGCGTTCACGCAAGGTTGGCCATTGAGAGATAGTCCACTGTTCAATCTGAAGTAGTGTTGCAGTGTCAGGTAATAGTTGCGATTGCTTTAGCGATTCGATGTTCTCCAAGGCTCGATTGTAAATGGATTCCAATCCTCCCGATCTCTCTTTTGTGGCAATTGTGGCACTGCTATGAAATCGCGCAATGCTTTTCCCTAACTGCTCTATTTCTTGTTCGGAAACAACTCCTGATACCAAGCGTTTACTCAAGAGTGATTCGGACGAAAATCGTCTCATGCGTACTGCAAAATCGACAGGGTTTGCGTCACCATCCACACGACATATGCCCTCCTCGATCGTGATAGGGACGACATCGACATATAATTCCGGCGCGAACCGTTTGCCCAAATTCAATTCATGGACGCATGCAGCATGTCGCTTTTCTAGCGAACTGTAATCAAGAAAACCATTAACGATTGGTTTCTTTATCTTGTAAGCAAAATGACCCGCCAAAAAGACCCACGATATGTGAGTCTCAATTAACTCGACCGGTTCGGGGGCCGAATGTGGGTAGGCTGATGAATTAAGGAGCGACTCTGGTTTCAAGCTCATGAATCGACACCCCAAAGTAAGCGTTAGTTAGCAAGTAGCTTGCGAGTTATAAGAACTATTACAATAGCCAACACGGCTGTTAGAATCCAGAATTGCCGCTCCGTCAACAAATACTTTCTTTTTACGCGTTCAGGTTCGGTTGTCATGTTGGATTCCTTGAGCCAGTTCGGAGGAGTTGTTGGTTATGAGCGAACCAATCATTGAGTTTCTAAAAAGAGAGAACGGTCCGATAGAGGGGACCGTTCGCTCGTGTTTCAAATTGTTCTTGCATCTCAAATCCGCCGGGGCCAATCTGAGTTTTCGGTTCGCAAGCCTCTCGGGGCTCGTTTCCTAACGAATCGTCAAGACTAGCCTTTGACCGGAATCTTCTTGGGCTTGGCAGCTTCGCATTTGGGCAAAGTTAGCGTTAGTACCCCGTGGCTGTACTCCGCAGCAGCTTCCGAATCATTGACCTCGCATGGCAGCGTTACCGTCCTAGCAAACGATCCGTACCGACGCTCCATTTTGTAGTAAGTCTTCTCTTTGGACTCCTTTTCTTCCTTGCGTTCACCGGTAACCGACAAAACATTACCGTGAACCTGAATATGAAAGTCATCCGGCTTCATGCCAGGTGCATCAAGCTTTACGACCAGCGATTTGTCATTGTCAATCACGTCAATCGCTAGCGACGAGGACTCTATCTTGGTGAGGCCATTGCTGGCACCCCAGAAATTTGAGAACAGATCGTCAATCTCTTTTCTCAACATTGAAAACGGATCGGACGACGAAGATTGAGACTTGGGTCGTTGAGGCGACAGCGTTGCCATGTTTTCTACTCCTTGTACCAATTTCAATTCGCAACCAACTAGAAAATCGCTGCACACGCGTTGCGGCAGTCGCGGCTGCTTTTGGTGAGAATCCGCAAAGTCCGTTCCGAATGAAAAAAATCAGGCAACAATACCTTGAGATTAACCTCAAGGGGCCAGCGATTACTCAAGGTTTCTTCATTCATGATCGATATACGGGACTGCCTGCAGCTAATCTGAAAATTTTTTTTTACCCCACTTAGGCCGTGACAGATCGTTACGATAGCTCGAACAACAGGCGTACTTTGACACATTGACACACGTCACTTCCTTCTTAGCAGCTTTAAGTACGGTACAATGAAGGGAGTAGCAAGGTACATGGCATCCTGGGTGCAATTTTGATAATGCTAGCTCCGGCGGTGCTTGCTTGTTTTAAATTCGATGATTACCAGTTCCCTTTTGCGTTCAGCCATTAGCTCGAATGAAACCAATCAACGATCACAATCGATCCGACATTCAGCAGCAGAGCGGTAGACCAAGTTTTTTTCTGTCTGATTTGCACTTGTTATCAAGCCGATCAACCGCCCCCGCTCACGAATCCGAAATCTACAAATGTGCCCAGCAGGCGCACACAATCATCCTTGGAGGAGATATTTTCGATTTCAAATGGAGCCGCTACTCGACGTTGAAATCATCTGTTAGCGAAGCTGTCGGCTGGTTGGAGAGGCTTGTTTCCAGCCACCAAGACTGTTCCTTTTATTATCTTCTCGGTAATCACGACTCGCATCCAGACTTTGTATTGGAGCTGGATAGGCTTTCCTTTAAGCACCCGAATTTGCAGTGGCAACCACATTTGCTTCGGTTGGGATCATGCGTGTTCCTGCACGGTGATGTGATCGATGGAGGGTTGGATCACCAAGATATTGACGCACGGAGACGGAAACACGAGGACAAGCCACTGCCTATGGCCTATCGACACTGGCTTTACGATGCGGCTGTGCAAGCGAAATTGCACTGTTTGGTTGCTAATGTTGCGCGTCGTCACAGGTGGGTGCTTAAGAAGGTTTATCGATATCTGGACGAACAAGGCCTGAACGCGGAGACGGGAGTTCAAGATGTTTATTTCGGTCATACACACCGGCCGCTCCGATCTGTTGAATTTCAGGGCTTAAGATTCCACAACGGCGGGGCGTCGATTCGCGGTGTTGCCTTTCATATCATAAAAACTCTTCTCCCAGATCCTGCGGTTAAATGAGCCAATCCACGGTAGATACACTTATCGAAACGCTGGAGCAGGATGAGCCGTTGTTTTGGACCTGGCTCATCCTGTTGGTTCATATCATCGTGACGGGATTGTTGGTTGCCCGAATCATTATGAGTAATCGCTCTGTGGGGGCGACTCTCTCGTGGATATCGGTCATGTTTCTTCTCCCTGCAATCGGACCTATTATTTATCTTCTTATCGGGGAATTGCGGCTCGGTTCCAAACGCGAAAAGCTCGTCAAAGGGCTTAGGGGGGCAACGCGTCGACGTTACCATGCTCTAGATCGCCCCGATCTGCGTGTCGATTGGCAAGGACCTCATGAGGATTGTGAGATGATTGCCAGAGCTGGGCACAGGATGTTCGACGTCCCCGCGTTACCTGGTAATCGATTCGTTTTGTTTAGTGATTGGCAAACTGTCTTTGATAAGCTCATCGAAGACATCAACAATGCGAAAGTCAATTGTGATTTAGAATTCTACATTTGGCATCATGCAGGCAGAGTGCTGGAGATTGCAGAGGCTTTGGAACGAGCTGCATCGCGTGGTGTTGTCTGCAGATTGTTGTTGGACGACATGGGAAGCCGTCGCTTCTTGCGAAGCTCAGAGGCGAAGCGAATGCGTCAGGCTGGAGTGCAAATCCAATCCGCATTGCCTGGCGGCATATGGAGAATTCTTTTCGTCCGATTCGACCTCAGATTGCACCGCAAGATCGTTTTGATCGATGACCAGGTGGCGTGGACGGGTAGTCTGAATTTAGTTGATCCCCGCTATTTTAAAAGAGAAGCTAACGTTGGCCAATGGATCGACGCAATGACCCGAATCGAAGGTCCCGCAGTTGAGTCGCTGGCTGTGACGTTTCAAGCAGATTGGTATATAGAGACCGACTCAACCGGACCTGATTTACCAGACGTCTCAGGTGATCAGCCTGTTCGAAAAGTCGGCAACACTATCATCCAGGCTCTTCCATCGGGTCCTGCTTATCGGGTGGAAGCGATCGAACGTTTATTGATAACTGCGATCTATACCGCCAAGCGGGAATTGATCATTACCACTCCTTACTTCGTGCCCAGCGAAGCACTGCAAATGGCTCTGGCTTCAGCAGCGATTCGCGGGGTCAAGGTGATTGTCATCTTGCCCGCGAAAGTCGATTCAATATTGGTTCGCTGGGCTAGTCAGGCATTTAAGAACGAATTGATGCAATCAGGCGTGTTCATTGCCAAGTTCTCTGGGGGACTGTTGCATACCAAGAGTGTTACTATAGACGGCAACGTGAGCTTATTTGGCTCGCTGAATATGGATCCGCGTAGCTTTCGATTGAACTTTGAAATTACCTTGGCGGTCTACGATTCCCAATTCACAAGTAGTCTTAGACAATTACAGCAGAGTTATCTGGATCAATCCGAAATCATAGATGCTGCACAGTGGTCCAAACGCCCCTTCCTTACAACCTTCGGCGAACGGCTCGCACGACTTATGGGCCCCCTTTTGTAGACGAACGCATGAGTGCAATCGATTCCTAAAAGTAGATCAATGTCACTCCATAGCAAGTATTGTCTCAGTAGGTAGCTTTCGTTATCAATCGTGTGGAATTTACGAACCGATGCGCCGTGCGTAAAGCTTGCGTGCGAGATCAACGTCTTCTGTTCCTGTTAATACCGCTCGTCCATCGTGAAATACACTCCATGTCAATCCATCTAAATCGAATCGAAGCATAAAGGGCAACACTTTAATGTCACATTCCTTAGATAATCGCTCTGCGATTGACTCCAATCGAAGCGGCTCATTTCTTGCTGCATGTAAATGAACTGCGTTTCGACCGCACATCGCTCTCGCTTGCGTTTGAAATCGACCGTCGAGAAAATCAAAAATGCCTTGCTCACACGTTAAGCAGCCGGGTTGGCTCTCACTCTTGCGATTTCGTGCTAGCTTTAACTTTCTGATATTTCCACTCCACAGATCGAATTGACGGAGCGCTCCGTCTATTGCATCAGGCCCTGCAACGATAAGCTTCATCGCCTCTAAAGCTTGCCAATTGGAAATGATCCCTACTGCCGGTCCGATCACTCCTGCTGAATCGCATGTTTGCATCTGTTCAGCCGGTGGTGGCTCAGGGATCAAGCAACGAAAACAAGCTGTCTTGCCAGGTACAATAGTCATGGACTGGCCTGACGCACCTACGATTCCCGCATGTACCCAGGGTATATCGTTTTGACATGCAAAGTCATTGACAAGATATCTCGTTTCAAAGTTATCAGTTCCGTCGATGATGACTGATGCGTCTGAAAACAACGCATGGATATTGTCCACGTCTAGGTCGCATACGTGGGGTTCTACAACACATTCCGAGTTGATGCGTTTTAAATGTTCTGTGATGGCGATCGCTTTGGGGATCGCATTTAGCGCATCTTCTTCAGTGTAAAGAGTTTGGCGTGGCAAGTTATCTAGTTCGACCCAATCGCGATCGATCAGGACGAGCTTTCCAATTCCCACTCGGCAAAGACGTTCCGCAACAGCAGACCCGAGTGCTCCCACTCCGCAAATAGCTACGGTTGCTTGCTTCAGCAACTCTTGGCCCGACTCACCGATTTCAGAGAACGCGATCTGTCTTTTGTAGCGACTCACGATGGTACCATAACAGTCAAATAATCGATTGGTGAATGGACCCACTCAATGAACAAGGTCGAGCCAACTAACGCTAACTCGACCTCATTTTCAAAGGATTGCACTAGGTCTTTGCGACCGCTTCGGTGCTATTTCTTGTTCTTTAGAGCACGAGCAACAGCTGCACCCATGTCTGCCGGGGAATCAGCGACAGCAATGCCTGCGGCTTCCAGGGCTGCGACTTTTTCAGCTGCTGTTCCCTTGCCGCCGGTGATGATTGCACCAGCATGCCCCATGCGTTTTCCTGGAGGAGCCGTACGGCCCGCGATGAACGCGGCCACTGGCTTGGTCACATGGTTCTTAACGTACTCTGCTGCTTTTTCTTCGGCATCGCCACCGATTTCACCGATCATGAGGATGACTTCGGTTTGGTCGTCATTTTGAAATCGTTCGAAGACATCGATATAAGAGGTGCCGACGATTGGATCTCCTCCTAGACCGACGCAAGTCGACTGGCCGAATCCCAGTCCACTCGTTTGCCAGACGGCTTCGTAAGTTAGCGTGCCGCTGCGTGACATGATCCCGACTTTGCCTGGTTTGTGAATATAGCCTGGCATAATGCCAATCTTGCATTCGCCAGGAGTGATAACCCCTGGGCAGTTTGGTCCGACGAGGATCGAATTGCTTCGCTTAACGCGATCGTAAACGGTAACCATGTCGAGAACAGGAACACCTTCGGTAATCGCACAGATAACTTCGATGCCAGCATCCACAGCTTCGAGAATGGCGTCTGCCGTTCCAGCTGGTGGAACAAAAATCATGGTTGCGTTAGCGCCAGTTTGCTTGACTGCTTCCTCGACGGTGTCAAAGACTGGCAGCCCTTCAACGGTTTCTCCCGACTTGCCGGGTGTTACCCCGCCAACCATTTTTGTGCCGTATTCTTTACAACCTTTCGTGTGAAAGGCTCCTGCTTTACCGGTAATTCCTTGGCAGATGACTCGGGTCTCTTTGTTGATCAAAATGCTCATAATTGTGATTCTTTCGATTGGGTTGTGGATTCAATAGTTAGGAGATAGAAGCGACGACCTTCTTGGCTGCGTCGGTGAGATCGTCTGCGGAAATGATTGCCAATCCGCTCTCCCTCAACATTTTCTTTCCTTCTTCAACTTCTGTTCCTTCTAGTCGAACGACTAGTGGAACTGAGAACCCAACTTCCTTCGATGCTTCAATGATGGCTTGCGCGATCGTGGTGCAGCGAGCAATACCGCCGAAGATGTTGACCAAAATGGCCTTAACATTTGGATCGGACAAGATAATTCGGAATGCCTCCGTAACTTGTTGAGTATTGGCTCCTCCACCAACATCCAAAAAGTTTGCTGGAGCGCCGCCGTGATGCTTGATGATATCCATGGTTGCCATGGCCAAACCTGCCCCATTAACCAAGCAGCCGATGTTACCATCGAGCTTAACATAGCTAAGACCTGTGTTGGCGGCACGGATTTCGGCGGGTTCTTCTTCCGCGAGATCTCGCAATTCCTTAAGGTCAGGGTGACGGTACATGGCATTGTCGTCAAAAGTGATCTTCGCATCCAAAGCAATCATTTTGTTGTCTTCGGTAATCACGAGTGGATTGATCTCAGCCATGGAGCAATCAAGCTCAACGAACAACCGGCTTAGGCTCTTCATGAAGAAGTCTGCACTCTTTGCAGCATCTCCGGAAATGCCTAGCTTTTTGCATAGCTTGCGAACTTGGAAGCTCTGCAAACCGACTTTGGGATCGAAGTGTTCGCGAAGAATCTTTTCAGGTGTTTCGGCTGCGACCTTTTCAATTTCTACTCCACCCTCGCTGCTTACCATGAGTAGCGGCTTCATGGCAGCTCGATCGACAACCACCGCGAGATAAAGCTCGCGAGCGATCTTGCAGCCTTGCTCAACGAAGACTTGGTTGACGACGGAACCCCCAGCACCAGTTTGGACGGTGACCAAGTGATTTCCGATCAAATTCTTGGCGACAGTCGCTGCTTCGTCACCAGACTTGACCAATTGAACACCACGCTGCGAAGGAACCTCGGTAACGGTTCCTTTTCCTCGACCACCCGCGTGCACCTGGGCTTTAACAACCGCTATCGGGCCGCCTAGCTTTTCGAAAGCCGATTTGGCCTCTTCTGGGGTTCGGGCGACAAAACCGGCGAGAACGGGGACCTGAGCTTTGCGGAAAAGCTCTTTCGCTTGATATTCGTGAATCTTCATCAACAACCTTCAGACAATGGCAAGAGTTGGGTTCGTGGGATCCTAAATTTCTAACCGCAAATGATTTAGGATTGTGTGCGGATGTCAAGCCGGAATCGATGGCGGAGGATTGCTCCGAGCCAAATAGATGGAAATGTTGAGGAGATCGTCGCTACGGTTACCGCAATGCCCTCAAAATCAATTTCCCTCTCATCACAGAGGGGCGATTCGCTATTAGGGCTATTCCCAGCTTTTTAACCGTTCCGACAACTTGGTTAGCTGGTCCCTCTTGCGCTCAAACATGGCGAATAGGACCATAATTCCTATACCAAGTGAGATCCCAAGCACCCACCATGGCCATGTATGCTGAACGCTCTGCTGTGCGTGTGCAACCATAGCCACTATGGCAAATAAGGTGAACAAAAGGCTGCTGTATAAATAGGACTTAACCTGAAATGCGATTCCTAAGAAGCCTACCAACAGACTAAGGATCATTAACACCATCGGGGGCCAAAGGCTTCGACCTAATCCCTGAATGAGTATTTCGCTGCTAGAACTGCAAAAGATCGTTGCCATGCACAAATAGCGAAGCCACGAGGCTGCCTCTTTGGGAATGCGATCTCGCTCGACGTGGGTTGCCAATGCGATAGAAGCGGCCGGGGGGATCAACCATAACTGTGGATGTTCCGTAAAATCCAAGGACTCGAATCTGGTCCAAAAACTCAACAACGCTCCGTTAGCGAGCGTTCCACCAATCATCGCCAATTGGCGAGATCGCTCGGTCGCTCCCAAGAAGAAATAGAACAATGCTCCTAAGGCTAGGACCATTTCGAGCGAGGCTTCTGTCGCGATAAAAAGCATTGCTAGAGGAGCGAACAATGGCAATAACAAACTCGTGTTATGGAGAGGATCTCCGACTGTCGTAACACCAGCCCGTTTCAAAAACATCGCTATACCTTGTACGACGACTGCTGTTATCAGCATTAAAATCGGCCAGTATTCCCGCATAGGCAATCGAAACCATTCGGGGAAAATGGAAACGAGAATAGCCCCGGCTAGGACGATCGCTAATTCGGCGACATAAACATATGCGCTTCGTATCGAAGAAGAAAACTGGGCTACGTTCCAAGTAGCTCGGACGGCTTGAACAATCAGCTGCACTGACCATACACCTGACAGCACCGCAAGCCACAATGCCTCCGTAGCAAAGATGTCCTTCGCAATCAGCTCTGTTACCGATTTAAGTCGTGGGTTAGTGGTAATCAAAATCGCAACAAAGCCTACAAAGAGAAAGGTCACTGCAAGCGTTGCTGCACCGATCCAGGTATTGCCAAGTGTTTCTGCCCAGCTTTCTTTGGTCGCTCTACCGGCGGATTTAAGCCCCAAGCGGCTGCGCAAAAACAAGAAACTACCAGGTTGTTCTGTGGTTGCTTTGCTTGTCGAGTCTGCCTCGATTGCAACGTCGTTCGTTTTAAACCGACTTAGCAATGCATAGGCGATTCCGATGCCGATGGTCGAGGCGACCATGACGGCCGCAGTTCGTAAAATGCGCCTCGATACGAGAACGGTTGAATCTAGATTCTCCAAACGAGCCCAAACCGCAAACAACATAAACAAAGATACGAAAATCACGATTAGATAGCGATTTAGAAGTGCCGGTATCACAGGCAAATACGTTGATGACAACTCCTCCTTCACACGTCTAACTAAAAGCCCGTTCGCAAAGGCAAGCAAAGCCACAGCTAACGCTTGAAGTCGCACCACTTCTGAATTCTTGGACAAAATGGCAACGAGTAAACACGAGAATCCCAAACCGAGGCTCATCAAGTTAACATAGTTCCAGCATGCTCGTCTTGCCTCACCTTGGGTTGATAGTTCGTCCAGTTTAAGGCAACGCCGAATAATGCCGGAAAGTTGAATTCCCCTCAATACGAACCATGAAACGGCAAGAATTTGTATTGCGACGCCAACAATCCACAACGAGAAGCTCGTGGTGGCGTCAAGCTTGGTTACAAAAGTTCTTGCGATAGCTGTCGGCAAATTCCATGATACGAACAGAGTCCCAATCAACAAAAAGACGACAAATTGACGTCGATGTACAACGTGGCTAGCAAGCCAAAACGAAAGCAAACCAACAGCAACCCACAATCCCCCTACTGGAGACCATAGCCCACAAGCTCGGGTGAGCGGGTCCTCTTGATTCGCAAAATAACCTACACAAGTCACCAAGGACCAAAACAGAATGGTGCCTGATGCTACCACTGTTTCATAACGCCCTTTAGCAGCGAAGCCAGTGACTGGTTGTTTTCGTCGATATACATCGATGGCGTTTGCAATCCCAGCGACCAATTGTGGAGCACCCAAGAGCAGATATACAAAGGCCACTTCGTCGCCACCTTGTACTGACCAAATGCCGAATAAAGTAAAAACGACAGTCGTACTCATGCCACCTGTTAGCCAGATGTAAAGCGAACACTGTCGCAACGCAGTGAGCGTTATCGCGCAGATAAAAAGCAAAAGAATCGCAATGGTCCACACACTGGCATTGCTTCGAGAGGACGTAACGGACTGCCACCAATCTCTCGACTCAACGATTAAATGAGTTAAGAATAAAAAACTGATGGCTATGAGAAGTCCGTCTCCGAAAGTCGTCCCCCAAGCCTTGAGCTTGATGTTTGACCAAGCAATTCGAGCAGGACGCGATAAGAGTATCGAACATGCGGTTCCGAGTAAGAAAACGCAAGCAATCGCGATCGATAAGCTAGAACTGACCAGAACGCCTGATGGTACCGAACGATCTATCCCCAACGCCACGAAGAAGCAAAGGGAGCAGCCGCTTGCAAACCATCCGAGCGATTCTCTCACATTTCCACGCCCGATAAGCCAACCAACCCAGCACATAAGGGCCAGTAGTGCCAAAAGGGATGCTTGCCACAACCAGTGGATGGTAGGTGCAACACGAATTAAAAGAGGAATGCACGCGGTTGTGGAAATCAATCCCGAATCGCTTATCCATCTCTCCATGCGAGGCTCTCGTAATTGCTGGGCGATGAACGGCAAAGATCGCGAGCCAATCGATTCTGTGCGAAACAAACTTATGACCCCGGCAATCAACACAGTCGTGATCGCATGGCCAGAAAGTGTAAACGCTGTAAAGTCCTCGATAAACGAAGTGTTGATGCCCCACCGAGCACTGAGCATAGTTGTGGGCCTTGCTAACATGAACCAGGCGAATAATAAGAACACGCTTCCGATCACGGCCGGTTCCATTCTTGCTCGGATGGGACATAGCAATGTGATGGCCAGGCCGACGATGGCAAAACAGGTTATCGAGAATACGTGTGGTCCCAGAGCCGTCGCTGTGCACCCCAAATAGCCTGCTACCGCAAGACCAGCCGTGCCCGTGAGCGCGCCGGAAATGAGCAAGATAACTTGATGTTTGTGATTTGACTTAACGGAGAGTGCGCCATAGATGCCAGCCAATACAAGAAAAGTCCCCGAGCTGCGAACTGTTCCGAGAGCTTGGAGTAACCAGCCCGTTCGCATGTTGGGCGTCGGAAAGTTGCCCGAAAATCGGTGTACGAGAAGCAAGCATGAGATCGTCCCAAAGGCTGAGGCGATAGCCGTTAGAGTTGGATTTCGCCACAAGAAGACTAGAACGAAGCTAACGATTGTATTGAAGCAGGCCGTTTCCAAAAATAGCTGAGAGCTGTTCCAAGCGCTACCTAGAGATAGGATCATTATTCCGGCACCCAGAAACGAAACCGCGCTACCTATGACCGATACGCGATCGATCAAGGATTCGCTTAGCTCAGCGCTTAATCGCGAATCGGCATCATTGCTCTTAAAGGAAACGATCGAGCCGGCGCAAACTAACAGTCCACCAAGAACCGAAAGCATCAATGATAAAGATATCAAACCTCCCGGTGTTCCTTTAAGCAGGAATAATATCAATCCGCCAGAAAAGAGTGAGCCTACAAAGGTGATGCCAAGCAATCTAAGCTGCGAACGAAGAGAAATTAAGGCAGCACGATCACGAAACCCGAAATGGTGAACCATCAAACCCATTACTGCGATGAACGGACCTAGTACAGCTGCATTACTCGCCCATTTTAGTTGATCCAAAAGAATCTCTGGTTCCAGCCAGCGTCCCAAGATGAGAGGAGCAACACCGCTTGATGTGACTGCAATAGTCCACAAAGGTCTCATCCCTGGAAATAGGCTGGCACTGGAAAGGTACGATAAGACGCTAAAACCTGTTGCTCCAACAACCAGAGGAACCATAGCATTCACCGGTGCACTCGATTGTTCGGTAAGCAGCACGGTAGCTAATGACGTAACGCACATCATGACCGAACCTAAGACCAGTAAGCCTCTGGAGGTTGACGGGAGCTTCCATCGATTCAGGGTGTAGAAACCAGCTAAGTGGATGGCGAGAGTTACAAGAAAGAAAAGCACTGACGGAAACATCGGTATCAAGCGATTCAATTCCGTTCTGAGGCTCAATATCAAACCGACAGCACTGCCAACAATAAGCAACGCACTAACGAGTTCTCCCCAATGAATATTCTTTTCACTAAGGAATTGTTGAAGAACATTGCCAAGCGTTTTTCTTGTTTGCGTTGCGAGGGAATCTATCAGCGGCGGAGCTGATGGAGAATACTCTTGTTCGAGAGGATGTATTTCCCTAGATGGCTCCAACTGTTGCTTTGTTTGTTCTGCAGTACCTTCTGTGTTTAGCGAAGTAAACGATGGCGACTCGACGTTATCCAACGAAGCCGGAGGCAACGATGGGGTAGTTGTGTATTCTGCGATAATCGGAGATTGCGCAATTCGTTTCGACGGGATCCACGGCAGTTCGATTCCCTGTTGAGTTGCGGCGTTTTCTAATATCGAGCATGATTGCTGAAACGATTCGGCAGAGATCACTTTGCCTCGGTAAAGTCGATCGATCGCCAAATAGCTTTGGGCAATGTCACTTTCAGCAGAATTCGTCGTGGAAACGCTTGTTGGCTTGCTTGGGGTTCCCGTTAAAACACGAACGAACGCGGCCAGAATAACCCAAATAGCGTGGCCAACTACGGCGAACATTCCCACAAATACGGCGAACCCGAGCAGCATGAAAATGATTTCCATAATCGCAATCTCTTGGTCGTTTTACGTTCGAAGGGCTCGGTGAACAATCGTTTATGCATAGGTTTTTTGGGCTCATCCACCTTTGTTGGCCTCATTCTAATAGATTCTACAACCGCATGGTCACGGGGGACGATCCTTTGCTAAAATGTTTGGTCTACTGTAATCAGTCGAATTCTCCGAACAAAATCAAGGACAATAAATGGATCCACTGGTAAAGGGCTTGTGGCATGGTTTCGAAAAGAATCATAGTTATCTTCTATCTTTAGTCGCTGATATTGAAGATTCTCAAATGGTAGCGCAGCCCTCGGGAAGCCTTCCTAAGCCATTAAACCATGCTGCATGGGTGTTGTGTCATTTGAAAACCTACCGCCCCATTATTGCGGGATTGATTTCGAACGGAGAGATTATTGATCCGATCGATAATCCTTATGGCATGAAGTCTTCACCTCAAATGGATCGGTCTATTTATCCAGCCAAGAATGCGATCATTGAGGAATTAGAGAAAAGTAAAGAGGCGGTCTTCTCCGCTTTGGGAAATGTAGATCCTGATGTGTGGAGCATGGGCTTGCCGCTGGAGCGATGGCAAACGCGTTGGGGTTGCCGAGGTGTTGCGGTAACCTACCTCATGCTAAATCATGAAAGCATTCATCTAGGTCAATTGAGTGGCTGGAGAAGGGCGCTAGGGTTACCCCCAGCTTAGACTTGGATCTCGAGAGCCTGATCCGCCCCTGCAATCGTTACAATCGGTTCAGATTGCTTCGTCGGTCAATTTGCGGCGCAAAATCAAACGACTCTAAGCCACCTCATTGGCACAGAAAGCCATGCTACGGCGTCAAGGATTGCGTATTGTCGCTGTGGCAATTCGCTGTTTGAATCGCAAATCGAAGTTTGGAGTTGTCATAGAAAATGACTACAGCATTTGGCCCGCTAACTTGGGAACGCACGCTTGCCACCCCTACCGTTTCGACAAAGCCTAGCGATCCAAGTGCAGGATTTTTGCTTCAAATTTATCCACTTGATTTAAACCGACGGCTCGTGGAATTGACCCAAGATGGATTGATAGTAGGCCGAGATCTGACATCTGACATGGTCGTGAATGACCAATCGGTTTCGCGACGGCATGCGAGAATTGAGCGACATGAAAACGGATACACAGTCGTCGATTTGGGGAGTACTAACGGTACCCACGTTAACGATGTTCTAGTTGAAAAAGCGTTCCTCGCGTCTGGGGATTGTGTGCAGTTTGGAAGCTTCATTTATAAGTTTCTCTCCAGCAACTCTATCGAACTCCAGTATCACGAGACGGTCTACTCGATGATGACAAGAGATGCTCTTACCGGAACCTTTAACAAACGGTACTTCATCGACGTTATAGGCAGAGAGTTTAGCAAAGCGGAGCATCGTGGTTTGCCATTGACTCTCATTCTACTTGATATCGATCACTTTAAATCAGTAAACGATACGCACGGACACTTGGCTGGCGATGAGGTGCTTCGAGAACTTGGTACGCGGGTTGGGGAAGTTGTTGCGCAGCATGACGTTTTCGCGAGATATGGCGGAGAAGAGTTTGCAATCTTGCTGGCAGGGGTCAATTACGAAGAGGGGTTTGCTGTTGCCGAGAGATGTCGCGCTGCGGTGGCGGCAGAACCGTTTTCGACGGCGGTCGGGGTATTACCGATCACAATCAGCTTGGGGGTTGCCGAATTCAGTTCTCTAGATCGCCCTGAAAAGCCAGAGCAACTGATTGCCCTAGCTGATGAGAAGCTCTATGAGGCGAAAAAGAGTGGACGCAATCGGGCCTGTTAGTTACGACAGGGTTGCCCCAACCGGAGGTGTCGCATTCGCTCTCCTCCGGCTACAAGCCTAAATCTCTCCGGGATACCAAACAGAAATCGTAACCAATATATGCCATCCACTTGTAATAGAGGTCGATTTGACCGGATTTGTGTCCCCAGCGAGTGAATGGATCAATGATCTCTGCTATTTCAAGCGGTAAACTCGTTTTGACCTGCCAAGAAAAAGGTCGACGAGGGCAGTGCAACCAAAAAGCGGCTAGACCGCTCAATTGACGGCGATTTTGGCTATTCAATGCCATAGCTATGTTATTAGAAAGTCGTGCCTAGCCGGAGTAGACTGCTCCATCGCAGTACGGTGGTCAAACTACGCGGGGATAGTTACCGGTTAAGAGAGAAGTGAATGAGTGGCAGCAAGAATGCTGGATCTCAGAAGTAAGTAGATCACAAACGGGGCCGCACGATTGCAATCCGAACCCTCCAATCAAAAGACTCGCAAGAAAGAAGAAACTCTAGCCCCCCCCGGGTCAATTCTAATTGCTCGATAGTGGGTCAAAATTATTTGCTCGTTGACTCGTGTGAGTAGCTTTCAACTGTCGATGGTCCAATTACCGCTGCCATGAGCCGACGTGCGCTAGCACCGGTTGACGCCGTGCGCCAGCACGCGATTAGGATCAATCAGCCGACGTGCGCTAGCACACGGTTGACGCTACCAGCGTCATCAGACAGCCCTACTTAAGTGCATTGCATTGATCACAACAATGCCCGAAGTCCAATGAATGCCGCATCCCCCATGCGACCGATCCTTCCGCCCCGTGCCGATGGAGCGCTGACTGAGTGGCTACAGTACGTTGCCCCTTTATAACTTCCCACCATTTCCTCCGTCTGGCCGCAGGCCAGACGGAGGAAATGGTGGGTGTGCGACTTGCGCTGGCGGTAGCAACTCAGTCACGCTTCCACTGAGATAAACTCAGTGGAGAGCCGAAGACCGAATTCGGTGCAACAAAGTGCTCGAAAACGGTATCTAACTGCTCATCTGGGCACCGATCTGGACAATAGGAAATCCAAAACACCGTTGGAAAAACCGCATTCGAAAAGATTGAGAAAACGGCAAATCAACCCAAAGAGACCAACCGGCTACCCGTCCGCCTTGGGCGGGGGCATTACTGACTGAGTCTATCTCTTATTCTGTGGACGGGTTTACACTTCCATGTCATCATCTCGTTTTCGCATTTACTATCGATAAGCCACGATTCTGAAGGACACGTTCCACGTTCCGTGTTCTAGGAACTTGATCAACGATTCGCTACAACGATTAAAAGGAAGAATAGGCAAAAATGAGTCCGAGTGATTTGAAAGCCTTTCCAACACTCTTTCTTCTCCTCTGCTAATAACATTGATCCTGTTTGATTTTTCACTTTCCTTTCGCTCACGGAACATATATCCTTGAAATCTCTGCCACTTGCCTTCGATAATTCTTGTCTGAATGTCTTGGCGATCGGAAAGCATAGACGCAAATTCTACGTTCATTGCCTCGTCCCACTTCTGCCAGTTATAGTCTTCGAATATCCCAAAAAGTTCGGAGTAGACGACAAACATCAACGATGAAAAAGCCATTTTATCCGAATCCTTCGCAGCGCGTTTATACTTCGCAAGTTGACCAATGAATGCCATATAGATTGCGGGGTCATTTGCACTGGTTTTCAGAATATCTGACCAAACTACATACTTAGTAAACTGCTCGCGAAACAACGAATCGTCTAAGCAGCGGTTGTAAAGATGAACACAATACTTGTCCTTTTCGCGATTGAAAAATGGTTTAGCCACTAGAGTTTCAGTAGAAAAAATCGAACCGAGAATGAAATACGCCTCAAGTGGCTTATCGAAATCAATGAATTTGATTGTGTCTTCTGGAGACGTCTTTCTGAGTCCCTCAAAAATCTGTATTTCGATGCTTTGATGGGACGAATAGATTTCGGTTTCAGTGAGTGTTTTTGATAAATAAAGCGACTCAAGTTCCTTGCAGCACTTGCGTACTGTCAATAACCCATCATTCTCTGCTGGAATCAAGAACAAAATAACTTGAAACATTATAGGATACAGAAGTGTCATTTAAGTATCCTCGTTGTGCCAATTGAAAAGTTATCGCAGCTTTTTGAAAATAGCCTACTGTCTTCGACAGTATAGCTAATTCCGCTAAAATGCGTCGTGATAGACGTCCCGCACGAGCACGAACACCTTTCCGATTTTATACACTTATAGGAACAGGTCCCACTCAAATTGTACGTTGTTGTAGATCCGTGGCGTTTTTTGCATAAATTAAAGTGACAACTAACTTCGTAGCCTGCTGACGGACCGTGCTGAAAGCTGTGCTGTTCGCAAGTCATTCCCTTGCATTCGTTAAACGCCTTTTCGGCCAACTGTTTGGCGATAAGGTCAAGTGCCTTAATTGCCTGAGGGTCGACGTAATTGCCTGCCAATGCCTTTAACTGATCATAAATGAGCTTTTTAACTTGCTCTTCGGTGTTACTGGGATCACAAGTCAGCTTGCTAAGGATATTCTCAAGAGCTGCTTCGGTAATTTTACCGAGGAGTCAAGGGCAATCGCACGTTGATTGGTTTCGGTCCAATGATTGCATAGGAAGCACCTTCGACAACCCCACCCAATTTGGATTGTGGGTATATTCGTAATGCAAGCGAAGGATTGTGATCATGGCTCAATCGTTCTTGGAAAGAACTTACAATCATTTTGAAAATATTACAGACCCCCGAGTCGATCGCGGTGCAAACCATTCGCTCAAAGAAATGATCTTTATTGCTCTTTGTGCTACTATTTGCGGTGCAGACTCTTGGGCCGACGTTGAGCGTTATGGAAACACGAAAATCGATTGGATACGAAGGTTCATCAAGCTCGACAATGGTGTGCCTTCGCATGACACCTTTGGCCGTGTTTTTGCCAGGCTAGACAGTATCGAGTTTTATGCAGCTCTCCAAAGTTGGGTTGCCGATATAGCAGGGAGTCTCAAGGGTGAAACCATTGCGTTCGATGGAAAAACTCTACGTGGCTCGTTCGATTCGGCCTCAGGTAAATCTCCACTGCATTCGGTATCGGCGTGGGCATGTGGGCTGCGTCTTACCCTTGGACTCACATCCGTTAGCGAAAAGTCAAACGAGATCCCTGCAGTCCAGGAGTTGATCAATGTTCTTGATCTGGAGGGATCTGTGGTCACAGCAGACGCCATGCACTGCCAGCGTGAAACAGCGAAAGCGGTTGTTGATAAGAATGCAGACTACATTTTTGTGGCAAAAGGAAATCAACCAACCCTTGCAGATGAACTGAATAAGGCCATTGTCGAGGCATTCGACCAAGACAATCCGGATATGCGATGTCACCATAAGCGAGAGATTAACCGTGGTCGCGAGGAGTATCGAGAAGTCAGTGTGCTTCCCTGTCCGAAGAATTCATCGGTGTTCTCGAATTGGCCAGGCATGCAAACGATCGGAGTGATTTATCGATCACGTGAGATCAACGGAGTGCTGGAAGAATCGTCGGAAACTTTTATCACGAGCCTGCCTTGCAAAGTACGCGACATAAGCAAACGGATACGACAACACTGGGGATGCGAAAACCGACAGCACTATATCCTGGATGTAACTTTTACAGAGGATGCGAGTCGAATACGCAAAGGAACCAGTCCCGAAATTTCTTCTGTATTTCGCAGGCTGGCCCTGAGTATTTTGCAACGGGACACTACCATGAAAGATTCAATTCGGGGCAAACGCAAGTGTTGCGGATGGGATAACGGAACTTTAGAGCGTTTGGTTGCTTGTTTTCAAAGGGATTAACGTGCGATTGCCCTGCCGAGGAGTCCTTCAGGCATTAGGTGTTTAACCGATGTCAAAATGACACCAACTCCAACCTGACCAACGACCCCTACGAGTCGCATTTGCGTAGCATAAGACAGTGGCACGAACGGACATCTCACTGAATCCGGCAGCGATGTGTCATCATGAATTTTTACGTAGTTAGCATTTAAGCATCCCCACATTCTATCCATATCCCCGCCAATCGTATACAAACCCGTTGGGTCGGTGCTTGAAAGGAAGAATTGTAACATATACATATTGAAACCATCGCTATACCCAATCGGATCTCTTCCAAGAAACCTACCTGCCATCGGGCTCATCCATCTAGATCGGAAGTGATGGAGGCCTAATGTCTCGTCCCATTCTCTGCCTGTGTAGGTATACCGATTTCCAACAGCAGAACTCGTAAGCACAGTTCCG
>JBKDKR010000044.1:0-6361 GCA_046344995.1 Pirellula sp.
CACGACCTCCGGAATCCCTGGTTCGTAATTCCATCGGATCCCGACAAATTGCCGCTTCTCGTCAAATTCGAGCCATTCTCCAGCGCCCCGAAGCGAACAGTCGCTGTTGATCACCAGAACTGGCTTGTCGAGCTCAATCGCTGTTCGAGCTAGATTCCGAATGCGCTGGGTGGGATACGCGTAACCTTCGCACCTCAGCTCATCCACTATCCATATGACATCGGGGAAGTGGGGTCGAAGTTGCTCAATTTCATTTCCTGTGTTCCGTGCGTAAACCTTCAACCCAAAGTGGATCCAAGATTTGACGCTGCTTTGCTGCTTTTCCAGTGAATGCAATTTGGGTGAGAATGATGTTACCGCAACGATATCATCGCGTTTCGAGTTCGCGAAATCGGATGGTGCCCCCAATACCGCTCGCGCTTCATCAAGCTCCAGATTGTCTTTCCCAAGTTTATGATTGACGGCTGTCTTCAATCGCCATTTCCACTCGAAGTCGACTATAACGGGAGGATTTACCTTTATCCAGCATTGATAGAATCGATTGCAGTCGCAACCGAAACTAGGTATTCCCCGCTCCCAATCTCGCAGCTGTGCCACAGTATGCACTTCGTTGAACAGTCGATTCCAGAGTTTTAGATACTTATCTCGAAGGATAACTCGACGCTTGCGAATGACCTGCCGTTTGGACTTATCTTGCTCGCTGGACAACTGCCCTGGACCGCGGCCCATCTCCCAGGCCTCGAAGTACTCTGGATTGGTTTCGCACAGATGTCGCAAATGGAGCGTCTTATCAACGCGATGCCGCTCACAGAAACCCGCCATTGCACATTCACAAGTAGTCATGCTGCCACCAAGGTAACTTTGTAGACAATTCGAGGACAAGTCGGTGAACAAATAGTCGGACAACAAAATGGGATCTGTCCAAATTGCCCTGGAACAGCACAGTTCCCAAAGAAGCAAGACAACTTAAGATACTTGTAAACTAGACTGACCGGTTCACAGGTTGACTCTTCGTAGTCTGGATATTTGATCCATGTCGTTTCGCCTGCTTCGATGTCTGGATTCTCCCACTGAAAAGCGATTGCAGCGGTCTGATTGTCGACTCCATTAAGCATTTGCAAAGTTAGAGCTCGAAACACTCGATCGTCTTCATCAAATACTTCACAGTTGACTTTTATGGCGAATGTGGTCGAACAGATCGTTGCATTACCACTTAACCATTGGTCGCGATTGTTTCCGAATAAATTAAGCTCCAATTCGAAGTCATTCATTGGGCAATCTGGATCAACAATATCAGACTCAACAAGCTGGAAGATCGCCTTGAGCTTATCTGGAAAACACCTCGCTTCAGGATCAAACTTATCAGCCGATTTTTCTCCCTTTAGGCAGAAGCAGCCGCATGGAATACACGACAAATCATCGATCGCGGTTGCCCAGTACTGCCAATTGTCGAAGGCGCCACGAATGAACGAGAAATTCCCGACCTTCACATCTTCAACGGTGTAGCATGGTTCTCCCATTCCTCCGATGCAGATTGCAGCAACTGGCACCAATCCTCCGAAGGATCCGATAGAAGCTCGAAGCATTACGCCTGGTTGATAACAAGCAAAAGCGTCGACCGCATCTGCGCTCCCGCCAAGTGGGCTAACCGGCCAAGGATGTTCAACGCTTTTCTCTCCGACCTCATTAAATACTGTGATCTTGATTCTTGCGTTTGGCAGATCCATGTCCAAAGGTTCGTACCAAATCTCATAAACATCAGACAGGGGATTACCCGCACGAACAACAAACTTCTCTCTAGAGCGTACCTGCATCAGTCGAAAGTTCGCGATCCAGCTCCCTTTCTCATATTGGGGAGGATGACAAATGGTAGTTGCGAGAATCCCCTCGGTTCCGTTGTCGGTCAAGAACTGATCTGTAAGACTCCATTCGCCGTCAATTTCATACCATCTTCCAGAAGGTGGCGTTGCATCAACTCGGGTAAAGGTGTCATCCCCCAGTTTGCAATCAGCGCAGCAACATCGGCGAGTAGACATGCGATTTAGCCTCCATACCCATAGCCGTAACCATATCCGGTTTTCTCGCAGCATCGATCATCGGCACACCAATGGAACGGTGCAAACTCTTCACCGTCCGCAACCGTTCCCCAAGATGCCCAACCGTGGTATCCAATGAGTTCCGCTGGATCCAAATCAAATACACATCCACTATGGTCTACGACGTCGACGGTTTCACCGATCAAATCAGTGGAAGAGGCTCTAGTTATCTCAACGGTTGCAACCATCCGCCCTGTGTAGGGACCGCTTGCAGCTTCAGCTGCGCTCAGAATGTCAAATTCAATCTTGCCTCCCATGTAGATCGAAACCGGAGGAGTTGGCCAAGGGATTTCCTTTTGAAGCTTGTTCTGGAATCGCGAAGAGGATTCCCCTTTTTCATACCAGAAACGTGCATGGGTTAGTGCAGGATTAAGCTCTTGTTCGACTACTCCCTGTAGAATCTGGTCGAGTGGCGACTCAATTACTTTGTACCAGGCCTCAGCAAGTAAATTCAAATCGTCAACCTTCGGATGGAAGTGTTGAATAACAACTTTCTTAGGCTCTCCAGCTGATGTCGAATGAGATTGCCATGCCAATTGCGTAATCGGTGTTGTTGGATCCTTGGCACTCCAGGGGAGAATTTCTGCTTCCAATGGCTGAACAATGTCTGGATGGAAATCCCATTTCAACCTTTTCTCTCCGATGGCAGCTGCGATAGCTTCACGACTTCCCGCAGACTGTAAATCAACCGTCTTAGCGATCCCGGTACTGAGTTCGTACACGTACGCCAGGGCTTTCGATGCGAGTAGCTTTTCGATCGCACTCGCGAGACTCTCGTTTTGAAAGACGATATTCGTAGGAATCGAACTATCAGCACTAGCTACTGATGGAGCCAAAGGTGACAAAGCAAATAGTTCCTGCAGGATCTCTCCGAATTCCCAGGGTTCGTCGCCATTGATTGTCGATTTTTCGTAAAGGAATTCTTCAGCATCCTCATCAATCACTTCGATGATCACATTAAATCGACGCTGGACCATCACATCGGCCAGGAGCTTTCGTGCATCCTTGAGAGTCACCTCGACAACGGTATGATCCATCCCGTCGGGGACCCGAGAATGAACGGGATAATAACCATGAAATTCATAAGACTCTTCTTCGGTCCATTCGTCATCCTCGAAAATCCACTTTCGAATTGTAATTGAGAGTGGACCGGCGTTGCCCATAATTTCGCTGGCATCTGCTTCGCGAAACAAGAGTACTGCTTTTCCGGGATAGGGCCCTCTTTCGGTCTCTATGAAGGTTCGTGCATCTTCAAAATCATCGGGATTTAATGAACGATGCCCTAGAACTTCCCATGTGTACGAAATCATGTCTGCCATTACGCCACCATCGCCCCGTAACGCCCACTGAAACCGAAACCTGGTTCCGGTTCAAATGGAATGTAGTTGAGCCGATGTTCCGGTCTCTCAGGTGTTCTGCCTGATTCGAGCCACAGGATTGCCTCTCTTACACCAGCTGCAGCTGCTTGCTCCACGGTCATGAGTTGAACACCACAGCGACAATTGAAACCGTTTGGAGGGGTCCAATAATCCCAAAATGGATCGTCTCGACGGTAGATATTCGTTCCGCTCAATCCCAGAGATTCAAGTGCCAAATGATTACTTCGAACTCGCGCGTCGTGAATAGCGAGGTAAGCCTGATACGGGAAGGCCTCCATCACGAGCGGATCGCGAGCGATAGTTTCCCTACCGTCGCGAAATGCTGACTGAACGTTGGTTCGGTAAATCGTTTCAATTCTCGCGTCGCCTAGACCTGATCTTACGAGAATCTCTCCAACTCGATTCTTGAACCCACCGAGGGAGGTACCAGTCGAAAGATCTTGAATCAACTCGTCACGAACGCGCTCGATCGTATCGAGAGTAATTTCGCCAGTGATCATGAACGCGTTCTGTTGGGCGACATCGCTTGCAAGATCCCACTGTTCGCGCGAAATGATGTTTCGCTCCGATAGCCGCTCCATGGCATTAAGAATGATCGAGAATCGCGGCTCGGGATCGGAAGCTTCTTGAGTTTCCTCTTGAAACCAGCTCGGAGGATTGCGATCTGATCGAACACCTGTCGAAAATTCGCGGAGAAGCCACTCGGGAAATTGCTTGGCTACTTGATCCGCCCCTAGGATCCAGCTCGACAGCTTTGATGCCGTGAGATGAGAAATCAACACAGGACGATAGGCATCAACAGCCCGTTGAATTAACGTCGGAATCGCGTTTGGCATGATGACACTTGAATTTAGCAGGGTTGAGGCGATGTCCTTCTGAACCAATGCGTAAAGCGATTGGGCCTCAAACAATGACTGCTGAATAAGCGATTCCGAGATTGCAACCATTAATCATCCTTCGTCAAATCAATCGGAGGTTTGTTTGGCATCTCCATCATATCTCTATGCCCCTTCGCGACTCTTGCCGCTTGTTCATCCGTTAAACGGAATCGTGGATCCCCGCGATAGACCTCTTCTTGTGCTTGAGGTTGTTCCGTATTAGCTTCCGGATTTTCTTCCGGTTCCTTCGTTTTCTCGGGAACAGGTTCTCCTGTGAATCGAATTCCAGCTTTTTTCGCTGCCTCGACTCGTAAAGAATGCTTTTCTTCAAGTTCCAGCAATCTCGCTTTTTGCCGATCGTTCATCGGTTCTTCTAGCTCGATCATTTCTCGTAATTGGTCGAGATTGATTGAATCAATCAGAGCTTGATCTTCCTCGGAAAGCCCTGCTTGAGTCGTTAGCGGAAATCGGTTGTTGTCAGCAAGTTTAAGTTCCATCGCTTGTGCCCTTTGTTTTATCGAACCACTGTTGCCCCATAAGCCCAATAGCTACATCATCCGGAATCTCTCCAGATCTAAGCTTATTGGCCAAATCGAGTTCCATTGTGGCCTTAAATTCGCCTAATTTGCGGTCTTCTTCTTCAATGCGAGCTTCAAGATACTTGATCGCTTCATTTCTATCTTTGATCAGTCGTGTCTCGCCTCTATCACTTGTATTATCGATTACCGATGTGTCAATATCCTTTCTTCTTTTCAACAATTCCAAAGTTGCTTTTCTTGAATCGATGTTTGCTTCCATAGCGATCGACAATGGAACTGTGCGTGGCATTTCTCCTCGTTTCAGTGCATTCATGGCTCTACCAATCACACCACCCGTTGCACCGGAGACGCCTCGATCGATAAAAACGTGTTGAGGAGTGAATCCAGCCGAGATCGCCTCATCGAGTTTCTTTTCAAGTTTTGGATAGTTAGCTGAAGCCTGATCGAGAACCAGCGGGTATTCATTGACATCGAAATGGTTTTTCGTCGCTGTGCCTTTTCCAGATCCGCCTCCGCCAGCCAAGATCAACATCCGACCATTGCCCTTTCCCTTGGTCTCCTTTAAGGCCTCTTTGTAAAGCCGATTGTTCAGTTCCGCGCTTGCCTCATGTACCTCATGTGCGTTGGTTCCTTTGTATTGCGGGAACTGCGAACGCCAATCGTCCGTATTTAATACGACTCCTGCGAGTTTTCCATCATCTCCGAGCCTTCCATAGTTTTTGACATAGGCATTTCGGTGCTCTGGCCAATTGCGTTGGGCGTTGCGCATGGTTGCTTTTTCAACCAAACCGCCGGTTCGCTCATCTCGACTCCATTTATCACCCTGCCAGACTAAACCTGATTCCAGATTTCGATCGCCAGACTTTTGGACACCAAGAGCAGCACGAACCGCTCCCAGGGTTTGCTCTTTGATCGCATCCCGATCTTTCTTAGTTTTTGCAGATGCGAGCGCCGCAGCTTGCGATTGAATCGCCTCACTGACGGATCCTTTAATTCTCGACTGACGGTCAAAATCAGACACTGCACTTTCCGCAGCGTCCGCCCGTTTTGCATTCTCATCAACTGCTAAAACGTTCCCGGCATCCGTTACCCTTTCGGCGCGTCGCTTGTTAGCAACCGCTCGATAGTCGTTGGCCTCCTGTTGCAACAATCGAGAGACGTGAGCCTCAAGCTCAACCTCTTGATCAAACGTCGATTGTTCCTCTTCGAAAGCTCCGAAAAGATCGAAACCTGTTTGGGTAACCGATCCAGCAGAAGCCATCTTACGAGCTGCCGTTTCGATTTCCCGATTCGTCCACTCGCGCTGATCGTTCGATTCTCGATCCTCGAGCTTTTTGAATAGCTTTTGCTGAAGATCTGGATCCTTCAAATGACGTGCAACCGCGATCGCTTTGTCTTCGTCCAGCCGCCCCTCGGTGACCAACTGGAACGGCTTTTCCGCCAAATCCTTCAAGATTGATGCATCCGCA
>JBKDKR010000045.1:0-89756 GCA_046344995.1 Pirellula sp.
CGATTATCAGCGAATGGCTCAGGCTGGCTGTATTGCCGTGACGGAACCGGCATTCTGGGCAGGGTTCGACCGATCTTCCGCTCAGGGTTTTGCGGATTATTTCCGACAGCTCACAGAATACGAACCCCGCCGTGCGGCTCAATTCGGAATTCAGCATTTCACCTGGCTCTGTATCAATCCCAAAGAGGCAGACGACCCTGGATTTGCTAGAGAAGTGATTGCATTGATCCCTGAGTTTCTCAAACGCGAGAATGTTCTAGGGATTGGTGAGATTGGATTAAACAAGAACACACGCAACGAGATTATCATTCTCGAAGAACAGATTGCTCTAGCCGAGAAGCATAATCAGTTGGTCCTGGTTCATACTCCGCACCTGGAAGATAAGCTCAAAGGAACGCGGCTTATCATGGATGCGTTGTCTGCCAGTTCCATTGATCCTGGTCGGATTTTGATCGATCACGTCGAGGAACATACTGTTGCCGAGGTTTTAAACCGAGGTTTTTGGGCAGGCATGACGTTGTATCCAGACACGAAAGTGACGCCGCAACGTGCAGCTGACATCATTGAAATGTATGGCAACGAACGCATCTGGATGAATTCGGCTGGCGATTGGGGATGTAGTGATCCACTTGCCGTTCCCAAAGCTCGCTTAGAAATGAAGCGACGCGGTCATACGGCTACGATGATCGATAAAGTAACATACGACAACCCGTTGCAGTTCTTGTCTCAGTCCCCACATTTTCGAATCACCCCCTCTGCATAATGGATCACACTCATGAGTCTCGTTGAGCAGCGGGACTTTATCCTGCTGTCTATGGGCAATCCGTTCTCCTTAGATGCTGACTATTGGCAGGAAGTCGCGGATCAGTTGCAAGGTCGCTTAGGTGTAGCGGTTGGTTTACACGATGACACAACCGACGGTTCTGAGTGCTTTTGGCCAAATCTCTGGAGCGATTTAGCGAGTCACGGGACGACTCGGCTACTGGTGGTAACCGTTGAAGAACGCTCGACTGTTCTTCAGTCGATGCGTGATGCGATCGGTTGGCACATAGCCACGCGAGAGGGGGAGATCCCAAATCGCGAGCTTGGCATTCAGTTTTCTAAGGTTTGGGATGAGATTGATTGGGCCGAGGTGCTAGCTGGCTCGTCAATAGCGTACTCTCATTCATGGCGTTTGACAACGAATGTGCTTACATCCGGCCGTTTGTCGAAATATACGCAACAGAGAAAAACGATAAGCGGCATCGTGTGGGAGATGAGGCGATTGGGGTTGGATGCTGATTATGTCATCCTCGATAATCGTTATGAGCCTGTCTACCCCGTGGGACCATGCGTCAAACTGCCATGGTGCTGTCAAAGGTCAGAAGATGATCAGACGAATGGCCAAGCCAATTCGCAAGAATTAGAAATCATGGTAGGAGATCAATCACGACTCGTTCCGTTTGCGGATGTTGTTTCGCCTGAAGCGTGGGCGCATGTTGTCGTTAAGAAATACTTAGAGGGGATTAAGTATTGCGTGCCCCAGCGTGAGGTTCTTGATGATAGGAGCATGTCGCCACTGGATCGCGTAGAGTCATGGCATGTTGGTTACGATGAGCTTCTCCTTCGCATGGAGGAGTTGTTGCCCAGCGAGTATCGAGGCAAGGCAGATGCCGTGAGTCCCAATTCGATGGGATCTGCACGGATCGAAGTTGGTGCTGACGGAAAAGTACCGTGGGACAAGATCTGGACCAGCTTTTGTGACTTGGCATTGGCTGGAGGGCCACCACATCGCGGTAAATTATTAGAAGCGGTCACGAGCGAGGAATGTGCGTCAAAAATGGATAGCTACGAATCGGTTGTTGCCGAGATCGAGCGTGGGATTCAGATAGTGACCGGGCTTACGACTGTCCGATCGGAGTCGCTGGGATGGGTTGGGGTCGAGTGTGACGATCAACAAATGGCGGCATGGTTAATGCGTGCCATCATTGTGGAGAACGTCATGGTTCGACGCGAGGGAAGCGTGATTTATTTGCCGGCGGGACCCGAGTTTCAATTGACCAAAGAGATCAAAAATGTGATTACATCGGTCGCCAAAACGGTTCACTATTGGCGCGATCACTGAGAGGTTGTTGCATCTGTAGGCCTGAACAAGCATTTGTAGGCCGTAACAAGTCTTGAAGAGACGCAGTTACGGCATGCACGCCGGATAGAATTATCATCCGTCGTTAGTCTAGTGATCTAAGAAAAACTCTAAGGCTTTGCGATTTGACTCAAAGGCCATACGATCGAGCAACTCGCTGGTTATCTCGGACCACTGCCAATTAGCGACCTCAGCTGCCTCAGGCTTGATCTCAGCAGAGCCTTTTACTTTGGCATGATAAAAGATATCGAGTACAGGGTTTGCGATATTGTGATAGGTGTATCGATTCGGTGCGGTCAGCAAAAAGTTGACCTGATGAATCTCTAGACCAACCTCTTCCCAGACTTCGCGGTGCAAGCATGCTTCGGCTGATTCATAAGAATCGACAAAGCCGCCGGGCATTCCTAGTTTTCCTGCTCCAGGGTCGCGTGCCCGCTCGATGAGAAGCACACGATCTGCGTCATCGGTTATGATGCCTCCGACTGCAGTCACGGGTCCAAAGTACATCGTGTAGCCACATGCATGGCAGTGATAAGGTACAGGTGGGTTATCGGTTTGACGAGAAGCCCCGCATAGGGGGCAGAACCGATACGCTTGGGAAATTTCTTTCGTACTCAGAGCAAACTACTTTCTTAGCGATTCAAAGTATTCTTTTTGTTGATCCCGTTGTGCCTTGGGCAACGCAATATTCTCCACCGCGTTAGGATCGTCTGGCTCAGCAGCCAAGACAATCTCTTTTGCTTTTTCGCGGCTTATACCTTTTCGATTTGGTCCCATTGCTTTTCCGGCATAGACGTTCTCTCCCTTTTGCATTTGATCACGTATTTGCGAATCATAGGCGTCGGGTTTGGTTTCCACTTCGTCTCCCTCAGCTTGGCCCTTTCCTTTGCCCTTTTGGTTTGAAGGGTTGGATGTTTTAGCATTGGCGGCTTGTTTGCTAAGCCCTCCCTTTTTTCCGTCCTTTTTTCCGCTTCGCATTCCTTCAAGCATTTTTTCTAGCTCGCGAGCGTTCTTTGCGTTTTCAACCATTTTGCCAATCTCACCTTTCATCTTGTCGAGAGATTCTTTGGCGGATTGAGCATCTTGTTTATCGAGTGCGTTAGCGGCATTTTCACAAGCCTCGCAAAACGCGTCTGCTTTTTCGGCATCTTGCATTGCTTTCTCAAGCTGTTCAATTTTCTGTTGAAGTTGCCCAGCCTTATTCATGTCACCCGCTTGTTTGGCTTCCTCCATTTCTTGCTTCAAGCCTTCGAGGAGCGCCTTTTGATCTTCTCGAGCCTTATCGATCGCCTCTTGAAGCTCCTTCAATTGCTGAGCGAGGGCTTTCATTTCCTGTTCGGTCAACTCCTTGGAGGCTAGCTTCTCAAGCAACTTCTCGAGTTCCTTTTTCGCCTTTTCGAAGTCCGCTTCTTGGAGAGCTTGTTTGAATTTGTCTGCCGGCCCTTTCTTGTCACTGTTTAAATCCTCAAAAGCTTTCTTGAGGCTTTCAGGGCTGCCTAGAGATTCTTTACGATCCTGCATTTCTTTCTTGATATCGTTTAGATCGGCGAGGATTTTGCTTTCGTTAGGCTTTTCCAACTTTTGTAATGCATCAAGCTTCTTTTCCAGCTTGTCATAATCGTCCGCGATATCTTTGAGTCCCTTCTCCGCCGCTTCAGTTTTGAGTTTTTGTATTTGGTCAAGGATCGTTTTTGTTTGAGCTTTGACTTGCGTAATTCTCGCAGTGGATTGCTCAGCAGCCAGTTCGCTTTCTTCAGACGTTGCATTAGGAACCCAAAGCAAGGCAACGCATGCGAGAATCGGAAGTAGAATCCAAGGCAATGTCGCTGGAGCCTGAAACGTGAACTTGTCCCTAACGTCAATTCGATTGGATTTAGCTATCGCGTCTTCAAGAAGTGCCGCACCGACGGGAGTTGACCGCTGAGCTTCATCGAGCAACAGTGCACTACTCAATCGTTCTCGTAGCTGAAATCGTTTGTCTACTTCCATCGCAACTTGTTCGCGGCTCGGGTGACGCAACCAAGTTCTTAGCCCATTGCCGAGTATTGCGATGCCTGCCGATGTTCCCAGCCAAATTTGATTCCACAGTTCGAGATTAACATCGATCGCTGTAATCTTGGGGAGCAGCAGCCCCACAAAGCACAGGCCAAATGTGACCAACAACCAACGAGGAAGCGTTGCAAGATAACTCTGGACAAATAATCTTCGGCTGGCGATGCGGATCTGTTGTGAAATGTTATCCATGGCATGATCCTATTTGATCGATCGACCGAAAACGGTTCAAAAGGTCTAGTTCCGAATAGCTCGCATTATCCGGGACGAGCGCCCGATAAACAAGCGTCAAGTTGTACGTTCTACACCAAATCGGTGTCTTACGGCATCGACCAAAACGGCGACGATAATAACAATACCTGTAATAATTTGCTTGTTGGCATCGTCGACACCCATCTGTGCCAGGCCTCGCTGAAGAACCTGCATAATGATTACACCCAGGAAAGTGCCAATCACAGTGCCGCGACCTCCCATCAGACTGGTGCCGCCAATAACACACGCGGCGATCGCCGATAGCTCTAGTCCCACGGCAGCATTCGGGTCCACGGTTGCCAATCTTGAGGTGAGAGACCAGCCCCCCAAAGCGCACAAACCGCCACTGATTGCAAATACAGACACCAGATAGGGCCATGTCCGAATGCCCGACATGCGAACCGCTTCTTCGTTGGTTCCAATCGCTATCAAATACTTTCCATAGACGGTTTGACTAAGAACGAATTGCGACAGAATGACGGCAGCCAAGGCGGCCAAAAACGCCGGGGATAAACCAACTTGCGAAACTGGCTCAGCGAACCATTCGATTTTGCTTCCGACAAAGATAGACTTTGATTCGGTCAGAATTTTGGTCAATCCTCGCCCGATCTCGAGCATCCCCAGCGTTACGATAAAAGACGGAATTCGCAATCCGACCGCAATGGCTCCACTCAATAAACCGCACAAGGTCGTGGCGAGAACGGCCAGAAGAATCGCGAGGGGAAGTGCAACATTTTGTTTAACGAGCAAACTTCCAAGGACTGCTGCACCTAGTGCCATGAGCGAACCGACTGAAAGATCGATTCCTTTGGCGATCAAGACAAAGGTCATGCCGATCGCAATAAAGGTGAGATCGGGAATTTGATTTGCAATCGATACAAACGTCGAACGCTGAAGAAAGCTATCGCTAAGTAGGCTGAATGTGGTGACGAGCGTCACCAAAGCCACGATCAAGCCGATGTAGGGCAGGACTGCAGACAGGAACGGGTTTGATTTCATGACTAGACAATTCCTCCATGTGCAACCGGGTTAAGTGCGTTCGAGGAATGGCCAGCAAACGATGCCTCTGTAATCCGTCTTTTATCGAACTCGTGTTTTTCAAATTGGGCTGTAAGCTTTCCATTGGACATGACCGCGATGCTGTCGCTAATCATGAATAGCTCGTCGATGTCGCTACTCACCGCTAGAATCGCGGCACCTTGGTCGGCAAGCTTGCGAATAACACTGCAAATAACATGCCGAGCAGCGACATCGATTCCTTTCGTTGGCTCGTCAAATAGATAGACATTCGCTCCTCTGATCAGCCATTTTGCAATGACGACTTTTTGTTGATTACCACCACTTAGTGTTGCGACAGATTGATTGAGATTTTCATATTTCGTTGTGAGTTCATTGCAAATCTTTTCGACCACCTGATGAGCCGATCTGCGTCGTATCAGTCCCCATCGAGAGAACGATTTTCTTACAGACGCTAGTATGGCGTTATCTTGGATGGAGTGCGACAAGATTAGTCCCGTTGACTTGCGATCCTCGGTGACCATTGCCAGACCTGCCGCGACCGCCTTAGCGGGCGATGCGAACCGATACGGGGTGGATTCGCCGTTGAGATAAAGTGCTCCTGACGTGGCGCGATCTGCACCAAAGATCGCTCTTAGTAACTCCGTTCGGCCCGAACCAACAAGCCCCGTGATGCCCAATACCTCCCCTTTCTTGATCTCCAGCGTGACGTTTCTCACTGGACCGCATGAAAGGTTTTCAATCCGAAGAGCAGTCGATCGCTCGGGTTTGAGTGGTGCATATGGCAATTCCTTTATCGATTCGATTTCACCACTCATCCACGCAACCATTTCATCGATGTTTAGACTTTTCGCATTTTCCGTTAGGACATGTTTTCCGTCCCGCAGAATGGTGACTCGATCGCAAATCGCCTTTACTTCGTCAAGTCGATGGCTAATGTAAAGGATGGAGGTCCCAGCACTCGTCAACTCCTCAATCCTGCGAAAAAGATGCCCCACCTCATTGGTGCTGAGCGATGCGGTCGGCTCGTCGAGGATTAGTAGCTTGCAGCCAGATCGCAGTGATTTGGCAATCTCAATCAGTTGTTGCTGGCCTATTCCAAGTAATCGGGTAGGAGTCATAGTTGGTACATGATCAAGCCCCACTTTACCGAGCAATTCTATGGCGTGTCCATGAAGTTTCTTTCGGGATAGCACACCGCAGCGTTGAGGAAGCTTGCCAAGTAAAAGATTCTCGGCAACGGTCAGAGTCGGAATGAGGTTGAGCTCTTGTTGCACAATCTCGATTCCAAGTAGCTCCGCAGTTTTCTTATTGGAGATCTCGATTAGCTTATCATCTAGGAAAAGTTGGCCTGCGGTTGGTTGTGTCAGTCCAGATAGGATTTTGCAAAGCGTGCTCTTGCCAGCACCGTTGGCCCCTAGCAGCCCATGCACCTCTCCAGCTTTTATCGAGAAGCTAACGTTGTCGAGAACGGTAACCGGGCCGTAGCGTTTCGAAATGGCGTGTAAACAAACTCGATCGGCTGAAGCTGAGGGGCCTGTCGGTATTTGCTTTGTCATGTTGATTCGCTCGTTTCATTCCGCGTCGTTAGGGATTGATACGACTGTTAGAAGAGTGAGCGGCAGCGGTTAGCATCTCTTGAATTTCTTCTCGCGATGGAAGCGAGATTTGAGCACCGGGGCGAGTGGCGGCGATCGCACCAGCCGCATTGGCAAAACGAATTGCTTCAGTGAGGCTTTTTGTTTCTGACCATCGCACCCCTAAGGCTCCAGCGAATGCATCTCCGGCCGCTGTAGTGTCGACCGCAGTTATAGGGAAAGGTGGGATGTGGTGAGCCGCTTGCCCGTCAAACAACAGTGAGCCTTGCGATGCAAGCGTGATGACCACGTTTGAAATTCCTTGTGCATGGAGGACTCGGGCTGCCTGTTCTGCTTCGCCAAGATTTCCAACAGGTAGTCCTGTAAGCTCAGCAGCTTCGGTTTCATTGGGGCAAATCAAATCGATAGGATTGGGCATGTTAACCGTGTCTTTGACCTGACGTAACAGAGATTGCCAATCGTGAGGAGCCGGCGCAGGATCGAGAACAACCCGAGTTCTGGAAGTCTTGGCTATACGAATAGACTCAACGACCGTATCGAGGGGTATTTCGAGTTGCAAAAGAAGCACCTCGCTATCGGTGATCATTGTTTGATGTTGATTAACGTCATCTGGCGACAAGCAACCATTTGCCCCAGGAACAACCATGATGCTATTTTGACCAGAACGCTCCACAGCGACAATTGCGACGCCGCTGCTGCACTGCTCTGTTGTTTGGACCGCTTGAGTAGAGACTTGGTAGTGATTTAGATTGCCGATCAGTCGGTCCGCGAATGCATCATCTCCGACGCGACCGATCATCACGACTTGGCCACCTGCTCTGGACGCCGCAACCGCTTGATTGGCCCCTTTGCCTCCGCAAATCTCCAGTGATTCCAGAGCCAGAATCGTTTGGCCGGGTTGCGGCAACTGGGTGCAGCGAACCACAAGATCCATGTTGATGGAACCGACGACTGCAATCCGTGCTTTTCTATTTTCCATTTTAATTGGTCGCTACGCTGGTCTAACGGGGCGGGCTGTTATTGAGGAGGCTGGCTCGAGAGGAGAGTCAAAGCCTCTATAACGCGAGCCTTTTGATCATCCTTGAGAATCAAATAGCGATCACGTTGACCATTTTTCGTGAGAGTCGTCAGACCATTTCCAGCGACTTTAACCAGTCCAGGTTCTGACAGATTAAAGTAGTTGTGGTTGGGACGAACAGCGTATAGCACCGAAGTCAAATCCCAGGTTGGTCGATCGTGGGGAGGTGGTTCGTAGAGGATGTAGGATTCGGGAAGTGGATGGTGGGGTGTGTATCGAAAATCGTTGAGGATGCTTTGGTGAGGGTAAGGAAGGGAGATTCCGATTTCAAAACCGCTCCAGACAATAGGTACTGGGCAAATTTCTGTAAGTTTAGTAGCTGCCTTTAAGTCCTGAACAACGTTGTACTCCAAATGTTCTACCATTTTTCCGTTATCGGGAATGAGTTGAAACGAGCCTGCCATGATCGATAGGAGTTTGACTTTTTTCTTAGCAAGCTCCATGCCCGATAAGGGAGAAATGTCATCTGCAGGAGATTCTAGTAGCCCAAGAACGTTCGTGGAGAATCCAACTTGGATGATTGCCACGGATTGGTCGTCTGCGCTCGCCAAAGCCTTGCGAATAACAGAAACAGCGGTGGGGGCATCTTTACCGGAGAGGAGATCGTGAGGAAAGCGAAGTTTACCAGCGTCTACGGTTTTACAGAGTCCGTTATATTTTCCTTGGTCGGGGGTGACACCGCTGCGGCAGACTCCGATGGGGATGTTTCCGCGGCCGTAAAAAGTGTTAATCGCATCTGTGAACGGAGCTGCTAGCTCGTGATCTTTGGTGATCGTCACGGCGAGTAACTCGCATTCGCCACGGCTCTGCAAGGCATGAAGCATGCCGAGAGCCAAGACGTCATCACAATCATTGCCAATATCGGTATCGAAGATAACTGGTACCGGTTTGTTTGGTGATTCGATTGGCTCGTTGGCGCATGCCCTCGTACCAGCAAACAGATCCAAGACGGCAACGAGAGTTATCGGAGCTAAGAAATTCGGAGTTAGTTCAAGCATTGACCAGAAGGAAAGGGACTTGGTGGGCGACTGATTTCTATGTCGATGTGGTGCATTCATGGGAGAGGGTCGCAGAGGGAGGGGAATTGGTAGGAAGTCTGGCCGATGAATATTATAACGATTAGAATCCGAAATTGCGACGAACACGAACGCATCTACACGGACAAGCATCAACGCTTTTGGAGACAGGGTACGATCTTTGCTATACGATCTTTGCTAAGGGAAAGTTCTAGACCACGATTCCATGTTCTCTACCACGATTCCATGGTAGATTCTTGGCTGCAATCTGCTTAGAATCTGGAAATGAGCCAGAACAGTAACGAAATTAAATACCTAGTATTCGATGTCGAAAGCGTCGCCGATGGGCGTACGATTCAAACGTCCAGATATCCCAATGAGGATCTTTCGCCAGAAGATGCCATCCGCAAGTTTCGATTTGAACTACTGCGAGATGGTGGCAAGGATTTCATACCCTACACCTATCACGTTCCTGTCGCAGTCGTAATCGCCAAGGTTCGAGAAGATTATTCTCTCGTTGAAATTGTTTCACTCGATGAACCTCAGCATCGCCCAGAGGTCATCACCAAGCACTTTTGGATCGGTTGGGAACGTTATGCTCGACCATCGTTAGTGACCTTTAACGGTCGGTCGTTTGACATTCCATTGATGGAGCTCGCAGCATATCGATATCAAATAAGTGTGCCGTCATGGTTTAATATTTATGACAAAGCCTATGAGCAAAATCGAAATCGTTTTAATGTACACTCTCATTTGGATCTGCACGAAATACTCACCAACTTTGGTAGTAGTTGGTTTCGAGGTGGGCTGAACCTAGCCGCTCAGCTTGCAGGTAAACCAGGAAAGATCGACGTTCAAGGGGCTATGGTACACGAGCTTTATGCTCAAGGACGATTGTCGGAGATCAGTGAATATTGTCGTTGCGATGTGCTCGACACGTATTTCACTTTCCTGAGAAGCCTCGTGATTATGGGTAAAATCACCTCGGAACGAGAAAACGAACTTGCAGAGATGACTCGCAACTACTTGCGTCAAAAGATAGACCAGCACCCCGCTTATGCAACTTACCTAAAACAATGGGATTCCATTAGTTTCAAATAATGGGCACTTGATCGCGAAAGAACGCCTGCAATGGATCTGATGTCGATTACACTAGTCCCGCAAGTTGGAGATAACCGTGCTTCGGGGAACCCAAGAAATCACAACCCGCAGCGTGAGGGCCTGTTGCTTTAATTGCGTTTTGAAAAACAAACATTAACCGCAGGGGCGCTAGCCCACGGTTAACGGCCGACAACCGGATGCTAGCGCGTTACGTCATGGCCGACAACCGGACGCTAGCGCGTTACGGCTTATTAGAGCAACAAGCCCTTGAGCGAGAGGCGGAATTGCTAGAAATTCCGTCGCTTAGCTGGTTGCGATCGACATCAACGCCGAAAGACAACAATAGTCCCTTCGACCTTTTCGTAGCTTTTGAAACTCTAACCCTTTCCTCTCCAAATGATCTACCCTCTCATAGTGATGGCCATTGGCATCATCATCGTCATCGGCTTGATAATGGGGTTACGAGTTAACGCTTTTATCGCATTGATCACGGCAGCGATCGTGGTTAGCCTCTTAGCGGTTGATGTCGATCCCGTTACGGGAGGTATTTCGCTGGCACCGACAGCCATCTCTCGAGTGGCCGATGAGTTTGGCACTTCTTGTGGAAAAATCGCGATTGTCATTGCTTTGGCAGCTGTCATTGGAACATGCATGATGGACAGCGGGGCGGCGGATCGCATTGTTCGGGCCTTTATGAATTTGCTGGGTATAAAGCGGGCACCATGGGCACTCATGGGCAGCGGATACTTGCTCGCCATTCCCGTTTTCTTCGACACCGTGTTCTACTTGCTGGTGCCCTTAGCCAGATCGTTTCAAAAACGAACGGGCGCGGCTTATCTAAAGTGCATCATCGCTATTGCGGCTGGTGGAGCAGTCACCCACACTTTGGTTCCCCCAACTCCAGGTCCGCTGACGATCGCCGCGAACCTCGGCGTTGATCTTGGAAAAATGATCGTCATCGGGGCCATTGTGGCACTTCCTGCGTCGATTGTCGGTTTTTGGTTTGCAGGATTGATGGATCGATTGCTCAAAATCCCGATGCGAGAACTCTCTGGAACAGAAGAGAGAGAACCTCTTCGCGATGACCAGCTACCAGGCCTATTCGTTTCATTGCTGCCGGTTTTGCTGCCGGTTTTACTAATTGCCATGCAAACGGTCACCAGCACGATCACAGAGAGAGAATTGCTTCAGCGAGCCGAGCAGCGAGCTGTCTCGCAGGGTACAACCTTGGATGCGCAAATTCAATCGATGATTGAAAAGGGAAAGCTTGACGGCAAGGATTTTTCCCGCAGCGATGCTCTCAAAGACATTCGAAAGGAAACATTAGCCGAGCCGGGCCAATCAACCTTTTGGATTACAATAGACCGTTATGCACAGATTTTCGGTAACCCGAACTTGGCTCTTCTTTTGTCCGCAGTCATCGCACTCGCGGTCTACATCAAACAACAATCCCCGTCTGCTGACAAGCTCGTTCATTCAGTCGAACAATCACTTATGAGTGGCGGAGTGATCGTGCTAATCACGGCTGCCGGGTCCGCATTTGGTGCGATGCTCAAAGTGGCTCATGTTGGTGATGCGATCAAGATGATGTTTGGCGGGAACACCCAAGGACTCGCAATTCTATTTCTCGCCTTTGGTATTGCGGCCTTGTTGAAAATCGCTCAAGGCTCCAGCACGGCGGCCATGATTATCACATCAGGCATGATGCCTGGCATGCTGGCTGGAGTCGAGTTGCCATTTGATATGGTTTATCTAGCCACCGCGATTGGAGCTGGGTCTTTGATTGGGTCGTGGATGAACGATTCCGGATTCTGGGTCTTCGCGAAAATGAGTGGGCTTACCGAACGAGAAGCTCTTTCGACGTGGACGCCACTGCTGGTTTTGCTTGGACTAACCAGTATGACTGTCACCGTAATTCTCGCGATTGTTCTACCACTCAAATAGCTGGTGTGGCGAATTCGCTCATGTTTGCGATCCTATTGGCATCAAATCTTGTTCACTAACTTAGCAGTGGTTTGACGACGTCGCCATGGACGTCGGTTAGGCGATAATCGCGGCCTTGGAACCTATAGGTGAGCTTGGTGTGATCGAAACCCAACAGATGCAACCATGTGGCTTGCATGTCGTGTACGTGGACGGGATTCTCCGCCACGGAAAATCCTAGCTCATCGGTCATGCCGTACTCGAAGCCCCCCTTAGCTCCCCCACCTGCCATGAACATGGTGAAGCAATCAGGGTAGTGATCCCGTCCCAGGGTATCACCCGTTGCTGTTCGACCCTCGCGAAATGGTGTTCGCCCAAACTCGCCACCCCAGATAATGAGAGTATCATCTAGTAGTCCACGTTTTTTGAGATCTTTGATCAATGCAGCTACCGGTTTGTCCATCGTCTCGCACTTCTTGGTCAATCCGTCACGGATATCTTCCTGCGGTCCGGTACCATGGAAATCCCAGCCCCAATCGAATAGTTGCACATAGCGAACCCCCGACTCGACCAATCGTCGAGCCAATAGACAGTTGTTTGCCAGACTGGACACACCGACTTTGGCTCCATATTCATCGAGCGTTTCTTGGGATTCCTTTGAAATGTCCATAACCTCCGGGACGCTTGTCTGCATTCGAAACGCTAATTCATATTGAGAAATTCGCGTTTGTGTTTCCGGATGCCCCATCTCTTCTGACTGAAGATTGTTAAGCTGCTGTAACGTATCGAGTGTCTTGCGGCGGAGTTCTCTCGTCATTCCCGGAGGATCCGATGCATAGAGAACAGGATCCCCTTGAGAACGACACTGAACACCTTGATACACCGAAGGCAAGAAGCCACTACCGAAGGAGTTTTTACCTCCGTTTGGCTGGACTCCACTGCTGATCAAAACGACGTAAGCGGGCAAATTCTCGTTTTCGCTTCCTAATCCATAAGTGACCCACGAGCCAAACGAGGGGCGACCGCTTCGAGGTGAACCTGTGTACACTAGCAGTTCCGCTGGTGCATGATTGAATTGATCGGTATGAAGACTATGTACCAAACACAGGTCATCAGCCACGGTTTGCAGATTGGGCAAGCAATTGGCTAACATCAGTCCCGATTCACCGCACTTGGTAAATTTTTGGCGGGTGCCTAGTAGCTTGGGGACGCCCGTTGTAAAGGCGAACTCCTTCCCTTTGAGAACGGAATCCGGTGCGTCTTGCCCATCCATCTCAATGAGCTTCGGCTTATAGTCAAACATATCGAGATTGGGCGGCGAACCGGTCATGTGTAGATAAATGACTCGTTTCGCTCGTGCAGGAAAGTGGGCATCGCGTGGTGCTAGCGGATTGTTACCAAATCCCGCCCCGAGACTGGACCCCATGCCTTGCAGAGCCAATGCCCCCAAGCCACCGGAAGCCATACCGAGAAAGTATCGACGCGTTAGATTGAGCAGGTGGTTATTTTGTGGGTTCATCGTTTCATCAAAAATTCGTCGAGGTTTAAAACGACATTACAAATAGCAGTCCAAGCTGCCATTCGATTTAAATCAGCATTGGTCGGCAACGCCCCAATGGGGTCCGTTGCCAGCTTCATCGCTTGATCAGGAGACGCCTTTAAGTCTGATGTCAATTGCTCAAACAAGGTACTCAGTGACTCGATCTCTCGCTGTGTCGGAACACGAGAAACCGCATGTTCAAAGATTCTTGTCATCTGCTCTTCAATGCTTCCGTCAGGAAGCTCATGCAGAACCACTCGGCGGGCTAACCCTTGGGCGGCTTCGATGTAAACGGGATCATTCAACGTTACGAGAGCTTGTAATGGAGTGTTGGTTCGATCGCGTTTCAAGACGCAAACTTCCCGATTAGGTGCATCAAATGTAGCCATAGACGGGTACGGATTAGATCTTCTCCACTGCGTGTAGAGACCTCGACGGAATCGGTTTTCTCCTTGGCTCGTATCCCAATCGGTGCGACTGCCAAATGCCGCCGATAGTCCCATCGACGGTTGTGGCGGTCGGGTGGGTGGGCCAAACATTTTGTAAGAAAGCAGTCCGCTTGCAGCCAAAGATGCATCCCGGATTTGTTCAGCGGTCGCTCGAAAGCGAGGGCCTCGCGATACGTAAAGGTTGTCAGGATCTTCTTCGTAACGATCGATGCTTACCGAAGAAATTTGTCGATAGGCCGAAGACATTACTAGGAACTTTAGAAATGCCTTGGTGTCCCACTCCAAACGAATTAGCTCTTCGGCAAGATAATCGAGCAACATGGGATGGGTAGGCAAATCACCTTGCGAGCCAAACTCTTCACTGGTTTTAACGATTCCAGTACCGTATAGATTTTCCCAATAGCGGTTCGCGATGACCCGAGCCGTTAGAGGATTATCCCTTTGCATGAGCCAATGTGCTAGATCGAGTCTGGTAAGAGACGATTGCTTAGAGCTGGATTTCGCATTAGAGGATGGAGGTTGATAGCTATGAAAGGCTTGCGGTAATGCTGGTTCTACCAGATCGCCGTGAACCTTGTAGTTGCCACGAAGTTGCACAAAGGTTTGGCGATGCTTATCCGTTGGCAAATCTTTCATGACAGGGACCGTTGTCGCGGGCTTGAGAGAGGCTAGTTCGCGATCCACGGATGCCAACTGATCTCGCATGGGCTGTCGAGAAGCAGACACCTTTGAAACGAAGAATCGATGCAATTCGGTTGTTTCGTCGGTTGATCTTTGGTCGATAGCCTTGCGAACTATTGCCATTACCTGAGGCGGCACCGAAACGGAATCCTTTAAGTGCTTAGCATCAGTCGCGGCGATTTTGAATCGAGACATAACGTGCTTTTCGTGTTCAGACTGAAAAGCCAGTTCGAATCTCAACTTGACGGGGCCGGACCATGAACCGATTGCCGAATGTAAGTCTTGCGAGTCAAAGGTGAGCAACAATTCATGTGGTTTTTCAATCGATCCGCCAACAGCCCAGCCTGACTTGGGGGATGCGTCAATCACTAGCGCCGCATCGAATCCCGATTGCGAGAAATCAGCGTTGGCTCCTGTCCATTTTAGAATCTTATTTGGGATCAGGCCGAATGCATTTTCAGTCTGCGGAGTCCCTATTTCATGAGTAGCGACTTCTTTGCGAGATTCGTCGAGCAGCATGAGCTTGGCTCCCGCTAACCGATCGCCAACCGATCCGTCGGCGCGATTCCATATGGAAACACGTTCGATGAGTTCCGTTTGATTCAACTCCAACTCCCACCACGGCGCATCGCTTTGTTTGGTGTGAGTAACCGAATTGTCTGTGTAGATACCAGATGTGTTCCCATCATTGGCACGTTCCGCGGTGCCAGCATAGTCGTCGCTGCTTTGTTTGGCTTTACCTTTAGTTGCGACATTGACTCCGGCGGCGAACGCTTGGACCTCGGCCAAAGATAGAATTTTGTTCTTACCTGGCAATTCGATGCGAATGTATTTTGCATGAACTCCTTGCGTGCTAGCTGATTGCACCGAAGCTCTGATATCAGTCAAAACAAAGTTACCAGTCCCAGCACCTGCACCGCCACCAGGTAAGGCAGGATGAGGAACGGTTTCCAGCTTTAACCCTTGCCATGCCATAGCTTCAACTGGAGAATCAGCATGGAATTCGACGACCAACGTGTCCCGCTTAGCGTCAGAACGCAAGTCGATCAAAGCGGGGTCGTTTGGATCGGCAGTCGGCTTTAGGGATGGGTTTTGAGTGGAAAGCACCGAGCTCGCGACGAGTGGCTTCCAATTTACAGGTGAGCTTACCAACGATTCCCAATTGCGCTGCATCGGCACAAGAGAATCATCTGCTGCCAAAAGCGATTGTTCGATCTTATTTTTTTCGCGATTCAGTTCCTCCATCCGGGCACGTTGCTCTGGGGTAAACCAGGGAATAATGGGGCTTTCATCACGTCGATCGGCGTCTTCGCTCTGATTCAAGATCGCGAATACTTGGAAGTATTCCTTATGCGAGATCGGATCATATTTGTGGCTGTGGCATTGCGCACAAGCCATCGTAACGCCCATCCAGACAGCCATTGTCGTATTGACTCGATCGACCACGGCCACGTTACGAAACTCTTCGTCGTTCGTTCCACCTTCGTTGTTGGTGAGCGTGTTACGATTGAACGCGGTGGCGACCAGTTGGTCTTCGGTAGGGTTGGGCAATAGGTCGCCAGCCAGTTGTTCAAGCGTGAACTGATCAAACGGCATGTTGTTGTTGAGAGCGCGAATCACCCAATCGCGGTAGGCCCAAATCGTTCTCTCAGGATCGTCTGCGTAACCAGCGGAGTCCGCATAGCGGGCAAGATCGAGCCATTTGCGAGCCCAATGTTCGGCGTACGCGGGGGAAGCCAGCAGCTCATCGACCCATTCTTCGTATGTGGTGGCGGTCGGATTGGACAACAGTCTGTGTTGTTGTTCGATGGTTGGCGGTAAACCAGTTAGATCCAGCGAGACGCGTCGAATCAAAGTTCTTAAGTCGGCTTGTTGCGATGGGGTCCAGCCTTTTTCTTGAAGCTTGTTGAGCAAGAGCTGATCAACCGGGTGAGCGTTCCACGCTTCGAAGCCTGGCATGGTGGCGTTATGTGACCAATCCGGTTTTGCAAGAGAATCAAAGGCCCAATGTTTCGAATACTTGGCGCCACTATCGATCCACTTGCGCAGAAGTTCTGCTTCCCGTTCGGTGAGTTTGTCTCCGAAGTGAGGTGGAGGCATTCGCTCCTCTTCGTCAGTGCTCAGAATGCGGCGAATCATTTCCGATTCAGACGCTTTGCCGGGGACGATCGCCAAGGACCCTGAGTCTGCGGCTTTCGTCGCGCTGGTAAAAGAGTCGAGTTGCAAGCCTCCTTCGATCTTTTCTTCGTCTGGACCATGGCAAGCAAAACAGCGGTTGCTGAGGATGGGCCGAATTTCCGTTTTGAAGTCCACTTCTGACTGCGAATACAACCGGGCCGTGTTTACAGCACCTATGGCGAACACTGAGGCTACAGCGATAAAGATGCTTGATTTGAACATCGTTGGGGTGGGAAAAAGCGGAGAGATAAAAAGGGTGGGTTCCGTCACAGTATAGGTCAATTCGGGTTGTTTGTGGCACCAAATCTGATCAGTCGTCGCATCCTTTTCCAAGAGGATCCTAAGGTTTCCTGTGCTTACTTCGGCCAAGTGGGGCCAACCTATTAACAAAAGCAACAAACGGGAAACTCGCGATCGTGAACGATTTTCGAAGTGTAAGCGTATAAAGACTAAGTCTTGAACCGCACCCACCCTGAGAAGTGAGGAAGCTATGACACCAGGAAAACGAGGTCTATGGAGCATGATTGGGCAAAACAACAATCGCACGAACGGATGGTATCCGGTCTTCCCAATTATCATGGCATCGTTTGTCTCAACTTTTTTGGGGTGTTCAGGCGACTCCAACAAAACCGCGGTCCCCGCAGAAAAGCGTTCTGCCGCGTCCGTTGATATGCGAATCGCAGACTTGAGAAAGTCTGGAGTATGGCAACAGGAGGATAGCCTCTCAGATAGCAAGCTTACCAATACCGAGGAGTATCAGTCGATTGTAGAAAATCCGATGGTAGATGTATTAAGCACACCGCTTTCGACCTTTAGTGTGGATGTGGATACTGCTTCTTATTCGAACGTACGTCGACTTATCCGATCGGGACAGTTGCCAGACCGCGGCGCAATACGACTTGAAGAGCTCGTCAATTATTTTCCTTACGATCTACCTCAGGCTTCGTCGGAGCATCCGTTTGCGGTTGCCACCGAGGTTGCTCCCTGCCCCTGGCAAACTGGTCATCAATTGCTTCGGGTTTCGCTAGCCGCCAAACCGGTCGCATTGGAAAACAAGAAGCGTAACAATCTTGTTTTTCTCTTAGACGTATCAGGTTCAATGGCAGCACCGGATAAGTTGCCGTTAGTAAAGTCGGCAATGAAGCTACTCGTGAATCATCTCGATGGCGAGGACAAGATATCGCTGGTGGTTTACGCTGGTGCGAGTGGACTGGTGTTAGATGGTCAACGAGTTTCTGAATCGAATGCTATTGTTGATGCACTCGATCGACTCATGGCTGGAGGTTCAACGAACGGAGGCTCGGGTATTGAACTCGCCTATAATACGGCGGAAAAACACTTCTCTGACGAGGGCAATAATCGCGTCATCCTGTGCACGGACGGAGATTTTAATGTTGGCATTTCGAGCGACAGTGCGTTAGTCGATTTGATTTCGAAGAAGGCCAAATCGGGAGTGTTTTTAACCGTTCTGGGGTTTGGAACGGGCAACATCAAGGACTCCAAGATGGAGCAGTTGGCCGACAAGGGCAACGGAACCTATGCCTATATCGATTCGATGCTGGAGGCTCGCAAAGTGTTGGTGGAACAAATCGGTGGGACACTAGAGACGATTGCAAAAGATGTGAAGATACAACTCGACTTCAATCCGCAGTTCATCGAGTCCTATCGCTTGCTTGGCTACGAGAATCGGCTTTTGAACGCGCAGGATTTTCGGGATGACGCTAAAGATGCCGGAGAGATTGGGGCGGGGCACCAAGTCACCGCGTTTTACGAGGTTCGGCCTAAGGGATTAGCGGCTAAGACTGCAGCGATCGAAGCCAATAAGTCCGAGTTTGTAAAATCAGAGTCGGCGGGTGTTGCAGATACTTTATTGACAGTCAATCTGCGATACAAAGCTCCGCAAGCGGAAGAGAGTCGCGAGTTTCAGCATCGTGTTCTACCCGATAGCCAGACCCCAGAGGGATCGGCCGAATTTAAATTCGCGGCCAGTGTTTTGGGGTACGGCATGTTGCTCAGGGAAAGCGAATACCGAGGCACTTTGTCTTGGGATTGGGTCGTGGAAACGGCGGAAAAGAACAAAGGAAAAGACGGAAACGGAATTCGTAGTGAGTTCATCGAGTTAGCGAAAACGGCTCGTAGAATTCGGAAATCTACGCCGTGACACCCATCTTCATGGAGCTGCGTAACAAAGAGCGCAGGACTCCAAGTTGTGCATAGCTATGAAATTCCTTTTTGTGTTATACTCTCGACGGATCCCCACACATCGCATGACATGAGAGATGACCTAAATGAGTTCAGGAGAAGGATCTTCGACTTCGTTCGAAACGATGCGAGGACGCAATTACCCCACGCTGCGGCAATTCACCGTATTTTTGGAGAATCGAGTTGGGCAACTTCTCGAGGTTGTGCGTCGATTCGAGGGAACGGGAATTAGGATCGTTGCCCTTTCGATTAACGACTCTGCTGAGTGCGCGTTCGTGCGATTTCTTGTGAGTCATGCTGAGCGAGGCCGAGAGCTCCTAGAGAGAGCTGGCTTGGCAATGATCGAGACCGATCTCATCGGTGTAGAGCTACCTTCTGGTTCACAGCCGTTACTACAGATTTGCACGGCACTTCTTCAGGCAGAGCTGAATATCATTCAAGCTTACCCGTTGATATGCCAGCCCAACGGTAATCCAGCAGTTGCGATCATGGTGGACAACACCGAGCAAGCCCTCGAGACACTTTCTCGCAAGGGCTTTCGAATGATTTCCGAGGACGATCTTCTGGATAGCCTCAGTTAGGTCATCCCTCGAGATCTTCTTCAGACGTGACATTCCTCTTAGGTGAAACTAGCGACCCAAGTTTGGTGGGTTGTTTGCGAAGAAATCGCGAGGACCACGTACTGTGTAGTAAGGATAAGCCGTTGCGGCGGCAGGAACGCCAGAGCCTGTTTGCGGGTCCTGTGCGTAGGCTTGTTGCCCAGCGTGATGGCCACCATGATGCCCACGTAGGTGATGGCCGTAGTCTGAACCACCTCGTTGCCAGCCAATTGCACATGGTCGGCATCCGTTCGGAGAATTGCAGCCATTGCAATCGTTGCATCGTCGACCGAGAATGCCGCAGCCGCTAAATAGAGAAACTGTTAATCCGAATAGAGCGAGTGCTCGAATGCCGCTTTTCATGCTTGGGTCCTTCCAATGGTCTTTTCGTCGCGCGTTGGCGAGTCGTTGGAGATGATGTTCACCTCTCGGTTGCCTAAAACATCGAACCAAACGTAACCAAAGATAAAATCCAACTAACCGGAACAATACAAACCACGCAGACTACCCAAATCGCCCTAGCAGCTTGTTTCCCAGAGGGGCCATAGATTTGACCCCAAAACATGAAAGATATCAGGACGAGAAACTCCTAGCTCTTTGCCGAATCTTTTTTGCTTTGAACCAAGGCATCGAGTTGCTGTTCCAGAGCTTCGGCAGTCGACTCGAATTGTGAAGTGGTTGAGTTCTTAACATATCCCAGGCCACGAATCACTTCGAGGATTTCGCTGCACGTTGGGAACATACGCCCGTTGTTACGCTTGTATTGCTCCAAGGCCTTCATAAACTCAACTTCGTCGTTGGAATAATCGCGTTCGCAAGTGGTCGGATCAATCTGTCTACGTCGCTGAACTTTGTCTTTTCTTCGCTCTGCAGCGACCATCGCCTTGACTTCGGATTCGCTAGCTTCCTTGATGCGACGGTTCTGTGTTCGGCGATCAACAGTGACGATCTCGGATCCGACTTTCTTGGAAACTGGCATTTTGTTCTCGATAATCTCAAGAGTGACAGGTGTTAGAATCGCTATCAAGCGGAGCTCTTTACTGCTCGAGAGAATTTACCCCACCCTTAGAGTCAGCCACGATAAGTTGAGGATTTCTTGGCATTTAGGGTGATTCCAGTCTGGGAGTTTGGCGTTTGTAACGAATATGCCGTCCAATCCTCCCTTCAACAGATCACCGCCTCCTCCGCCAACCCCGAAACGTTGACCTACTAGCCTCGTCGCCTAGAATGCAAGGCTGGTTATACTGGGGTGCTATCAATCAAAACCAGAGAGCGGAATGGTAGCAGTGCAGGATTTCGATTTCTTTGTGATTACGCGGGAGAAAACAAAATGACACAGAATTGGCTTGCCGCCTTGCCCGTGTACAACGAAGCCGGGACGGTCTCCCAGGTATTGGACGAGGTGGTAAAGTATGCGCCGAATGTCTTGGCAGTAGACGATGGATCTAAAGACGGCACCAAGGATATCCTCCAGGCACGAAATGATATCGAAGTCGTTCGTCACGACACGAATCTCGGATACGGAGCCGCCTTACAATCGGTGTTTCGATTTGCAATCGAGAATCGATTTGACTTTGTGGTCACGCTGGATTGCGACGGCCAACATCAGCCCATGCGTATCCCACGATTTGTTGCTGCATGCGAACAAGTCGACATAGTGTCAGGTTCTCGATACTTGAAACAATACGACGGGGACAGCGATCCACCCGCGGACCGATTGTTTGTGAACCGTCAAATTACCAAGCGTATCAACGATCTTTTTTCCTGGAACCTAACCGATACATTCTGCGGCTTTAAATGCTATCGAGTCTCCGCGCTGAAGCGGTTGTCCATCACCGAGAATGGATATGCGATGCCACTGGAGTTATGGACCCAAGCAGCCATGCTAGGGTTGTCGATTCTGGAAATTCCTGTACCTCTAATCTATTTGGATGAGACCAGATCGTTTGGCGGAGCTTTAGACAATAGCGGAGTTCGTATGGCGCATTACAACGATGTCATTGATCGGAGCATCGAAGTATTGCGAGAACGCGGCTTCGTCCTTCCGACTGGCCACACCAGCTACTGTCGCGAGTGCTAGGTAATGTCGGGTAGTGCGATCAAGTATGTAGTCCCTCGCGACGACAACACGTTCTTAGTATCACCTCAGTCCCACGACTGGCGAGGTGTTCTGGAACGAAACGCCGAACTTGCTGCTGGCTATCCCGATTGGGTCATCAATTTAAGACACAAAGTTCGCTCAGAGGTACTTCGTATTGCGGGTATTGGTGAGTGCTTAACCCCTCTTATCGTCGGTGGACATCAGCCTGAGCTTTTTCATCCCGGAGTCTGGTTCAAAAACTTTGTTCTCAACCGACTTGCTAGTAATTTGCAATGTTTGTCACTGCACGTGCTGATCGACCATGATGTCGTCCGCGATATCGAATTAGCCGTTCCGACCATTCGGGCCGGTCGATTGGCATTAACAACGCAAAGGCTGCCCACAAGCCAGGACGGTGCATTTATTCCTTGGGAAAATACGAGGTGCAGCCACACGTTATTGCAGCAGTGGAAAGAGAGCTCGAATGGAATCATCAAGGCGTTAAACCAACTCGGAATTCAACCTTTACTAGAGACTCGATGGGACGAGTGCGAAAGACTTTTGAAAGAATGCAAGACATTTGCCCAGGTCACATCGCAGTTGCGTCAAGTCATTGAAAAGGATGCTGGGTTAGTCAATAGCGAAGTCCCCATGAGTCGACTGGCTATGGGAGACGCTTTCGCAGAGTTTGTCTTTCGATGTTTCGATGAAGTAGAAAGGCTGCCCGAAGTGTACAACTTGAGTCGAGATAGTTTTCGAGCAGAGCGAGGAATTACCAACCCCGGACAACCTGTTCCAGAGCTTCGTCGCGTTGGTGACTGGACCGAGACCCCCTTCTGGATCTACCACACACCTGAAGTCGCCAAGACTGTTGGCTCTAATTCGCATTTTAGGCAACCAGCGTGGATGCGACTTACATCGCAGGAAATAGAACTATCTAGTGCGCCGACCGAGTCAGCCTCGATTCGGCTCAGTTACAATCGCAACATTTCTCATTGGAGCCAACAATATCAGAGCTGGACGGAACAGGGAGTCTGCATTCGGCCTAGAGCGCTGATGACAACTCTATTTTTGCGACTATTTGTTGGAGATCTTTTTGTCCACGGAATTGGCGGAGGCATCTACGACGAACTCACCGATCTGATCGCTAAACAACTGTGGAAGATCGAGATGCCGGCGTTTATAGTAGCCTCTGCCTCCCTGCATCTACCATTTGGCCCGGACGCCATCGCCAGCGTCAAATCTTTAGAAGGGCAATCTGCGGAGGATTTTGCACGGCTCGCGAGGCGAATACGCTCGGCACCGGAATCATTGCTCGATCAGTCCGATCCCGACCAAAGAGCACAAAAGAAGGCGTTCGAGAATCTATTGCGGCGACTCCCCCCCAAAGGCCAGAGAAAATCATGGCACCGGGAGATGCGGGAACTACGAGTACGCATCCGAAAAAGTATTTCTGGAGTAATTGACCGACTCGAGCGTCAATCACTTGAGCTGATAGAGCGAACTCGCGTGGGCAAGATTGTGCGATCACGGGAGTTTTCTTTCGCGTTATTTCCTGAGAATCCGACCACTTCGCGGTTGCGGGCGCTCGCCGAACATTCCGTTTGCACCGAATGTTCTAGTCGCGAAAGTGGGAGCAAATTGAAAGATGGTGAAACATCCACACTTGCTGCCAAGGAATGCTAGCGGGTAGACTAAGGTGTAAGCGGGAGTGCGAAGTTTCGCACAGGCGGTCCTGTTTGTTCATGATAGTCATTATTCCTGGAGATGTGGAATGAAGAAAGTTGAAGCCGTTGTTCGCCATTTCAAACTCGAAGACGTAAAGAATGCGTTGACCGAACAAGGCATCCACGGAATGACCGTCTGCGAAGTTCGAGGCTATGGGCGACAAAAGGGACACACCGAGATTTACCGAGGCACGGAGTACGCGGTTGACTTTGTTCCCAAGGTTAAGATCGAAGTCATTTGCTCGGATGCTACATTGCAAACGGTAATCGATACCATCGTCAAGACAGCTCAGACTGGGCAGATTGGTGACGGAAAGATATTCGTTTCGGAAGTAGCCAATGCGATTCGAATTCGTACCGGTGAAAATGGCGAAGACGCACTGTAGGGATTGTCCCCAGTGTTTGATGCACCTCTCAATTCGGAGCGAAACGGTTAATCCGTAGCGACGATTGTCCTCTCTACATCCGCAAGTTGTAAAAGCACGTGTCTTCCTGGCCGAAGCACGTGCCAAATCTCGTGTTCTCCACGAATCAGGTGGAGGTGGGTTCCAGGTTTGTTCCGCTTGGACCGACGACGTCGATGAGACTGTCATCGGCATCATTCGTGCTGCGCTCTCTTCTCTTCCCAAGCCGCCCGATTCATCGCACTTTGCTTTTGTAGCATTGGGAGGTTACGGTCGCAGAGATCTCGCTCCCTACTCTGATATCGACTTGATGCTGTTGTATCGAGGCTCTGAAGCGAATATTGCTCCGCTGGCGAGATTGATTGGTCAGATGGTCGTCGATGCAGGGTTGCAACTCGGATTTTCCGTTCGCACGATTGGCCAAGCGAAAAATGTCGCTTGGATCGACGCAACTGCGTTGACTTCTTTCGTCGAAATGCGATTCATCGAAGGCCACCGACCTCTGTTTGACGGCTTTGAACAATCGATCATGGTCGGATGCAAAATTCGATCGAGTCGTTTAGCTAAGATGATTGAGATCGAGCGACTAGCTGAACGCAAAAAATACAATGAGACAATTAACTTGTTGCATCCCAACGTTAAGCGATCGCGAGGATGTTTGCGCGATGTGCAGTTGGTTCGATGGGTTGGGTTCGTCTGTTTTGGCGAACGAAGCCCAGAACAATTAGCTAACCTTGGGTTGCTTGCCCGCGAAGACTATGAAACGATCCAAACAGGTTATCAATATTTGCTACAGCTTCGTAATCAACTTCATTTTGTTGCCGGCCGGGCTCAAGATACGTTAGACCGAACGAAGCAGATGGACATGGCGGTCTGGGCGGGTTGCCATGGCGAGGAAGGGGTTTTGCCAGTCGAACAGTTCATGCAAAAGTTTTTTGAGGTGACCAGCGAGGTACGGTATTGTTCAGCAAACTTCGTTGGTGTCGCCCAGTCTCGCGTTAGTTTATTCCGGACGCTTGCTCGGTTCTTTGGGATCCCCGTGGCGAACGGAATCCGGCTCGGGTTTCGAGAAATTTGGGCATCAAAGGGTGGGCTAGAAAAAATCAAATCCGATCCAGCTCGAGTCCTGGAGCTGATGCAACTCTCTAGTCGATACAATCGCAGAATCGAACACACGACATGGCGAACCATTCGCGAAACCATGCGACGGCGTCAGGGAGAGCAAGCGACCTCGGAAGCAATACGTCGATTTTTGGAGCTTATATGCGAACCTCGCCGTTTGGGAGATTTGCTCCGCCGATTGCATGAATTGAGAGTGATTGAACAAATCATTCCCGCGATGCGACACGCTCGATGCCTGCTGCAATTTAACGAGTATCACAAATACACTGTGGATGCTCATTGCATTCGCGCTGTGGAAGCAGCATGTGATTTTGGCAAAGAGGATTCGGTCTTAGGACGCGTCTACCGAGGAATCAAGAACAAGAGAATATTGCATCTCGCATTGCTACTGCATGACCTTGGTAAAGGGTTCGTTGAAGATCATAGCGAGGTTGGTAAAGTCATCGCTGAGGAGACGGCAGAGCGCCTGAATTTGTCGGATGCCGATCGCGATTTATTAGTGTTCCTGGTCCATCAGCATTTGTTGATGACTCACACTGCGTTTCGATTTGATCTATCACAGAAAACACCAGCGGTACAATTCGCCAAAGCAGTGGGGTCGATTGAACGATTGCAACATATGTTGATCCTTTCCTGTGCGGATTTAGCGGCGGTAGGCCCCGGCGCATTAAACGACTGGAAACTGAACTTGATTCTGCAGCTGTACGATGCCACCGAAGCCCAGTTCCGAAGCGACAGCCCCGATCAGCGATTTCTGGACTTAGTTAATACGCAGCGCAAGATGATTTTCGATCATTGCAATGCGAGCGAGAAATCCGATTCGTGGTGGTCTCAAAATGTTGCGCAAGTTCCCGCTGGTTATCTGCTCAATCTCAAACCGAAGATCGTTGCCGAAGAGCTTCGCAAGCTCCGTACTCTCTCGACCGAGAAACCGTCTATGGCTTGGGGGCAGTACATACCCGATCGCCATGCGACCGAATACGTCGTGGGTGTTAAACAAACGCAGCCAACCGGTCTCTTCCATCGAATTGTGGGCGGTTTATCCAGTAGTGGCTTGAGCATTTTATCTGCCGAAATTCACACTCAGCCAGGAATGTTGGCGTGGGACCGATTTGTCGTCGAAGATCCAGATTATGGTGACGCACCTCCGCAATACCGTATAGATGAAGTCTGTGCCAATCTGGTCTCTGCGGTTGATCCCAACAATGATAAGTCGCCCGTGTTCCGTCGAATATGGAAAAGCAATGTTGCGGACAAGACGACTAGAACACAGCCCACTCAAATCCGCTTTGACAACGCAACCTCGGACGATCATACGATCATTTCCGTATTCGCATACGATCGAATTGGATTGTTGTATGACATAGCTCGTACGCTATTCGAATTGGAGCTGGATTTACAAGTTGCAAAGGTGAGCACCCATTTGGACCAAGTGGTCGACGTCTTTTACGTAACAGACACCGCGGGCAACAAGCTTCTGGAGCCGACACTTCTCTATACGCTCCGTCAGAGCTTGCTCAAGGCTATCGAAGAAACCTAAGGATTTTCTCGACTTTCTCTCTGGAATCTACGCGGAAAAACAAGGTGTTTTTCTGGATGGATGGCTTGGGGGCTTGTTTTTCGGTTGCCAAAGTTGTTTGATAAAGGGATGACGAGTTTAATGACTCGGTCATGGATTTCATTTGCTAACCGAAAGGAGGGTCCTTGCAAATGGCGATCGTATTGGAGGATACGATTCTTTCGCAAGAAAGAGTTTCGATCGCGAATCAGGGAGACAATGTTTCTGCCACTCGTGCATTACATCGGATTGCCGAGGTGAGAGAACAGCAAGGTTTATCTTTGCAGTCACTCTCGCGCAGGATGGGGCTCGATGTTCGTGAATTGAAACAGCAGGAGCAATCAGATTCCAATCTGACGCTCCGAGAATTGTATTGTTGGCAAAAGGCATTGGATGTTCCTGTTCAACACCTTTTGTGCGAAGAGGAAGATGGTTTATCTGAGACCACACAAACGCGTGCGGCGCTCGTTAAACTCATGAAAACGGTGGTAGCCTTGACGGAAGTTGCGACTGCACCGCGAGTCGTTCGCTTGACAACCATGTTACGTGAACAAATGATAGACATGATGCCTGAGCTTGCCGAAATCGGCGGTTGGCCCAATTACGGCTCTCGCCGACCGACTGACCAACTCGGTCGAATTGGTGAAAATCCGATCGATGTTAGCAGCCTCAACATCGAATAGTACGCTCTGATTCAAACTGCCATCCTCTTTTTTTATTTGGAAACGAATCGGACAATACAAAGGGGGCATCGGAAACGATGCCCCCTTTTTTTATATCTGATTCTTGAGGCCCTCTCCACCGCTGCCCAAACGAGACCACATGTAAGGGCAGAAAAATCGAACGCAGAAAGATATGCAGCCCATTTTTCTGCGTTCGATATTTCTGCCACATCAGGATTTTTATTCCGCTTTGACGTCATCGGTTTTCATCCTGTAAGGATTCAAGCTTGTAGCCGGAGGTTGAGCGAATGAGACACCTCCGGTTGGATCTGTATTCGAGCTAGGCGGTCGGGACTCGTTGCCTCGTCCACTACACGGAGGGAAGGTGAGACCGGAACGGTACAAAGCTTTGTTACGGCCTGACGATTTCCAATAGCTCGATGGCGGGCTCGTTGTTGCAATGCAAAATTGCAGTACGACCATACGTTTTTGTTCCAATCGGAACGGAAAAAAACTCCGCTAAGGCTCTACCGCATCGAACCTCCAGAAGATCGAACAACTCGATTTGACGCAACACGTCGTGTTCGATAAGAACTCGCCCTAGAGGCTTCTGGCGAGACAATATTTCTTCCAACGGCTCTTGGGTTAAGAATCGTGGATATAGTCTCACGATACCATACTGCACGACGACGCCCGCGTGATGAGTCTTAAGCAAGATCTCGCGATGATAAACGGTTTCCCGTAATTCATCGCGTAACACTTGTACATCAACCGTATCTCTATGAAAACGCTCGACCGTGACCGTCATGTGGTTCTCGTGCGCCAAAAGCTCTCGATAGGGCTGCGGAACCTCTTCGGCAGGCACGTAGCGAAACGACGCCAGGTCCTCTGCGCGATCATAATAGATCCCTATGAGAGACTCTGCACTCAAGCAGTGGTCCCCACAGAATTCGACCTGAGGCTGGCTCATCGAACCGGAGTCAAACCAATCTGAATGGTGTGAAGTGCTGGCACATGAACTTGCTGCTCCTTTGTGATCGCCGATTGATCTAACACAGTATCGATGAGGTAAAGCATCAAACGCCGTAGCGGTTCAGGCTCTATCGATTTGGCAACATCGACAGCCCTTTCTCTATGCTTTTCGATTAGCTTTTCTGCTTGCTCAAAGACTCGCCCCTTTTCGAGCAACTCTCTGGCGTTGGCTATACGAAGTGAGTCAGGCATTTCGCAGCCAGAATCCAAGATGTGGAGGAGTTTCTTTTGATCGTCGTCGTTCAAACTTTGCAAAGCCAACGCCAACAAAATCGTGGGTCGACCCGCGAGTATGTCCCCGGCAGCCCCCAGTTTGTTGTTGTCATCTCCATGCCAGTCTTGAAGGTCATTGATGATTTGGAAAGCGACGCCGATGTTGCGAGCAAACAGCTTGACTGGCTCCGAATAAGCCGCAGCGTCCGTTGCCAATCGAATACCGGTGTAAAGTGCTGCTTCAAAAGCGGGAGCTGTCTTCAATGCATAGATCTTCAATGCGTCGATCGGGGCCAAGCGTTTATCGCTGGCGTCTCGCCATAGCAATTCGGCCCCTTGGCCTTCTGCTAATCGCATGTGAGCGGATGAAAGGCAATTTAATATGTCGGCAGCCGCGGCGGCGCCGATCGTTTCCATTTCGCGACCGATCAGTCGATAACCCAAACCGATCATGTAATCGCCGACGTTGATGGCGGTCGACAGCCCAAATTGTTGATGAACGGCAGGCACTCCATATCGGAACGAGTCATTGTCTTCGATATCGTCGTGGACCAAGCTGGCTTTGTGGAAACACTCGATGCTCATGGCAGCGCAGCGAACCCCTCTCGAGAATCCTTGTACTGCATCGGGGCCGGCAGCTCCCGTGGCATTGCCACCTGTCATGGCGTCGTACGCTGCCAACGTAATAAATGGCCGTGAGTACTTCCCACCTCTCGCCAAAAAGTCTGTCGCAATGGCCTCGGTGGCTGCGATAGGATCGATCCCTTCAAGCGGCTTGCCGGGAGTTTGGCTAATGGGTGATTGGCTACGTTGCCGACCAACCAGATCGTTGAGTTGTGGCTGTTGGAATAGATCGCTAGCCGCTCTCATGAGGTGCACATACGATCTGGTCTGTTGTTCGGCGACCGGGGCTAAGGTGAGAATCATGTCTCGAACCCAATCTTCATCAACACTCGTATTCCGGCAATCACTCGACAATAGAGGTACCGCCATGCATGGAATGCCGGCTAACAAAATTTTGTCGATGGCCTTTTCCAATACGTTCAAGCAGGCCACGCCAACGATCGAGTCAACATAACCGCTCACGATGATCTTTAGAACGACCGGCGAGCCTTCGGCCACCAGCACCTTGTAGCCCATCTCCTCGGCCATGGTCCGGAAGTCAGCAATACTGCAAGCGCCGCACTTTTTGCAGTCCATGCCGAATTCGTCGTAGTCCGCTGGGCATCCTTCTGCGTGCTTGAGGCAGTGGGGTAACAAAAACAGTCGGCGACTCGGTGGAATCGCTGCGACGGAGTCTCGGAAGAACTCTGAAGAGAGCACCACCATTGCCCAACCAACATAACCCTCGGACATCCCCATCTCATCCAAGGTGCGACGAGCTATCTGCTCGAGCTGATCTTTGGTCGGTGGTAACTCTTTGTTCAGTCGCGAAGCGACCTCTGCACACTTGGCTCGCAGTGCTTCCCGTAATTCCCGGGTCTCTGGCACTAACTTGAGGTGGCTGGTCTTTCGACGTATTTTCTTCTCGCTCGGTCCCGTTACAGCAGTCTCGGTATTGGCGATGGCGGGAGGTGTTACCGTTGACAAAACTCAAGTCCTTTTCTTAGTGCACTGAGTGAGAACGCGAGAGGATATTGACGTTCGTGGTACCAGAGCTTCGCGAAGTAGAAGCCTATGGGTTGGCTCGTGTGGTGATATCCAGCATGGATTGCTAGCGACAGCCACTCGAGCCCCCTCATTATAGTGCGAGGGTCGACGATTTCGCCACTGCAAGCCATGATTCCTTCTAATACTATTGCGGTTTCTTCGATTGTGCTACAGGTCTGTCCGATTTCGTAGGCATGTCCTGTTAGCGACATCGATTGTTCGGAAGTGTAGCGAATCGACGGGCCACCGCCCCAGCCTCCGTCCCTGTTTTGTTGGCTTAACAGGAATTTCACTCCCTGTTTTGCAATGAAATCGTTAGATCGACCACATTGAGCGTACGCAAGTAATACTCTAGCGGTTCCATAAAAGGGGTTGTCTTCTTCAATTCGATCCTGATTTCCGAACCAAAGTGGAAGCCAGCTGCCGTCTAATTGCTGCGTTCGCTTGAGGTATCGCCAGCCTTTGTCGACCGATTTCGCAACGGACGATTGCATGGTTTGTGGTAACCTATCTCGCCACACAAACAACGCTCGAATCGCATGGGCCGTCAAATCCGAACCGCTCCGATCAAACGGTAATTGGCCCCAACCGCGGCAGAACGTCGGCCAACCACCATCACGATTTTGCAAGGACAACAGCCAGCGACATCCTAAAGTCACCGATTCCAAGATCCGTTGCTGCTCGGTCGGATGCTGCTTTGCATAGTCGTTTAGGGCGAGGAGCGCAGCCGGTGTATCATCCGCGTCGGGAACGGAACCACTCAGATCGGTCCAGCCCCACCCCCCCGGGTCGGCCCCAGTAAACGGATGTCTCGCTCGATGTTGGCACGACAAAATCCAATCAATAGTGTCTCGCCAGTTTCGATTCAGAACGCCATGCTCTGGGGGGGCTGTGTTCGGTGCACCCGATTGTTCGGAATCAGAAGAGGTCGTATTGTTGAAATCTTGCGACACTTTCTCAAGCGAAGCCGAGTAGTAATTCGTCGTGGTAAGCGAGGTGACCCACGTTGCGAGATTGGTGTCGATCGGCCAGCTTCCTTCAGGGGACATTGAATCCTCTAGAAACCGAACGGCACTCTGACAGACTGGCGAGTTCGCTTGACCAATGCTCGCCAAACTCATGAGGACAAAGCTTGTTAACGGTGTGGCTTCGAGATAGCCTCCGCTTTCAGGTTGCATCGACAGGAGTACTTGTAGGGTTCGACGTTGTGAAAGCCTGCGAGCAGCGTGGGCAATGGGATTCTTCGGCGGATTGTGCACGAATTGAGCTTGGCCGATCGCAACTAATGCCGGGACCGCGTAGCTAACAACGGGCATTTTAGCGAATCGGTACCAAGACTGTGGCAACGCGGCTGCCTCAAAGGGTAAGGTTGGTATCTCTTTCCAGCCAATAAGTCCTGCGATCGCGCAGTTGGTCATGATCGGTACGACAAAGGTCTTGTCTTTCCCGTACCGTTTGCGAAGCCCGTCCCAACGACCAAGTCGATCGACAAAATCCCAAGCTCGTTTGGATTGCTCGGAGAATCGTGGTGTATGTCCTGCTAATTCCCACGCCGCTAGGACGAGAAGAGTCGTTGCAATGTTGGACAAGGATTGATCCGTATCGCCGAAGCCTCCATCGGCGTTTTGCGAATTTGACAGCCAAACCGAACCTTTTTCAATCATCAAATCAAATCGATCGGTGCCGGTCGTTTGTCGGCAAACCGAGAGAGCGCTGATGGCTGTGGCGGTAGAAAGCGCAGAATCGGATAGTTTGCCGGACCAATGTGAGTGGCCCTCTTTTGCGACGGCTAGATCGTTTAGCAATATCTCGATTGCTCCACGAATGCGGGTATCGAGCGATGATTCGATCGTTCCGCTGTTCATGAGAGTGGTATCCTAAGCCCGTCATAGGCTAGTTCAATATTGTCTGGCAGCTTGGCGTTCAACTCTTCGTAGTCCAAGTCATGCGAAAGGTGCGTGAGGTACGCTCGACCAGGCTTGAGCTCGCCGATAACCTCGAGGGCTTGCTCGACGTTAAAGTGAGTAGGATGCGGAGTGAACCTCAATGCATCAAGAACGAGGCAATCCAAATTCCGTAGCAAGTCCAAACTCGAGTCCGAAATATTGTTGGTGTCAGTGCAGTAAGCAACGTTTCCGATTCGAAATCCCAAAACGTCACAGTAGGGGCCATGAGACATAGGAATCGGAGTTATGGTGACACCTAAAGTTTCGAACGGAGCTCGATCGATGGTCCGCAGGTCAAATTTCGGAGCAGCCCCAGCGTGAGTGGGCTCGCGATCCTCAAATGCGTAGTCAAAAACTCGCTTGATTCGTTCCTGTACCTTGAGAGTGGCATGAACCGGTACGGCCCCTCCAAGAATGAACGGAAATAACCGTAAATCGTCCATCCCATGAAGATGATCCGCATGTTCGTGCGTAAAAAGCACAGAATGAATCACCCCAATATCCTCCCGTAACAGCTGATTGCGAAGATCGGGAGGGGTGTCGATCAGTAAGTTTCCCTCAGGCAGACCAACAGCGACACTACACCGCGTTCTGTTATTTTTCGGGTTATCGGAACGGCAAACCGAACAGCCACAACCGATGACAGGGACCCCCACGCTGGTACCCGTTCCGAGCAAAATCATATGACCGTTAAAGGAAGTTGTTTCAAAAAGGTGCGGCACAGGGACACAGGTGCTTTGAGTTTAGTGTAATTTCGCATTGAATCTTGCAGGTTTACTCGGTATCGGTCAACCTCCTGGAGCCCATAATTGGAAAACCTGACCAACTATTGTGTCGTAACAGTAGTGTTTGGGTCTATAATTCCGAACGGTTGAATCCCATCCCCGCTAAGCATACCCACCATATTTTGCTCCCACCCCGTATAATCCCTCGCCAAATCATCCCACCTGTATCGCCTGCGAACCGGCTTAACATTCAGAACTAGCTCCACCTGCACTGATTCTGGCTAAGCAAACATTACATTTAGTGATCCTCCTTTCCGTTGCTGAGAACATCACCCTTGAAGTCGAACTTTAAAGTCAGCCACCGTACAACTCTCATTGCCAGCCTTGGATTGGTTTTTGTCGCGGCTTGTCAGCCTCAGCATGAGCCCCGGGTTTACACGGCCCCCAAGCAGGAGTCTGTGTTTGTCGTGCAGCCTCCCAAAATGCCTGGTGCTCCGGGTCTAGCAGGCTCTGGGATGGGGGGTGGAATGCCAGGAATGCGGGCAAGCACCATTCCGATGGAGGAAAAACGAATCCTCGGAGCGGTGTTTCCTTACCTAGGTTATGGGTACTTTTTGAAGATCACTGACACTATCTCCAGGATAGAAGGTGTTAAGGGATCCTTCGCCGATGTGGTTGCTAAGTTTACGGTTGATCCTCAATCTTACGCTCCCACATCTAAGTTTCCCGACGGTTGGAAGCTTGCCCCCGGGGACGGCATCGCAGACGCCAAGGTAGAAATTCCAGCTCCGGACGGAGGGAAGCCCGTAGTCATGACAGTCACCAAACTCAACGCTCCTGCCGCCGAAGCCGAGTGGAAGGGCTATTTAAAGGAACAGATGGATCGATGGAACGGGCAAGTTGGCCTGGGCGGGCTATCGATTGAAGAATGGGAGACACAACTGGTTCGTGTAGATCGGCCCGAATCTTCGGTTCCGGCCTACATTTTCGACCGAGATGGCTCTCATACGAAATCAGGTTCGATTCCTAAAGGAGACTCGCAAGAAAACGCTTCCAGCGGAGTTGCAAATCCGAGCTCATCAACCGCCGTGGGAGGCGCCCCATCAGGCTCCGCCCCTCCGCGTTTGCAATACGAAACACCAGCGGGATGGGTAGCTCAAGCGAGCAGTCCGTTTCGTATGGCAACCTTTCGAATCGGTCCTGAGGGGAGCGATAGTGAGGTCGTGGTAAGCCAAGCTCTCGATGTTCCCTTAGAGAATTGCAAGATGTGGGCACAGCAAGTCACAAAAAATTCGGAAGCCACTGTTAATGACCCAATTGCCGAAAGAGCGGTTGCTGGTGCCGAACTCATTCCCGCCGGGGAAAAGCAGGCAAAGGTTTACCGGATCTTAGCGTCCGAGGATTTGGAATCCAATTGTTTAGTGATTGCGTCGATTCCGGTTAACGACCAAGGTTTAAGCATCTTTGTCAAACTGCGTTCATCTATAAAAACAGCCCAAGAACAAAACGAAAACCTGCTTCGCTTCGTTAATTCGTTGCGATGGGAGTAGAGGTCCTATATGTCAAGTATTGCAAACAAGTCATTCTCTTCCCGTGAAGCAGCTGTCGGGACAATGGATTTTAACGCCGTTCTCTGGCGGTTCCTCACGGCGCTAGGGTCATTGCGAATCGCAGTGGTCATGTTCGCACTCGGCACGTTGCTTCTGCTGGTGGGAACTCTCGCCCAAGATCAAGAAACGATCGTGGACGTAAAACGACATTACTTTAATAGCTGGGTCGCTTACGTGCCGTTCGATGTTTTTGTACCTTCGACGATGTTGCCTCATGCGGAACCGATACCTTTTGGATTTCTCATGCCAGGAGGAGCGTCGATCGGTCTTATTCTGCTGATCAATCTATTTGCTGCCAAGCTAACCCGATTCCGGATGAATGCGAAAGGTGGGCGATTTTGGGGCGGGATGTTAATAACGCTCCTCGGCTTTGCATTGGTCGGCCTCGTGATAATGAGTGCTCACTTGGGTGATGGTCTGCAAGGTGAACCACCATTTTCTTATGACTGGTTGTGGCTCGGGACGAAATGGTCCGCTCATGCCTTGACCCTCATCGCCATCGGGTGGTTGGTTCTAAGTCGTCCCAAGAACAGAGTCATTCTCTACACTCTAGTTTCTGCGGCTGCAATTTTCGCAGCCGTGAGTTTATTCTTGCTTTGGACAGGCGACGCTTACCGAATTCCGGATCCAGGCTTGAGAATCGTTTGGCAACTCACCAAGAGTCTTGGGGTGGGTGTCGTATTGATGATCGGGCTAACCATACTCTTTGGACAGCGTGGAGGCAACGTGCTCATCCACTTCGGTGTGGGATTGCTCATGCTTGGCCAGTTTATCTTTGGTGACGCGCAGCGTGAAGAACGCATGTCCATTGTCGAAGGACAGCAGACAAGCATGGTTGCTGAGATCGATTCCGTGGAATTAGTTGTCATTGATCGAAGTCCTGAGGATGGAGATCGCGTCGTTGCCTTCAATCAACACTTACTTCGCGACGCCGCGAGCAATGGTAAAGAGCTAACTGCAGATGGACTTCCATTTTCCATTCGCATCGACAAGTGGATGGAGAACACCACTGTCCGCTCGCGATCTCAACCACCTGCTCCGGATTCCGACGAAGCCAAAATGACCGGGTTGATCAAAGACTGGGATGTTCAGGAAGCTCCCAAAGCTGGTGGGGCGACCAGTGAATCCAATATTTCCGGGGCTTATTACACAGTAATCAACAAATCCGACAAATCGGAAATCGGTCGCTATTTGGCAAGTCAATGGCTGAGCGACGAACACGTTGTTGCCATGAAACTCTTTGACAAGATCGAAGCGGCTTCCAAGACTTACGAGATCGGATTGCAGTTTCGTCGTAACTACAAAGACTACACAGTGACACTCGATGATGTGGTTCTCGAGGAGTACACCAACACCGCGATTCCAAAGGACTATTCTTCTTATGTCACCATCAAAGATAAGGATGGTAACGTTCTACAAGATGGACGTGTATGGATGAATAGCCCGCTCCGTTTCCGTGGTGAAACGTTTTATCAATCCAATTACACCCCGCGTGAACGCAGTTCTTATGGTGCCGAACAAACGGTGCTACAAGTTGTAACGAATGCCGGCTGGCTCATTCCTTATGTATCCTGCGTTCTAGTAGGGATGGGGATGCTATTCCATTTCAGCGGTACCTTCGCACGCTTCGCCATGCGATACGAACGGGGTGCAATTGCAATCCCGAGCATGCCGGATACGCAAAGCGTAGCACAGCACGCAATGAAATCCTCTTCGAAAGCTAACGCAAAATCAGTCAGCAAACCGAGCCGCATACCGTTGATAGTTGGCGGGGTGAGCAGTTTCCTAATTGCAGCCTATTGCTATTCCATTTTTCTTCCGGCCAAAACGGATCGAGAAAAAGTAGACTACGATGCTATTGGAAAGCTGACTGTTAACTATGGTGGCCGCGTTAAGCCCCTATCATCTGCGGGGGCTGAGATTCTTCAGATACTCTCGAACAAACCTTACGCATTGATGATGGAGAGCCAGGGTGAAGGGAAGGAGCCAAAAGAGGTTCGCATCTCTTCTTCTCAATGGCTTTTTGACGTGATGATGACTGAGGATTGGACCCGAGCCAATCCTCTCATTCGTATCGACGCACCGGAAGCTACGGGAGCTTTAGGATTAACTCGAGTGAAATCCAATCGCTATTCCTACAACGAAGTAGTCGATGGATTGCAGGCCATTTGGCCACGTATGACAAAGATCATTCAATCAAGCCAAGATCGAGAGCGAAAGCAGCCATTCGAAGATGAGAAGTTGCTTGAAGTGCTAAATAAAGTTTCGCTCGTCAACTCACTCTTTGATGCATACAGACCGATCGCACCAGAGAGCATCAAGTCGGGTGACATAAACGCTCTACGCCAAGAGTTAGCGGAACTTGAGGATCGTGTGTCGCGAGTAAGAAACGCAAAAGGTCCAACGATTTTGCCTTCCTTTACTCAGCCAGTTGTCGCCGAGGGTGAACGTGCTCCACCTCTTAATTGGGATGCGTTTGGACCCCTGTTCTTCGATTCTTTGCCCAAGGCATTAGAAGAGAAGAAGAGCGACAGTATGCTCGCACTAGAGAAGTTCATTCAATTGAGCATGGCTTATCAAGAGAACAAAACCCAAGGTGCGAAGATCAATCGTTTGGTCGAGGAGTATCGGGAGGCAGCGGTGAAAGCGCACGGCAACGAAGTCATGCGAACCGACAACGTTGCATTCGAACATCAGTTCCAGCGTACCAATTTGTTTAACAAATGCGGTTGGCTTTATGTGTTCATGGGGATCCTAGCCACGCTCAGTTTTGCTGTCATGCCAAAATCATTGAGGGTCGTGGCACTCGTTCTCTGCATTGCAGCATTTTTGCTTCAAACCTACGGCATTTGGGCTCGGATTGTGATATCGGAACGCCCACCTGTGGTGAGTTTGTACTCGGCCGCAATCTTTATCGGTTGGGCGATGGTTCTCTTCTGTATCGTAGCCGAGTTGTTCTATCCAATTCGAGTGTCACTTCTGGTCGCAGCAACCTCGGGTTATCTCAGTTTGTTAGTCGCTTATGGATTGGATACTGGGGATACGACACCGGTGCTTCAGGCTGTTTTGGATACCCAGTTTTGGTTGTCGACGCACGTGATTTCGGTCACGCTCGGATATAGCGCTACGTTCTTCGCGGGCTTGTTTGGTATTGCGATTGTCGTAGCCTCAGCCGTGACAGCCCTGGCTGGACGCGAAACTCCGACTGGCAAAGAGTTCAGCGACCACATCCCAGTGTTGTATCGAATTACCTATGCGGTCGTATGTTTCGGACTGTTCTTTAGCTTTGTGGGAACGGTCCTTGGTGGCCTATGGGGTGATGATAGCTGGGGCCGATTCTGGGGTTGGGATCCTAAGGAGAACGGTGCCCTCATGATCGTGTTGTGGAATGCATTGTTGCTCCACGCTCGATGGGACAAATTGGTTGGGGCCTTAGGGTTTGCCAATTTGGCGATCTTTGGCAACATCGTCACCGCGTGGTCGATGTTCGGAACAAACCAACTAGGAATAGGCCTTCACTCCTACGGAGCGTTCGAAGGTCGGATTCTTATGTATCTCGGTGTTTGGGGGGCTGCCCAACTTTTCTTCATTGGACTTGGGATTGTGGTAGTGGCCATGAGATCGAAAGTGAACTTATCGGAGGAATCCTCGCCAGCCTGATTCGGGTTTAAGAATGATGGATTCTTGGACTGCAACGCTCCCATGTTTGTGAATTGGGAGCGCTGAATTTCAGTTTTAGGTTCCAAAAAGAAGAAATTGACCTACAATCCAGGCAATACTCTTCGGGTGATTGGAATCTTCGCATGTTAGAACGCAAATACATTTTCCCCAACGTCATCGAACTTAACGTCCAAGCCGGGCATTTGATCGGCTGCAACGTGTATTTGATCCATGACGGGGAAGATTGGACACTGATCGATGTCGGATACGAAGAGACGGTCGACGAAGTGGTCGATTTGATCCGAGACATCGATTTTGGTTTGTCAAAGTGCACAACATTGATTGCAACCCATGCTGATGTTGACCATTGCCAAGGACTGGCCAAGCTAAAGCAGATACTAAAAACCACCGTTACGTCTCACCAACGAGCGGCCGAGCTGCTCGAATCTGGTGATCGACTCAAAACGTTTGCCGAAATTGAAGCTCAAGGAATTCACGAGGAAATGCCACCTGTAAGGGTGGAACATCATGTTTCTGACGGTGACATCATCAAGGTTGGCAATATGGATCTCGAGGTTTGGAGCACTCCAGGCCATGCCGATAGTCAGTTGGCTTTTCGGCTCGGAAATTTGTTGTTCAGCGGTGACAACATCTACCGCGATGAAGGGGTAGGCGCGATTGACGCCCATCACGGCAGTGACATTCCTGCCTTTATTCAATCCCTCACTCGAATTCGCGATTCGAGTGTAGAGTGGTTGTTACCTAGCCACGGTCCCTATTTCCGAAAAGATAAAGCGATGATCGATCGAGTTATTCAGCGTCTGGAGGGATATCTTCATTTATCTGATTTCGGGACTTGCGCGATCGACTGGCCCTTGATGGACCAATGGGAGAGGGAGATCGCCGAGGGGCGATTGCCTTCGTAGGTATCTGATTTTTGTCGTGCAGCAGGAAAAAACAACGTGGCTTTTAGCGGCGAACAATCTAAGACTACGTCGCCATCACAATCAGAATCTCCATTGGGCAGAACGGAAACAGGCCATCTCGCTGCCAGTCAGGGCCAAGAAAATGATAGGGATCGAAAGACGGCTCGATTCCTAATTTTGGCGATGTTGTTTTTGGTTACCGGATTTCTGGGGCTCCCCGTTTTGTGGCTGAGCAAAAGTTTTAGCTTGACAGAAAAGCTCGTTTGGAGCGTTCTGAATACTATTTATACTTGTGCGTTGATCGCGGGAACGGTTGCGATCTGCGTGTGGGCATTACGTCCGTTTTTTACCGCTATCCTCTGAGCATGTGGTCATTCGAAAACTGGGAGCAGGAATATTGAACAGCAAGAATGATCGTCCCATTTCTGAGCCAATTCAATTGGCTGGCGTATGGGAGATGGATTCCATCGAGCAGGCGGATAGTATTCTCGGAGGTCGAACTGGTGGGTTTGTGTACCGAAGAGATGGTCATCCCAATGCAGCATCTTTAGAGGACGCGCTTCGTCGTATGCATGGGGCGGATCAATGCATCGTGACTGCGCAGGGCATGAGTGCGATTAGCGCGGCTTGTTTAGCTGTCCTCAAACCGGGGGACAAGGTTTTACTAGGACAGCCACTTTACGGCAAAACATCGTATTTGGTCAAAAAGGAACTAAGCCGATGGGGGGTCGATAGCTCCGATGTCGACGTATGCGATATCGACTCATGGAAAAGTGCTTTGAATCCTACCGTTCGAATGGTGGTGCTAGAAACGATTACGAACCCAAGGCTCTCTGTTCCAGACCTGCAATCGATTATTCAGTTAGTGAAATCGGTTTCCCGAGACATTGTGGTCATGGTCGATAACACATTTGCGACCCCAGTGCTTTGTCAGCCATTAAGTTTGGGGGCTGATCTAGTGATGGAGAGCTTGAGCAAATTTGTTTGCGGACACGGGGATGTCATGCTTGGAATGCTCGCAGGAACGGATGCAATCTGGGGTAGAATTCGTCCCGTGGTCAGCGCGTTTGGCTTGGCGAGCAGTCCGTTGGATTGTTGGCTAACGACTAGAGGCTTAGCAACCCTTCCTGTGCGAATGAAGCATGCTTCCCAACTGGCAATGCAGCTGGCCGCGAAACTGGAGCATCATGCTGCAATCGAAACGGTCGATTATCCAGGGTTAACCAGCAGCCCGAGTTACCAAACGGCAACGAGTCTACTAAAGGGGCGTTATGGAAACATGGTAACGATCCACTTGAAGAAGGTACCCGGTAAGGATATCAACTCACTAGCTCAGTTGTTTATTGAGCGAGTGTCCAACGTGGTTCCTTTTTGCCCTTCATTGGGTGATGCAAAAACAACGTTAAGCCACCCTGCATCAACCAGCCATCGCTCTTACGCGGCTGCAGAGTTAGAAAAAATCGGAGTCCATGCAGGGACCTTGAGGTTTTCCTGTGGACTTGAAGAGCCAGATGAAGTCGTGCTTGCCATCGAGAACGCTCTTGACTCGCTTTTAGTATAACGATCGAGTCCGATACCCAAATTCAATTCCCTCGCGCGATCAAACGGGCTCAATATTGCTAGAACTTGTAGGTCGTTTCGCAGCGAGCCGAGAGAGCCATGCTTTGCCAGCCTCCGTTCACGCAGATGGTTTGACCATTGACGAACGACGAATCCGAACTGCAAAGCCAAGCGATGGCTTTTGCGATATCGTTGGGCTCGCCCCATCGATCCAGCATGGACTCACCTTTTGCACGCGAGTCCCAGGCTGGTGATGCCCCAGCTCCCCATTCCGTTTTGATCCAACCTGGTGCCACGCAGTTTACTCGAATCTTTGGAGCTACGGACATTGCCAGGCTCTTAGAGAATGCCGCAACCGCAGCTTTGATCGTGCAGAATAATTGGCCACTATCCCCCTCCATGCCGGTCGTCGATTGATCCCAGCCAACATGAATCATCGTGGGCAATTGAGTTCGTGCCGGTTGATTTAACATCCGCTCAGCCACGAGGCGACTGGCATTCATCATGCCGGAAACATCGGTGCGCCAGAGTTGTTCGAGTTTGGCACCAAACCCCATTTGGCGGCTATCCCCTGTCAACACATCCGCACCTGCCATATGGATCCACGCATCGACATATCCGAATCGAGCAAAAGCCGCACGAACGAGCTCCTGCACCGAGGCGATGCTTTGCAGGTCTGCGGTAATTGCTAGTGCGCCTGATGAACCGTTAGCAAGAGATTGATTCGCGGTGGCTTGCAAACCTGAGAGATTGCGGTTGCCATGCAAGACGAGAAAATCACCTCGTTTGGCGAGCTCATTTGCAACTGCGCGACCGATGCCTGATGACGAGCCGGTCACAACCGAAACGAACGGAGCTGGGCTCATTAATCATCGCCTTCGACTGCCGGCGTTTCGTAGTTGAATTCTTGCCACTTGACCGCCTGTTCCATTGGTTCGATACGAAGCACGAGGGCACCGTTTTGAAAGACCCGAACTGTTCCGCTCGATTGGCTTACGACAATGGATATGGCTTTGGTACGTTGTGAAATCGCGGCTGCAGCCCAGTGCCGTGATCCAAGTCCCTTTGAAAGCTGCAGGTTTTCGTGCAGTACCTCGAGTATTTGGCGAGATCGCTCGACGATTGCGTCAGACGAAACGACAAAAGCACCATCCAGCTGGGCGATTTCTTTGATGTCTTCTCGAACGCGAGGATCGTGCAAGTTTCGATTCTTGCGGCTATAGCCTTTGAGTGGGTCAAAACCGCTGTCCTTGCAGTGTTGAAGAACTTTGCGAGTGTCCCCGACTATGAACGAGGTCCCGACCTTGTTCCCTTCGCGCCCTTCACGGCCGACTTGAACGGCGAGGTCGATGACCAGCTTGAGTGTGTTGAGCGGGACCGAGCTTTCCAGTCGCTGCAAATCGCGACTCGTGAATCGACGCATTCGCTCATCAAGTCTGATGATGGAAACCGAGTCAACTCGATTGACTTCGAAACCACAATAAACGGCTATTACGTCGCAGTGGCTAGCGAGCAGTTCGTCAGCGACAGCCTCGATCAAAGCGTGTTGCAACCTCTCCAGAAGGGGGGAGTCCTCTTTGTTTAGGACCAGTGGGATTAAGCCGTGTTCTTCGGCTTCGGCAAGGTCTTCAGCCCGGTCTGCCGCAACTAGGATTCGCTTAATCTCCGTTGGGATTAGTTCCCGGAGGCGTTCCCAGTCTGTGCCAGTGTCGAGAAGAAACAAAATGGCATCCGCTTTGATGGCAACGGCCAAATTGCCGGCAGCCTCGGTTACGCTAGCAAATTCTCTTGTAAATTTCTTAAAAGTCATGCCAGTTGCGAGGTGTGAGATTCGGTGCAGAATAAACAGGACGAACAAAACAGGGCAAATAGAGCGCCGATCGGCCCAAAACTACCGCTAACGGTTTTCGGAAGTACGGATAGGCACCGAACCGACGCTTAACAGTGTAGTTTCCCAAGCTTTTTTGGGCAATTGGTGCGTAGTCACGTATTTTTGACATTGCGAGCGGACGATAGACCGATATACTTCCCTGCCCTTCAAAGAACGCGGAAAACCGGCTTATTTGTCCGACAGGCTGCCGTTCGTCAGACGGGCTGCTAGACGATCAGGTTCGTTCTGGCTAGAAAGACAGCTAGATTATCGTGAATACTTATATATTTTAGGGTGTACCATGTCCAAAGCTTGTGACGTTTGCGGAAAATCGGCTTCGGTTGGCAACCAAGTCGAGACACGCGGTAAAGCTAAGTACTTGGGTGGGGTCGGTACCAAAATCACCGGTATTACCAAGCGACGATTCACCCCAAACCTTCAAACCATCAAAGCATCCTTGCCATCGGGCGAAGTGAAGACGCTGCGTGTTTGCGTACAATGCATCCGCAGCGGTCGAGTTCGTAAGGCTGTTAAGAACAAGCCATTTTCGCTCCCATCCTAATCTCTGCCCTTTTGCTCCTTAGTGTGCATCATGACGCTTAGTGAGGCCGAGGTACGTAGAGTCGCGCATTTGGCTCGACTCTCCATTTCTGATGAAGAGCTTCCGGAAATGACGACGCAACTCGCTAACGTCCTAGGTTTGGTTGATCAGCTAGGTGAGGTTAATACAGACGGCGTTGAACCGTTGGTTCACGCGATCGAAATCACGAACGTTTTGCAACCCGACCGAAGCCAGCCCTCGCTGGTCCGTGATGAAGTGCTGCAAAATGCGCCTTCCTCCGATAGCGAGTGCTTTCGAGTCCCTGCTGTTCTGGGGTGAAACGTGTGGACCATCAGGTCGTATCTAAACACGGACACACCTGCTCTTTCGAAGATATGGGCGCTTCATTGTCAGTCTTCTCATTCCGTCTCCAGTACCACCGCTCCTGGTGGTAACACATCCAACTCATCCTGTCAGCCCTCTCATCGCGAGCTTCATTCCCGCGATTTGCAGTCGAGGGGACTTGAGTGCAAGCCTGCTGTTTGGGATGCATGCATATTTTCTAAGTCATACTTTAATGCCGATGAGCTTTTGCTAGCGATTTCTGACAGCGGTGAGCCCGCCGGTTTCATACACTTTGGCGTGGTGCCTGTTCGCAATCATCCAGACCGAACTAGCGTTGGGTCTATACATAGGCTTTGCGTCGCCCCTTCCTCGAGTGAGGGGGAGGTGGCTAGCATGCTAATCAACCATGCCGTCGAGCGACTGCAATCACAAGGTGCAACGGCTTGCCAGGGGTTGGGTTGTGGAGAGGATAGCGTTTTCTACCTGGGGATTGCCGAGGGAGACAACTCGATGGGGATATTGGCTCAGGATCAGAGATCACAAGACTGGTTTCACCTAGCCGGATTTGTGCCCATTTGCCCGACGGAGTGCTGGGAGCTAGAGCTCGCCAGCTTTCGTCCACCCATGGACCGGATGCAGATTCAAGTTCGCCGCAATTGTACGATCGGTCGAATGCTAGAAGAGGATTACGACGATTGGCTGGAAAGCACAATCCTCGGGCATTGCGAGCAACTTCGCTTTCACTTGATGGTTAAATCGCCACCAGCACTGGCTGGAATCCTGTCATGTTGGTTTCCCGACCCAGAGGTTGCCGACGTTGATGGTGGGGTGGTGAGAATAAGGCTTCCCGAGGTTCCATCAACAGAAACCGATCGCGAAAGATTTGTATATCTTCTTTCAGAGTCATTACGACAGTTACAACAAGACCGCAAAAGAATTGTGCGGGCTGTCGCTTCTGCTCAAAAACAGCAGACCATAACGTTGCTGCAGCGGCTAGGTTTTCGATCAGTGGTTCACGGGCTGCTTTTCGAAAAGCAGCTAAGCTGATTCTCAAGCGAGCCGATCCGACATCTGGGCTAGTCGCTGCCAGCATAAATCGTCACCGGCAGCTTCCAGGTATGAAGCCGCGCGATCGCGATCCTCCGCAGTCTCTAGTTCAAATCTCAAGTTTCGCTCAGTTAACTCTTCAGGAAGGGGAATCAGTTTTGACTGAAACGAATTTGGATTGCGACGAAGCAAATGTGGAACATCGCATGGCTCGTTGTGGAGCTTCATGGAAACGAGTTTGTTAATCGCTGCGGCCGAGCACATTTCACCAACTAAACCGAGCGACTGAAGCGAAAATTCAGGCCGCTTGGGTGACCAGAACCCTACGAAATCAACGTCAGGATGTGCCCATCCACGTGAGATCATTCGATCGAGCAACGTTGGGTCTGTAAATGGGCATAGTGGACTCGAGAAAACAATCCATTCTGCATCGAATTGTTCGGCTACATCTTTCGCCCTTAGTGTCGGGGTCTCCGAATCACTGGGAATCCACTTGGCATCACAAAGCCCTGTTCGACTGATACGGTCGCGGCATTCCCGACTGCCTGTTACGACGACGGCGTCTATAAGAGTTGATTCATTAAGTCGCCGAACACACCATTCCAACAGTGTTAAACCATCCAACCGCCTCAGGGTAGCATCGAGGCGTGTTTGCCCCCGGGCCCCTTCATTAAGTCCGACCGATAGATCGACGAGGGCAATGGTATTTCTTCCTCGACGAGAGTCTCTGCCTGTGAGAATAGTTTGCTTCGACATATGTTTGCTCCATGCGATTGTGATTGCGGACAAAGTGACAGGTAGTTCATGATGTTCACTCTCGCTCTGATGCTTAAAGTCCTGCATCAGACTTTGTCCCAGTTCGTGGGTGAAGTTTACCTAAGGAAAACCACCAAACATACTGAGATGATTGACAATCTAACGATTGGTGTATTGATAAGCAACTAGGGCTTCGATCAAAAACGTATTAACCACACTTTCTTTAGCTAGCATAATAGTATGGCCGTGAGTAGCACAGATGGGAACTATGCTTGGCAAACTGCAGCCAAAGTCGCCAAGACTTCGGAAGCGCCAGCAACACCTCCAATCTGTGGTCAATTCGTGTAGCTTTTGTAGGCCGTAACAAGTCTCTTAAGAGACGCAGTTACGATATAGCACGCCGGGATTAATCAACTTGTCGGTTTCGGCCTGAGACGGGATCGTTGATTTCTAGCAGCTTTTATCAACCTCCCAAAAATTTGGGAGGGTCGAGTGGAGTAACGATCGCGAGGGGAGGGTTCTTGTAGTGGACGACGCTAGAAGGCCATTTACACGGGAGACCGCCTGTTGCATTGCTGATAAGATTCGTGGCATGTTCGTGCCAAACAGTTAGGCCTCGTAGGCTCGTCCACTACAAGACAGGCCTCGTTGCCTCGTCCACTACATCGGGCTTGGAGCTCGGGGGGGCGGACGTGACAACTCCGGTTGATTCTAGATATTCATCAATTCAACCAACTGCGTAAAGCTATCAACTCGTTGAAATGATACGGACTGGGAAGCGGCTAAGATCGAGGTGAAGTCTTTAGAGGCTGCCCCGCCTACTTGGTAAACAGCTCCATTATTGGAAATGGCATTCTTCATCGACATGAGGGCTCCAGTCCACATCGCGACCGCATGGGTGTTGTTTCCATTGTCCGTCATAGACAAAGGACTGGTCTTATCCGAGAACATGATTGTGCCTATATCTTCGCACGGTAAACCTGTTTCAAAGATTTTTCGCCAAGACATTTGAAGAACAACTGCCGTGACTTTTGGATGAAGCAGAAGCGAACGGAATTCAGAGACGGGTCGACGAATGAATGAAGACGGGTTCGATAAGGCAACATCCTGATCTACAGCAACACCGACGAACAACCCTTTCTTTTGAAGAGATTCGATCAATTGTTTCGTAAATCTATTTGTGTCCTCATCCGATTTTTCGCTCGAATCAGCCAAAAGGAAGGTTGGAACGGTGGCTGGTTTGCCTGGTGGGTACAGAAGTTTAACGACAGCATCACCAACAGGTCGTGGGGAACCGATAAGAGGTGTGACGTGAGGAGTTAAACTGGGCCCCGCGTTGACCTCAATGATACACCCACGCTGTTCGGTCAAGGAATTAGAAATATCTTCCGCCACAACATCCATGCCAGCGATATCTAGCCCAACCGTTCTCGCGGCTAGTATGGCGACCTGCGCGGTCTGAGGGTGAACTTTGTCGGTGCAGTCTTCGATCAAATCCCCGACATGCACTACTAATACTTGTTGGCCTGCCTCTGGAACGGATTGAAAATCCAGGCCTTGCTTGCGCAACACAATGGCGGCTGCATCATCCAGCTTAACGACTTGCAAGGCATCGGTGTAGTTTTCGCCTCTTCTCGGATCGCGATTTAAGTTCTCAACTAATTGTTGCACCGAACTTTTTCCGTCTCCATATACATATTCGCGTTGCCCTCGCGCCGCGGCCACTAGCTCGCCTCCGATAACTAAAATTCGGTGGTGGTCTCCTCTGATGAATTGCTCGACCAATACATCTGTCGTGTGACCTGAACGACATGCCCAATCGAATGCATCCATAACCGAATCGCGGTCCGAAAGGTCTAGTGATACACCCACGGCATGATTCGCGTTTCGTGGTTTGACGGCGACTGGTAAACCAACCTCGAGCGCAGCTGCCCAAGCATCCTCTCGGCTTTCAACGCGTCGCCCTTTTGGGACGTTTACCCCAACCGCCTCCAAGAGAGATCGTGTCAATTGTTTGTCGCTAGCGATCGCCTCGGCAATTGCGGAGGTTGCATCGGTCTCGGCTGTCCATGTACGACGTTGATGTATCCCCTGGCCAAACTGAACCAAGCTCCCTTGGTTCAGTCGAAAATAGGGAATACCACGCGATTTAGCTGCCCGTAAGATGGCACGCGAGCTGGGGCCTAGCCGTATATCGTCCGCCAAATCCACTAACCGGCGATGCTCTGTCGAAACGTCTATTGTTTGTCCGACGGGTGTCTCTTCGGCAAGCCGCATTGCCGTTCGGACGCACTCGCTCAATAGTTCGAGTTCTTCATACTCAAATGGAAGTAAAAAAGTATGCTGCGTTACGCAAAGGGGCGGAAACGACGTAGCCTCGACCCCAGACAATCGATGGAGGTCTGATGCGATGGTCGACAGTTCGGACGCCGATCGGAAAGTGTCGGTATCAAATTCAATGTAGTACTCGGCAACTGGCTCTTTGGACCATCGATTTGGGCCTGCAAAAAAATGGGTCTTTACAATACGCATCATGTATTGATCTGTAAGCAGCGAGTGGTCTGGGGGGGCAAAGCGAGGGAGGGACAAATCGGCCGTTAGAGGAAAGATATTCCTTCTTTCCTCCAGCTGGGGCATATCCTAACGAGTTTTAGCCGGATAAACACGTTTTCAAAGGTCGGAGAGGGAAAAATCGAACTCCTTCCCAAAAATACCCCTAAACATCTCAGTTCTCGTGCGCCATGAAATCGCTAAGAACCGGGTTATTGAATCAAGACGGCTTGCTTTGTAAACACAGGAACCGGCTGGCCAATACTTTTGGCTGCAGCAGAAATCTCAAACTTGCCGACTTTTTCATGCTTCAACTGAATGATGTAGCTAAATGTATCTCGAGTTCGAAAGAATTGGATTGGGGTAAATTCCACAATCCGCCCGTCTTCATTCGTTCGGTGGTTCAGTCCGAGAGCCTTGACGGACACGATCTTTGATCCGGCAGGAAGATTAAGTTGCAATGAGACTTTTTGGTCGGGTTGTTGACTGAGGTTGGTCAATTTTACCTCATACGTTACGGTGTCCCCTCGGCGAAACGTTTCTCCCAGTGGCTGAATCGTTAAACCCAGCCTTGGATCTAGCGAGATGTCGGAAGAATGAGACACAGGCAACGGAGGTCTAGCATTGGATGTGCCAGGTAGAGGTAGATTGCCGGGAACCGCAGGCAATCCCGAACCAGGATTGTTGTTGCCCGGTAGGATTGGTGGTCCTGAAGGAAGACCGCCGGGTAAGCCACCTCCACCGGGATTGATTGCTGGTAACCCACCGTTGTCCAGAGTAGGAGCCGGTGCGGAATTGGTTATGGAGTAGATAATTCGCTTGGGAGAGATGGCGTCTCTACTTGAAGCCTGCATTTCTATGATGGCTTCGCGATTTTCGCTGATGGCTGCGAACGAGGCCTTAAATTCCAGCTTCTGCTGAGGCTGCATGTCTTTGAGCCGCCAGATCACCGTTCGACGATTCGGATCGTATTCGGTTTCAGGATCGAGGTTTTGTACACGGAAGCTGCTATCGTGAGCGATTACGAGCACCGGTTGAGGAAGGATTGCTGAGCTCGGGTTCGTAACTACGCATCTCACGGTAACCGTAGAGCCAATTGCCAATTGACTCGAATCGGGAGAGGAGACTACATCGAGTTGAATTTGCGGAGCTCCTCCCACTGTCCCCGGATTCGGTTGGGCCGTGTTGTTAACTCCACGCAGTGTCGCAGTCTGGCTTGCCAAAGTTTGCCCTTGTGCAATAGCGGCCGCCGTGATTCGAAGCTGACCTTCTCGCGTGACTCGGAATGGAACCTCAAACGGAATCCGTTCGCCGGGACGAATTGCGGCGTAATTTGTGCCAACGCTACTTTTCCCGTAACGTTCGTCGACCAGTCCTGAATCGGCATCGATTTGCAATCGCAAGTCATTGATGGTTTGCGTTCCGTTGTTGACTAGGAGACCATCAAAGATAACTTGTCCCGTAACGGGAATGTCGGTGATATTCTGGCGGGGAGCAAACTGAATTGTTAACTTCGGTGCTTGAACAATAATAGGAACGGTTCGAGTCGGAACTTGTTGCCCACTTGAGGATCGCACATCGACTTGAATGCGGCCTTGCATCTCCGTCGTCGGAGTAACATTCGCGACAACCTCAAATGCGCTTCTCGGAGCGATAGGGCCAAACTGCCCCCAAACAGCGGAACCGTTTGTTTCTTGTATGGGGCGATAGGAATAGTCGACTCGTACTCCGGGAGGGAATGCTGCGATGACTTCAACGTTCTCTGCCGCCAAGTCACCTGTGTTCGAAACACGGATTACATATTGCAAGTTCTGGCCAGGTGTTGCGACCTCAGGACCGAACACATCGAGCAGCAGATTAGGAGCACTCCAGGTGACCGAGGTGGTGGTTCGAGCTAGAGGCACTTCAGGCATATCGCCAAAAGCGGGGCGTATAATCTCGACTTCAACTAACGCTGTGCCATTCGATGTAACAGATGGAGAGGCAGCACCGGTCGCTTGACCGCGTACCAACGTTACTCCCGCGATTCCATTTGGATCAACCTTGACGTCAGCGAGATCGGAATACGTCACCTGAGGCGGCACACCAATGGCAAATTTTGCCAAATCGGGATTGAGTGATCGGTAACGCACCGTCCAACCCTCTGCGGCCACAAATCCATCGCTCTTCATGACTTTGGTCACTAAATTCGCAGGGGTGCCGTCTACAACAGTAACCGGCTGGGGGAAATCCCAACTGGCATCGACCCAGTAGATCGTCGCCGTTTGTCTTCGCTTGTCCCAAACATCGCTAGAGGGAGCGAGCACGGTGACCTTGGATGTGCCTTCGGTCGGGCTGGTCAAGCTGACCCATGTCTGACCTTTTCTTAGGGGCAAATCATCAGAGGGATCGGATGTCCCTTTGGAAATGTTTCCTGCCTCGCGGCTTGTTCGACCTCGCGCAAAATCGATTCCCAGTTTCTCAACTTTGATCGATTCGCTCTTCTTCCAGAACGATGGCTTTTGACCTTTGACATCATCACCAACTTCGACAATTTGTCCTACGCTCTCAGGCGAGAGCATCCATTCGATCTGCTCATCAGTCACGAGCATGCCATCTTTGCCGCAGACCCCCGCTAATAAAATCACCTCGCCACCAACAGGTGCAACCAACCGATTGGGGGTTAATAACAACTCGCCGCACCGACCTCGTTCAAAATCGGCCGAATTTTTGTCTTTTTTGGATAAGCATCCGAGGCATCCCTTGCAGTTCTCTCCGTCGATGCACTTAGGGGGCGTCGGCGGAGCTTGAAAGGCAGGTGCTGTACTCGGATAGCCGCTTGCGGGAGTGAGAGGGTTAACAAGCGTTGTGCCACCCGGCGCGAAGATGCGATTTCCAGTTGGATCAATGCGAGGAAGCGTTAGTGTTTGGCATCCATTGAGCAGAAACAGCACAATGCTAACAACGAGCCCGACACCAATAGGCATACAAAGTAACGCACGTTGTTTAACGCCGAGTATTCCTTTCTGGTTGTCGAATCCAATCGTTGTATTCATTCCATTCGTCCTGTGAATGCAGCCTAAACCGATAGACCTTTCCCGGGGGAAGGTTACAACATGGAAGCTGACCAGAAGAGATAAAACCGGATTGGATTTTCGGTGAATCAAGAGACAGTGTAAGTGTCTTTCAGATCAGGTAAGAAGAGCGGGTTATGAGGAACGAGAGTCGTTCTTAGAGGAGGGGCGAACTGCCCGGTTAGATGTCACTGATCCCAAGCTCGAAGTGTAAGCGAGGGATCGGTTCGCCCACGTGCTATTTTTCGATGGAATCGAAATGTGGTGCGTATCCCTCACCAACAAAGCGATCTTGGGATAATCGCACCCTGATCAATACGGTCAACTCGGTCCCTACCAGACGGGCAGTAGTGCCCGTCCTGTGGAATACCATCTGTTTCGACGCGAAAGATCAGGCTGTTTCTTTACGTTGTGGGACGCTCTTGAAGTGCCGAACTTGTCCATCGGTCGTGTCTACATCAATCGTGTAAACCGTTCCGGCAACTTGATCAGGCAACTCGAACATCACATCGAGCATGATCTCTTCGACGATACCACGGAGTCCACGAGCACCAACGCTCTTGGCCCGAGCCTTTTCGGCAATCATCGATAGTGCGGCCTCGGTGAAGACCAACTCGCAATCCTCCATTCCAAAGAGGGCTTGGTATTGCTTAACCAACGCGTTCTTTGGTTCAGTGAGAACTTTGATAAGCCCTGGAACATCGAGAGGTGCTAGTGATGTAACGACAGGCAATCGACCGATCAACTCAGGAATCAAACCGAATTCCAGGATGTCATCCGATTGAACTTGGGCTAGCAACGATGCGACGTCGCTATCATCTCTAACACTTGGGCCGGATCCGAACCCGAGCGACTTGCGACCGAGTCTCTTGCTAATAATCTCATCCACGCCGACGAATGTGCCACCGCAGATGAACAGGATGTTGGTCGTATCGATTTGAATGTATTGCTGTTCAGGGTGCTTGCGTCCACCTTGGGGTGGGACGTTAGCCACGGTACCTTCGAGCATCTTAAGCAATGATTGTTGGACACCTTCTCCAGAAACGTCGCGGGTGATCGAAACGTTTTGACTTGTCTTGCCAATCTTATCGATTTCGTCGATGTACAGAATTCCGCGTTGTGCTGCTTCGATATCGAAATCCGCAGCGTGCAATAGTTTCAACAGTAGGTTTTCGACGTCTTCGCCGACATAACCAGCTTCGGTGAGAGTGGTCGCATCACCGATTGCAAACGGAACGTTCAACATCTTTGCCAAGCTTCTTGCCAGCAATGTTTTTCCGCTACCGGTTGGTCCAACCAAAAGGATATTGGACTTCTCGATTTCGACGTCGCTGTTTCGTTCAAAGGTTGAGTTCAGGCGTTTGTAGTGGTTGTGAACAGCCACAGCCAAAGAACGCTTGGTTGACGTTTGTCCGATTACGTACTCATCGAGGTGAGTAACGATATCGCGAGGGGTAGGGATATCGCTGAAGAGCTTCTTTTGTGGCTTACGTTTGTTCTCTTGATCTAGAATCGATTGGCAGAGCTCGATGCACTCGCCGCAGATATACACATCGCCGGGTCCCTCAACGAGCGGACCAACCTCACGGTAGCTCTTGCGGCAGAAGGAACAGAAAGCATTACGACGGTTGCTGCCGCTACCTGTACCACCGACGCTTCGACGTCCAGGCACGACATCCTTACCTTGGGCCATTATCGACTCCTTAACTAATCTCGAAACCGTTTGCCACGTTAGCGAGATGGGAATTGGGACATAGGATCTATAGTAGCTCGAGCCATCACAAGCGGTTGACGGGTGTCATTGGAGTCTTGCGATTTGGGCATCCTTGTCCTCTAAATTCGAGCCGATAAAAACATGCTGTCTCGAACCATCAAAAAACGTTCGAGGCAATGTTAGCCTCCCAGGCCAACCAGTCGTTAAAACAGTTTAAGTCTAGCACACCGAACAACTCTAGGCGTAATATTTTCGCATCAATCTGTTCGGCTGATTTGGTCCGACAGATTGCGAACGTCACAAGCGAGGTGAGTTGTTTTTCGTGTTCGAATCGCTTTGAGGGATGCTGGAGTTAATCCCTCCTTTTAGCGACGCACTAATTCTTCGGTATTCCGCTTCGCTGATGTCACCTTCACTACGCATTTCCTCGAAATTCTTTCGTATCAATTCGAGGGTTTCGGTGTTGTCGAAGGACGATCCGCGCAACTTTAACAGCTTGTAGTACGCCACAACTGAGACGATCAGCAAAATCAGAATTCCCAGAATCGCTTGAACGACTGATTGAGATAGGAAAGTCATCGCGCTTTCCAGGAAACTGTTCTTGCCTGTCGTGTTCATCACTGAGAAGAGTTGAGTGGAAGATTTTCTTCGTTGACCGACATGGCAAGCAAACTCAATTCAACCCGAGGTTCCGTCCCCGCTTGTTCGAAAACATAGTACGCTTGTCCATCAGTCACGGGCTAGGTCCAGTCTCTAATTTTGTCGAGCTTTTTTGTTCCGAACAGCCCCTAAACCTGCAAGCATTTTAACATTTCTTGGGAGAGGGGGCCGGAAGAGGCTGCGATAAGTTCCCCATCCCAGACGGAATAATCCTGTTGCCTAATCCCTCGCAGGCATCCTCCTGCTTCTTCGACAATCAGAATTCCTGCCGCAACATCCCAGGGCTTCAGCTTGTTAGCCCAGTAACCGTCGAGCCGACCGTTGGCAACATAGCAAAGATTTAAGGCCGCCGATCCCAATCGACGTACACTTTGCGATTGAACCAGAATCTCCAGAAACTGCTGAACCTCTGGAGATTCTTTAGTGACATGCGGCGGAAAACTGGCCGCAACCATGGCCTCATCCAGTTTTTGACACTGGCTTGTTTGGATCGGCAGCGCGTTCATGGTTGCCCCTCCACCTCGAACAGCGCAGTACATTTCGTCCGCCATCGGGTCGAAAACGACTCCAAGCATCAACTCATTTTCTTTGATCAGCCCAATCGAAACGGCAAAACTGGGAAAGCGATGCACATAATTCGTTGTGCCATCCAGAGGATCGACTAGCCAAGTCCACTCGTCCCCTCGACTCGATTCTCTCCAATCTCCCATGCTCTCCTCGCCAATAAACACGTGGTCTGGGAAGTTCGCTTTAATGGCACCCTCGATAATCGATTGGGCGGCCAAGTCGGCGTCGGTAACTAGATCTTTGGGCCCCTTTTCCCTGACCGAGGCATGAAACAACATCTCACGCAACACCCTACCAGCGTTCTGGGCGGCCTCCAAGGCAACAGTTTTCGCATCAAAAATCAGCTGTTCACTCACGCTTTTTTCCATCGGAAATGAGTTGGGAATGGGAATGCGTTTCTTGTTTCGCTTCTGCCAACAAGGTATCGTATCCGGTTCTTGTCGCGTAGTTTAAGGTGATTGAATCACAGGAATGGAAAGAGGGGATCGTGTCCGCCATCAGTAACACTCAGAATGTCCGCGGTTGGCAAAAGAACGAGAACGGAGCGACATTCTGCTGCGATCATTGGCGAGTGCAATCCCAATGTGAACCAGTCACGACCTTGATCGTCGCAGATGCAAACCGAGTTTTCACTCAATTCACACTTCAACCAACCCTTGTACTGCAAAAAGCTCCCATTGTTGCAAGCCTGCCGCTCGGCGAAAGTTACGTCCGACAAGACGACTTTGTTGCTATATATCCCGAGCAAAGTCCGCTAACGTTTGGATTTCAAGTCTATTATTGCGTAAAACAACCAGTCAATGACCTGCTCGTTATTGAACTTTGGCTTAGTGTTCAGACTTCAACTCTAGAATCTCACCCGCAGTTGCGACTGAGCTTCGAACCAAGCGACAATAGCGAGCATCCTTCAGTGCTTGAAGAGGTAGCTCCCGGGCAGGTTCTATCCAGCGACGCTAAGCGAGGCGTGATCGTTCACCCACTCGATGTGGCCGACTGTACGTGGTTAAACGATTCAGGGTTAGACGGTTCTGCCGAAAACAACTCTGGGGCAGGTAACTCTAGAAAACCCTCGCTTTTGGCCTTTGGCGGCTTTATGGAAAAAGGGGTCATCCGTAGAATGCGACTTCAATTGGTTCACTCTCGCCAGAAAATCGATGCTTCACATTGGCATCAACTGGTGGAATCGTTTTCCAATAGCCCTCTACCACTCACAGCTTAGTTTTTATTCATTGAGGTTTCCTTTGGCTCGATCTGTCGCGAATTCCGCATCATCCCCGTCAAAAAAGTCTACCGCTAAATCACCAGCAACCAGCAAGGCAGCGGCAACAAAACCAGCCGCTACAAAAGCGACAGCGTCCAAAAAGGGCACCGTCAAGTCATCGAAGACAGCCAAGCCTACCAAGGCAAAAGGAGTAAAGTCCAAGGCTGTCGAATTAGAATCGAAAGCCGTCGAGCCAAAAAAATCGACAACAGCTAAGAAGAAGCCTGCAGCTTCAACCTCCTCCAAAGCTATCAAGTCGGAAACCGTTCGATCTTGGTATGACTATCCCGAGCTGTACGAAATGGGTTTTCTTAAAGAGACCCCTCAAGAAGCTGACTTTCTCACCGATGCATTCGAAAAGTATGTGCCTTTTCCTGTAAAGTCGGTCCTGGAAGCAGGTTGCGGCTCGGGTCGCTTGATCTGTGAAATGGCAGGTCGTGGATATTCGATGACAGGCCTGGATCTAAATCCAACCGCGTTGAAGTACTGCGAAAAGAAACTTAAGAAGGATAAAAACAAAGCTAACTTGGTCGTCGGCGATATGACCCAGTTCTCTTTCGACCAACCCTTTGATGCCGCCGTCAATGCGATCAACACCTTTCGTCACCTAGAATCTGAAGAGGCTGCACTGGCTCACTTGAACTGTGTCGCGGATCACCTAAAGACAGGCGGTATCTTCGTTTTGTCTCTACACCTATTGCCACGTGGCTCGGAGCTTTGGGGAACTGAGCGATGGAGCGCTAAATCAGATGATGTTTCTGTTCACTATGCATTGACCGTCGTTGAAACCAGCCTCAAGACTCGATTGGAAAAACTCCGTATCTCAATGCTTGTTAAAAAGCAGGACGAAAAATTCCGATTGTCCGATCACATTACGCTGCGGATCTACACTGTTAAGCAGTTAAAGGAATTGCTGGACAAGTGCGTTAAATTGAAACTAATTGCCGTCCATGATTTCTGGTACGACATCGATAACACTCAAAAGCTTAATGCGGATGCGTGTGATACCGTTTTGATTTTGCAAAAAGTCTAGCTATCACCGATAAAGCTCGAAAAGCCCTGAGTGATCGATGTGCCCTAGCCCTTTGGCATCCACCAATTGCTCCCACTGATGCAAACAGTTGTCCAAAGTGGGGGAGGCAAAACCGATGGACTGGGCCAATTCGCAAATCAATCGAACATCCTTCAGCTGCAACTCCGCCCGCCCGCCTGGCTGAAAGGATCGGTTGATCATTCGTTCACCGTGTAATTGGAGAATTCGACTCTCTGCAAATCCCCCTAGCAATGCCTCACGTACTAAGTTAGGGTCGACTCCCGCTAACTCCGCCATCCGAATTGCTTGTGCCACGGCATCAATGGTTTGAGCCACAATCAATTGATTTGCCAGCTTGGTAACTTGGCCCGCACCCGACTCACCCATTCGTGTAACTCGTTTGCCGACGGTATGCAACAGCTCCTTGGCTCGCTCAAAGTGGGATTCAGAGCCTCCCACCATGATGGTCAAGCTAGCCTGCTCCGCTCCCGTTTGTCCTCCCGAGACGGGAGCATCAAGCCAATGGAGTTGCTTAGCAAATTCTTTTGTCGCCTCAACGCTTGTTGTTCCAAAGTCGATGACTAACGCCCCTGGATTCAAGTGCTTTGCTAGCCCCGTTTCGCCTAAGACAATCTCCTGGACCACGTGGGTATGAGTCAAGTTAAGACAGACAATTCCGTCTTTTACCAATCCAGCCAGCTCCTTTAGCGAATTCGCCCACCGTGCTCCTTGAGCAACAAGCTCTGCTCCCTTTTCTCTCGTTCGATTCCATACGAAAAGATCTGCACCAGCTGCAAGCAAATGTCGTGCACCTGGCAATCCCATGTTGCCCAAACCGACGTAACCGATTCTTTGTCCTGCTAAATTTTGTTGCTTTCTCATCTTTACATTGGACATCAGAAAGGAACTCCGTGCAATTAGACATGCGAGTGACGCAAAGTGGTCGTGGGTGTTATGATGAGTAGCCAAGCTGCCCGAGCATGCCAAATTCTAAAACAGCAATACAGGTTTCCTTACGACGAAAGAATGTTTCGATGCAAGTGGTCATAACGGGTGGAGGAGGTTTTTTGGGCGCGCAGCTCTGCCGCGCCCTCCTCAGTCGAGGAAGCCTCGAAAACCAAAAAGGTGATCGCGAACCCATAGAACAAATTCTCCTAGTCGATCAGCGTTTTTCAGGACCAATTGTCGAGGATCGCGTCAGCCAAGTCAAAGTGGACATCTCAAACCGAAATGAACTTTTTGACGTTCTTCCCGCAAAACGAGGGGTGTCTTTCTTTCATCTTGCGTCCATGGTAAGTGGCGAATGCGAAGAGTCATTCGATGATGCGCTGCGAGTCAATCTCGATGGTGGACGCAATTTGTTCGAGGCTGCTAGGAGAGCAGGGGCTAGTTCGCGCGTCGTGTTCGCCAGTAGTATTGCTTGCTTCGGCGGAGAAGCCATGCAAGGCGAATGTCACGATCGAATGAAATTGACACCGCAAACAACCTACGGAATGACCAAGGTGATGTGCGAACTCTTGGTCAACGATCACTCTCGTAAAGGACATTTCGATGGTAGATCAGCCAGGCTACCGACCGTGATCATCCGTCCTGGTAAGCCCAATGCTGCTGCGTCCAGCTGGGCCAGCGGTATGTTCCGAGAACCGCTTCATGGACAAACGTGCATGCTCCCGATTCGACGAAGCCAATCTCATCCCATGACGGGCTATCGAACAGTGATCGAGTCATTAATGGAATTGCATGATTTGCCGAAAGAAGACTTGGGAGACGATCGCGCTGTCGGTTTGCCCGCCATGTCCGTCACCCCAATACAAGCAGCCGCAGTGCTTCGTCAGGTAGCCGCTAAACGAAATCTCAAACTCGGCGAAATTGTCGATGACTTTCAGCCACGAATACAACGGATCGTTGATAATTGGCCAACGGCGATCGATGGACGGCGAGCCCTGAGGTTAGGATTGCCCAACGTATCGTCATTGGAACAAATCGTCGACGAATATCTTGATGACTTCGGAAACGGATAAAGCAGGCGCTTACGTCGCAAGAACAATCTAATACTCGTTTGCTAGCATAACGACGGAAATCATTATTGATCTTGATCCGACTGGAATGTTTCTGCTAGCGTTAGACATGCGAAGGTGGGTCAATTGACAGACATGGATAATCTGGCAACCCGCCGCAAGACTCTGTTCCACCGCACCCCATACTGTGTACTCAACCAGCTGTCTCGAAAATCAACACATGGAAGTCGCTGGCTATAGGTTTAAGAGATCTGATCTGAGGATCGGAGATCGTCAGCCTGGCATTAGTGCGTTCATGCGAATAAGAAATGGTGAGGATTTTCTTGAACTGACCATTCGAAGTCACATCGAGTACTTCGATGAGATTGTTGCGGTTTACAACCAGTGCACTGACTCCACCGCCGAAATCCTAATGCGGTTGCAAGCAGAGTTTGGACCGGAAAAGCTTCGGATATTCCATTATGTCGATCGGGTTTTCCCGCCTGGTAGTGATGACCACTCCCGGACACCGGCAGACTCGCCTAGTAGTTTGGTGAACTATTACAATTTTTCACTTGCTGCAACACGGTTCACACATGCAACGAAACTAGACGACGACCATCTGGCCATACCTGATTTGCTTCAACGGGTAACCGATCAGCTTCGCGACCAATCGACCAGACGTCAAAACATGCTTTGCTTTTCTGGTTTGAATTTGTTTCCAACGCCTAACGAAATTTCTCTTTGCCGCAGAGATCCCATTTCCGGAGGGGGAGATATTGGCTTCTTTCGCGTAACCGATGAAACGTACTTCACGAGAGATCGCCGATTCGAAAAATTCCACCGAGGTGGTATTCCTCGCCGCTTTGCCGGCTATTTGTATTGGCATCTAAAATACTTGAAGCCCGAAATGGGTTTTGCCAATTACGAACTGCAAAACTATCAAAGCAGTCGGTACGCTCAGCGAAAGTATCGATTGCTGGCCGATGAATACCCGACCATTCAACTACGCGAACTAGCTCAGAAAAAAGGTCGGCAAACGTTATCCGGACTTAAATCTCTTTTCTCTGAGAAACAGTCGCTTCTCTGCAAACGAGATCAAGCCATTAGCGAAGCCTTTCCTTACGATACTTGTGATGATGCGTTAAGAAACACCGTATCACCTCAAATGCTAAATCTATTCTATGAAACTCTCAGGTCCCATTCGCAACGTGGATAAGGCATGAAAACCTATCTCATCAATCTCGATCGCTCTCCAGATCGGCTAGAGTTCTTTCAGGACCAAGCGAACAAGGTCGGTATTTCCTTCGAAAGGATATCTGCGATCGACGGGCGTTCGCTGCCTGAGTCTACTTGGAAGACGATTATTGACAAACGATTTGAGTTTCAACCGATAAACGTTTACGAGGTTGCGGTTTTTCTCAGTCACAAAGCGATTTGGGAGAGAATGATCCGAGATCGAGTTAAAATGGCTGCGATCTTCGAAGATGACGCCATTCTCGCCCCGCAAATAGCTAATACGTTTCGATCGATTGAGAATGCGAAGGTCTCTTTCGACGTTATTAAGCTGGAAACGACCCTTCGGAGCGTCGTCCTCGCTGAGTCAGGCGTTAGCTTGGCCACCGGCGAATCACTACACCAGCTTAGATCGTGGCATGGAGGTACTGCAGGTTACATCATCTCGCTCGAGGGAGCAGAGAAATTATCCAAGGCCACGAATCTCATCTCCGATCAAATCGATCAGGCCATGTTTAACCCGCTATCAAAGATCTCATCTTCGCTAAAAATTCTTCAATGCACGCCTGCGATCTGCATCCAAAAGGAACTGCTGCATCGTGGACAACCCGCGACGTTCGCATCCACGATTGAGCGAAAAAACACTCGTGGAAGATTATTCCGACACGGACTGTTTATCGACTTGCGTCGTTTATTTAAGAAGCTTCAGCAAAAGGCGTTCGCTAAACGACTTGCAAAGCAGCCTGAGAACACCCAAATCGTCGTTCAAATGTCTTCTGTAAGTCACGCTGAAAACTCAAAGTCAGTAGCTGCTTAAACTGTACCCAACTAGTTTCGAATTCGAAGTCCTGGTACCCGTCCGGTCGAAATCTGGACCTCGTATGGCTCATCGATGAACAAGAAGCGAATTGTAACTCTCCGCGTTTCGGGTGGCCTCGGAAATCAGTTGTTTCAATATGCTGCGGCTCGATCTGTAGCCATTCGATGCAGCGCAGATCTCGTCTTGGATCTGAGCTTCTATCACGGCGGACGACATCGCAACTTTGAGCTGAATCAATTCCCGATCAAAGCCGAGCTTCGCGGTTTGCCGAAGAGCAAATTCCTCGCGGCTGTGTCCAAAATGGCAGGTTCTCTTATTCCACGAACCTACTATCGTGAAAAAAGTTTCCATTACTCGCTCGACTTTGAACAGATTGATGCGCCCGTGTCTTTGGATGGCTATTTTCAGTCTTTCAAGTATTTCGATTCCTGCGAGAACCAAATTCGCAATGAATTGAAGCCACCTGCATTGGACGGGGCTTACAATCGCAGCCTGGTCGAGGCAATTTCTTCAAAGCAGTCGGCAATCCTTCACGTTAGGCGAGGCGACTATGTCACCAATCCTAAAGCTAAGAAGACGTTTGCAGAATGCACGATAGACTACTACCGAAGGGCGCTCGATTACTTGCCTGCTAATTCCCGGGTATTTGTGTTCTCCGATGATATACACTGGGCAAAACAGAACTTAAACCTTGGGGAGTCCGCGGTCTTTATCGGAGATGGTACGCCTCGCTCAGGAATCGAAGACCTTAAGCTGATGAGCTTAGGGCACCATCACATTATCGCCAACTCGACCTTTAGCTGGTGGGGAGCTTGGTTAGCGGGGCCGAATAAAGGCCTCACAATCGCCCCTGCCCGTTGGTTTGTCGATGAGGCGATCATCGATTCCGACCTGTTTCCGAATGACTGGGTTCGCTGCTGAATCCTGCCCTGGCGATCTGTCTTTACTTAAGGAATCGTCTCAATTGCTTTGAAATCCACAAGCAGATGAAGAATTGCAGAAAATCTTTGCCTCAGGTGTGAATAATCCTAGATTAGTCTACCTCTAAGTAGTGATCGCCTGGGACGAATACCAAAATGTGAGCTTTGTGACCCCTGCTCTTAACTGTCAGTTATCCACTTTCTCGATACCGAGATCGAAATGAATAGCGAGGCTTTGACTCGCGATCGACCGTTGCCCCCAGAAATCGTTGAGAGCTGTGTAATCCAGTATCAAGCGATTCTGGAGCGGTACGCCTGGGCGATTTTGCGAGATTGGTCGTTAGCCAAGGATGCCACCCAGAATGGATTCGTCCTGCTATCAAGATTCGGTGGGGATGTAACCCCGGAAGCGATAAAAGGTTGGTTGTACAAAGTTGTGTACCGCGAAGCACTGAGGCTTCGAGAATCGCAACGGATGCAACCCAACTCAGATCTAGTTGCAGAACCAACCTCCCGATATGAGTCTACACCGCTAACTACTTTGATCGAACGAGAACGAATCGAGCTTGTTCGCAACCAAATAGCTCAACTCCCTCCCGATCAGCAAACCATCCTTCGAATGAGAATCGTTGACGAGCGTTCCTTTAATGAGATTGCCGCCACGTTAAACATTCCGCTCGGAACGGCACTTTCCCGAATGAGGCTAGCCCTCGAGAAACTGAGGAAACAAAACAATGAACAAGCAAACTGAACTTGTTACCGATGATTTGGAACAAGCGAGGCTCTACGCTTGGAATGATCCGATGCTTGATCGTGCCGCTTTTGAAGATCGATTGCTGAACGAACCCCATTTGGCAGAGCTAGTCGCAGAAGCCGTCAATGAATCCCTGGAGGTTCATGCTGCTTTCGTGGAGACCTCTCTGGCAAAGAACACCGTACGTGCTGCGACAGCATGGGAGACTCGTCGCGTAAGCCGATACTTGGTGAATGCAGCCTGGGCTCTATCGATTGCGGTTGCTGTGGCCATTTTGGTTATCCCACCGCAATGGAATTCCAAGTCCAAGTCAAATTTGTCTTTGTCATCTTTGGCTCAAATATGGTCAGAGTTACATGATCAGCCATCCCTACCCAACGCTTCCGAACTCGTTGATTCATCAATGGATCCTGCTGATGAATATGGCGATTTCGCGATTTCGATTGCAGACGATTCGGATCGCGATTTGCCAGACTGGCTTCTTGCCGTTACCGCTTTCCAAACAACTGATGCCGGAGTAAAGCCATGAGATTTTTGATACTAACCTTAGCTGTAGCTGCTTCCTGGACTGCGTGCTCAGCAAGCATGAGTCTATCGCAAGAATCGGGGGCAAAAGTAGAAGTATTAAATGAAGTCAAAGATGCGCAATCGGATGAGCTGCTGGCGATAGCGTTTATAAAAAGCCATCATCCAGAACTCGCTATGCTATTAGAAATCCTCAAAACAACCAATCTTTCTAAATACAACTCGGCCATCAAAGACGTTGCCAAGGTTATCAAGCGACTTGAAGGGGCTCGGAAACGTGACGAAAAACTCTACGAACTCGAAGTCGCTGGCTGGAAGATTCAATCCAAGATCGATTTGCTGCTGGCAAAAGGCATGGCCAAAGATAAAGGCTTTAATGAGAGCGATCTAAAACAACTTGTTGAAAATCGAATCGACAATCAAATTCAACGCACCAATCGCGAGATCGAGCTGATTGACCAACGCAAAGCGAGCCTTGTTGATACCGTAAACAAGTTAAGCAGTAATCGGCAATCGCAAGTCGATAAACAACATGCGAACATGCTCAAACGCCTGAAAGGGGACAAAACTAAGGACCGAAGCCAGGAGCCTTAGCAAAGTCTAATTGTAAACGGTCCCTTTATCTCAAAGCGTATCTGGTTCTGAGTCATTCATTATGAAATCTATAAAGTACATTGCGATCTTCTGCCTCGTTGGGCTCTGGTGCCACGGAACTGTCGTCGCAGAAAACGATCCGGTTCAAAAATCTATCCAAGTTCGCTTTTCTTCAAACGATAAGGGCGAGGCCCTTAGCAACGAGATTCCCGATTTTCAAAAACACATATCACCTCTGCTTGGTCGATTAGGTTGTAATGGACGCGCGTGCCACGGTTCGTTCCAGGGACAAGGGGGCTTTATGCTCTCTCTGTTCGGGTACGACTTTGATGTCGACCATAAAGCTCTGCTCGAGCCGGGCGAGGATCGAGTAAAGGTCGACGTTCCCGACGAGAGTCTAATTCTCTTTAAGCCTACCAGCGATGAACAACACGAAGGAGGGAAACGTTTCGACAAAGATGGATGGGAGTATCAAGTCCTAAAGCGTTGGATTGAACATGGCGCCCAAAAAGTCTCGAAATCAGAGACCAAAGCGCCGAACCTCAAGCTCGAAAAACTAATAGTGGAACCCGCCGAATTAGTCTTTGGTACAAAAGCCCAATCGGCGAATTTAAATGCGGTCGCGGTTTGGAATGATGGAACTCGAGAAGATGTGACAGCGCTAAGTCGGTTCTTTAGTAATGACACCTCGATTGCCGAAATCGATGAATTTGGTCGAGTTACCTCCGGCCAAACGGGAGATACCCATGTAGTAGTCTCCTATGATGCTGCTGTAGTTCCCATTCCCGTGATGAGGCCGTTTGGTCCATCTGGCACGTTGAGTCCCATGATAGCTTCCTCTAAATCGGAAGTAGATAGATTAGTGTTGAGCAAGCTTGATAAGCTTGGGATCCAACCAGCTGACATCGCGTCGGATGAAGAGTTCTTTCGACGCGTTTGCTTAGATGTGTCAGGCACCCTTCCTACCTCCAAAGAAGTTCGAGACTTTCTAACGGACCAAACTCCGGATAAACGTGAGCGAGCTATAGAGAAACTATTGGCATCGCCGGGTTATGCGGCTATTTGGACGACGTTTCTATGTGATATTACAGGGAACAACGAAGACCAACTTCGCAATGCAACCTATCTACCGATCTCTCCATCGCTGTATTGGTACCAATGGGTTTACGATCGCGTTGAGCGAAATGTACCTTATGACCAAATTGTTGAAGGAATCGTCACGGCGGTTTCTCGAGAGCCGAATGAAACTTACATGGAATTCTGCGAGAATATGACGAGCATCGCCAATGACAAGACAGGCAAGCTGTTCGCGTCTCGATCACAAATGCCTTACTTCTGGGCTCGTAACAACCAACAAACGGCAGAAGAGCGAGCAATTAGCTTCGCTTACGCTTTCTGCGGTGTTCGGATCCAATGTGCACAATGCCACAAACACCCATTTGATCAATGGTCCAAAAAAGACTTCGACCAGTTCGAATCTCTTTTCGGTAATGTCGTCGGAAGACAAGGCACACTTTCACCAGAAGGAAAGAAAGAGATTGATGGAATCATTGAGCAATTGGGAGTTTCAAAATCAGTTAAGGGAAACCAGCTGGCTCGCGCGATTCGAGATAAATACAAAAACGGAGAATACGACAAAACAATTCCATTCCCCGAAGTGATCAATCAACCCAAACGCGTGGGTGATGACGGAAAAAACAAGAACAAGAAGAGTAAAGATGCAACGCCCCCCAAGCCTGTTTACGCAAAGCTCCTCGGCGGCGATCGTATTGACTTGTCCAAAACACCTGACCCACGCACTAATTTGATGCAGTGGTTACGAGATCCTGGCAATCCATACTTTGCTAAGGCATTTGTTAATCGCGTTTGGGCACACTACTTTCAAGTGGGAATTGTCAATCCGGCGGACGATCTCAATTTGGCGAATGCCCCGAGCAACGCGGCTCTACTCGACTATTTGGCGAGGGGATTCATCGAAAACAATTATGATGTTAAGTGGGTGCACCGAAGTATCCTCACTTCAGCAACTTACCAACGAAGCTGGCGAACGAATTCTTCGAACGAACTAGATCGTAGAAACTTCTCGCATGCTCTGTTGAGGAGGTTGCCCGCCGAAACGGCTTATGATGCCCTTCGGATTGCCCTCTCCAGTGACGAGCGGGCCTCGGCTATCTGTAATCTGGAAGAGGATCGAGCGATCACGATGCCAGGTTCGAGTGCCCAATCAAGAAATCGCGGTAGCAATTATGCTCTGTCCGTTTTCGGGCGGTCCACTCGAGAAACCAATTGCGATTGTGATCGAACGAGCGACCCAAGCTTGCTGCAAACCGTTTTTATCCGTAACGATAACGACATATTGCAAGCTATGGTCGACCCGAACAAGAGCTGGCTTGCTCAAGTAGCAAAGGAGAATAATTGGCCGATTGATATGCTTCGTGGAAGTCGAAATCCGAACAATATCAAAGCGGAACCGGCTCCAGGAATGATGGGGCAGTCATCAGCAACGGACGACGCAACCGAAAAGCTGGATCGTGAGGTGCGAAGTCTTAGAACGCAATTGGAACGACTCGCCGGCAAAGATACTCCACCTGACCGAATTCAAAACATAAAAACACGGCTAGCAAGAGCCGAGAAAAAGCTGGATGAACAAAACAAGAGAGTCGAAAAACTTGGTGATGCGACTCAGGAAAGTGATACAGCAAAGGCTGGTGCCGCGAACAATCTGACTGCGAATCGAAAACGCTCGAAGGGGAACGAGGAAAAGATTCTTCGTCAACTCGTAGAAGAGGCTTTTTTCAGGACATTGTCGCGTTCCCCCTCTAATGAAGAAATTCAATTGTCACTCAAGGCAATTGCAGAGGCTCCTAATCCGCTTAGTGGACTTAGTGATGTTCTCTGGGCACTTATCAATTCTAAAGAGTTTATTCTTAATCACTAATCCACTCTCGAGCTAACGTAACAAAACGACAGGAGCGGCTATGAGCAACTATAAGAACTGCGATGGAACAAGTCGGCGAGACTTTATTCGAATCGGAGGTTTGGCAACCGGTGGATTGAGTCTGGCCAGTTATTTGAATATGGCCAATGCCGGCGTGATTAATGATGGCGGAGCAACGTCAGGTATCTTTATCGATCTAAATGGTGGTCCATCCCATATCGATACTTTTGATCCAAAACCGGATGCTTCTCAAGAGATTCGAGGTGAATTCGGGACCGTTGCCACCAATGTAGCAGGGGTTCGCATCTCGGATAAGCTCCCGAAATTGGCCGCCTGTTTTGACAAATACACACTCATTCGAGGTGTGTCGCATACGCTGGCCGCCCACAGGCTAGGAAGCGAATATGTTAATACCGGGAGTCGCCCCATCGCTTCGCTGGAATACCCCGGATACGGCGCTGTCGTGTCGAAAGAAAGGCCGGTAGATCATGATATCCCGCCGTTTGTCGCGATTCCTAATGGTGGTCAAAGAGCAGGGTTTCTTGGGATTCAATACGCTCCCATGAACACCGCAGCCCAGCCACAACCCAACCGTCCCTTCAATGTGAGAGGCATCTCGTTAGGAGCAGGCATTACCGTTGATCAAATTGACCGTCGTCAGAATCTGTTGAATCAGTTGGATAAAACATTCGACTCGCTAAACGGGAAAGATCAGCTTCTAGCCGGACTCGACCGGTTTTCGGAGAAGGCGTTTTCTATGATTACCAGTGAGCGAGCTAGACAGGCTTTTGACATTTCTAAAGAGTCTCCAAAGTTTGCTGAGCAATTCGGATCAGATCCATTTGAACAAAGCTGTTTACTGGCCATAAGACTGATCGAGTCGGGAGTTCGTTTTGTTTCCCTTTCCTTGGGCGGTTGGGATAACCACACAGATATCTTTAATGCTCTCGCAACCAAACAACTACCAAAGCTAGATGGAGGCCTTTCTTCATTACTTATCGGTCTCGAACAAAAGGGTCTGTTATCTTCTACAGCCGTGATGGTAACAGGTGAATTCGGACGTACCCCAAAGATCAACACGCGAGCAACACTCGGCGGCCGAGACCATTATCCACGATGTATGTTTATGCTTATGGCTGGTGGCAAAATCGGTGGCGGCCGAGTTTTGGGGGAAAGTGACTCGACCGGAGCGGGACCATTAAACGACGGCTATAAACCGGACGATGTTGCTGCTTCGTTCTACCACAACCTAGGGATCGACCCAAAACAAGAATTCCAAACAGAGACGGGCCGCCCCATCACATTAGTACGTGATGGAGCGGTTATTCCGGCGCTATTCAGCTGATTGCATTTGTTCCCATCGCTTGATGCCCCATGATAGTCCCAGCAAACAACCAGGTTTAGGGAGCAAAACATCGGCGCCAGCATCAGACCATTGTTCCCAATCAACCCACCGAGGAAATCCGCTAGCGACCACAGTCATCGCCTCGGGAAATCGATGGCGAACTAGGCCTAGGGTCGCGAGCACACGCTGACAATGTGACTCGCTTGCGTGCTGCTCTGTTGTTGATGGGCCAGGTTCGTAATCGATGAGAACCATATCGGGATGAAACCTAAAGCTATCCAACTGTTCAGAATCGACCCCTAGAACAGATGCATATCGTTGCCCCAAATTGTCCTGCCACATCGAGTGAGTTGTTCCGGAGTCGGCTACGACAAGCACTCTTTTCTTCGACACGTCAATTTGAGCCAAATGCTCCGCAATAGAATGCCATCGAGCAATCCTTTGACCTTTTTCGGGCGAATGGAAATCCGTAGAACAGATTCCCAAATCTAAACTCGGCATCAAACGATCGTAAAGTTCGTACCAGTAACAAGTATTGAATGATTCAGGTATGGGGAAGGTTCGTCGATGACCAATCCAAGACTCCCCTAATAGTAAAGAAATGCTAGAGTCCAGAAATGTTGGACTGGAGCCACTCTTCTTGCGGCTCTTCTTTTGTGGCCCAGTCGAGACGGCCTCGATACTTCCCTTCGATTGCAGTGCCTCTGTGATTTCATCCCACTCTGGTGAAATGCGGCTCTCCAAGGCCACTATTAGCAAATCATAAGGAGAATCGATTTGCCAATCGCTGCAAGCCGTCAGTCGCTCAACCTTGGGTAGGCGATCTAATATCCAAGCCCAATACTTGTTTTGCGGACCAACCCACCCAATGCGTCGTTCGATAGCAGGCATCCTCTCATCCATCTATCTTGTCGAGTGAGTTAATTCCATCTCCGTCGTCCGAATCAAATCTAGAGCATCCTGACTCGACGTTGAAGAGCGTAACATAGTCAAGAAGACTTCATCGGTCACGAGCCTAGCCAATCGAGCTAAGATCCGTAAATGGACACGGTCATCAGTAGAGCAGATCAAAAAGAAAACATCGGTCAAATGCCCCGAAGTATTTCCGAAGGCGATTGGCTGAGGTGAAATCCCCAGTGCAACAAGCGGTTCCGACAAAATTGAAGACTGAGGACGGCGAGGGTGCAACAACGCGACTCCGTTTTCCAAGGCTGTCGGGTGCAAATCTTCCCGAGCCAGTACCGCTTCGCTCATAGCTGCTGCATCCCACAACAACCCCGTGTTCGCTGCCAGTGCACACATCTCGCGAATTACTGAGTTTCGAGTTCGCACATTGAGAGGTATGGAGACAGCGTAAGGTGACATGAAATCGACCAACATAGCGCGATCATCAGAATCGACGTCGACGTTCTTTTGCAGGACCCGTTCCATGCGTTGTAGCTCATCAGCGTCGCTAACGCCGATTTGCTCCTCTAACCAATGGTGGATTTCGGCTTCCGAAAATTTAAGTTCACCATTAACTCGCCGAGAGGGAATCTTTCCCCGTGTCGCCATCTTGGTAACCTGTCCAATGGTCAAGTGGAGATAGTCCGCGAGTTGTTCAATATCAAAGTCCTTGCTAGCCATATCCGATGCGACGTTGTCGTCGTGCCTTATGCAAAATTCTTGTCTAGAAAATACTTGGAGCGGTCTAAGTCGTGTTTGCCCAATGCCGCAAAAGTCTAATTGCAAGCCCGGATAATCCCAACGGCAATTTCGCCGCCATTACGCAAAATCACTCTGAATACGCTCATTTTTCACATAAAATAAGGGGACGACGTAGATCCATGGGGATCGACGCCATGTGTGGTCGGTTTCAGGACTAAGATAACTCGAGTATCGTCCCTGCGAATAACGAAAACGCTGTGACAATAAACGGAGGTTGTTATGGCGTGGCGTCTGTTTTAACGATCCGTTGATATTTCTATTGAGAATGCTCCCGAGTTGTCGTTGACGCCAGCGGCGGAATCGTTCACTCGCAACAACAAACAGCTTCTCTCCGTCGCATGAAATGTGGATTGGGAACCCACCAAAACTCGATCCCAAATCTCGCTTGGCTGCTCCGCGTCGAGAGGTGCTAACACACCTATCAAGGCTCCTAATTTGTGACCTCGGTTATATTCAACTGAGATACCCTTAGGTGTCGTTCGCCAGTACTGGCCGTCAGCGAGTTGCTTGACCTCAACTGAGCCGGTTGCGTTTACCCTAATCCCTTCGCCAGCCTCCAATACAATGCCAGTCGACTGCCAGCCGCGATCTGCCTGAATTGATACCTTTCGTACTTCACCGATCTTCATAGGCTGTAATGCCGTATCCCTCCATTGCAACATAAGTCGCGGTGAATACCCGAAATCTAAATCATCTAAGTAGCATCGCCATTGGATGGAGATTTTCGTCCAATCCTCTGCGAGCAAATCTTTCAACTTTTCGGATGCTGCTAAAGAGTAATCTAACTCACCTCGATAGAGGGAACGAAAATCTTCGCCATGCTCGGGATGGTGATCAAAAAAATAGACGGCTGCCCAACTCCAGCAATATCGATCCATCCGCCTTTGTCTCATATCGGAAAAAGCGAGCACCTCTGATAACTTAGGTGCATTTTTTTGTTCCATGGATTTTTGCACTTGGAGTATTCGCCCCCATGATGGCACCTCTTCTGCGGATGCAGGAAAGTATCCTAAAGAAACTCGATTGTTTTGGACCTGGTGTGTGCTTAGGTAATCAGCCATGCCCTCCATAAGCCACGGGGAGCCTGCACCACCTAGCCACTCGTACATGATCCAGTGAGTCGCCTCGTGGAGAAACAGCATCCTGCGATAGAACTCCGATGGCTGCTCGACGACAAAAAGTTTGTTGCCGAGCTGATAGCCATCTTCAAGAAACGGAACCTCACGCAATAGTCCTGCTTTTTCCCATTTCGTGCGGTCTCCAACCAGATAGACCGTAGCGTGTAGCCGCAGCAGTTTAGAAGGGTCAGGCTTGAAAATCTGCTTCCATTGTTCAAGGGCCTGGTCGAGATAAACCGGCCAACTACGAAGCTCATCGTTGATTTCTAGATCGGTGACCAAAGTCATGTGTTCCGATCGAATCTGCTGAAAGCCTTGATCCGAAAGGGATTGGGCTGGGCAATCGCCTCTGGGCAGCATTAACGCAAACACGAAGCCGAATATCGCGACACTGTATGCCCATCGCGTTCGCTTCGTTTGGTCCATCATGACACCAGCTTCGATTGAATAGTGAGGGCTAACTCAACGGCTTGGCACGCTAATGCACCATCCAAGCGAGGTGCAATTTGCCGCGATTGGACGCTGTCCGCCATGTCGTCAATCTCTTCTCGGAAAGCATCGACTTCATCGGCAACGGGTAACTCTGGGGTCAGCACTTCGCCGGATTTGGTTGCAATACGCAGACTCATCGCTTCTGAACCGTTGGAGTATGCCGCAAACTCGTGTTGCAGGAGCGCGTGTTCGAGGTGCAGCTCAAACCCATGAGTAAAGGGGCGCCCAGGCGCATCGATAACGCCAGAGCTGCTCGAAACGCAAACGCCCGGATCAGCAAACCGATGTAGCACATGAACATACTCTGCCACTTGGCCTCTCATGCGGCCTACAACGTCTACGCTCGACGGTGATCCAAAAAGCAGTTGAATCCAATGCAAATCATGGACATGAAGATCGACCAACGGCCCACCAACTCGGTCGGGCTCAAAGAAGTCGGAGATCCAGGTTGGGTTCGAGATCACTCGCTTAAAATAACCGCCGATTGGTTTACCATAAACGCCTTGCTGGACGAGCTGAGTGGCATATGCGAAGGCACCCATGTAGGGTAACACATGAGCGACCATCACAAGCCTTTTGTTCGCTTTTGCGGCGTCGAGTACTTTGCGACAGTCATCCCCTGTGAGGGCCATTGGCTTTTCAATAAATACATCTTTGCCGTGCTCGATCGCCTGAATGGCCGATTCTTTATGAAGATGAGGAGGCAGACAGATATCGACGACATCGATGTTGCCCGACTTTAGCATCTCGTCATAGGTTTCGAAGACAGAAATGCCATCGAGCGAGATTTGTTCGCCGGGTGGGCCAAAATTGCCTTTAATCGAACTCCAGTCGCCAGATCGTTTGGCTGCATCTCGGGAGCAAAATGCCACCATGCTTGCTTTGTTGCTGCGTTGGTAAGCCAGATGATGAATCCAGCCCATGAACCCAACACCGACTAAACCCACGCGTATCATTCAGGATTCTCCGAGCTTTGTTCTGGCGTTTGATTTTCTTTTTCTCTCCACGTCGGTTTTCGCTGACGTGCGCGAGGATGGTGCGCCGCTAGTATTTCTCGCGGTGGATTTTCATCAAGCGATTTGGAAAGAGGGCGAGTTGTGGGCTGAACGACAGTCGCTTCGAGTTTCTGCTCATCCATCCTCAAAATTTCATTGATCTCGAACTCAACAGGCGTGCCTTCTTCCAAATAGCGAAATTGGAGCCCTTTCAGCGCAGATTGATGAAAAAACACATCGTCCCGAAAATGGTCGGTTCGAATAAAGCCGAACTTCTTCTCGGCGATGATCTTTATGATAACTCCAACCCGCATCTTGTCTTACCCCTCGGTCTTGAGTCGACCGACACTGCTTTGAAAATATTTTTTGCGCCGAGCTGATACCGCTTCTTTATGTTGGCTTTCCGAGAGATCGGACAAATTGGATTGGCAAAATCGACAGCCAATTTCCTCAATATGAAACTTGATGTAGTCTCTCTTCTCGTCGGTCATCGCTCCGAGCAAATAACTACCCAGTTCTTCTCGCGTGGGGCAGCTAATTCGATGGCGACGCCAAATGTCGCCGATGGAGTGAACACCGCTCTCGCGTTTGGCGATCAGCTCTCTGAGTCTAGATTGCAACTCTCCGTTTTGGCGAAGCAACACTTCGAGGTTGGTCATTTGTTCTAACGGCAAAGACTCTTCGATGTAGGCTAAGAGCGTTGCGTCACTGATCGTATGCATGTAGTGGAAAACCTTTAGTTACGAAGTTGGCCAACAGCCAACGTTACGTTCTGGCCTCCGAACCCGAAACTGTTGTTGAGTGCGACCTTTATTTTGGACGGACGCGCTACATTAGGGATGTAATCGAGATCGCAGTCCGGGTCGGGCGTTTCTTGATTAATCGTTGGAGGAAGAACGCCATCGCGAATGGCCAACATACACACGATCATTTCGGTTACGCCTGCCGCTGCAATCAAGTGCCCCATCATGCTCTTGGTGCTAGAAACCGGAATCGACTTCGCGAGGTCCCCAAATACACCTTTGCACGCAAGCGTTTCCGTTCGATCATTTACTGAGGTAGAGGTCCCGTGCGCGTTGACGTAACCAATTTCCTCAATGTTAAGCTTGGCGTCTGCAATAGCGTGTCGCATACAACCGATAGCCCCGCGACCCTCTGGATGGATGTCTGTGATTCTATATGCATCGGCGGTGCTTCCGTAACCGAGCACCTCGGCTAAGATCGCTGCGCTTCGTTTGCGAGCGTGTTCGTATTCTTCGAGAATGACAATCCCCGCACCTTCACCCAGAACGAATCCGTCCCGATCTTTATCGAATGGTCGTGAGGCTCTGGTGGGATCATCGTTTCTTTGGGACAAAGTTGTTAGCAAACTGAAGCCGGTCAAGCCAAATGGGTGGATCATGCTATGGGCTCCACCAGCGATCATGGCATCCGCATCTCCAGCACGAATCAATTCCGTGGCCTCACCGACAGCTTGGCTGCTTGCAGCGCATGCGGTTAAGCAATTCGAGTTCGGACCTTGAGCATTGAACAAGGCCGCCAAATGCGCCGATGGCATATTGGGCTCTTGCTCAAGTTCTGCATTCACATCGAGGACTTCGCGTCCCTTTCGTAAGAACGAGGCTAAATCAAAGTCTCCGTCGCGAACCGCTGCTGCCATCATGGTTGTAAAGTTCACGAAGTCTTGGTTGCCTTCACCGGCTCCCATGTAAACTCCGAGTCGACGAGGGTCCAAGCCGGAATCTAAAATTCCGGATTGCTTTATGGCTTGGTGAGCCGCTCCGATGGCAAATCGAGTGTGACGACCGCGATGCTTCCACTCCTCGGGATTCTCGCCGCATCGGCTAACGTCCCAGTTTTTCACTTCAGCGGCAATGGTTGTTGGATACCCGGTGGCGTCAAAAATCGAAATCGAGCCGACACCACTCTTGCTTTCTTTGAGCGCACTCCAAACGGTCTCAACGTCGTGACCAAGAGGATTGATCACCCCAATACCAGTAACGACAACTCGTCGACGCATCACAACCATTCCTGTCTATCGAATAACGGACCGAAACAAAAAACAAACCATACCCGGATATAGATCCTACTAGGCTCGGCTAGCGAATGTCCGCGCTGCTTGTTTTTCAGCCTCAATCATATGTGGAGGAGGCTCTATTCTATTGCCGTTCTGGTCGACAGCAACGTCGAACAATTTCAATATGCGAAGAGTTCGCAGTAAATCTTCCGGCGGAAATAGAGCTGTTTCACCAAAACGGTCGTCCAAGAACGCAAACCAGAGTTCGAGTTCCGCAACCGTTTGGTCGCCAATTGTGATTGTTCCAGAAATCACCGCACCCGTCGGTTGCTTGTCCTGGACAACAGCCTTTAGAACCATCTGATCCCCAGGCTCAGCCAACCGATGAAAAACAGCTTTCGAGACCTTGGCCAAAACCGTTTTTGTTCGAAACCCATTGGGCTCGGACACGAGCAACCCGCCGGTTTGTGCCATCCCCTCAATCATTAAAGAATGAGGGTAGTGGGGATGCCCAGGCAAATAATCATCGATCGGCTCTTCACCAAAACAAATATTCTTGATGGCCGTTGCCCGCGAATCGCGGACAAACTCCGTAAATCGATCGATCCAAAACCAACGCATTGATTCAGTCCTACAGCCTGTTTCTAATTAGGCTGAAAGCTTGGATTCAACGTAGCGGCAAAGGTCGCTGACGGTCAACAAGTCGCCGAAGTCCTGAACTCTTGGGTTCTGCTCGAACTTGCTTAAATTCGCCCAAGGCATTCGCTTCTTGAGTTCGGACAAGCCGGTTTCTGTCACTTTTCCATCCTTGACATAATTTCCGTCGGTCAAAATATCCTTCGGGAAGAGATCTTCCGTGGCAATTTTGATTCCGAAGGCCTTTTCGAGCTTGAATACTATATCCAAGAAGTCGATGGACTCGGCACCCAAGTCTCCCACCATGGTGGCATCTTCGGTAACGTCTGAGTCATCAACTCCCAACGCATCCGTCAACGCTTCCTGGACTTTGGAAAAGATTTCTTCACTCACTGGCATTTCAATGATTCCTCAAACCTTAGCTTTGGAGACTTTACAGGGACAAAGTGGGATCAACCATCGCCGGTTCGCGACCAACTAGCCACCACCGACAAATCGCCCACTACACGACAGAACGGTCGCTCCGTTCATCGCCGCATTCAGAGCAATTTCTTACGGAATATTCCCCCGAAACGCCCATTTGATGCATTTAGATAACGTTTTTGTCCTTTATTGGCTAGCCCAAGCAGCCTAGATTCTGGAAATCTAAAGCTAGCAATGCAATCTTGATTTCCTGGAAACGCAGGTCGAAAACTCTCAGATTCCATCGTTTTTCAAGAGTTGTGCCATCTCCGCACAATATTCCGTTTCAGTCCAATCGAGCTGCGATAATGCGTCGCTAACCTGAGAATATTGTTCCGGGACTGTAAGGGACTCATCGAGAAACAGCACCGGCTGACGGCCGATCCGGACCAAGCCCCCTCGAACACCTCTTAGCCAATCGCGTCGGACCTGAATTCCCTCCGCTTCGACGATTTCCAGTAATCTTCCGAGTCTATCCAATGTGGGGAGCATTGTGTTTCTATTCTGGTCAAGTCAAGATCGCCTCGACGTCTATTGATTCCGAAGCTGATATTCCACTATGAACGACGTGTCGTCGCTCCAACATTTTCGGGTCGACGAGGGAGTCTACTTTTTGGCTCTCCAAAACTCTAGATCACTGTCCCCCGGGAACGCAGGGCCGTGATTCGGAATGCGACCAACATTTCGGCTGAAGAAACCCACCACCATCGCCGCGTTTTCAGTCCAAGCCAATCCTGCTTAACACACTTTTCGAAACAACTCGTGGAATCATGACGCAATCGAACATAGACGCATCGAACCAAACTCAAAACGGAGATGCTCGCGATGTTTGGATCGAAGAATTGCAAAATCGATTGTTACACCTCGAACGCCTAGCCTCTGTCGGCGAACTGACGAGCACGACAACGCACGAGTTCAATAACCTACTTATGACGGTTATCAATTACGCTCGCATGGGGCTCAACAACAAAGACGATGCTGCACGAGAAAAGGCGTTTTCACGTATTTTAGATGCAGCCAATCGAGGAGCAAAAATCACCAGCATGGTCCTGGGGCTGGCTCGCAGTCGCCCAAGTGACAAGGAACCAACAGATCTGGTCGCGCTTGTCGAAGATGCTTTAGTACTCATGGAGCGAGAGCTCCAAAAGTATCGCATCCTGGTAGAAAAGAACTGGAAGACAGCGCCGAAAATCATGGCATCTCCAGATCAAATTCAACGTTTGCTCTTGAACCTCCTCACCAACGCTAGGCAGGCTATCGGAGAAAACGGAATGATCAAAATCAAGATTGCCCACGAAGCAGCCTCTAACTCTGTTGTGCTATCCATCCGAGACTCTGGTTGCGGTATCGACAAAGATGTGTTGCCTCGAATCTTCAAGCCTTTCTTTACGACGAAAAACGGTCCTGATGCTTCCGGTAAAGGTGGAACTGGGCTGGGGCTTAGCGCTTGCAAAGAAATCGTCGAAAACCACAAAGGCCGGATTCGAGTCGAAAGCACCGTTGGCAAAGGGACCTCATTCAGCGTCAAGTTCCCTGCGCTGCAGAACGCTGAAGAGTCTAGTTCTCCCGAGAACAACCCGGTCCTTAAGGCATGTTAGACTTCTTGGACTAATTGCTTTTCGCAACTTGTCCCATTTCTAATCTCGAATTGTCCCATCTCGAAATCCTTTGATCTAGTGCTAGCACTCGCATGTTCGATGTTGTCGTACTACCCCCAAATCTGCTAGATTGTGTGGTTCACATTCAGACAATTACAGAACGAATACTCCGTTGCCAAGGAAGGCGATATGGGTTTACCGATTCGGAGAGGGGATTCTAGCCCCTCGGTACGACAAAAACGCTTGGAAAGAGGAATGGAGATTCTCCGTCACTCGATCACTGCTTTACAACACCTGTCTGATACGCTTGACGAAGACTTCTTATTGGCAGTGGATAAAATCCGTTCACTCAAAGGCTGTCTCATTGTCACCGGGATTGGGAAAGCTGGACTGATCGGCCGGAAATTGTCGGCCACATTCGCTTCAACAGGGACTCGTTCCCATTTTTTGCATCCGGCTGAAGCGGTACACGGAGACTTGGGAAGTATCGGCCCCAACGACATGATCCTTGTTCTCTCCAATAGCGGAACAACCGAAGAGATCGTGCGCCTGCTCCCCCATTTTTCAAGACGATCTGCGGGCATCATCGCGATGACCAGCAAATGCAATTCGCCGTTAGCTCGCGCAGCAGACTTAACGCTTCTCTTGCCGTCTTTTCGGGAGGCCTGTTTACATAATCTTGCCCCTTCAACAAGTACGACTGCAATGCTCGCACTTGGGGACGCATTGGCATTAGTTGTCAGTGAATCCAAGGGCTTTTCAAAAGAGTCTTTCGCCGAGTTTCATCCCGGTGGTTCACTTGGTAGGTCCTTGGCCAATGTGGATGACGTTATGCGACCATTGAGTGATTGCCGAGTCGCTCACAGTCTTAGCTCGGTACGGGATATCTTTGTGCAAGTGGCCAAAACGGGACGTCGTACCGGGGCCGTTATGTTGATCGACGAAGCTGGTCGACTCGAAGGTATCTTCACTGACAGCGACCTTGCCCGGCTTATGGAACAAAGACGCGATGGAGATCTAGATTTGCCAATTCGTGGGCTGATGACCACGGCCTTTACTGCAATTCATTCACGAGCAAACCTCTCCGACGCCACAGCTATTATGGCTCACCGCAAGATCAGCGAACTACCTGTTGTGGATGAGGATGATCATCCACTCGGTTTGATTGACGTTACAGATGTCCTAGGGTTGCGCCACGATACTTCTGAGAACGTCTCCCCCAACAACCGAGACGAATGGCCAGACGCCCCGATCACGCTTCGATTATTCGGGGAATCTGAACCTAACAACGAGAACCACAGCTAAGTGATTATCATGGCAAATAAAGATCTCGATGTCGCCAAACCAATAAAATTGATTCTCTCCGATGTTGACGGTGTGCTTACCGATGGATCGATAACCATCGACAATGCCGGCATCGAAAGCAAGTCCTTTAATGTTCGAGATGGACAAGCAATTCGTATCTGGTGCAAAGCAGGATTTCAATTCGGTCTATTGACCGCTCGTAACTCACAGATCGTCAAAATTCGCGCTGCTGAGCTGGGAATCACATTGGTCCGACAGGGCTTCTCGGAAAAGTTACCTGCCGCAAAAGAAATGATCGAACAGTCGGGGCTCGATCTTTCGGAAGTCTGTTATATAGGTGACGATTTGCCAGATCTCCCCGTGATGTATGCCGTAGGATTAGCTGCGACACCGGCAGATGGGGCAAACGAAGTTCGGCAAGCAGCCAATTGGGTTATGACAGCTCCAGGCGGACGTGGAGCCGTTCGAGAATTAATCGAACGATTGCTCAAAGCAAAGGGGCGGTGGGACGACTTTGTTCCCAATCGAATGTCATGACTTTCCGCAGAGAGTATCTTAGAGCATTCGTTCCTCTGGCAATTTTATTCGCCATATATAGCCTCACGTTTTCGAGGTGGATCGATTCTGCACCTAAGAATCTTGCAAAGCGGTGGGAGACCCCTCCCCTCAAAGTAACCTCTACTTGGTGGGAACCATTCTTCAAGGAAGATTCGTGGCAACGAAACGGTCCCCAATCGCTCGAGACGGAATCTGGCATCCTGCTGTATAAAGATCGGATCGAAATCTCCGAACGCCGCTGGAAAATCAAGCCTCTCACAATCTTGATACCACAGGGTAGCGATGGCAACGGAAAATCTCGACGAGCGGTGTTTATTGAAAATCCAGAAGGAGCCGAGATCCAGTTTCAATCCCGACCGGAATGGAATGCGCCACACCCACCATTGGAAACAGGTCTGCTGCTCGGGAAAACTCTCATCTACGCGCCGCCGGAAACACCTAGTTCCGGTGACGGACTCAAAATCGAAACCAGCGAGATTCGAATCGAAAATCGTAAGATATGGACGGACAAACCCATCTCAATGCAAATGGGAGATTCGGTCATCGATGGTAGACACCTGACTATTCTTCTGGCACAAAAACTCTTAAGCCAAGATTCCGCCAAAAAAGAGAAACGCCCCTTCGAAGGCTTGGAAAGCATGGAACTCTTTTATGTTGACCAAGTCCACGTGGGACTCCAGCCCGGTGGCCTGTGGCCTAGCAAAGAATCACAAAACAATGAACTGCGCCCGGCGCACGCGATTCTGAAATGCGGCGGGAGATTCGAGTTCAAATTTCATCAACGCGAAGCGGTATTGTACGGCGGTGTTCGGATGGAACATATCGTCCAAGGTCTTCCGAATGACACCTTTGATTGCGAAGAACTGCATTTACGTGTTGGGTTCCAATCGCCATCCAATTCATCCTCCAATAACGTAACAGATCAAAGCAAAAACAAAGGTTCTCCGTGGACTATCGAAGAATTAACTGCGTATGGCGCAGTCGGCCGTGACCACACAGATTACTCAAAGTGGCTGAAACTTAATGCACCTAGCATGCAGGCGCAAGCCATGGGGCTTACGCTCTTTATGGATTTCATTAACGGACAAGTTGCTTTGAGCAATACGCTACCGTTAACCATGCCTAAAGATTCTTCGCGAGTCTACCTGCGTCGTGAAGGAATGCAAATTTGGTGTCCGGAGGTTCAATACCATAATCCACAAATCGTGCAGGTTCGGCAGGCGAACGATACGTCGCCATCTGGGCCGAATCGACTCGGTGGCGTGTCTGCTCGTGGGCCAGGTACAGCACAATTGGAAACTCGCAATGAGCCATGGACCATTTCGTGGGGAACTAAACTGCTCGTACGCCCTGACGGTGACAAAGATGTGGTCACACTCGATGGCAGTGCTAACATCAGCAATCGTGTCGAAGGGCATTTCTCAGCGGATCATCTCGATTTTTGGCTTCATCCCGTTGATGCGTCTCTGCGCAAACAATTGGAACCTTTCTACGAAAACGGAAAAGTACCACATTGGCTTGCCGATCGAATGGTAGCCAATCGCAATGTCGTAATTCAATCCCCGACCCTACAAGCCAAGGTCGAGAATATGCAGGTGGCGTTTATATACCCTACTGCCGATTCAAAACCCATTCAACAAAATGTTGCACCGGCCAGCTTTCAGTCGGATACCCCCAAAGATGAGTTGCTTGGTACCCAACTGGGAGGCCAGTCCGGCATTCCCGGCGGCGTTGCGTTTGCTGCTCCGACACTTAACAATGGCACCTCACAGCCTGTTAGGCAGCCATCCCAAACTTATGCTAACAACTCTCCAGCCTACTTCGGCGCAACTAACAAAACGCAAACACCATTTGTCGTTTTGTCAAAGAGCTTGGAGGCGGTGATTCGAAACACAGGTGGTGAGTCTGCGATACATGCATTGACAGTCCAAGGGGACTTTAAGGTTCAGAGGCAGCAACTATCTGATTCTGCACCTTGGTTATTCGAAGCACGTGGAGAACAGTTTCGGCTGCAGAGATCGCCATCGGATCTAGCGAATGTGCACTTGGTGGGAGCTCCCGCTAGTATCGCCTTGGGTAGTGGTTGGATCGTGGCCCCCGAATTCTCATTTTCGCAAACAGAACACGCGTTCTGGATCGATCATCCCGGCGAGTTAGTGCTGCCAGAAGAAGCGGTTCCACTCAGTGGATTTGTCGGCCCCACCAATTCGTTAGTTAGTACATCAGGGGTGGACGCTGCTCGAATGCCCAATGGTTTTCCCTCATTGCCAACGCTCTCGCCGGTTGCGACCACCAAGTGGCTCGAGGCCCCCAGGCTGAAATGGGGGGAACGAATGGTATTTGACGGCAAAAAGGCAATGTTTGGTGGTAATATCTCGCTGCATTGCAAAATCGAATCGTCGCCCAACATTCAATGGCACATAGCATTGCACTCGGGGACGATGGGGATCGATATGGTCAATCCTATTCCTCTCGATTCGAAGCAGACGACCGGTTTACCCAAAGCAGAAATCGCAACGATCCGATTCGAGAACAACGTCGATATCAACGCTTTTCAAACGGATCGCGATTTAAATCGCATCTCGCGAGAGCACATGAAGCTTCCGAGGCTCGACGTGTATGTTCCTGGTCAAACCATGAAGGGGTACGGACCTGGAGAGCTCTGGACGCGACGATTTGGCGGATTGAATCCACTGGCCAATATCACTCCTTCGCAGTCGCCTAACCCAGCAGCTTCTGAAGGTAGTCTGCAGTGCATGCACCTTAGTTTCATGCGTGGCCTGGAGGGAGACTATCGAACCAAGACCATTAGCTTCTCGGATCGTGTCGAAGCCCTGCTGGGACCGATCGCATCATGGGACCAAGAGGTGAATGTTCAGTACGCTGACACTCTTGCCAAGAACCAAACACACTTGATCGCGGATCGAGTCGATCTATTTGATAGTTCGGATTTGAGTTGGAATCGCAACAACGCTCAGCGCAAACAATCGAATTCTTGGGAGGTCAAAGCGGTCCAGCGAGTGACAGTCCGGTCTCAAACAGATAAAGGTCTATTCGCAGCTTCGGGAGATGAACTTAAATACGACTCCGGAAGTGACGTATTGCGAATTAGTGGCGCTCCGCAGAATGCATCGATTTTGTTACCGAATGCCAATAATCCGAACAGTCCATCGGAGTTAAAAGTAGGAACCTTCGCGATTCAACTGAAGACAGGTAACTTTGAATCGACCTTGGGCAGTTTTGAAGGTCAGATCCCCAACAACATGCAGCGAGCAGGGACGTTTCCACTTGGCAACCCACCTACGAATCCACCATCGTCCGGTCCCGTGCTGCCATCACCAAGAAACTTCCCCAACCGCCAATAACTTCTGTCCTGGAACATAGTAGAACAATTGCCTCAATTGTTTAGCACGTCAGGGCTGCAATTTTATGCCTACCCCAAGCATCTACCAGGGGCAGTTTCTATGCTGCTTGGGCCTTTAGAAATCGAACATGCTAGAACAATTGATGGTAATTGTTCTACTTTGGTTAAGAACTCATGGGACTCTTACTAACTGCGATTACCCGCAGCTTGGCTGGTCTTCGGGATCGATGCCAGATGGGTCGAGATGTTTAGGGAAGTACTGCTCGACGACGGTGTAGAATTGCTCAGGAGTCTCGACTTTGGCGACATGCGTTCTAAAGTGCCTCGCTCCGTGTTTACTTTGTGCATAACAGCACGCAAACTTACGCATGAGTAACGTCCCCTTTTCTTGGCCGAAGCGCTGCGTCACTAAATCATAGTGCCGCAACATGCACTCCTTTTGCTCTTCGAGAGTTGGGTCTGGTGGTATCGGTTTACCTGTAATCGCTGCAGCTGCCTGGGCAAACAACCATGGCCTGCCCATTGATGCTCGAGCGATCATAACTCCATCCACGCGATAGGTCTTGAATGCATGAACCACTTGCTCGGCCGTCTGTAAATCACCATTGCCAATGAGCGGGATCTTTTCTAGATGTTCTTTGATCTCTGATATGCGAGTCCAGTCCGCTGAGCCACGGAAGAAATCTTCTGCCGTACGACCGTGCACGGTTAACGCAGACGCACCTGCTCGCTCGACCGTCCTGGCTACCTCGATGTGATTCATCGTCTTGCGCGTGCAGCCCAACCGAATCTTGGCTGTGACAGGTGTCGGATAACATGCCTCCACTAGCCGCGAGATGATGGCGTACATTCGCTCGGGATCTCGCAACAGATACGATCCGCTGTGAGCTTTTTCGGTTACCTGTTTGACGGGACATCCAAAATTGATATCCACGACGGACACTTGGTACTCCTCGACGAGCCGTTTTCCGACCTTGGCCATCGTCTCGGGCTCATTGTCCCAGATTTGCACAGCGAGCGGACGTGCTTCCTCTTTGATGCCCCAAAGTCTATCTGGGTGCTCGCAATCGTGTTCGTCCAGCCAGACGAAGCCCCTAGCGTTGATCATTTCGGTCGCTTGCAGGCCGGCTCCGCCGTAGTCTCGCACGATCTGGCGAAACGCGTAGTTGGTGTAGCCTGCCATCGGGGCTTGAAAGATCGGCGGATCAATCTTCAAATTGCCGATCCAGATTGGCTTTACGAGGGGGACGGTGGACGTGTTGGTATCTAAAAGTTCTGAAGCTGACATGTGGCTCGGAGTAAGACTGGCCGTACGAATGGACTGAAAGCACTATTTTGATTGGTTTTGTCCATCCCGCCAAGCCGAATCGGGGCGAAGGAATTTGTCGAGGAAATCGAATGACTTTTCGGCCACTTCAAAATCAGCAAATGTTGCCAAGTGTCCTTTGCCGGGGACCTCGCAATATTCGTAGTCGACATCGTTCTTTTTCAGGAGTTGGCACATTTTCACCGCGTTTTTATTGGGAACAAGCCAATCCTTGGTTCCGTGAAACACGAACATTGGCGGTGCGCTTTTCTTGACGTGACTGATAGGAGATGCCTGCTCGTAGATCTCCGGGGCTTGAGCTGGTGTTTTTCCAAAAACCCCTGCAAGCACTTCGGTATCGCCCGGAAGATTGGTGAGGTCAAACGGGGCTCCTCCGCACACGCAGACTTGAAGTCGCGGTGAGGATTCCCCAGGTTTTGAGGCCTCCGTCAGTGCCAGCAAGGCCGTCAAATGGCCTCCCGCTGAGTACCCCCATGCAGCAATGCGATCGAGATCTAAACTCCTCTTTTCCGCTTGGCTCTTGATCCAAGTCAATGCTAGACGGCAATCATCGAGTTGAGCGGGAAATTTGTGAGTAGGAGCTAAGCGGTAATTAATAACGACAACGCAATACCCACGAGCGGCTAGTTTTCTGGCATGAACGCGATCGTAGGATTTGTCGCCGGCGGTCCATGCTCCACCGTGAATCATCAAAACGACGGGCCATTTTTGACCGTTGGGCGGAACGTCTGATGGATAAAAAAGATCAGCACGGTGCATCGGCTCCGATTGCTCACCGTAAACGACATCCGTTTCCGACTTTATCCGGACGATAGAACGCGAAGTTGTTTCGCCTGCCAAGCTTCTATTCGCGACCAATAGAACCACGACACCTAGGAAAATCGCTAAGTAGTGACTCACGGGAAAAAGCGGGCTGGCAATGGATTTAAGTCGCATGGGTCTCCATGAGTTTTGCATCGAACCCTTCATCCATGATGGCACGAATTGCTTGGTCGGTGTTCGGGGTTCCTTTAATGGAAGCCATGCCTTGTCGCAAATCGACTTCGACGTCATCGACGCCAGGGACTTCTAAAAGGGCTTTTTCCACAGCGGATTTGCAATGTTGGCAGGTCATGCCGTCGACGCGGAAACGGGGATTGTTGATCATTTTCGGTTCGGGGGAATGGATCACAGAATGGGAAGCTTTCGGATTATGCTATAACATCCAGGCAGATTTGTCACGGAAAGTCTCGAGACAATGTGCATTTGCTGCAGGGGCAGCACCGAGTTTCCTCCCTCACGAAGAATTTAGATTGGAGTCAACCGTGTCCGAGATGAAGACCGAACCGTCGGAAGCAAACCGTCCGTGGTGGACCTATTTAAATAGCTACCATTGGTTTGTGTTCGCGATGGCGTCGATGTCGTGGGTGTTTGATTGTTTAGATCAACAATTGTTCATTCTCGCTCGCAACAATGCTCTTTCCTCTTTGCTTTCGGCCACGCAAAAGGAATCGTTGTATCAGTACGGTGACTACGCCACGATGATCTTCATGTTCGGTTGGGCGACCGGTGGATTGATTTTTGGCTCTGTAGGTGATCGAATCGGGCGAGCCAAGACGCTGACACTTACTGTCTTTTTGTATTCCATCTCAACGGGTCTATCCGCGTTTTCCACAGGTTGGCTGGATTTTGCAGCCTATCGCTTCATCACCGGACTAGGGGTAGGTGGGGTCTTTGGACTTGCAGTTGCCTTGGTCGCGGACACTTTGCCCGATAAAGCTCGAGCTCCCGCGTTGGGCCTTTTGCAGTCGCTATCAGCCTTAGGGAATATCACCGCCGGTTTGACATCGATGCTATTCGCCTACTTGGGCAGAATCGGTACCATCGAACCTCAAAATTCCTGGAAGTATATGTTTCTGGTCGGGGCTGCTCCGGCGATTCTGTGCGTCTTTATCCAGATGCGACTTAAGGAACCTGAGAAGTGGGTCGAGGCTCGCAAAGCTGGCAAACTGACGGGGGTCAAGTTCGGCTCCTACACCGACCTATTTTCCAGCAGCACATTACGTAAACATGCTCTCATGGGAATGATGTTATGCGTATCGGGGATCATTGGCGTTTGGGGTATCGGATTCTTCTCGCCCGAAATTGTAAAAGGGGTCATTACTCAATCCGTTGAAGCGGAACGATTGCAAGGAATCGATCAACCTACTGAGGAACAACTAAAAACGATCCAAGCTGACGTGAAAGTGGCAGCGGATTTCTGGATGGGTGTTAATTCGATCGTCCAGAACGTCGGTGCGTTCGTTGGCATGCTGTTTTTTACCTTCATGGCGCAGAAACTGGGACGCAAGCCGACATTTATCATTGGCTTTCTCCTAGCTCTCATTTTCACTGTTTTGTACTTCCAAACTTTCAATGGCCTGGAATACATCCCCCTCAGCGCGCTGATGGGTGGCTGTCAGTTAGGCATATTTGCAGGATACGCCATCTATCTCCCTGAACTATTCCCGATCAGATTGCGGAGCACCGGCACCAGCTTTTGCTACAACGTGGGGCGATACGTGGCTGCACTCGGGCTACCCGTAAAAGCGTACCTCACGGCATGGTTCGCAAAGGGAGCTACCACCCCGACGGAAAAATTAGACGCATTTCGAGATGCTGCCTCGTACATGTGCGCCGCATTTCTGATCGGAATCGTTGTTGTTCTCTTCCTCCCCGAAACCAAAGGTAAGCCTCTGCCTGAAGATTGATAAGAATATTGACAAACAGAAGCAACGGCTTTTTTGGAGACATGTACTGTGACGATTCGCATGTTGTTATGGGTTCAGGTTGTTTTTAGTTTTGTAGCCATACCGAAATGGGGTACGGGACAAGACGCTAACAAGCTACCTGATGCCACATCAAGCGTATCAACCGAGACGACAGCACCGCTGAGTGATGGCCGCGGCCTAAAGCTCAACGAAGTGCAATTGATCGGCACCCACAACTCCTATCACATCCGTCCTGATGCTGTAGCGAAAAGAGTTATTGCATCGACGGCCGCGCGTGAGGCTGATGCAATTGAATATTCTCATCGTCCACTTCTTGAACAACTCGATGCACTATCCATGCGTCACTTTGAATTGGATCTTTATATCGACCCCGATGGGACGCGGTACCACTCTCCTTCTATGTGGAAACTCGCTAAACAGCTATCAAGTGACATACCAGATTGGCCGCATGAATCGGCAATGAAACAACCCGGTGTGAAGATTCTGCATAGTCCCGATTTTGATTATCGCTCCACAGTTGCCACCTTTCGCGAAGCACTGGAGCTTTTTAGAGACTGGTCCAACCAGCATCCTCGCCATGTGCCAATTTTTCTGTTGCTCGAGTTGAAATCAGATTCGTTTTCCCCGTGGACAAAACCACTTCCATGGAAGGAAATTGATATCGAACAACTGGAAAAAGAAATCCTAGCCGTCATTCCGCGAGATAAACTGCTCGCTCCCGATGATCTTCGAGGAAATGAGGCTACGTTACGAGAGGCAGTTCGAAACAAAGGATGGCCAACGCTGGAAAGCCAACGAGGCAAATTCGTTTTTCTGCTTGATAACGAAGGGGCTGAACGAAATATCTTGTTAGGAAAGAGCGAAACGCTGGCTGGTAGGCTTTTGTTCGCAAGCGTTTCCGCTGACCATCCCGCAGCGGCATGGATGAAACGTAACGATCCAGTTTCGCAATTCGAAGAGATTCAGAAGCTCGTCAAACAAGGCTTCTTGGTTCGTACCAGGGCAGATGCTGACACGGTACAAGCCCGCAGTAAGGATCAATCTCGAAGCCAAAAAGCCATAGAAAGTGGGGCCCAGCTAATCAGCACCGATTTTCCTGAGCCAGACTCAAGATTCTCCGACTATCACGTAATACTGCCTTTTCCGTTCGAGTCCCCGTAGACGAGAGTTACGTTAGGAGTAGCTCAAGCGGTCTCGGGTGCAGCTGTATGTTTGTAAGGCATAGGAGGAGTTGCTCGGGTGTGTCAGGCCAACCCTGTGGGTTCGTAATACAGTTGAGCAGGGCTGAGGCTCCTGGCTGAATAGATCCGAGATCTGCCTGATGAAAGAAATGTGCGGGAGCGGTCGTCATCATACCAAGCATCAATTCAATCGTAGAGGTATCGTTGGCGACATCCATTGCGACACATTGAAATTCTCGCCACATAGACAAGTCTGGGTTCGACGCCCGAGAGTCGGTACCGAGAAAGTGTTGCACTCCTGACTTTTGACGATTGATAATTGGATAAGGGGATCTCCCTTCAGCTTGAAAGTGACGATAGGTTCGGGGGCAATGAACGATAGATGCCGCGGTATCTTTTTTGGTCAGAATAGTGAGTTCTGATTCCGTTAGGTAATTGCCGTGGGCTATTAACAATCGATCAGCAGTTCCTAGCGACAGCATGTAATCGGAAAGCATCGCACGCTCGAGATCAAAGGTTGCATCGCGAAAAGGGGCCAGTCTTGTTTGAAAGGGGCCTTGTCGATTCGCGAGCCAGTCCATTTCATCCTTTGATTCGGCAAGATGCATAGAGATGATTGCGTTGGATTGGTTGGCCAGTGAGACGGCTTCTTTCACGAATTGGTTTGACGTTGTGTAAGGAGCGTGGGGCGAGATATGCACTGGATCTTGTTGCGATCGAAGCCGCTTGTAGAACGCAACCGTTTCTTCCTTTCGATTTTGGTTGATATCGAGAACTTCGATACACGGAACGACACGGATGGGCGTATCGCCGCAGACAGAGCGAGCTAAAGGAGATAGTCGATTTGGAATCGCGTCGATGGCTTGGCTGATCCACCGTGATTGCCAGGGTGACGTAACGGTATCCAGAACGAATCGAGTTCCGGTACTCCACGCTTCTAGGATGCCGGATTGAATAGCACGCGACCGCTGGATATCGAGATCATTCGCAAACTGCATCCGATGTTTTACAACGGCTCCGATCCATTCTGCAAAAGAGTTTGATGTTGGAAAAGGTGATTGCAGGTCGCTGAACTCTAGGTGGCAATGACTGTTGAAGAACCCTGGGAGGAGAACCCAATCAGGTCGATCGAATCGGTTTTTCTTAGGAATAGAATCGGGGCAACTGTTTGTTAGATCAACAATGATGCCATCGCGAATCACGATCCATGTTTCTTCTCGGAGCCCGTTAGTGCGAGTGCCATCGAGCATCGGCAGAACCCATCGTGGTTTGACTGCAATTGGATCGTGCATGTTGTTGTGTTAAGCAAGCGGGTCACATTGGAGACGGTATCAATTAATTTGAGCGACCCAAAAGAGGGATCGATCAGCCATCGCTTTGATAATTTCCTCCCGATCATTTGAGCCCGCCAAATGGATAACGATTTATCGGCATGTCAACAGATTAACATGCTAGGCTCTGGTGTTCGGCAAACAAAGAGTAGCGAGATGCAAAAGCCAGGATTTAGTTGATGTCTAACTGAAAAGTGCGTGTTTTGAGGTCTAGTGGTGGTGTGCATGCGCAGAATCGGGGGGGGAGGGGCTTTTTTTCCGCAATATCTGAGACTTTTGTCAGTTGACTTAGGGGGGCTGGATTCCGATAATCCGAGTATTGTTTGCCTTAGGTTTGCCAACCTGCTATTCGAGTTCGGTGATTTGTTTTAGTCGAACTTTCAGTTGATGTGGTTGACGCTCCAATGGTTTGGTTTTTGGGAGCAGTTTCAACAAGGATGGTCCAATTGTGTTGGCTCACTACTCTTGAAGGACTCGCTCACAGTTTTTGGTTTCGTCGGTGTGCTCTGCGTAGCACGAGCATGACGGCGTCGTCGTAAAGGGTTTGGTTTCGTGGTTAATATTTATGTGGGAAATCTTTCGTTCCGCGCAACGGAAGACGAAGTTCGTAATGCTTTCAGTCGTTACGGTGAAGTTACTAAGGTTAGCATCATCAACGACCGTGAGACCGGACGTTCCCGAGGCTTTGCGTTCGTCGAAATGAAGAATGCAGATGAGGCTCAGGCGGCAATTGAAGCCTTGAACGACCAAGAGGTCGGAGGCAGAAGAATTTCTTGTAACGAAGCTCGTCCGCGAGAATCGAAGCCATCCTACGGTGGCGGCGGTGGTGGCGGAGGAGGAGGTGGCGGCGGTGGACGTCGTGGCGGTGGTGGCGGTGGAGGTGGCGGCGGCTACCGAGACCGTGACCGTGGAGACGGCGGTGGCGGATACAACAGCCGTGGCGGCGGTGGCGGTGGAAGAGACCGATACTAAGCATACGCTGTTATCACACACCTAAGCATTGATATCAAACACATCAAGAACGGCCGGGTAACCGGCCGTTCTTTTTTTGGTTTGGACCAAATATGGGCACTTACCACTCGGTCCCATGCCGACGGAGCCTCGACGGAACAGCTGCCTATCGAGCTCCTCCTCAACATCAACTTGTAAACAGCTACCTTTTTTTGCAGAAACGTTGCGAGCTATTGCTAGGCTTGTCCGATTAAATCGGTTATGCCTCCCCATCGCCTTGGAAATGACAGCATTCGAAGAACATCGCAAGTGACGCTAGCAGTCATGGTGATTGTTGTCTTTCTAACGCTTGGTTGTTCACGGGCAAAGTATCGAGCTGCGGCAGACCGACAATCGAACGGACTCATCCGAAGCCGATTGACCGATCCGCGTTGGGAGCTTCCGCGGCGCTCCGTCGAGCCTACGTCGAGCTCCAGAATGAGTGTCGATGCTAACCTAGATTGTCCTCCGAAACCTCCCGATGATCCGGCTGCCAAGCCGCTGATGGACTGTCCTGACGGTCACGATAACACGAAATACTGGTCGAAAATCCCGGGGTCGCATCGCATTGAGTCTCCGGCTTGGCTTGACGCTTTGCCTCGGCAGCCCGATGGTTCCGTTCGTGTTTCTCAACAAACCGCCATCGATCTCGCCCTTCTTCACTCTCGCGATTATCAGTCGCAAGTCGAATCGGTCTACTTGAATGCTCTATTTCT
>JBKDKR010000046.1:0-199640 GCA_046344995.1 Pirellula sp.
CACGTTGCCTACACCGATCGATAGTCCAACGGTATTGCCAAAGGCCGTGTTCTCACGGACCTCGATCGGAATCGCACCGATTGCTGATATACTCAATCCCTGCTGGTTCTCATAAAAAGAATTTTGCTCAATGACCCCGCTGTTCATCCAACCTGAAATGCCGGTGGTATTCCGGTAAAGCTCATTGCCAGATATCAATAAACCAGAGGATCCTTGAAGCTCGACACCAATCGGCTGATCATGGAAACGATTACCTTCTAGAATTGTATGTGATGTCGCTCCCGCAATACTCAAGCCGGCCAACCCATTGGTAGACAATTTGGAGTCGAGTAACTCGAATTGGCCGGATGCGAGATTTTCGAGCTTTACTCCATAGGTCGAATTACCCCACGCTTCAATGCGATTCAATTGCAGCGATGCGTTTTGACGACCAAAGATTCCGATCGAAGCATTCGTGACAGCGAGATCCTCCAACACGATTCCGGAAGCCCCCGCAATTTCCAGAGCAATACTACCTGTACTGACGTTTCCTCGGCGGATGACACTGCGATGTTTACCCGCTGAATCTAATCCGATACCCCGTAATGTAAGTCCGGAATCAGATGGACCAATGATGATGTTGGCTGCTACGTTGAAGTCCCCTGCGTCGAGCAGAATAATCGAATTGGGTTCTAGATCATAAGCATCGAGGACGGCTTGAATGGAAGCCTTTGGAGAGTTTGGTGAGAGACCGTCATTGGCATCATCCCCGGGTGCTGTGGTCAGGTCCCCTGGTTCCACAGTTTGATCATTCACGTAGTACGTTGTGATAGCGGGGACGACTGAAAACGTGAAATCGCTTGCATCTCCTAATGACTGCGTGGGATGCGAAACCCGTATTCGATAGTCACTCGAAACCGGTAGACTCGCTGGCACTGCCCAAGAGTACGCACCAGTGTTGGCTGCAGCTTCTGCGATCAATAACACCGGCTCATTCTGCCCATCTCGCATCAATTCCAATCGAATAGTTCCGGTGCCAATTCGCTCATTTCGCCAACGGATCGGAAAACTCTGTTCTAGTGGCCAGATTTCACCACCATTGGGCGATGTGACCATGGCATAGAATTCCGGGCTTTTAGATGCTTGGCTTGTACCACCATAGGCACCGATATTGATGAAGCCTCCATTAAAAGCAGGCTCATCTCCGACCGGCGAATCCGCACTACCGCGATCGATCAATGCAGAGGATTGCGCATCTTGCGACCATGATCCAATGATCATTTCCGGCAATCCAGTGGCTGGATTCAACACAGGCGCGAAACCAGGCCCGCGATAACTTCCATGCTGACTCTGCAAATGGAAATCGTCATCGCTTCCTCGGTCGAGACCACCGGACCAACCAAGTTGATTGTCCGCACCTTTAGCATCGACAAAAAGTGGATCACCAAAAATGCTATTGCTATCGCGGGATGTCAATCTCTGCCAGCTTGAAAGATCTGTCGTCGAACGTACTCCCCATTCACCCATGTCGGAACTGTTGGTCAACCAGTAACTATTGAAATCGCTACTAAATCCCGTTTGTGCATTGGAGTTTACATCAAAGACCAATCCATGATCGATCCAGAAAGCATTGTTTCGCCAATGGCTCGATGCTCCCTGCAAGGAAACACCTGCCCCTAATTCTTGGTGAATCGTATTGTTGACAACAGTGGCTTGACCTCCTCTCATCGCGATCGCATGTTCGAGATTGTCGTAGATCAAATTGTTTGTCGCCGTCACATTCCCGGAATGAACCTGCAATCCAATCCGGTTCCCATAGATCGAGTTCCCTTCGATTTTCCTTGCTGGACCTGAGACCTCTACTCCGAATTCGCTGTTTCCCGCGATTCGATTGTTCAGGATTCGTATCGCGCCATACTCGTACTGCGACATTGTGACTCCGGTTCGATTCCCCGTAATCACATTCGCCTGAACCACTACTTGGGAGCCTGCCAATAGACCGTAATCAGAGTTTTGATCGATCAAGTTTTGTTCGATCGAAATTTGGCCGCTCGCCACTATGCCACCGCCATTTTGTTCAATTTTGCTTTGCGAGATTGAACCGGAGCCATAGAATAGAATCCCGAGTGGGTTCTGACTCGATTGGATTCGCTCCAAGTGTGCCATCCCTAGAACATACATGCCACCCTGGAGGTTGTTTGTCAGGGAAAGATCACTGACGGAACCCGCCTCTTCGGAGCGAACTTGTAGGTTGAAACCATAACCCTGATTGTTCGTGGCCGTTGAATTCTTCAGAGATCGAATATCCACGACAGACCAAACACCGTGCTGACCGTTTCTCGATGCTACGATTTCGCTCAGTCGAGCATTGATCGAACCGCCGTCTATCAAGATTCCATGTTTCGTATTGTCCGTGACGGCGATCTCCTCGATCATGCTCTCGGTGCTGTCACCGGTCACCCATAATCCGATATCGCCATGATGAAGATGTAAACCCGCGATTCGCACGAAATCGGCATTATCCAATGTCACAATAGGTGCGACGGTCAATTCATTGGCGTGTACCCACTCGGTGATTCGTCCATCTCCGTGAGCGCCCACCAAAGAAAATCCCTCATCCTCACCTTTGAATAACTCTCCGGAAATCACGAGCGGTTCCAGCAGATGATACGAGCCGGTATCTACGTAGAGTGTCTGACCAGGCCCCAAATCGTAGGAGCGCAGAACATTGTTCGGATATGGTTTTGGCGACCCGGGAAGTTTGCCAGTATTCCGATTGTCCCCCATGGCGGTCGTGAAAACGCCGCCGATCGTTGAGGAATCATTTACGTAGAATGTATTGCTGTTTTCAGGGATCGAAAATGGTTCGGTACTTTGATCTCGAACGATCGTCGAGCCAACCAAAGAAACTTCAATCCTCAAACCATGCATGCCATGGGTCAAGCCACTATTCAATGGCAGCCAAGTAAACTCACCATCATCTGCCGTCGACGTAGCAATCGTCTGCAAGAAGCTCGGTCCCGTTGCGGTGTCTTGGTAAAGATCGATTCGCACCAAAGCCTCGTCGACGTTCCCGAACGTTTCCCATTGAATCGCTCGCGGTCGATTCAGCTCCCAATCGGTGTAAAGGTCCGGGAAACGCAAAGCTATCGCAGACAGTTCCGCCAGGTCGGAATCGCTGCTGGTATTGCCATATGCGCCACGATCCACCCCATTGGTCTCCGACAATATTCGAACGAACCCATCTTTCATGACCGCTGCAGAAGCATTGTCCTGGAATTCAAATCTCAGCGTACGACTTCCCGCTGGCAATGGAACTCGATCAGAAACCAATTCCCAATAGTCTGCCGATCGACGGGCATTTACGAGGCGTTCTCCAAGAACGGTTCCAGCCGCGTTGAGAATCTGCAGACGGAATGTACCTCGCCCCACGTCGACATCCATGAATGGACTTACTCGTCCACCAAAGACGACGTGAAAATCATTCGAATCCAAGCTTGCGGCCGTCCATCCTTGCGACAAGAGATCGATCACTTGCGGCGTGGCTTGCTGTGGACTGTTCAATAGATTCGGACCAGCAAAAGGACTCGATTCGTCGTACGCGACATTGCCGTTATCCAGCGAGGGACTTGTCCTAGCCAATCCTCCCATCGGATCCCACGTCCTATAATCGCCCCAATGACGATTTCTGAACTGGGGTCGTTCGCCCGTCGGATGAAGCCGAGTCGTCCCCGATGAATGAAGATCAAATTTCGCCACATCCATTTGCCAATCCAAAATGTCGGCAAAGTCCTTGGTCCAATAGACGAGTGAACTGGTATCCGTGCCAACAAGCGTATTGAAGTCGCTGAAGAATCCAACTTGGCTATCATTGGCCACGTAAAGATTGTGACCTCGCTCTGCCCAGAAGATGTTGTTCATCAATTCGACGCTTCGCGCATTCGAGTGCAGATCCACGTTTCTGCCATCGGCTACCTGCATCGTATTCTGGAAGATTCGTAGATTCTCACGCCCCGCGATTTCGATCCCAGTTCCGACTTCGGTGGAGACTATGTTGTGGTGAATGAGGCTGCCAGAATGACCGGAAATGCCGACTTCATTGGCAAGAATTCGATTGAAGCGTATCTCACCCTGGAAATCGACACCCACTTGGTTGCCGCGAATCTCATTCGGACTCGACCAGTCATCACCACCAAGAATCCCACTGCCAGAGACACCGATCGAGTTGCCGAAAATCTCTTGGCCCTGCATTCGTCCGTTGAGACTCACCCCGATCTCGTTCTCGTAGATCCGATTGACTTGCCCAGCGAACCCAAGACCATCCACATTGCTGTCGACAGTCGCAACGATCCCCACAAAGTTCCCGAAGATATCGTTGTCGTTTAGAGGTGCCGAAGCTGAGTAGAGCACTCCGGTCGTGCTTCCACTAATGCGGTTTTGCGATATCGCTCCAGTAAAAGGAGCCGAGATCGCAAGTCCGATTTCACCCGTGATTCGATTGCGAGAGATAATCCCCTGGGTCGAAACAAGAATTTGAATTCCATTGGCCAAAGTGGAGAAGTCATTTTCAATCAATTCGACTCCCATCGATGAGAGCTCCGAGAATTCGACTCCAGAGTCCTCGAATCGATTCCCGATCAATCGTACTCCCGTGGTACCTTGAAGCTTCACACCACCTTGGGTAAAGCGATTGTCAGAGAGCGTTATCTGGTCAGAGCCAGTCGCCAGCAGATCTGCACCGATCACCAGCCGATTAAGATGGATGTTGTCGCCACTAATCGTCCATGTTCCAGTAAACTTCGTGCCTTCGGAGGAGTTGCCGTAGACGGTGACGCCGCTGTCAGTATCGTCCACGATGACCGGATCTGGATACTCACCAGAATCCACAAAAATCATATCTCCCGGCCCAAGATCGAAGTTATCCAATACAGCCTGAACACTTAGTGCAGGTTCGAGACGCGAAAGTCCCAGATTATTAGCATCTCCTGGAGCAAAAAGGTCCCCAGGTTGAGACGGAGTTGCGTTGTTCACGAAGAACACACGATTTGTCGACATGCGATTAGCCCGAACATGAATGGTCGGCGCCCCCCCTGAGAGATCGGTCCAACTTACAACCGGACGTCCCAGTCCATCGACTGCCAACTGTAGCGAATTACTTTCCAAGTTTAAATTCGCGACACCTTTGATCTGAGAGTCGCCGATCAGAGATTCCACGAAGCGACTACCGTTCCAAACGCGACTGTACAAAGCCTTGTGTGCTTGCCGCTTATCCAAAACTTCCTGCGTCCATGAAAGGTGCAAAATTCCGCCTAGCGAAGCCAATTGTGGACTGGTTGATTGGACGCCAAACTCGGAAAGCCCCATTTCTTCCATGCTGCCGGGCCCTGCAGGTTGCCACGTCGAAGTGTAGCGGGCAGCGTAGACTCTTCCTACGCCGTTAACTTTCGCTTGCCAAGTTGCAAACAACTGGTTTGAGTGATAAGTAATCGAAGGTGCGTGGCTCCCTCCAGCATTGCTCGTCATCGCATCATTATTGTTGGCACCCCCTAGGAACTCCCATTGGCTTCCGTTGTATTCGCGAACATATACCTGCTCGATTCCATCCCTCTTGGCGGTCCAGGCAAGTGCAATCTTTTGGTTATCAACGGCCAATCGCATGTCCTGAACACCGGTCGACGAAATCGAAACGCCTAGTCCCGAGGCGCTACCTTGAATCGCTTGCCAACTTCCACTAGAGAATCGCTTTAAATAGACCTGCGGTATTCCATTAGAACTGTCGATCCAAGAAACAACGGGACCAGCAGCGGTCCACTTCACCATGGCATGATCCGCAGATCCCGTTTGGCTAATACCGCCGATTGATAGAGAATCTCCGAGTGGCTCCCATGCCCCTGCTCCACTGTTAGACATTCCATTCCACTGGGCAACCAAGATGTTGGAACCGGATGAAGTAACTTCCGTCCAAGCAATAAGCGGTGCACTGCTACCTGTGATCGAGATCGACGGACGGCGAGAGGAAGTCGCGGTTTGGCTAACGCCACGCGCATTGGCGCTCCCTGACAATCCTTCCCAAGTACCTTGTGAATGACGAGCTACCAAGATCTCAAAGTTTCCGCTTCGATTGTCTGCCCAAGCCACAAAAACCGAATTCGATGTCGACGTTGCAAGCGAAGATTCGATCGCCAATCCGTCATTCGAACCCAATCCCGGTCCGCTAGCCGAACTTCCAAACTGTCCCCAACGAATCATTTCTTCCTGTCCAGCGGGCAATTTAGGCAAGGCATTAGCGATCGGAGTCGAGCGATGGGTAGGGGATGGTGTCGGCGACGGAGCAACGAAGTCGGATGGGGAAGACGACTCGCCAGATCCATAGTCAATACGATTCCCTGTATGGATACCAGGTGCTAAGTAATCGTCGTCACCTTCGCCATAGAGGAGATTGCTGCCCCCGTTTCCATCGAGCTGATCTCGGCCCGAATGCAGTTCGTTCCGATTCGTTCCAAAGTCACCATAAAGATGGTCGATTGCATTGTCATCGTCGTTCGAAGTTTGAGAATGGCCAAACAGTCGATCATGGTGAGCTTGACCAAACAAGACGTCCGACCCCGCTCCACCTTCCAGGAGGTCGTCACCATCACCACCCATCAACTGGTCGTCACCGGGTCCACCACGTAATAGGTCGTTTCCTGCTAGGCCTTCGATACGGTCGTTGCCGTCGCCACCTTCGATCAGATCATCTCCATCATCGGAACCTACTAGGTAATCATCGCCGAGTTGACCCAAGATCGAATTCTGTCCAAATCCGCCGTAGATTTCGTCGTCGCCTTCATTTCCCTCAAGGTGATCATTTCCGTCCAATCCCTCAATCCGGTCGTTTCCAGTTCCTCCATAAAGAAAATCCGCGCGATGGCTGCCAATGAGAATATCGTTACCATCATCTCCGAATAATTGATCGCCAGGTCCAATCGACGGTTGTATTCCTGCGTTTATTCGGTCATTGCCATCACCACCTGAAATCCAGTCACCGTGATCACCACCGTCTACTTCATCGTCTCCTGGTCCAGCTACAATGTAATCGGCACCACCTAGACCAAAGATCTTGTCGTTGCCCGCTCCACCGTCGATAACATCGCCAAACCAGATCGCATCGGTAAAGTTTTCGTCCTCCGAGCCTTCGTCGGCTCCGTAGATCTCGTCATCGCCATCACCGCCGAACAATCTTTTGCCTAATCCAGCGCCAGCGAATAGAACATCATTTCCACTCTGACCATCGAGCAAATCAAGTCCGGCACCACCGTGAAGCCAATCGCTGCCGCTTCCTCCGTAAAGCGAATCATTGCCACGGTCGCCATGTAGTTGATCGTCGCCATCGTCTCCGTGAAGCAAATCATCGCCTTCCCCGCCATGCAGAAGGTCGTGTCCTTGATTACCGCGGAGCGTGTCGTTGTCGGAATCACCATCAAGACGGTCGGCATCTTGACCACCCTCGAGCGTATCTTGTCCCGAGCCACCACTAAGGAAATCCTGCCCCTGTTCGCCGAGCAACACATCGTTCCCCTCTTCACCGAAAAGCTGGTCGTTATCTTCGCCAGGATACGACTCACTGTTGTTTCCCTTCAAGCCAGCTAGCAAATCGTCACCGGTCCCTCCATATATCTTGTCGTTTCCCTGTAGTCCATAGATGGTGTCGTTACCAGCTCCGCCGAAGATCGTGTCGTCGATGAAGCTACCGTAGATCGTATCCTGGCCGTCATCGCCGAATAGTCGCGCGCTAACCAGCGTTTGCCAGTTGTAAGCACCATACAACGTATCATCGCCGTCGCCTCCGTACAGCCAGTCACCACCACCAGCAAAAAGGAGATCATTTCCCTCTTCTCCATACAGTTCACCGCCACCATTTCCATTGCTTAGACGATCATCACCCGAGCCGCCATAAAGCACGTTGAAGCCCGAGCCGCCGAATAGAATGTCGTTGCCAAGATTTCCAAATAGAGTGTCATCGCCGCTATCGCCCTGCAGATAGTCCTCGGTATCTCCCAGTGAAGAGTCGCGATCAGCCCCTACTAACAAATCGTTACCAGCCTGTCCAATCAATCGATCCGCGCCGGCACCGCCAAACAATTCGTCGTCACCACCCCCTCCCCCAAGCAGATCGTCACCTTCTTGACCATAGATTACGTCTTCGCCAGATCCTTGACCATTTTGCTGATCTCCAATCAATTGGTCAGCACCAGCCCCGCCGTAAATCGTGTCATTCCCTTCACCGCCGAGTACAAGGTCATCCCCGTCACCGGCGTAGGTCACATCATCTCCCGAATTTCCAAAAATCTTGTCGTCACCGTCTTCTCCGTACAGAGTATCGACGTCTCGGCCTCCCTGGATAATGTCATGCCCCGAACCAGCATAAACGACATTCACACCGTTTCCGGCGAGGATTCGGTCATCTCCATCTTGCCCGTAGATCAGGTCGCTTCCTTCGCCGCCATCAATCGTATCCGCCCCAGATCCTCCCTCCATGTGATCGTCATAACTTCCACCGATCAAAAGGTCGTCGCCATCCTCACCATACAAGATTCCTCGACCGAATTGGCTCGAAATTGTATCTCCGCCTGCTCCACCGAAGATAACGTTTTCACCGCTTCCTCCAACAAGCGTATCATTACCTTCGTACCCTTCGATCCTCGAAGGTAAGATGACCGCTTTCCCAAGAATGAGAGAATCGTCGAAGGTCGAGCCCATCAAACGTATTGAAGTAATTCCTGCCATCGGCAAGGTCACCGAATTCGTATGCGTCACTGTACGATACTCGTCCCAACTTTCGAAGAGGCTTTCGCAACTGGCTACCTTCTCGCTCCGTGCAAAATCTTTGCCATCGATCATGAGTTGGCCATCCACGACATCAATAAAGATGTCTGCTCCAACTCCTGCGCCCAGGTAGGCATCGCTCGACGCTTGGTCCCACGCAATCGCAATTTCGCCGCCAGATTGGCTGACTGTAAATGATTGCCTCGACGGAATGTCTACCTCATCGCAATCACCGAAAATGAATGCCGAGAAATCGTCGATGACGCCACCCACGACTTTGATGCCATACAGACTGGGGAATGCAATCTCCAAAAGCCGTTGATCGACTTTAATTCCGAATTTCTCCAAACCATTCTGCACCCAACCATAGGGATCACGATAGAACTTGCGAGCCTCGGCTTCTATCGATTTCGCGGCATCGCCAAGTCGTCCTTCCGCCAAAGCCTCACACATTTCCGGGGCCGCGTAGCAAACTGCTACGGCAATTGGGCCAAGCGGAAGTGCATTGAGGGCACTTTCCGCCCTACGAATCTCATCATCCATTTTTTGCTTCATCGCCGCAAATTCATCGAGCAAGTCCGCGACAGATCCCGTTTGCTGGTCAAAAATCGGAATTCTCTTTCTTGGTCCATCAATATCCTTTCCAAAACCGATCTCTGGTACTCCCACTTTTCCATCGATTCCTAAAACTGCGTCAACGCCGATATTGGTCGTGAAGTGCTCCAGATTGGTCAGTTGATTCAACCGAGCTTTCTGGTCCGGATTGTCTGGAACATCTATACGAATGCCCGCGTTCATTTCCAGTCCCACAACGCCATCGATTCGTACAACAGGCACGGGTCCGATTGCTCCTCCAACGCCGATCAGCAACTCGAGGCCGCCGAACAATTCAACATTGTTCTGCGTTTGCTCACGGAAATAAAAGCCGTCCGTGTCCCAGCCGATCACCGCGCTCGCTTTCAGCCCGAACGCAGGTCGCACCCTAAGGCCAAAGGTTGCATTTAGAATCCCAAAGAACGAGAAAAACGGTGTGTCGGGAACTACGGTGATTTCCGACAAGTCCGCACGAAAATCTTGCTGGAGCTCAATGGATATGAGGTTTGCCGAGTTCCCCATGAGCAAAGCAATAACATTAGACGGTTCAAATATGTCGAGGTTAAAGTCGATCTTTGATTGGTTACGACCATCAGAAATGTCTTCGTTGAAATCATCCGCTCCGCGATTTTGTGCATATGCAGTCGGGTTCAGCAACAGATTGATGCTCGGTGGCGCACCAAGTAGCTCGAGAGGACTCTTGTTAACGATTGGCAATCTGGAACTCAATAACGACCGTAACTCCGGTGACATTGGATTCTTACTATCGACATAGCTAAAGAATTTTTGGATTGCCAGCTTTTCGGCATCCTGAAACAAGGCCACAATATCGGCGAGCAATTGATCATTTTGAATGTCGTACCTCAGTGCGCCGCTCACCATGTCATAGGTCACACTTGCGTTCCATTGCAACGCTTGCCCCAGCAAATCACCGATGAACGGTATCTGTGCAGCCGGATTGCTAGCTGTTAATTGTGCATCCAACTGGAACGTACCTCCCAGCGTAATGGCCTCACCCCGTTCTATCATTCCGTAGATATCCAAAGGACTCTCGGCAACCGGCGCGAGCAGATAAAATCGTTCATTTGAAACGCCGTCAAAGTCAGAAAGGGTCAAGTCCGCGGCAATGTCAACTTGAGCGTCCGCTTGCAATTGAAGTGATCCTAATCTCTTTATAAAGGCGGATCCTGTAAGCTGACCATCGATTGGTAACTGAACATCAATCGAACTCCCCTCAATCAGGAAAGGGCCTTTCGATACATTCACACCAAATCTAATATCAAATTGAATCGACGGCTCAGCGCTAATACTACCTCCTAATTCGATGCCGATTTGCCCATTACCCAGCCTCCGTTGGTTGACCTGAAAAGAGAAAGGACCGCTCGGTGAAAACGCAGCCGGAAAGTACCTCAATACGAGTACATCCTTCGACAAATCACCATTAATGATTTCTTGCCAGCTTAGGATTCTCTCGACCTGGAACCCTCGTTGCAATAGATAAGCTCGAACACCTTGTGCCGGTGCCTGCATATCCAAAAGTGGCTCGGCAATCACATTTCCCAAGCCGTTTCCAACATCCTGACCAATGATCGGTACCTTGCGAACTAAATCGGCTACTTGGCGACCTTTCTGGCCGAGAGAGTGCACCCCTGCAACCAAGACGCTGCCATAGGCATCTAGCATCGCGTCATCTGTGATTCCAAATGAGCCTTGGCCAGTCACCAAATCATAAGATCCGCTTCCTCGAACCGTAATCGGAGGCAGAAAACCGCCAAGCCCGACAAGTTGCCCCGTGATTGCGAGTTGTTGCAACTGCACCTGCCCCGATACCTGACCATTAGACGGTCGAGCCAAGACTTCGCTGAAGCCATCATCTGTCAAGAAGATTCTCTCTCCAGGTTGACCATCACCATCATCGATTCGATACACACCCTGTATATTGATGGCGCCGTGCGCGGCCACGTACACTGAGGCCAGAGAGGCAATCGACGACGTTCCATTAACCGCTCCTTGAATCTCGAGTCCAGCCTGCCACTCTGATCCTTCCTGGACATAGGCTCCGCCAATCCCATCAAATCCAAAGATCATGCTCGTTTGCACTTGTCCGGCGTAACTCAGAGCCCCTTGCAAGTCCATGGTCAGCCCAGCCATGGACAAGCTGCCAGAATCGCTATAAGATGCGACGACCGGCCGATTATTCTGAAATTGAAGTCGAATCAAGTCGGATGATGGCGTACCACCGTTTACTATCGATTGCAGAAACTCAGACGGGCTTACGGAACTTAGTACGGTAAGACCTCGCGCCGCCAAATAATCATGGACTTGACTAATGTCACTTTCCAATCGCTTGTCCAACCAACCATCCAACGCCCCCTGAACGATGGACTGTAAGCTATCTCCTGCTATAGGAACCTGATCCAGCACTGATGCAAGAGCACCTACGTGCTTACCTAGGTAATCGATCCCCGAAGCTATTGACGTTACTAAGGAATCCAATAGCTCTTGAGTATCAAATCCTGAAGTGGAATCATCGAGAGTATACCCTGAGAAGTCGTTGGCCAAGTCCCATACCCAGTCTCCTCCGTAGCGTACGTTTGACCCGACCGGAGTGTTATAGTTTATCTCGAGATTAACTCCAGCGCTTCCCGTCACATCGACTTCTATACTTTCGTTGAGATTCTGTAGATCCGACAAACGAATGCGACCATCTGCGTGATTCGATTTCAAATTAACCTTTGGCGTCATAACAACCGAAGCATTCCCAAGAATACTCCCTGCATTTGCCTGCGCTTGAATATTACCTCCAACTGTAATGCTTGGATAAAGCCCATTCGAAGGCAGCAGATAGAATCCGCCAGTGTCAACTCCCAATGCCATACTCAAGTATGTGTTGGACTTAGCTTGCAGGTGGCCATTCCACGCCAGCCCTGGAAGTGCTGCAATTGCATTCAATGCATCCTCGTCCAAAGGAATGTTCGCTGTGGTGGTCGGGATCTCATAAACTCGTTTTACGCGAATGAAATCGGCGGGAAGATTGCCTGGCAATGCTGCAAACTCGGCATCCGTAAGCCCACTTACTAACTCGAAGCCAAAATCGAGCAATCGTTGACGAAGTTCACTCATCGAACTAGGTGCCGATCCACTTAAGGATGGAATGGTGTTTGGAATCGATGAACTAATACCTAGAATGTCATTCAAGTTGCTTGCCATCAAAGGTATTGCAGAAGATGGCGCATTCAGGCGGTTTGCGATCAGGGGAAGGGATTCGTCACGAAAAAACTGGAACCCACTGACAAATGAGCTCCAAATGGATGCGATGGTATTGCCAACCGCTTGACCGAGGCTGGAAGTGGGGGCATCGCTCTTGGCTCGCGGTGGTGGATTTTGTTGATCTGTGGAATTTTCGTCGTCAGGGTCTTGCTGATAAGTTGGCAAACTTGGAAAGCTGGAATTTGGCCGAGTTTCTTGTAAAAAACTTCCGGAAGCGTTTTGTCGTAACGACTGAACAACCTCTTGATGTGCGTTGATTGCTTGATAGGAACTATCACCCGAAATTGCATTTCCGATCTCCATCAAGTGATTTGCATCGTTGCGAAACCTGGCGAGGCCGGGATTGGCGTGCGTCGGATAATTCATGATGTGATGATAGCTGTCAGGGAGACGCGGCTCCTCCGCGGTAGACTCCTCTGCATCACGTAGATGGCCCAAACCCCATAGGTGGCCTAATTCATGTGCGATGGCGTACGCTACAAAATTTGTATAATCGATGGGTTTCAACTCCGCAGGCGACTTCCATTTGTAAGATCCAGAAGCCATGTACTCCCGAATCCCTCCGCCGAACACGAAGCCATAAAACTCATTGTTGACCCCAGAAAAGGCTTGATGTGCCGCACCGAACTTCGGCAGTAGCTCCGACGGCCGATTGTTACCAACGTAGATGACGTAAGTATTCAATGATGAATTCTCTTGGCCGTTAGCCAAACGAGTCTCACCGGCTCCTGGATCTGCTTGATTAGTGAGGTCAGTTGATTTCCAAACTACCAGGTCGATGTCCGTATGCTCACGATAAGGCTTAAGCAACCTGTGGACCCGAGCCGAGATCCTGTGAAGAGCGATCTCTGCATCATCTGCAGCAATCAACCCGTCGGAGTTATAGTCCAAGAATTGGTTGGAAACCGAAACCGGTTCAGATTTGAATACCGACGAAAACCGCTCAACCTGATACTCTGAGTCGATAAGGTCTGGTGAAAAGTCCAAGACGATTTGGTTAGCAAGAACTCGCCGGTCTTCGAGCATTTCGATTAGCATTCGGCGAAGCCTTCTTCGCGCAAAGTAGGGAAGGGAGGAACCACGTCGATTCCTGCGATCACGGATGCGATTTGCCGGCATCAAGATCTCCAAGTTCGGGATAGTTAATCTGTGGGAAGATACAAAGGTACGAAATCACCGTACTGCAGCAAGGTTCAAAGTCCTACCCCTTCAGAACCAACAGACCGACGGAGTATCTTTGTGGAAGTGAGGACATTTTGAATCATTTTGGGTCTCATAAACATAAAAGCGACGGAAACGAAGTAGCTGCCGCCTTAGTAGAATCGCCCGGACCCCAATTCATCGAAGGCCTTGCAAGTTCGGATGCGTACGCAAACGCAGATCCCAACAGACATTTCGAGAACGGGCGATTAGACCCCTCAATACTTGAAGAAATTATTTCAGAATTGTCGTGTTTTCTGATTTTGTTGGGGGAAGTGCCCTGCAAGGTCCGTTCGGCGACCTAGAAAACGGGCAGCACAGAGTCGTATCCAAGTCGAAATGCAGCTCAGGTTCGAACGGAGGGTCCAAAAAATCGGATGGATTCGTTTATATCCATTCCACGAAAATCGCGGAGTCAGGGATGGGATGATCGAGCTAGTAGTAGACTTGATGACGAAGTCGATGACCTGGGGCCAGATAGGATGCGAGTTCCAAGAGAATTTCGTACGATGCTTTGTCGATAAGACTATCTTTACGTTGAGAATTGAGTAATCGACGGTTGGGCGATCGAGGCACTTTTCGACTGCAACGATGATCTACGGACTCGATTAACTCCGACATCGATCAGATAGATCGGCATGATATCACGACAATTGATCGTGTCGTATGGTCAGAACTTGCTGTCCATCGCGGCTCACATTTAGCGAAACGAAAATCGAGAGTAGAGTCACATTAGGCAAAAGTTTTCCCGTCAGTGTGACAATGCAGCCGATTTCACGAGATCGCGTTCCACCCGTAATGAGCAGATCTCAGTCATCGGCGAATATGCTGCGCGATTCCGCATCGTCGGTGGGCCAGGGTGTCACGTAAGTTTCAATCCGATCGATGTGACAGATGAGGCAAGAGGGTATTGCATTCTCGGAGGAATCCTCGAAAGGCTACGGACTGCAGTTACACAAGCGCCGACCGCCTGGTAAAAACTGAAGTTCTCTCACTCTGTAGGGAGCTCGGATTCTCCGAAGGAGGTCGCCAGTGTCAAGCTCGTACGATCCGACACATGGAACATCGTCATCCGTGCCCTCAAGTGTTACCGATCCGACATTGGTATTAAAATTCGGACGGCATTCACCTAGGTCCTTCAAATACTTCTACTCGATCTCTGAACATAACGTAGGCAATCGTTGTCCGTTGCGATGGAGATGGGGATCGCCGCGTAGCGGATTCTAGGTGGTTGTTAAAAGAGCGGTTACGCCATTGTTGAAGGGCAAAAAATCCCAGCCTATGACATCGAACCCAGTAGCATTCGGTTGACTGGCTCTTAAATCTATGGGAATAACATCTCCAGTTCGACCTCCCGATTTCCGCGTCACGTTATCGATATCTACGATGGCCTGAATGTCTGTACCAGCCAGAGCTTCTTATTTTAAAGTCAACGTTTTCACTTCGTTGCGGAGATTGCTTGGAATCGTGACTCGCTGAGATCTAAAGCCACTTGTCGCTAAGAGAGGCAGAGAAGCCAGTTTGTGATTCCCGATCCATACGCTCAAACGATCATTTCCACTTGCCTGGACAATTCGAAGATCAAACTCGATTACTCCTTGATGCGAGCCCAGATAAAAGGCATTGTGTGTTCGACTGGGGCCATTGGCGTTTAGCCTAAGGTAGTGGTTGCCTCCTTCAGATTGAACGACTCCCGTTCCATAACCGCCGTGATGAGACCAACCAGGAATAATGTTGTCCGTTTGGGGGACGGGAACGACGATGAATTCGAACGGTCCTTTGACGTGCGCAAAATCACCGTTTATGAGAGTAGGTTGCCATTCGATCGGAGCGCGAAACGCATCTGCGATGGGGGGAGTAAGGACATGTTGAGGAGTATGCTGATGATCCTGGGCTGCACCGAATCCGGCTGGCGGCTGATGAAAAGCGGCAGCTGGGCGCGATAAAGGTGCTGGCGATGATATATTAGTAGTTTCATAGCGATAACTTGAAGCAAATCGATAACCAAAGTTTCGTGAGCCAGGCGAAATGACTGTCTTCATATAAAGGGCATTCCAGACATCGGAATGAGCGTCGAAGTCCAGGGCTGTTACCTCCGAATCATCCGTCACATTGAAGTTGACCGCTCCGGGAATCGGACGCCCGTCGGGCGCAAATTCGGTTTGATAATAAACATCTGCGAAAGAGACGTTTTGCCAAACCGTGACACCGTAATCAGGAATCGCACCTAGCGATGATTGATTCTGACTACCGTCTACTGGGATAATCCCTTGATCGAAATCGTGAGGATCCAGCAAAGTCATTTGATCGACTTGGACACCGTGAAAGCCGAGTCGTTCAATAGCTTCAGAGGTAACAGCCGATCCGAAGGAATGAGCGATGAAGTGAAGATTTAGATTGTGCGATGATGCTTTTTTGACATCTAGCACTCCAAGATCGACGAGCATTGCGAAAAGCGCATCGGCGGCCGCTTCCGTCCAGCCTTCTGACATTTCATTAGACTCAGCGGCCCAATCGAAAAGCAGAATCGCGCTTCCGCGTTCCTGAGAGGTACCATCAGGTAAATTGTCTACAAGACGATCGTCTACACGGTGGAGTTGAAAATAGCCCCGCTCGGACTCATTGGGTATATCGTAATCGACCAACCACCCACCGCTTCGATGATGAATCGCCTGAGCCAAACTCATCAACGAATCGCCATCGGTATTCAACATCTGAAATCCATGTGTGATCACCGTCAATTGCTCGATGCTGCCGTCGCGGATTTCTGCGGCAAGACGATCCATGGAGCGTCCGTTCTCGATTGCTCCACTGAGCAATTCCCGAAAAGCACCTTGGTTCTGCTCGTTGATCCATGCACTCAAGAGGTGTTCATGAGTACCCCAGTAATCCTCGACCAGTTTGAACAGTCTCAATAGTTCATGCCGAGTCTGTGCCGTAGCCAGCTCCTTAGCTCGCTCATGAAGAAAATGCCCCACCTCCGACTTATCCAATACGGAATGAGGAAAGTCAGCGGCATCGGGGGTGCGATCGGGTTGAAGAGCAAACGTCCCCGAAACAACTGCTGCAAATCGCTGCTGGCCAGCCTCAACCCAGGCGATGTTTCTGTTTCCTTGACCTGCTACAAGCTCAGTAAACTTCCCGATCGACGAAGCCCTGCCCGCTGGTGTTTGTGGATTAGAAGGTTCGAAAGGCTGAAAAAGCGAAATTGGCACCTCCGCCAACATGACTCCTTCGTAGTTCAACCCGCTTCCAGGATGCGGAAATCTCCTGTTTGCTTGAACGGAAAAGGGAGATAGGTCATTCCAATAGCCCAAACCCGATTCAATCAACGAACCCTGTGCTAGATAGTTGCCTGAAATCAAGTCCGCCCAATTCGAGTGGGCATAAAAGTCCTGAGCAGCATGAATAATGCGGCCAAAATTAGCTGCGACCTTCTCAAGGTCCAAGGCCGCCGGGTCAGCCGCTTTTACCGCTTCCAGGTAGCGGTTATTGATCCGTGAGGCACTGCCGGAGAAGTTGCTGCCATGAAAATGATCCTCGGATTCGAGGACCATGGTCGCATCAAGATCTATGGACGCTTGGCGAACAGCCTGCAGTACGTCAGGCCGCAATAACGAGGGGGATTGGTCCGGATAGGAGATATCCGCAAGTGCTGCGTGCATCCCCGCGGCAAAAAGCATTCGCCGATCCTCAAGAATCTCACTGCGAAGCAGTCTGCGTTTAAGCCCAAAGCCCGCTTGCTTTGAGATTCGGCGACGCTTTCGACTATTGGCCGCCATTGACCGACTTTTTTGCTCGTTAGACATTTCAATCTCCCCAAGGCGCGAATACGAATCGGTTGGGGAGCGAATGAAGGTAGCCTAACAGGAACCCCGAGATTTCCTTTACGAGACTCCCAGCATCGCGAAAGCGAGTAATACACCAACAAAAGTCCCCCCGCGACACTTCGAAAACCCCCGGCAAAACCCTTCATAAACTTGGGGGATTTTTTAGAAAATATCAAACTTTTCTAAAGCCCCCGCCTCGATTACTCGAGAACTGCGAGGAGCCAGGTCTTTTGGTCGGCGAACAACCGGATTTCCAAGCCAATTGGGTACTTCGCGGCACGGGTACGTTTTTCTGCAGACATGCACGCTCTGCAGACAACCTAAATCAAGGTTTGGTTGGTGCTTTCGGCACCTTAAAAAAAGCAGTTTTCTTGGAGTCGATTTAGCTTCAAAACGTTTGACCAAGTTGATGCTTAAATCTCAAGGAGCTACTGCGAACGCGGAAGATCACCCCTGAACTGTACCGACTTTGACATCTCGAAGCCGTCAAAGACCAAAGTGTTCGGGTCAGGGCTTCTGAGCCAAAAACGATGATGTTCGTAAGGCCAATCTGGACCGTCGAATGGCATCTCATATAGCATTTCCAAGGTGACCGTATCCAACAAGCGAATACGTCCATCCAGACTCAAACACGCGATTGTTCTACCGTCCTGTAAGTCAGCAATCGAAGTCACCATTTCGGGTATTGGTACGCTCCATAGCTGATGCGAAAGATCCGAACTAAAACAGGTCAATCGATCCGTCTGCCCAACAAATAGTCGTTCTCCATCCGAACTCCCATGAATCGTTTGAAAATTTGCAGCTAAAGATTGCACTTCAATGACCTTCCCTGATCCACTTTCAACACAAGCAATCTCAGGCCTTCTCATCACACCAACAATCAATCGCTTTCCAGAATCGACAAAGCACACGCGACATTCGGATCCATCGTTGGGCCACTCGATGGGTTTAGTAAGACGCGTATTGAAATCATAGACAAAGGTGGATGGGCGGATGTCTTGTGTGGCGTCAACCATCGGGTCAGGCCCGCAAAACGCAAGTCGACTGCCATCTGGAGAGACACTGAGTTGCCGAATTCGATCGGGCGATTCAATCCTTGTGACCACTCCATTGTCTGATTTACGACTGAGTAAAATACATGATCCATCTTCGTCGCGTCCAGCGATAGCTACGATATCGCTGTTGTCATCCGTTCCTGAACTCTTGCGATAGGCGGGACAGCAATCGGAAGAGGCCTCAAATCCATTCTGCTCTATTGACTCTGCGAAACCTAAGATCTCTTTCTCCTGTCGATTTTTATCGACAGTTTCAAATCCCATTACAGATAGACAATCCACGTTTATAAGCTTCCTCTCTTCGTGGAGTGCGAGCCATAGGCTGCTGCCATCCATTGAGACTACCGACCGCACAATTCTTGACGCCGAATCAACAACTGCTGCATCGCGTGTGCTTCGCCAGGGACGGTCTAGCCCCATGCGATAGAAGTAGCTCAGGTGTCCTGTGCTGTAACTAACGAATAGGCCATTGTTTTCATGAAAAGCTAGAGACCATACTGCTCCTATCGGATTGACTAACTCTTGCTGAATTTCACAGGTAGGGACATCTAGAATGGTTACACCCATCGAGTAGTCTCCGATGGCGAGGGTTGTACTGTCCGGCGAAAAGACGAGCGATATAACTCCTGCTCCCCGCTGAATACGTCCCGAGCATTGCCAGGTATCAGGGTTCCATAGACTAACTTTTGTATCCTCTGCTATGGCGACAGTTCTCCCATCCGGTGCCCAAGTGATTGCACGTAAAGGACCTGTGAGTACGGGAAGATCTCTTTGAATTTCAAGCTTCTCGATATCCCACGCAAAAAAACGCCCTTTCCGATCACCTGCGACCAGTCGTTTGCTATCGGGCGACCAAGCTAGTGAATTGACGGTCATGTCCCAACATTGAAAGACCGTGTATTGATCCCAGGATTCAGTTCGCCATAGTCGAACTTTTCGATCTTGTCCCGTTGCCGCCAAGAACTTCCCATCTGGAGAAAACCTTACTTTGTGAATCTCCTTTCCCGTACTCTCCTGGATTAGGATCGAAGCTGAATTGACATTCCCCAGTGATTCATAAGGATGAATCCGAATCTCTCCGCCGTTGTCTCCGGTGACGATCCATTTACCGTCTGGAGACATATCCATATCCCCGACATTTTTTTGGTGACCTAAATCAAAAATCTTGGGTTCGGTTTGTTGCCTAAGTAGATATTTATGCGCGAACGTATGGAATGGATCGGACACCTGCCCAATCAAATACTTGTCTAACACTTGATGAGCGGCTTGCCCGTTGCCGGTGAAGATCGCATTGGCAGCCAGTCTGAGGTCTGCAACGAATTGTCTTTCTTGCAATTTCTGCTGTACGGACCTTTGTTCACTAACCAGCGTATCAGTTTGCTTTTCCAACTCTGCAAAATAAATCCTGGCCCATAAGAATCCGAACAAAACGGCCAAAGCTAGGCAACTGATAGCGGTATTCTTGATCGCATTACTGTTGCGTTTCGACCACTTGCTGATGCGAGACTTCATCGAGGGTGGTCGTGCGGACGTAGGACGATTTTCCAGAATTGCTTGAAGATCAGCCGATAATGCCGGAACGCTCGCATAACGATCACTCCTCCGTAGGCTTATCGCCTTGAGCACCACCCAGTCCAAGTGCTTTGACATTTCTTGTTCAAGCTGTGACAGCGGAATACTTCTTTTCTCCGCGATTTCATTGGCTTCGTTTTTTGGAAGCTCAGCAAGGATTTGGCTAGGCCGTGCAGGTTCTTCGTGCAATAAGGCTTGTCTGAGTTTTTGGATATCCAGCAAGTCAGGCAAAAGGCTATTGTCGTCGTTAACATCATTTTTGACTTCAGGCCGCAAGCGAGCATCCAAAGGAGTTGTGCCAATGAGCAATTTACAGAGGATCGCTCCGATCGAATAAATATCTGACTGCTGAGAAACGTCCGCGCTCCAGTCGAGCTGTTCTGGGCTCATGTAGGCTGGAGTTCCTAAGATTTGTTCTGCGCTTGTGAGCGACGCTGCAACCGTCTCTCGGTCTCCACTGAATTTAGCGACACCAAAATCGATGATCTTGACTTGGGGTTGCCCATCTTGAAGCTGGACCAAAATGTTTTCTGGCTTGAGATCGCGATGCACGATCCCTAGGACGTGCACGTGCTGTATCGCCTCACATGTTTGAATTATCAACTCGATTCGCTTACGAATTGGCAGCTTGGCACGATCGCAGAATTGATCAATCGGGAGACCTCGAACGAGTTCCATTACGATGTACGGTCGACCGTCGGTTATGGTTCCGTTTTCTATCAGTCGGACGATCCCCGGATGATCGAGTTTTCGTAACAAGTCCTGCTCCAAGGCAAATCTCGCTCGACCATGCCTCGTGTTCCAATCTGCTGCAAGTATTTTAAAAGCAACATGGGAATGCGGCGATGAGCAATGCTGCGCTGTATAGACTTCACCCATTCCACCATAGGCTAGTAACTCTGAAAGAGCGTAGTTTCCGTATGTCAGCACGCACGACGAGTTTGGTGGATTGCCAACCCCTACAAGTTCAATCGCCGAAGATTCAAGGAACTCGCTTTGAGAGTATGCTTTCAGAAGTGACTGAACTCTCTCGAATAAGAGATTGTTCCCGTTGCATCGTTCAATGAGCTTTGAATGTCTTAGCGCCGGATCGGAGATGAGAACCATCTCATCGAAGATACTCTCTATTTCTGTTTGCTCAGCGTCCGGCATTCTACATTGATCTTTAATTAGATTATGATTTGAGCAGTCAGCATTCCGCGGTCGCCCACCTATCCAATAATTGATGGATGCCCTAGCGTCTGAAATCGCAAAAAGCCAAGATTATTCGTCGTGCAAGACAATACGAAAACGCTGTTAAAACCCCCTCACACACAATCAACTTTTTTCCAAAAACTCTGCAATCCAAGCCCGCGCATACCGCCAATGCCTCTCGGCCGTTGCTAATGACGTTCCGAGTGCGTCTGCCGCCTCGGGCATGGTCATACCTAGAAAAAAACGTAGTTTGACTACCTTAGCTTTTTCTGGGAATGCCGCTTCGAATGCTTGCAAGGCACCCTCGATTTCTAATAGGTCCCGTCCTTTGGTTGGGCAGGGCAAGTGTCCTGGTTCGATAGGAATCCGACGAAATCCGCCACCCCGCTTTTGAGACACTTTGCTGCGATAGTGATCGATGATGATTCTACGCATAGCCTCTGAGGATGCCGCAAAAAAGGCAGCGCGGTCACTCCATAGCTGCGATGCTTTAGTTTGCTTGACAAATGGGCTGATGGCCTTATAGTCTTCAACGGTTTCAATCTCGTCGCTCACGATTTTCCGGCTTCCCATAAGTCTAATAAAGGCCTCATGCACCAAAACGGTCGCGTGCAGCGACCTGCCTGGCGGCAAAACACGTAGTCGCCCTTCAGCGATTCGCTTTAGCTCAGCATAGACGGCTTCAAAGAGGATGCCTGTGTCTGTCATATTTCTTACTCGACTCGAAGTTCGCCAAATATTTTTAGCGAATTAACAACAAGTCATGGATTTTAATCGAGGAGTGTTTGGACTGCAATCAATACGCGCCCGTATTGTTTTGACATGAAAATGTAACAGGAGTTCTCGGCCTCCAAGTGGTAAACTTTGGTTGCGGATTAGCGCATAGAAAGCCCAGGAGATCTTGCGAAAAGCATAGCTTGGCTCCTTGTGTTGGTAGAGTATCTCTTCGAGATTTGCGGCAAATTCAGCTTCAGTGATTTGCAGAGAACCTTTCTCAAAAAACACACGTCACGAATCAATGAAGCGATCGAACATTGAATTAACCTGTGCGATGAACGCGGTGAGTTGTATGAACTTCCAAAGATACACCGTATCAGGCAAATGCACCGTTCCCTGTGAGCAACCCAGTCGCCGCTAAGGTGCTTACTCGATACCGATCGGAGATAGCGAAAAAACTCCGCCCGATGAGGTAAAACCAGTGACTGAACCAGTAGCTGGCTAGGGGTGTATACTGCGACTATTAAAGATGATTGTAACGCCATAACCAAGCTAGGAAGAATCGATGATTTCATGGGATATCGGGGACTTAAGTCGAAAGGTTGTAGCTCGGCACGGAGAAACGGTAGGAGATCGTTTTCAGTCCGCCGTCCAGTCATTCGCATTAAAGCGTGACATTGTTTCGTACCATTGCGATGAAGCGAAGAGAATTTTTCAAGAAGCAGTCGAGGCATCCATAGACGCCCGCGGACAATTCGGAGATGCTCACTCGCTTCTGTTAGCCGTCTTCTCGAATCATGAAACGATTCCAAAATGGGATTCCTCGGGACTCGCAAAATTAAAGGTCGAGGCTCATTCGATCGCGGCAGCTCAAGCGATTCACTCGATGGGGGATGTTATGGCAAACGCTTGTTATTGCGCTATGCGTCTTGACTTGCATTCACCTGCGATCGACCTTAACCGTCTTTCATTACGGTGCATAAACAAGGCCGCAAAGAAGTCTTCCGAATTTGCTCATTTAAATTCCGCGATTGAGAAACTTCTAAGCTCAAGTCAGTGGCGCTATTTGAATGCCTACGTCAATACAACAAAACATGTGAGTTTGGCATTCAGTTCGCTGAATGCCTCGTTCGATGAGGATAGAGGTGGGATCAAGTTCCACGCCTTTGACTACAAAGGAACGCACTACAAAGAGAAGTGGCTCGATGATCTACTCGAAGATTTAAACTCTGTCTATCGTCTAGTGGGTGCAGTCGGTCTACAACCTAATTCTAACTACTCGGAACGGTCCGCGATCCGGTACTCAAGTACCGAGAGTACTTTGAATAAGGGTTTCGTATATCCAAGGTTAGCCTGCAGGGTGTAGATTCTGCGTCAAGATCGGGTTAGAATCTGGCCTGATCGTTCGCCATTGGCGAGTTCAAAGCATTCGTCCGTCATCTAATCCCGAGGTAGGTGAAATGCACAAAGATAAGATTGCGGTTATTGATTTCGAAACCACCGGATTGTCTCCTTGGCGACATGATCGTGTCGTCGAGATTGGCATCGTTGTCATGGATCGTGCTGGCTCGACACAGCTTGAGTACGAGACGCTTGTGAATCCACTTCGGGATATTGGGGCATCTGGGATTCATGGGATTTCATCCGAGGAAGTCCTCAAAGCTCCGTCCTTTTCCGACATTGCGGGCGATGTGCTGGAAATACTGGCCGACTGCTCAATCGTGGCGGGACACAACGTTTCGTTCGATCGAAACTTTCTCATCAAGGAGTATGATCGGCTCGGGGTGAGTCTGCCCGATATCCCAACTCTCTGCACGTGCAGCCTACAAGGACGATCGAGTCTGGAGTCGTGCTGCCGAGACTTGGGAATCGCAATCGATGGTTTACCGCACCGGGCTTTATTCGATGCACAGCTAACGGCTCGAATCGTTGCACTGCTTTTGTTAGAAGACTCGGCGCTGATGGAACGCTACAAGATTTCAAATGTTACTTGGCCAAGGATTATTCCACAAAGAACTCCTTGCTTTACCAGATCGCACGCCGCAAAGCTTCAAACAGAGCCGCCCCGCTTTCTTCAGCGGATCGCCTCTCGTCTTCGCCACGACGTGGACACCGAGGACGCAAACGTTTTGGCCTACATGGTGTTGATCGATCGAATCCTCGAAGACCGCGTCATCGATCAGAACGAAGAAAATGTGCTTGTGGACGCGATCAGCAATTGGGGGCTGTCAAATGTTCAATTGGCGACTGCTCACTCGAATTATCTTCAGAAATTAGCTGTGGCTGCACTGGCTGATGGGCATGTATCGGACACAGAAAGACGCGATCTACATTTAGTAGCAAGGCTCCTTGGGCAGGATCAAGCATCCTTGGATGGAATTCTTGAATCGGCAGCGAATCAATTGTCTGCCGCGAAGGTTGCAATGAACACCAATAGCGGTGGATCGGATCTACGAGGCAAATCGGTATGTTTTACGGGCCAACTGAATGCGACCTTAGGAGGTGCACCCATCTCCCGCGATATCGCGGAAACCTTGGCGGAAAAGGCTGGACTGACGATTGCGAGCGGCGTCACCAAGAAGCTCGATTTGTTGGTAGTCGCTGATCCAAACACGCAATCGGGCAAGGCCAAGAAAGCCAGAGAATACGGAACGCGAATCCTATCCGACGCCGTCTTCTGGCCCTTGGCCGGCATCGTGGTAGATTGATCGCGTTATCGATACCTCGAATTTCCACTATGAATCGCAGTTGCTTCCACTCGAAGAATTTCACTCTGTCGAAGCCGTTTCAAGATCGCACAGGTAAATTTTACAAAGAAAGATTATTCACACTCCCTCAGCAAATCGTACTCGATTGCTAAGATATTTGATAGCGGTGGAATTGTTAAGATCTGCATCTGCACTCACATGCAATCTTTCTTCGCAGAGACAAGATGATTCAAACGGATGGAAACGTAAACATTAGCGTTTCATTTCCTTTTCCCCATCATGCCACAATTGCCCGCTTGCTGAATAATGCACTAGTTATGCAAAAGATCACCACAAACGCCAATTGCGGGCGAGTTGTGCTCACGTGCCCTGGAGAAAAACAGCTGATAGGGATTCTGCTGTCTAGGACAGATCGACTAGCAATCAGTTTTTCGCATGTCGTTGAATTCTAAATACTTCTGCGTTTTACGAGCTATGCAAATTTGTCAGTAGTCGCCTTTGCCTGTGATCGCAATTCTGACGATTGCTTCAGGACCGGGAATCCTTTTACTCGAGACAAATGGAAACCATTACATTCACACAACCGGAGTTGTCGTACTTGAACCTGACCAATTAGTTGCCTGGGATCCAACGATGCGTTTCCGTCTTAACAAAATCCTTGGGTTAGCAGATTTGTATCTAAATCGCATGCGCATATCATGCACGCTTACTCCAAATCTACTTCCACTGATAGTCGACTCTACTCCAAAGAAGAGCTCTACCTCCGGCAATCCGCTATGGGGATTTTTTAAGTCTGTATATTGGCAAAGATTCCACTGATGCTGTGTGCCAATCAAAATTTGGCTGAATGCGATGTGGTATACCCCTCACAGCTTTACCTTTGCCCAGTAAGTGCTACGACCAAACTGTTGACACTCATGGATTACCACTCCACAATGAAACCACCACAAGTCTGCCTATCGAGGTGCTAGCAAGTTATTCTGCACAGGAAATTATGGACTCCTTTGAATCTATTGTAGCAACGATTCTTGAACGTGACGGATTCTGGGTTCGAACTTCCATGAAGGTGGAGCTGACAAAAGCAGAAAAGCGAGAAATTGATCGTCCATCATCTCCACGATGGGAAATCGATGTTGTCGGATACCGTGCTGGCGATAATCTTCTTCGCGTTGTTGAGTGTAAGTCCTATTTGGATTCTGGCGGTGTCAATATTTCCGCTTTCGATACGACTTCGAAGTTTTCTGGTCGATTCAAACTCTTTAACGAACCGACTACTAGGGAGGTCGTATTCAGACGTCTCGTCGCTCAACTCGTCGCGTCAAAAGCGATCACGCCAAATCCGAAAATCGAACTATGCTTGGCAGCGGGAAAAATCGTGAATGGAAATGTTGATCCGATTCGGTCACACTTCCAAGCGATGGGATGGCTGCTATTCGATCCAGAGTGGTTGAGGCAGAAACTATTAAATATCGCTGCAGATGGATATGACAATGCAATTGCAGCGGTGACGGCTAAACTACTCTTACGATAAGTAAAGGAAGACAATTAGGCTTCCGTATAATCTCCCATGGCGAGCGAAGGTAAGTGGACCTTGAGGGGGCTAAGGAAACTAACGATTTTAATCCTACCGACGTAGTGAATAGAAAGCCAACGAATGTAGTCTCTAAAAGTTCGGTCGAGGAATTCTTCTTGAACTAATTTTTCGATGTGTTGGTCTACGTTTAGCTTCTTGAGAATCTCTCGGCAAAAAGGTGTTTCCGAATCGCCGATAAATGAGCACGAACTTCGAATCCCGCCCTTCTCGATTTTGAAGAACTGGCACAATCCGTCCACTCTGCAACGCTGATTTCGATCGACGCACATCAGCCAAGAGATAATCAAGCATTCAGGGCAACCATGCTTTAAGATAAATCGCTGGAACGCGACGTCAAGTAGATGCGGCCGCCAAGCTGCAGTAACATCACCACGATCGCTGCAAAATGGATCCGCATCTTAAACATCGATAGACTTTGCCTTGACCTCAATCAACTGTAACTCGCTACCATTCTTCACCAACACATCTACCCGGCATTACAATTTTTTGAAGCCAGCAGCAACTTCCAAGATAACGACTAGGAAAGCTTGCTGGGGCACGTGTTACCAAGCAGGAAGGAAGATTTGGTGAGATACACGGGCACTTGGCTGAAACTCCGTTTGATAAATTGCGAAATGGATTCTTTGTCGTTAAGGATTTGAGTTTGAGTTTTCGGCATTTACGGTCGCCGTTTCGCGATCCCTCAGTAACTACGCCCACCGGTTACTCACAACTTGCCTGTACCCGCCTTCGCCTTTTTGGGGATATCCGGGGAACTCAGGGCCAGGCGGAAGCCGAGGTTACCCGCGCGGTGCGTCGGATTGAAAGTGAAGCGGAACGCCGTCCGGCAAATCGCCGCGTGGTTGATCCAACTGCCGCCACGGTACACGCGGAACGAGCCCGTTCTAGGCCCCTGGGGGTCCGTGAGGGCCCCCTCAGGGTTCTTTCCATCCCAGTCACTACACCACTCCCAGACATTGCCATGCATGTCATACAAACCCCACGCATTCGGCTTCTTCTGGCCAACGGCTTGCGTCCTCTTACCGCTGTTCTCCTCGAACCACGCGTACTCTCCTAAACGCAATTTGTCCCCTCCAAAACAATAAGTACTTGTACTACCTCCTCGACAAGCGTATTCCCATTCCGCTTCCGTAGGTAGTCGATACACCCGACCTGCGGCTTGCTCCTCGGACAAAGCCGAAAGCCTCTTACAAAACTCTACCGCATCCTCCCAGGAAACGTTGTCTACAGGGTTGCTGGCGCCCCGGAAATGACTCGGATTGTCACTCATCACCCGCTCGTGCTGCTCCTGAGTTACGGGGTAGGTGCCAAGATAAAATTGCTTGGTTAATGTCACCTAATGCGCGTCGCTACCTTCCCCCATCAGAAAGCTCCCTGATGGAATAAAGTTTAATAGAATGCCAACACTGTTGAATACTGGGAATTTTTCTTGTATCTTCTCAGGTAAATGAACGACATGACTTTTCGGCAATTCAATCAAATCTGACATCGGCGCGTTATTCAGACGATTTACTAAGTTGTTATTCAAATTGACCATCTTTTTATGCGCAGGATTTAACTCTAGATATTCAGCTACCTTCGCATAGAGCAACGCAATACCCTGAACATCCAAGGCACCTCGTGCTTTCGTTCCTTTGACCATTACGGCAATTTCATTCTCCTTTGCAACTAAGTCCTTAAGCCGGAGCCGTAATTCCCGTTGATTAGGGTGCAAATCAATATCAACCATAGATTCAACCGCCAGATAGGCTTGCTTCGCGCGGCCTTCACCTAAGAGTTTCTCAGACTCCTGAAACTTCCTACTCGCAATCTGTAGCTGATCATCCCATTCAGCTTGTATCGAAACGACGAATTCTAAAGCCCACGGTCGACGACGATCAATACGCTGATCTTCGATGGCAACTATATCTTGCGCAATGTCGAGTGCTTCCTGGTATCGGCGTTCGCTCCGAAGAGATTCTGCGCGTTGGCATTGCTCATCGATTTCCCTCAGACGTGCTGCAATCAACTCGGGTTGCTTGCCACCGCACTCCGGGCAGACTTTGTCACAGACTGGTATCTCGTGTTCGCATTTTAGGCATGAACAACGCAATGGATCGCCACACTCTCGGCAAAACTTGCAATGTGGTTCGTTGAGAGTATGGCAGGGTTAGCATTCGCCTGCACCGAGATCGATTTGCCTCTCAGGTGCCAGAGGCTTGGTCTTGACCAGACAATCCTTTAACGCTGTCTTCAGTTCGAAAGCGTTTGCGTAACGATCCTCCTGTTTCGTTTTGAGTGCGCGAGCCAGTGGGCTACGAAGCTCCGTCGGAGCCGAATCTAAGTCGATCACGCGTGGGCTTTCTCCGGTCACCATTTGGTATAGGGTCGCAGCCAGACTCCAGAGGTCGCTCCGCGCATCGGTCTGAGTTGCGTCACGGCGTTGCTCTGGGGGCATGAAGTCAAGGGTGCCCAGTATCGCGCCCGCCATCGTCATCTCGGAGTCTCCCAGTTCCACTTTGGCTAACCCGAAATCGGTGAGCTTAGGTACTCCCTCCGAGGTAAGCAGAATATTGGCAGGCTTGATATCGCGATGGATGATACCTCGCTCGTGGGCACGCCCCAGTCCTTCGCATAACTGACAAGCTAAGCTTATCGCCTCTTCCAAAGGGATCGCTCCGGCTCGGCATCGGTCGAGCAAGTTACCGCCATCGACATACTCCATGATCAAGATGTCAGCGAGCAGAAAGAAATGACCCAGTAACGAGCAAGTTGGAATTGACCCACCCGGTTGGGATTTGGAAAGGAATTAGCCCTAGCTGCTGCGCAGCAGCTAGGGCGACCCAGACCACCCAGCTTACCACGGCTTCCTAGGTCGCCTGATTTGGTTTCAGGCAACTTCGATCGGAGGTCTTCGTTCCTATGATCACGGTGGATCAATTCATGGATATTAAAACACGACTCGCAAATAAACAATCGCTAAGAAGTATCGCGCAAGATACCGGTCATTCTCGTAATACCATTCGCAAGATTGCAAGAGGAGAACACAGCCTACAAACCCTCTCGGAGAAAAAGCCTCGCAAACCGCGAGCACATAAAATTGACCCGTTCTGCGACTACATTCGGAAACAAGTTTCTGAATACAATCTTTCCTCAGAAAGGATCCTGCCTGAAATCCAAGCCATGGGCTACCAAGGCAGCATTCACTCCTTGCGACGCTATGTCGCCTCGATCAAAGCCGATTCCCAACGTCTGGCTGCTGCTACGGTCCGCTTCGAAACGCCGCCCGGCAAACAAGCCCAGTGCGACTGGGGCCATGTTGGCAAGTTCCTCGATGCCACTGGCAAACTGATTGACATTTACGTCTTTGTCATCGCTCTAAGCTACTCGCGTCAGATGTTCATTCGCTTTACAACGAGCATGAAGATCCCGACCTTCATCGAATGCCATCAAAGAGCCTTCGAGTTCTTTGAAGGCGTGCCGCAAACGATCCTCTACGACAATATGGCACAAGTCCGCTCCGGGCCCAACAAGCTCAACACCACATTCGCTGACTTCTCAGATCACTTCGGCTTCACCGTCTCCACCCACCGGCCCTATCGGCCTCGAACAAAGGGCAAAGTCGAACGAATGGTTGACTATATCAAGGGTAACTTCCTCAACGCACGAGAGTTCTCGGGTCTTGAAGATCTCAATCTGCAAGGCCAAAAGTGGCTCGACGAGACGGCCAATGTCCGCATTCATAGCACGACGCAAGGAAAGCCTTTCGAATTCTGGCAGCAAGAGAAAGATATGCTTATCGCTCTGGATCCTTCTCGCCCGTTTATCCCGAGCATGCGTATCGAAAGAACGGTTAGCAAGGACTCCTTCGTTGCTGCTGGCAATTCTCGTTACAGTGTTCCTCCAGCCTACATTGGTAAACGCGTTGAAATCACGATGCAAGGTACCTCCATTACGATTCGATCCGAGGGAGCGATCATTGCCGAGCATCAAGAAGCCGAATCGGTCGGACAAACTATTGCCAAAGAGGAGCATATTCAAGCACTCTGGGAAACGACTTTAGAGCGTCGTCCTCTTCAAGGGGAACGTCACTGCAATGTGACACTAGATGAGAGCGTTCAGTCCTGCGATTTATCCCGTTACGAGGAGGCAGGCGTATGAACGTAGAAGAATCAACTTTAGCAACACCTTCTTCGGGAGATTCCTCAAGAGTCTATCAAGAACGAGCGGGCGAAGCGCTTGAGATCCTCTCGCTCCCAACGGCACGAGAGTAACTCGATACCACCGCCCAACGTGCTGCCGCAGAGGATTGATCTTACACCCACTTCCTCGGCTACCTGCTGGATAGCGAATTGAAAGAGCGACATCGCAAACGCGTACAGCTTAATCTACAGTTCGCAAAATTCCCTTTTATCAAACGACTTCAAGAGTTCGACTATACCGCGCAGCCTGGCATTGATCGGCGTTTGATCGAGGAATTGGCGACACTGCGTTTTCTCAGTGAAGGCCGAAATACTGTCTTCTTGGGCCCTCCTGGCGTTGGAAAAACGATGCTGGCCATCGCACTTACAACAATGGTCGCCGAAGCGGGGCACCGCGTCTACTTTACAACAGCCGTGGATCTGGCGACGAAACTCAGTAAATCGATTGAGCGCAATCAACTCCATCGACAACTCAACATGTTGATGCAGCCCAAGGTTCTGCTGATCGATGAAGTGGGGTACTTACAACTGGATCGCACGCAAGCAAGCTTGCTGTTTCAAGTTATCTGCAACCGTTATGAACGCAACCAGCCGATCATTCTCACTAGCAACAAGGCATTCGGCGAGTGGGCAACCGTCTTCGCTGAAGATGCGGTTATGGCCAGTGCGGCGTTAGACAGATTGCTCCATCGCAGTACGGTGGTCAATATACGCGGAGACAGTTACCGCTTACGAGAGAAGCGAAAGAGTGGTAGCGAGAGTGCTGCCCCTCAGAAGTAACTAGGATCGAAAACGAAACAATTGATTGCAATCGGCTAGCATTCTTGGCTCATTGAAAATGCTGAAAGGAGGGCCTCAACCTAGTGTATTAACCCACCCCAGTCCCCGAACCAAAGAAAGGACCATCGACACCTAGCGTTAGCTAATGAGCCGAATGCAATCCGTAACCGTCAACCAAAACACATGCAAGAAAGGAGAAATTCGAACCGATAAGAGAGCAATAGCATATCGCTTACGGTCAGAGAAAATGAAGTCAAAGACACCTTGGCAACAGAAACTCTAGCCCCCCCGGGTCAATTCTAATTGCTCGATAGTGGGTAAAAATAATTTGCTCGCTGACATTTCGTGGGACCAGTGCTTGTTGGTTGAATCGCAGTAATCCCCTGCCGTAACTTCGCAAAGCCTTTGTTACGGCCTCCATAGCTTGTTAGTCCTTCACAGCGGCCAGCCGTCAGGCTTCGAAACTTGTGTCCATTAGTGCTGATTAGGTTGCCAGCCAGTCTGGCTATTCTCGTTAGTTGAAAGTTACTAACCATGGTAAGTGTTCGTTCGCCGTGTAGTCGACCAAGCAGCCTGCAATTTGCAGGCGGAGCCTTGGTAGACGATGACGTCAGCCGTAGCGCAAGCGAACTCGATTCGGCCTCGTTACCTAAGTAGGGAGTGGTCAAGGTGCCTAATCATCTTAAACCAACACTGGCTGGGAAGTAACGAACAATTGCACCATTCAGGCTCCCCGGGGTGATAGGAGACAGCGGGCGTCAAATGAATAGTCAAGGCTTCTGGGAGAGCCACCTGGTGGTCACTGTGCAGAGCATGCGCTTTGACTAACCTGTCGTCGGAATCAATAACGACGAACAGGTCCAGCGTGGAAGTCGGAGAGGGGAATACGAGCGAAGAAGTCAGAGAAACACTGACCGAGCAAAGTCCCCTTAGCTTTTAACATGCAAGTACGCGAAACGTAAGGAAAACCCGCTTGGACCATCGTCCCACTACGGAAGAACCGAAAAACGAAGACCTACCCCCTGTGCCACCTGAGCCTAGTTTGGAATGGTGGGCAGTAAGAAGGAAAGTCAAGTTGCCGGTGAAAGTTGCCGAACTGCGGCGGAAGCTATATCTGAAGGCTAAACAAGAGTCGAAGTTTCGATTCTACGCTCTGTACGATCGCATCTATCGACGCGACGTGCTTACTGCGGCTTGGTGGATTGTTCTCGCGAAGAATAAATCTCCCGGACTTGACGGCGTAACCTGCCAAGACATCGTGGATGCGCCTGGTGGTGCCAACAAGTACCTGGATGATCTTCACGAATCGCTCAAGAACAAAACCTACAAACCGGATCGTGTCCTACGGGCTTACATTGACAAGCCTGATGGCGGTAAGAGACCGCTTGGTATACCGACGATGCGCGATCGAATCGTGCAGACCGCAGCTGTTCTGATACTAGAGTCCATCTTTGAGGCGGACTTCTTGGATACCTCGTATGCTTACCGCCCAGGGCGTGACGCAAATGATGCGGTCCAAGCGATAGCAGGACACCTGCGAGAGGGTTATCGAGAGGTCTATGATGCCGACCTGAAAGGTTGCTTTGACTCCATTCCACACGCTAAGTTACTTCTAGCAATCGAGAAGCGTATTGCGGATCGCGCAGTACTGCAATTGATCCAGATGTGGCTCCGATGTGAATTGGAAGAAACAGACTCTGATGGTAAGAAACATGTCACTAGATCGCAGAGAGGAACGCCGCAAGGTGGGGTGATTTCCGCCTTACTTTCGAACGTGTACCTACACTGGTTCGAAGTTGCTTTCCATAAAGAATCTGGTCCCGCTCACTTTGCGAAGGCGAAGATCGTACGCTATGCGGACGATTTCGTCGTGCTGGCTCGCTATCAAGGTAGACAGCTTCGTCAGTGGCTGGAAACGACATTGGAAGACCGATTTGAACTTACGATCAATCGAGACAAGACGAGAGTGTTCAATCTGAACGTACCTGGACATTCGTTGGACTTTCTTAGCTATACATTTCGTTACGATCAAGACTTGAGTGGTGGTAGACATCGATATCTTAACATTTTTCCAAGCCGTAAAGCTTTGGCAAAAGCGCGAGATAAGATCCGCCACTTCACCCGACCAAGCCGCAGTTTTATGCCGATCGTCCCAATGATAGCCGATGTCAACCGATGGCAGACGGGATGGGTTAACTACTTTCGTATCGGCTACCCGCGCAAGGCGTTTCGAGCCATCCATGCCTATACGGTGGAGAAGCTTACGAAACACCTCAAGCGGCGAAGTCAGCGACCCTATCGGCCTCCTGAGGGGAAGTCGTTCTATGCTCACTTGCATGACCTTGGTCTGCGACGTCCGTGAACGACTTAGCAACTATCCTTGGTAATGCCTTCAGACGAAGTTACTGCGAAAGCCGTATATGGGAAATCTGTACGTACGGTTTGACGAGGGGGAGGGCTCGGCCAAAATGTACAGACCGGAGACATAGGTAACAGTCGTTCGGAGACATAGGTAACACAATTTTAAGCCTAAAATTGGCTCCAAAGGGAGCTAAAAAACGAGCTGGATTGAGAGTGATCGAATGTCGCAACGACGCGAGTTTTTGGATTTAGCCAAGGTTTCCGGAGCGAACATAACGCTGCTTTGCAAGCGATTCGGAATATCAAGAAAGACCGGCTATAAATGGATCAATCGGGTCCAGGAAACGAGCTGTATTGAAGACCAATCACGAAGGCCAAATTATTCGCCTATTCAAACTTCCAAGGAGATCGAGAAACGCGTATTGAAAGTCCGCGAAGAAAACCCGACATGGGGTGGGCGAAAGCTACGCAACCGTCTTCTTGCGATAGGTGTAAAAAGCCCTCCCTCGGCCAGTACGATCACCGAGATCCTCAGGCGTCACGGTTTACTTCGGGAGACAGATGGAGTCGGCAAGAACTTCAAGAGATTTGAACATGACTCGCCTAACGCGATGTGGCAAATGGATTTCAAGGGCGAATTCGCGCTGTCTTCCAAACAGTACTGCTATCCATTGACACTGTTAGATGATCATTCACGATTCTCATTTTGCATAGACGCCCGTGGGAATCAGCAAGGGCAGACGGTCCGCCAGAGCTTGGAGAAAACATTTGGTCAATACGGCATGCCTTTCGCGATATATGTTGATAATGGGACACCGTGGGGAAACAATTCAGGCATCTTCGCTCATACGCGAGTAAGTATCTGGTTGATGCGTCACGATATTCAGATAATTCATGGCAGACCTTATCATCCTCAAGGCCGTGGAAAGCTGGAACGCTTCCATCGGACGCTCAAGCAAGAGGTACTTCAAGGGCGCCAGTTCGGTTCATTAAGCCGCGCTCAGAAATGCTTCGACACCTGGCGAGAGGTTTACAATCATGATCGGCCTCATGAAGGCCTGCAGGACCAAGTTCCTTCCAGTCGGTATCAAGTGAGTGATCGTGAGTTCCGAAGCAAAATTGTCCCTTACCAATACAGCAGTCGCTTCGAAACACGGGTAGCCAATCGGGCTGGTGAAATAAAATTTAAAGGCAAATCGTATCGTCTGAGCGAAGTGTTTATCGATGAGCAAGTTGGTTTACAACCCGGTGACATCGATGGGGTGTGGGATGTCTTCTTCTGCCGATTCGTGGTAGGTCAACTGGATGAGCGTACGGGTAAGATTCGCCGAGCCAGCAGTTTGTCTGAATTCCGCTGCGCTCCATTCAGCCAAACAGCTGGCTCAACCACGAAATAATCGAAAAGCTAAGTGTTACCTATGTCTCCGAACATGTGTTACCTATGTGTCCGGCCTTTTCACCAAAAGCCGACCCTCTCTACTCTACTGTTCCAGACCTCGCGCTGGTTCGATAGCTGAAGAGAACAAACAACGCCAACCCCATCCCCTATAAAGTCCTTATGAGGGCAGAAATATCGAACGCAGAAAAATGAGTTTCGTATCTTTCTGCGTTCGATTTTTCTGCCAACTCAGGATTATTCTGATGCGTAGACGATGCCATAAAAATCGGATTAGCAATGGTTTTCTTGTTCTGACGGTTCGAGAATCCTCGGCCTTGCAGCCTAGACGGCGGCAATGTGTTACGGGCCGAATTGTTGTCGTATTTTTGGCTGCATTGAGACGGGAGAGATTTAAACCTCTTTTCGGTACGCTGGCCGAATTGTTGTGAATTTTGGAGCGGACCAATACGATGTCGCGGGCCGAGTCGAATCGTGTGAGACCAGTGGTTGTTGGCTTTTACGAATCTCATGATGTACGCCCCCGACTTCGTCGGTTTTTATCCCGTAGGGATTCAAGCTGGTAGCCGGAGGTTGAGCAAATGCGACACGTCCGGTTGAGGTACGCACGGGGTTTTGCATCCCGTTAGAGATGCCAGCCACACGCACGTCTCTACCATCCTTTCAGGATGGGAAGAATAGTTTGGGATTCGAATCCAGGGGTGTCGCTCGCGCTCAATCCCTGGCTATAATCTTTCATGCCTATCGGGATACAAAAATGCGGCTTCGCCGCGAAGGATAGTTGCGGCTCATTGGGAGCTGATCCGGTGCACGGGCCTTGAGCGTTTCCCGAGTGGTTACCGAAAAAAAGAATGGCAGAAATGTGGTGACGAGCCGAACACGCGTGGACGAACAAATGGTGCTGACCCTCTTTTTACTATGTCGTCGTCAACGCAAAGGCGTATCCGATTTCTGGTAGGTACATAGACTTTTATTTGGTAGAGGAACTGTTCAAAGCCGAATGAGGCAAGAAAATGGGGGCATGAAAATAGTACGCTGTCCAAATTTTTTTACTTCCCCGTGCTCGCGCTATAAGAGTGGATACGCAGTGAACCAAATTTCTCTCCCTCGCAATCGCTCGCTACTATGCCCTATAAGTCTTACTGGAAATACCGACCAAATGCCGAAAATCTCCCTTAAATCTTGAGCGGCATGCATTAGAAGAAATCCCACGCCCCTCCGTCAGCAGAAAAATAATTCATTGGATTCCTCTCGCTTTTAGCGGGTCACGAATTGGCACATCTATTTCTACGTGTCCCATCGGCTATGCTATAATCAGAAAAGAGTCATAGCGTAGTGTTCATTGCATCGAGTGACCATTGACCCTCTTTTTCCCACCAACCTTCTCGTTTTTCCTCCCCTCCCACTTGGCAAAGATCGTTGAAAAATGTCTTGTTCAAAAATGCGAATTGTATTGCACCGCTCCGTTCAAGTTCTGTTATTGTCGATTTTGTTGTGGGCAACCCCATCAAGTAACGGCTCGGATGGATCCCAACCGTTCTCGTTCCATGACAATGATCTTGTAACGATCTACGGAGGTGGGCTAGCAGACCGGATGCAACATGACCCGTGGGTCGAAGCGGTACTCCAAAGTCACTTGCAAGGCATGAACGTTCGATTTCGAACGATGAGTTTTTCAGGCGACACGGTCAGCAAGCGTCCACGCGACGAAGGGCACCCCAACGAAGAAGAATATCTACAGCACGTTGCCCCGAGTGTTATCTTTACCATGTTTGGGTACAACGAGTCCTTTGCTGGTCCCGATGCCGCTGATAATTATCAAGCAGAACTGGTGGCCATGGTCGAGAGGTATCGAGCAAAGCGAAAAGAAAAAGGAGTCGAAGCGAGATTTGTTCTGTTCAGCCCGATCGCTTACGAAAGCAAGGGCGATCCCAACCTGCCCGAAGGAACGCAAATCAACGCTAACTTGGCGGCGTATACAGAGGCAACTCGTCGTGCTGCTCTGGCCTCGGGATCTATGTTTGTCGATCTCTACTCACCCACGTTTCAATTGTTCGCGTCCAGTCCAGAGCGGTTTACGATCAATGGGATCCATCTGAATCCAACTGGCTATCAGAAGCTCGCTGATATCATCTCGCAGGCATTGATCGGCAAGCCTACTCCCAACGATGAGAAACGTCTGGCGGCCGTTTACCAAGCAGTACAAGACAAGAACTGGCATTGGCACAATCGGTATAACGCTACAGATGGAAATGACGTTTGGGGCAATCGATCCGGGTTAACCTTCGTCGACGGACAAAGCAACGCGGAGGTTTTGAAGCACGAATTGACGATGCTCGATGTTATGACCTCTAATCGCGATCCTGTAATTTGGGCCGCCGCAGCTGGTAAGAAAATCAAAGCGGATGACACGAACGTACCCCCGCCAATCAAGGTGATTTCGAATGTTGGCGGTGGCAGTCCCAGCTCAAGTGGCGAAAAGGAAGGGTCGGTCAAGTATTTGAGCCCCGCAGAAAGTGTGGCGAAGATAAAGGTCCCGGAAGGCTATGAATTGAATGTCTTTGCATCCGAGGAAATGTTCCCGGATATGGCCAACCCAGTCCAAATGCAGGTGGATAGCAAAGGACGGCTTTGGGCTGCTTGTTGGAATACCTATCCGAAATGGGAACCACTCAAGGAAATGAATGACACCTTGATGATCTTCGAAGACACCGATGGAGATGGAACGGCGGATCAACGCAAGATCTTTGCCTACGTCCACAATCCCTTAGGGTTCGAGTTTTGGGGTGGCGGTGTAATCGTAACCTCTGGGCCGGATCTGCTGTTTCTTAAAGACACCGATGGCGATGATGTAGCCGACGAGCGCACCATCCTGTTACAAGGGCTAGGCACATCCGACACTCACCACGCCGCCAACAATTTGATCTACGGTCCGGATGGGGGCATTTATTGGCAAAGCGGGATCTTTCTCGTACACAATCACGAAACCCCCTGGAAGCAAAACCTTACTATCGGCGATTCCGGTATGTATCGCTTTGATCCACGCACCTTTGCTATCGCTCCTCATGCCGGCAACTCACCAAACCCTCACGGTACAAGCTTTGATTACTGGGGTTATCTCTACGCCAATGATGGCACCGGAGGCCGATCGTTCCAAGTGCGTCCGGAAGGCAAAGGCTTTAAGATGCACGAGTTGCTCAAGGTCGAATTTCGTCCTGTAGCTGCGAATGAGATCTTGTCGTCGGAACACTTCCCAGATGACATGCAGCAAGATTTTTTGATTTGCAACACGATCGGTTTTTTGGGTGTCAAACAGTACGATTTAGATCGGGGCGGCGATGGCCAAAACCGAAATGTTGGTGAGGTATGGGGCACACCGGTCAAGGAACTGCTCAACAGCGAAGATCGCAATTTCCGACCCACCGATGCGATAGTGGGTGCCGACGGTGCGCTATATGTTGCGGACTGGTGCAATGTCATCATAGGGCATATGCAGCACAACATCCGCGACCCGAATCGCGATCACCAGCACGGGCGAATTGTGCGACTAACCGTCAAAGACCGCCCGCTGCAACGCCCTGTCTCAATCGATGGTCAGCCCATCGAAGCGCTTCTAGAGAACCTCAAACACCCAATCAATGGGGTTCGACACCGCACCCGAGTGGAGCTGAGTGAACGGAACTCGAAAGAGGTCATTGCCGCCACTCAAAAATGGATGGCTGGATTTGATCCGAACAATGAACGGGAAGCACATCATTTGCTCGAAGCCTTGTGGATGCATCAGCAGCATAACGTAAAGAACGAAGCGTTGCTAAATCAACTGCTCAACTCATCGGTTCCTCATGCGGTCGTCGCAGCAAAAACCGTTCAACATTTTTGGTACAATGTCGATGCGACCGGTGCCAGCGGCTTTGCGGCTCCTGCCGAGATAAAAATTGTCAATTACGAGATTCCAAAGCGACTCAGCCCCGCCGAACAAGAACAGTTCCAGCGAGGCTCCTTGATCTACCAACGCGAGTCGCACTGTGCTACTTGCCATTTGACCGATGGACGAGGCAACGGAGTCATTTACCCGTCGTTGATTGGCAGCACATGGATCAATGGCAGTGAAGAGCGATTGATCAAACTTTCGTTGCATGGACTATGGGGAAAACTTACAGTCCATGGCAAGACCTACGATCCGGCTCGCGGTGTCCCACCGATGACCGCCTTTAAGAACCTGCTGACGGATTCAGAATTGGCCGATGTCCTGACATTCGTTCGAAACAACTGGGGAAACAGTGGTTCGAGTATTTCGGCGGAAACCGTCGCCCGAGTTCGCGCGGCAACTTCGGAACGTTCCATCTACTGGAAGCCGGAAGATTTGTTGGCTGAGCATCCATTGGAAGCTGAGTTGGCTCTGGCTGAACTCGGGCTCAATCCCGAAGGTTTTTCTAACAAGGCTTTAGAAGACGAACTCTTGGAGATGAAAACCTCCGAGCTAGTCCGGTTGGCGGAGGCAACAGGCAATGCCGACAGAGGCAAGGAGCTGTTTTACAAGTCGGCTGCCGCCTGTGCATCTTGTCACGATCCAGCGGCAGGAGCTCCGCGAATTGGGCCGGACCTCAAATCGATGACGACAAAGATTACCGCCGAAGAACTGATGGATTCTGTGCTTCGCCCGTCGAATCGGATCGACAAGGACTTTGCCCAAGTGACTGTACTGACGGTCGATGGCACAATCTATACGGGAATTCGAATCTCTGAAGATGAGAAGCAATTAGTGATTCGAAACTTAGCTCAACCCGAACCGATCGTCATCGTACGCGACGAGGTTGAGGAAATTAGCGAATCTCGCACTTCATTAATGCCAGCGAATCTATCTCAAACGCTAAAGAGCCGCGAAGAATTCTTGGACTTGATGAAGTACGTGCTCGAAGTTCGAAAACGCTGATGTTCGACTAAAGCCGATAGTAAGACGCTTGGTTTTTCGAGGCAATTATGAAGTTCGATTTCAGGGATCTTCTGCCGCTCGTCATGATGTTATTGTTCGTGATGGGCATGGAAAACGGCTCCGGTAACCAGGCTCTTGCGCAAAGCGAAATTGCTACGAACAATTTGTTGCGCCTAAGTCTGCGGTGTCGAGTAGAAACTAAGACTGGAAGCACTCGTTATCATACCCTGACTCGAACTGAGACTTGGGACCCCAAGCGGACGGTGGTTATCGTCTGTGACGTTTGGGATGCCCACCATTCGATCGATGCGTTGCACCGCATCGAGGAAATGGCGCCCCGAATTGAGCAATTTCTCAAGGTGGCACGCGCATCAGGTGCGACGATTGTTCATGCTCCGAGCGACTGCATGGCGAGTTATGCGGATCACCCAGCTCGCTTGCGGGCCCTTGAGTTACCTAAATCGCAAAACGTTCCCTCCGCAATGCGACAATGGTGCGATCAGATCGAGGCGGAAAAGTCCTTTACCTATCCAATTGACCATACGGATGGTGGCGAAGACGATCGTTCGGAGCAGGCAGCTTGGGCCAAGGAACTGGAGGTTCGCGGCAGAAACCCTCTTCGGCCCTGGAAGATACAAACAGAGTTGATCTCGATCGACGACCAACAAGATTTTATTTCTGATTCGGGGCCAGAAATATGGAGTCTTATGGAGTCCCGCGAAATCGATAATGTGATTCTGTGCGGAGTACATACCAACACGAGCGTGTTGGGGCGGCCGTTCGGATTGAGAAATATGGTAACTGCCGGCAAACGTGTCGTCCTGGTCCGCGACCTGACCGATGCCATGTATAACCCTCAGCGCTGGCCGTTCGTCAATCATCACACTGGAACAGATCTCATAATCGAGTATATCGAAAAGTGTATCTGCCCTACCATCACGAGCGACCAACTGCTTGGTGGCAAACCCTTTCGTTTCCAGTCGGACACGCGACCGTTGCTTGTGATGTTGTTGGCCGAGGACGAATACGAAACGCAGCAAACGCTACCGAAATTCGCGTCCGACTTTTTAGGACACAGTTTCCGTATCGCGGTCGTGTATTCGGACGAAGAAAATCCCAATGAGCTTCCAGGACTAGATGTATTGAATGAGGCGGACGTTGCACTCGTGAGCGTTCGTCGTAGGCCACTCGCCAAAGCGCAACTCGATATCGTGCGGCGGTTCGTCGATTCAGGGAAACCTGTGGTCGGAATTCGAACCGCAAGTCATGCGTTCTCTTTGCGAACTCAAACAATACCTGATGGCTTGGCGGCATGGCCTGAGTTCGACGCCCATGTTCTGGGGGGGAACTACAATGGCCATCATGCAAATGAAAAGCTGCCCACGATAACTACCCGTTCAGAACAGGCGGCTCATAAGATCCTCCAAGGCATCGGGGCAAGTTCGTTTACCTCCGGCGGCTCGTTGTACAGAACCAGCCCTCTCGCGGCGAATACGACCGTTCTAATGACCGGAGCAATCGATGGCAAGCCAGCGGAACCGACTGCTTGGACTTTTCAACGCAGCAATGGTGGCCGTTCCTTTTACACTTCGCTCGGACACAAGGATGACTTCCAGATTCCTGCGTTTCAACGTTTGTTGTTCAATGGTTTAGTTTGGGCGAGCGGTATCGAAAAAGCGGATTTCATCAGGCCAGAAAGAGTGAAACCATGAAACGATTTTTTTCTCAAATGTTTCTATGTTGCCTTGCTCTTGGTGGCATAGATCCTGTCGCGGGTCAAGACTCGCCCCCGCCATTACGATTAAGTAAAAATGTACCTTCGCTTAACGTCGCCGAGGGACTCGAGCTCGATCTAGTGTTACAGGAACCTCAAGTTGCGAATCCGCTGTACCTAAATTTCGATGAACGTGGACGATTGTGGGTCGTTCAGTATAGGCAGTATCCTTGGCCGGCCGGATTAAAGCTGATCAGTCGGGACAATGTCTGGAGAAACGTCTATCAACCACCGTTTCCCCCTCCCCCTCCTCAAGATGAAAATTCTCCCTTCCGCGGCAAGGATATGGTCACAATTCACGAGGACACGGATGGAGATGGTGTCTTCGAAAAGCAAAAGATCTTTCTCGACGGATTGAATTTGGCCACTGCGGCACTCAAAGGTCGAGGTGGCGTTTTTGTTCTAAATCCACCCTACCTTTTGTTCTACGAAGATAAGGATAACGACGATACGCCCGACTCGTTAAATCCGCAAATTCTTCTATCCGGGTTTGGAATTGAAGACACTCATTCGATAAGCAACTCGTTACGGTGGGGCCCTGATGGTTGGATCTACGGAACCCAAGGGAGCACGGTGAGCGCCGCCGTTGTCCGCCTTGACCAATTTGGACAGCCTATTGCCGGAGAGACTCCCATTCATTCCATGGGCCAAAATGTCTGGCGTTACCATCCGGAGCAACGCAAATACGAGATCTTTGCTGAGGGGGGAGGCAATGCTTTTGGGGTCGAGTTTGACTCAGCCGGTCGGGTTTATTCCGGACACAATGGTGGAGACACTCGCGGATTTCACTACGTTCCAGGTGGTTACTATTTGAAAAATTTCGGAAAGCATGGTTTGCATTCCAACCCATTCACGTATGCCTATTACGGAGCAATGCGTCATCATACTGTCGAGCGTTTTACGCATACGTTTGAAATATACGAGGCTGACGCACTGCCTGCGCAATATCATGGCAAACTCATTTCGATCTCGCCAATCTTGCACTATGTCATGGCTAGCACGATTTCCTCCGATGGTAGCACACGTAAAACCAAAGACATCGGTCCAGTGATAACGGCAGGCGGAAAAGAAAAAGACGATTGGTTTACTCCCGTCGACATTCAAACCGGTCCAGACGGTGCGATCTACCTGGCCGATTGGTACTCGATGCAATCCACCCATTACCGAAATCATGAAGGCCAAACGAATCCCGATTTGGGAAGAGTCTATCGACTGCGTTCAGATAACCAACGGGGATATCCAGTCTTGGATATGAGTGCTAGTTCCAGCCGGGAGCTTGTGGAAAAATATCTCTCGCATTCGAATCGCTGGTTCCGTGAAACAGCCCTCAGATTGCTGGGCGATCGCCGCGATGCCGAGGTCATTCCACTATTGCGGATATTGGCGACAGACGACTCCAACGCTCATGCACTCGAGGCCTTGTGGGCCCTCAATCTCTGCGGCGGACTTGATGACGATATCGCCATGCAATTGTGGAATCATTCCCGCGCTCCTGTACGCAATTGGACGGTGCGTTTGTTGGCTGATCGCGGGAATCTGTCAACCACGACGGCCGAACGATTGATCGAGTTAGCCTCGAAGGAAGACGATGTCGACGTCCGGTTGCAAATTGCGTGCGCTGTTCGCCGCATGCCAACCAAACTCGCATTGGGGATTATTAGCAATTTGCTGACGCACGCGGAAGATGCCCAAGACCCCTTTATTCCGAATGCTCTTTGGTGGGGTGTTGAGTCGCACGCTGCTAATCACCAGGACATCAAGCAATGGTTGCAGCAAACGGAGATTTGGAACTCGCCGTTGGCAACGTCAGCCCGCTTGATGGAGAACCTAATGCGCCGTTTTGCGACTCTAGGTACTCGCGATGATTTGTTGATGTGCGCCGAACTTTTGCAACGTTCCCCTGATGCTCAAAGTTCCCATAGGCTGATCGATGGATTTACGAAAGCGTTCGAAGGCCGCACGATCCCCCAACTTCCAACCGAATTGGTTGCGCAACTTTCCCGCGTCCAAGGTCGTTTCGCAACCGTGCTCGGAATTCGTCGTGGCGACAAGGATGCGACTGCAAAAGCCCTTGCACAGGTTCAAGATGAATCAACTCCCGTGGACGAACGCGTATCGTTAATTCGAGCGATAGGTGAAGTTCATGCTCAAGCCGATGTGGCTGTTCCAGTTATCTTAAAAATTTTACAGTCAGAATCGAACGAAAAAATCGCCATCGTTTGCTTGGGGGCACTACAAGGCTACGATCAACCCGACATTGGTCCGGCGATCATCCAACTTTTTCCGAACATGTCGCCCGCAGTTCAAGAGACTGCGCAATCGGTATTAGCTAGCCGCAAGGCTTGGTCGCAGCAATTGCTCGAGGCGATCGACGGTGGCTATATCCTAACCAAGCTGATCAATCAGGATACCGTTGCCCGCATGGCATGGCACCGCGACCCCAATCTGCAATCGATCGCAGCCAAGCATTTTACGACGAACGAAACCAATGCCAGCCTACTGGATCAGCGCATAGAGTTGTTCGAAAAAATTGCTTTGGCAGGGAATGGAAGTCCGCTAGAGGGGCAAAAGGTATTCCACGGCGTTGGAAATTGTGGCAAATGTCATCAGATGTTTGGCCGAGGCGGGGAAGTAGGGCCAGATCTTACCTCCTACAATCGAAGCAACTTGCGGACAATTCTATTAGGAATCGTGAACCCCAATGCGGAGATTCGTGAGGGCTTTGAGACCCTGACCGTCTTGACCGATGATGGGCAAGTGATCACCGGATTCAAGACCGAAGAAGATGCGAACAGTCTAGTCCTACGGACTGTCGACGGACAAAGCCAAACGATTGACAAAGCCTCGGTTGAGGAGCAGCATCAAAGCAAGACATCTTTGATGCCTAGCGGATTGCTCGATAGCCTGACCGACACCCAACTGAGAGATTTGTTTGCTTTTCTGACCAGCACGACACCACCCTATTAAGCATATTAAGAGCCCCTGCTAAAACCGAAGTTAAGGCAGGCTTTGAGACGGTGTTAAAAGCACGAGCTTTGGGATGTTTTTGGATTCTAGAAGCGGCGGACTTGGTAAACCAAAGAGGAGGAACATCATGTCGAAATTTTCTATCGGGATTGTTGCCGTCGTTTTCACTACTTGCCTTTGTGCGTCAGTAACCGCGCAAGATCCGAAGGGGAAGTCGTTGCCGGGAACGGAACTCTTGACATTAGAGGGTGACATCGCCTCTCAGTTAGTAGAGGGTGTGGACCGATTTTTGCTACGCGAGTTAGAGTCGTCCATATCGAATCGAAGCAAGTTTTGGCAACGCGATTTTTCTTCACACGCAGCCTATAGCAAATCAATTGCCAAGAACCGCCTCCATTTGGAGCATCAAGTCGGGGTTCGCGATGCGCGAGCCAACGACACGGAACCTCGTTTGCAGTCCACTTTGAGCAGATCCTCTTTAGTCGGTCGCTCGGAAAACTACGAAATTCACGCCGTTAGTTGGGCTGCATTTGGTGATGTGGAGGCACGCGGCCTGTTGCTCGAACCGAAGGGGAAGTCGGTTCTCGCGCACGTAATTGCCATACCGGACTGCGAAATATTGCCGGAGCAATTGGTTGGACTGCTGCCGGGTGTGCCCCTTGAGGCGCAATACGCTCGAAGATTAGCGGAGAACGGATGTCGCGTTTTGGTTCCTTTGTTGGTTAATCGGCAAGAGAAGCTTCCGCACCTCTCTAATCGCGAATGGCTTTATCGTTCAGCGTTTGAATTGGGGCGAGGCTTGGTGGCGTATGAAATCCAAGAGGTGCTCGCAGCGGTTGACTGGTTCGCGAGGGACGCAGGGGAGAACGCGCAGATCGGCGTGTTCGGGTGGAGTGAGGGTGGATTGATAAGTCTTTATGCCGGAGCGTTGGATGATCGAATCGATGCGATCGGTGTAAGCGGCTATTTTGATTCTCGCCAGAACATTTGGAATGAGCCAATCGATAGAAACGTCTTTGGACTTCTGGAGCAATTCGGTGATGCAGAGCTAGCTAGTATGGTTGCTCCCCGAGCTTTAATTGTCGAGGCATGTGCAGCGGCTGAAGCGGACATTCCTGGCGGTAGGGGGGCCCCCGCCAAAATTGTCACACCGGCCGTGGAAAGAGTTCGCGAAGAGATAAAACGTGCGCGCGAGTTAACGGTCGGACTTGCCCTGCCCGCTACGGTAACACTTGTTGAAAGTGGAGAAGGCCGCGGGCTACCCGGAAGCAGCGAAGCGTTAACAGCGTTCTTGAAAGCGTTGGGAATTTCGACTCCGCTCAAGGATATCGGTAATGCACCCGAAAATCTTCTCGGTCATTTCGATCCGGCCAATCGACATCAGGATTTGGTGCATCAGTTAGATCGCCATTCGCAGTTTCTGTTGCGGGAGAGTCATTACGTTCGCCGCGAGAAAACCATGAGCAAATTCGATTTCTCTTCGGTGGAGGCCTATGAAAAGTCGGCGGAACCGATTCGTAAGTTTTTCTATGAGGAAGTCATTGGTCGTTTTGATAATGTCGTCTTACCGTTTAAACCACGGACGCGAATGGTTCAGGAGACGATCGAATGGACCATGTACGAAGTCGTCTTGGATGTGTATCCGGATGTGATCGCTTATGGATTGCTGTTGGTGCCCAATGATTTGAAACCGGGTGAGCGGCGTCCGGTGGTGGTTTGTCAGCATGGTTTGGAGGGACGTCCTCAAGACACGATAGGCAAACCTGGTTTTCAATTTTATTCGGCTTTTTCGTCGAGCCTGGCTGAGCGGGGGTTCATAACTTTTGCACCGCAAAATCTTTACATCTTTACCGATAGGTTTCGCAGTTTGCAGCGTAAAGCCAATCCGTTGAAGAAGAGTTTGTTTTCGATCATAACACCTCAGCATCAGCAGATCGTGGATTGGTTACAGACGCTCGATTTTGTAGATCCGCAGCGTATAGGCTTTTATGGATTGTCTTATGGCGGCAAGACGGCGATGCGTGTGCCGGCATTGGTGCCTGATTATTGCTTATCGATCTGTTCGGCCGATTTCAATGAATGGGTAGACAAGAATGCATCGACCCGGAACCCGAGGACTTATGCCAACACTGGTGAATACGAGATTTTTGAATTCGATTTAGGAAGTACATTTAACTACGCAGAGATGGCAGCGTTGATAGCTCCACGACCGTTTATGGTTGAGCGGGGACATCAAGATGGAGTCGCAGACGATTGGACCGTCGCTTACGAATATGCGAAAGTTTTGAACCTCTATGCCGCTGGTCTGAAATTGCCTGAACGAACTGAGATCGAGTTCTTTGATGGCCCGCATTCGATCCATGGCAAGGCAACCTATGCATTTCTGCACCGACATCTGAATTGGCCAGAGCCCATCTCGAAGTAGCAGAAACAAGCAAGCCATGTGGGGACACACGTCTCTCTAGGCCATGGACCATCGAAATAGGTGTGTCCCCTTAAGGTTTTTTTGCATTACAATTACACGCGTTTGACGATGGGGGCCATGTTCCGAGGGCCATGAGGGGACACACGTCTTTTTGAACCATGGACCATCGAAATAAGTGTGTCCCCATAAAGTTTTGCTTGCATTGCAATTACGCGTGTTTGAGGATGGTGAGTTTCCTCTATAGGGAGTCTGGAGTGTTGAATCGATTGCTCGGTTGCTTGGCAGGATTCGTGGCGGTTCTGTTCGTTTGGGTGTTCCCGTCCGTTTCAATTGGATGGCAAGTGCCAGATCGAGAAAGCCATTTCCAGGGTACATTTTCGCCTAAGCTCGAAGAACGAATTTCTGATATTGTCGTTCGTGGGATTAAAAATGGGCAAATGCCAGGCTGCGTTATCTGTGTCGGCAATTCACGAGACATTTTGTTTCTAAAATCCTTTGGGCTTAAATCAAAAGAGCCAGCCGAGGAGCCGATGTCCGATGATACGATCTTTGACCTGGCCTCACTTACGAAACCTGTGGCTACTGCGTCCGCTATCGTTAAGTTAATGGAAAACGGTCAACTAAATCTCGACGATCCAGTTTCTGTTCACTTGAAGGCTTTCGGTCAAAAAGGAAAGGAACAAATTACTATTCTCGATTGCTTGGTGCATCGGAGCGGTCTCATTCCGGATAACGCTCTGGCCGACTACATGAGTGGCCCTGAGATCGCATGGGAAAACATTTATAAACTACCGTTGCACTATCCTCGTGGTGAACAGTTCAAGTACTCGGATGTAAACTTTTTGGTTCTTGGGAAAATAGTTGAGGTGATTACGGGGCTAACATTGGACCAGTATGTGAGAAACGAGATCTTGGTTCCGTGTGACATGGTCGATAGTTCTTTTCATATTGATCGGTCTCGGTTGGACAGAATCGCGCCTACAGAAAAGCGGGACGGAGATTGGATTAGAGGTACTGTTCACGATCCGAGAGCCAATTCACTTGGGGGCGTTGCTGGCCATGCAGGACTTTTTTCTACGGCAAGGGATTTATCCAGTTTTTCTAGGATGATCCTTAATCGTGGGATCGTGAAAAGGGCGGATGGTTCGTCAGTGCTCGTTTTTAAAGAGGAATCGGTGGAAGCCATGTTCCGAGTAAATGATGTCCACGGCGACATTCGTGGATTAGGCTGGGATATGCAATCGCGTTACTCGAGCAACAAAGGTAAGAAGCTATCTAACAGTTCGATTGGACATGGTGGTTTCACTGGTACGGTACTTTGGATCGATCGAGAAAAAGATTTGTATTTTTGCTTTTTAAGCAATCGCCTTCACCCAGACGGCAAAGGAAACATCAATCCCCTCGCAGGGGAGTTGTGGGATGCAGTATGCGAAGAGATGTCACCACCGTAACAAATCTCTTGGTGTTTCGGTTTTTTATGACTCGTGACTCTTGGTTAACTCGAGGGATTGAGCATGCGTATTCAAACTGAGACCCGATTACTTCGGGATGACTGCAGGCTTTCATTACGTTGCGGAAACGAACCGCTTAATCTTAAACCGTCGGTGCGTTTTCAGGCTCCTCGCATTGGCAATCGTTTGGGGCTTGCCTGCAACTTGACTGAACATCCGTCCAAAATCCTTCGTCAATCTCTTCCATTCGTCTATTTCGATACCCAAACGATTCATAAGTGGTTCGAGTCCGCTTGGCGAAAATCCGCTCTTATCGGAACGCTGTAGTCTCGCGGTTAAATCTAACAACTGGAGATAGTCTAAAGAACTTATGGGAAGAAAGCCCTTGTTGCTACATCGCTTACTACTTTTAGACGTCTTGTCAGAATTGCAATCCTCGGACTCGGCGATCTGAACTGGAGCCAAGAAGCTATCTGCCTTACCAGTTGCTTTTTCATTTGCTTTTGCTGCATCGAAACGCAGCTTGCCGGAAGTAAACATGCTATTCTCAATTGATTCTGCAATCGACGCTCGGATTGGATTTAAGTCCACGTATACGGAACAGGCCAATATGGCTTCGTTATCGAGAAGCCTTACTGCTTTAAAGCGTCCTTGAAAGAACTTGCCAACTTCCCCATCTTCGCGATTGGCACGAGTTCCGATCTTCTGACACAGAATTCGCATCCACCAAGAAATATCGCTCAGTCGAATACGAAGTTTCGCAATCTCGGCTGGGTTACTGCGAATCTTATCCAGCTCTGCTTCCGTAGGCTCCAGAGCATTTCCCTTGTCATCTTTTCTCTTGGGACAAATCATTAACCAACGGCGAGCGACCTCGGAATCATCCCAAGTCTGAACGATATCAGGACGAGATCGTAAAACCTGATGAATATGATTTTCCATCAAAGAGAACGCGAGGATATCAATCCCAAACTGGGCCGCTTGCACTTTGATTTGGTGTTCGATCCAAAGCTTTCGATGATCGAAGTTCTTTCCGGAAATGGGATCATTACCGAAGAGAAAACACCTTCGACATAAACGAGCAATGACATGAAGAACAGCAACTTCGTTTGGGTCAAAAACCTCTGCTCGGGTCATTCTTGACATAATCATCTCCTGGGCTCTGAGACTCGGACTATTTCATTTGTGCATTGAAACAATCTTGTGCAAAAAAAGAAACCCCCTCGCGTGGAGTAGATGTGGAGATTGCCCGGGATGGAGATTGCCCGGGACACACCTAGGGCAATTGCAAGTCGATTGGTTTCGGTCCAATGATTGCTAGGGACACACCGACAATGGTTTTTAGGGACACACCGATAGTCGCAATAATTTAATTGCAAAAGACGTGTGTCCCCGTCACATGTCCCCGTCATATCTCAAAGAGCGAAACGAAGAAATCAACCTGCGTCAAACATGTACTCGCACTAACGTAAAGGAGATGTGGCTTCTCATTGCGGGGCTGAATATGTTCATAGTGAGGCTGTGTAGACGAGCTCGAAGTCGAAGGTTCCGGTTGATGTCCGGCCGCTCGTCTGCTCGAACAAAAGAATCTCGCGTTCCGGCTACATGGTGTATTGACTTGATCGCTTTTTTAGCGGTTGCCCGTCATGATTCGTACAGAATTTATGATTTCGCTGAAGTGTCCAGTCTTAACTGCACGCCGAGATCGAATCATTTGATTTCTCGGGTTCTTGGCCAGTCTCCCATGTCTTAAATCGGCCAGAAAATTTTGGAAAAAAAGAACTGGCTGTTATCTTTTCATCCGGATAGGCGGATGGTACAATGTGGCGATGGTTCAGGCACCGCAAATGATCACTTGGATGCAGAGTTTATCGGACCCAATTAGGGCCAGATTGCTTCGCATCTTGGATCGTACGGAGCTTACGGTTGCTGAACTTTGCACGATTTTACAGTTGCCGCAAAGCACGGTCAGTCGCCACTTAAAGGTATTGAGTGACGAGGATTGGGTTTCGGCACGCCGTGATGGTAGCAGCAATCTTTACCGAATGAGAAATCGTGAGGTTGCGGCGGCTCAGCGAAAATTATGGGATGTCGTCAAAGGTCAATGTGTTCATCAGACCACGGCGGACCAGGACGAAGCTCGATTGGATCAGGTGCTTGAAACAAGACGCAGTAGGTCGGATGCTTTTTTCTCCACATCGGCGGAAAAGTGGGATCGTCTGCGGAATGAGTTGTTTGGTTGCCGTTTGGATACTTGGGTGCTGAGTGCATCCTTGAATCCGGACCTAATCATTGGAGATTTGGGCTGTGGAACAGGAATTCTTTCGCAGACGGTTTCGCCATGGGTCAGCAAGGTTATCGCAGTAGATTCGTCTTCGGCGATGATTCAAGCTGCTCGAAAACGGTTAAAGGAGAGGAGCAACGTTGAGGTTCGAAAGGGTGAGCTAACCAGCTTGCCAATCGAAGACGAAGTATTGCATACGAGCATGATGTCGTTGGTGCTTCCCTACGTTCGTTCACCGCTGGACGTATTGGAAGAGGTGTTCCGAGTCACGCGAAAAGGTGGTCGGGTCATTTTGCTCGACATGGTTTCACACGACCGGTCGGAGTATCGCGAGTCAATGGGGCACTTGTGGCAAGGGTTTTCGGAGTCTCAGATACGTGAGTGGCTTGAAAAAGCAAGTTGGAAAAAAGTAAAGTATGAATTGGTTCCCCCTGATCCGGATGCTAAAGGGACCGGATTGTTTGTCGCTTCGGCAGTTCGAGTTTAGTGGGAACTACAAAGCAATAGTTAAAGTTGGTTTTTACCCAGGAGTTGAGTAATGAGTACGGTTGCTAAGCCAGCAAAAGCTGGAACGGTTTTTTCTGATCTAAATCGGGTGCCATTTAAGGTCAAGGCATTTGATCTCCTCGCTGCGGGAAATCGAAGCGAAGCACAAGAACTTGCCGATCTAGGACGAAAGGAAATTCAACTTGCAGAGGATGAAATGCCAGGTCTCATGGCACTTCGTGAGCGTTACGGCGTAAGCAAGCCACTGGCTGGTGCAAAGATCATGGGATCTCTCCACATGACCGTACAAACAGCAGTGTTGATCGAAACCTTAGTGGACCTTGGCGCTGACGTTCGCTGGGTCAGTTGCAACATTTTCTCCACCCAGGACACAGCCGCTGCAGCGGTCGTTGTCGGTCGTGGCGGTTCACTCGACAACCCAATCGGCACTCCCGTGTTTGCTTGGAAGGGCGAAACATTGCCTGAGTATTGGTGGTGCACCGTCGAAGCATTGGTATGGCCAGATGGATCGGGTCCAGACATGATCGTCGACGACGGTGGTGATGCTACCATGCTTATTCACCTTGGAACAAAGTACGAAGCGACCGGAATCGTTCCCGACTTCAATCCTGAAACCGAACCTGCGGAATGGGGCGTCATTCTCGATACCCTCCGCAAAGAGTTGGTCGTCAATCCAGGTCGTTACACTGCTATGGGCAAGAAGTGTATCGGTGTCTCCGAAGAAACCACCACAGGAGTCAAGCGTCTTTACGGAATGGCAAAAACCGGTGAGTTGTTGTTCCCAGCCATCAACGTTAATGACTCGGTCACCAAGAGCAAGTTCGACAATCTGTATGGTTGCCGCCACTCTCTTATCGACGGACTCAACCGAGCATCCGATGTCATGTTGGCCGGCAAAGTCGCTGTAGTTTGCGGTTTCGGTGACGTGGGCAAGGGTTGCTGCCAATCCCTTCGTGGTCAAGGCTGTCGAGTAATCGTCACCGAGATCGACCCAATCTGTGCCTTGCAGGCAGTGATGGAAGGCTACGAAGTGAAAACTCTTGAGGACTTTGTCGAGACCGCGGATATTTTCGTAACTGCAACTGGTAATTATGACATTATCACCGCCGATCACATGGTCAGAATGAAGGATAAGGCGATTGTTTGCAACATCGGGCACTTTGACAATGAAATCGATATGGCTAGCCTTGAAAAGTTGCAAGCCAAGGGCCGCGTCGAACGTCGCAATATCAAGGCGCAGTTCGACCAATGGTACTTCCACGAAACCAAGCGAAGTATTTTGGTTTTGGCAGAAGGCCGTTTGATGAACTTGGGCTGTGCAACAGGCCATCCAAGCTTCGTTATGAGCACCAGTTTCACAAATCAAGTTCTAGCTCAACTAGAGATTTGGAAGGAACGAAACAATGGTACCTTCAAGAAGGAAGTTTATACACTCCCTAAGCATCTCGACGAAGAAGTCGCTCGTCTGCACCTCGCCAAGCTTGGAGTCAAATTGACAACCCTATCCAAGGCCCAGGCAGACTACATCTCGGTTGATGTTAACGGCCCTTACAAGACCGACAACTACCGATACTAAGATCAGCGTTCCCTCACGATTTTTTTGGGGGACGGTGACGGTAAGAACAACCCTCCGATGGTAACGCCGGGTAGCAAGATGCTGCTCGGCGTTTTTTCGTTTTAGCGTCTTGAAGATTTTTTTCTTGGTGCCGTAAGGTCCTAACCAACATTGGGTATAAAGAACCGTGAGAGCTGAGGTGTTGAGTACTCCAGTATTAAGTTTCCCGCGTCGTTTGCCCCAATTTTGTGTTCCAGAATGGACATTCCGCATCAAAACCCAAAATCTGTGGCGTGCAGTCTGGTATGGGTTTCCGACTACTTGAATGGTAAGTTGCAACCTCAAGAAGAACGGATATTTGAGTCTCATCTTGATTCATGTATCGCCTGTCGAGGAATTTTGGAGGAGCAGGCGGCTGAAGAAGGGTTTTGGGTCGAGACCAAATCGGCCTTGAATGAACCTTTAGACTCAACGATTCCTCCGGCCGATGTTAGGCGATTAGCCAATTCGCTTCGATTGGCTTTTCACGGCTCTTCCAAAATCGATCTAGCTTCGTTTGAAGAAGAGCTTAACGCCGGTTGGAAACATTGGCTTGGTCCTGCCACGATGGAAAACTCAATAGGACGCGTTCTCAAATACGAGATCTTGTCGATCATTGGGCAGGGAGGGATGGGAATTGTTTTCCGTGCAGTTGATACCGAGCTCAATCGAATCGTTGCCCTTAAGACGCTTTCTGCCGAGGCACGATTTCACGGAGATTCTCGACTACGGCTATTACGAGAAGCACGTGCGACGGCGTTATTGAGTCATCCGAACATTATACCGATTTTCGCTTTTGAGACCTGGGCTGGAGTTCCATTCATAGTTTCCCCGTTCGTTCCTGGTGGAAACTTGCATGACTACGTGTCGAGCAATGACTTGCCGATCGAGCAGTTGCTCGAAATGGCGGTTCAAGTGACAGAGGCACTCGCAGTTCTCCACGAGAACGGAGTTATACATAGGGATCTAAAGCCGACGAATATTCTTGTGAACCAAGAAACACAACAACTCATTTTGTGTGATTTTGGCCTAGCTCGAATCGAATCGGATAATCGCATTACCGATGAAAATGCGATTGCTGGCACACCATTCTTTATGTCGCCAGAACAAGCACTTGGCATACAGATCGATACACGATCGGATCTGTTTAGTTTGGGAAGTTTAATCTATTGGCTGCTCTCAAAGCAGTATCCATTCACAGATAGAACCAAATTAGGTGTTTTAAAGCAAATCGTCGACCACGACCCCGTAGTGTTGAGTAGTTTTGTGCCAAACATACCGTCTGCGGTGCAACAAATAGTTCAAGGACTCCTTATAAAAGAACGGGATCTGCGATTAGGGCCTGCCCGGCGAGTTGCGGAGTTACTCAGAAATAGTCTCGCGAAAAAGGATGAGCAACATCTGCCCATTGTTACTGGCGATGCTGCTGCAGCTGCCGCGAAAGAAAACGAAGCAGTCCGTAAGCCGAGATCACGTGGAGTTTCCTTTATTCTCGTTGGTATGATAATGGCTGGTGCTCTACTGGGATCCGCACTTTGGTGGAATGCGACGCACCAAATCGACGTAGGCATTTACAACGATACAATGAATTCATCGCATAAGGATATTCGTTCCGAAAGTCGATCAAATGCGTCTAACTCAGATGGAGCACTTGTGTCGATACCTAACACCGAAGCTAGCGAGCACTCCAAGACAGAAATAGAAGATACCATCCCATTCGAGGACCTCGGGCTCCCGTTATCAAACCTGGAACGAGCAACGATTCCTGAGGAGTTAAAGCAAGGAAAGCGGACCAAGCGTTGGTTAAGACGACTTTCCAAAATGCCGACGCAATTGATACCTGCCGAAATCGTGGAGCTCGTCGTTCCTTTTAGCCAAGACGAGAATCCTGAACTTAAGAATCTGGCTGATCTGATTCTCTCGAAGAGTCCGTTTGAAGTTGTTTCCGAAACAAACGAAAGCGTATTTGGGCACGCGAAAACCGGTGTTTTACCTAAAGCTCGAATCGAGTTCACCCCACCGATAGACCATAGTACTTTGGCTGATCCATTTATTGAACCACACAATCCTTTCCAAGAGGTTCCCGATGAAACGAATTCTAAGAAATAGAGATTTTGAGGCAATCATCACGAAATCAAAAAAACGCACGTGGTGCCTAGCAGCTTTTATGCTGTTCGCTGCATTTTCGCCTGCCTCTTTGATTGCGCAGAACGGAATTCGGGAGTGGTCTGATTCGACTGGCAAACACAAGATCAAAGGGCGATTGGTAGAAGTTCGAGATGGCGTTGCTTATCTTAAAACGAGCGAGGGCAAGAGCGTCAACGTTCCGGTAGCAAGATTAAGTGAGGCGGACCAGAATTTTCTTAAGAACAACAGCGACAATCCCTTTCAAGAAGCAGATTCGATGGAATCGGGAGACATGGGATCGAGCAAAAACTCCGCATCTAATAGGTCTACTGCATCTACCAAGTCTGATACTGGAGATTCGGATGCAACAGCATGGAGTGGTGAGCTGAAAATTGATTGGAGTGAAGTCGAAGAGTTGAATCGGGACGCAGAAGGAAATTGGGATGTTGGGGCGTTTGTTAAGTCAGACGATGGGATGGTACCTAAGCGATCCACGTTGATGAAAAAAATGAATTTTTTTGAGGGCATTCGACGATTCCATGTGAATACTACATCGAAGCGAGGAGTTGTTGGGTACACCGTTAGCTTTTCCGTTCCCAAGCCTTTGAGCAGACTATCATTGATCGACTTTGCTTCAGGGAAAGCAATCCACACAGACCCCATTGAGGGAGACATGTGCCCGCTATGCCTTCTTCACGATGGCGCGACCGTTCTCATGCAGGGAACAAGTGATGAAAGAAAGGGATTTGAGACTCCTGATATGTTGCAGCTCTGGCGAGTTGCCGGCAAAAAGGTAAATCGAACAGCATCGTGGATTCCCTTTCCAGATGAACATGAAAGTTTCGGAAAGAAAACGAATGCAGCCATTAGCGAAGCCATTTCCTTTACCAATAACCGGCTCGTGATTCTGGGAAACAACGGCCACATGGCATGCGTGGATTCGACGAGTGGTAAGCCGTTTTGGCATACTAGACTCTCGAAGGACTATGCTATTTGTCCATCAAACGATAATCGATGGTTAGTACTGGTAGATGGATCAGCAATTCTGATCGTCGATCCGCAGACTGGTTCAACTCAGAAGTCCTTTTTTATTGAAGGGAATCCGCATATGGGATGGACTCGGGTTAGATGCAGCCCTTCTGGCGAGCGATTGGCTGTTTCGTTTCAATCCGAGTGCAGGATTCTAGATTTAAAATCGGAGGAGTGGCTTCATAAAATCTCTTACCCTAACCTTGGACCTATCGCACCAAACGGGTTGCTTTTTCCGAATGACGATTATTTGTTACTGAACAATACGACACTTGTTCATATACCTTCGCAAATCAAAGTTTGCGAGCTACAGCAGGTGGGTGGTATTTCCAGTTTAGGAAGCACAACCTTGATCGCAGTCCAAGGTGATTCGGGGGGAGTTGTTTTGCCTACGACATTGCCACATGCGTCCGCGGCCAAGGCCTTGGCAAGTGCGGAAAAAGATCCCGACGTGTTTTTAGTGAGGCCAGGGGTAAAAGTTTCGATTGATGTGTCAGGGGCAGGGCAGTATGCAGAGCAAATACGCAATAGTTTGACCAAAGCGGCAACAAAGGCAAACTACGCTGTCGAAAACAGTTCGCCGATAAAGCTTGTGGGGAGTGTGACTGGACCGAAACAAGAAGCCGTATCGTACATAGCAGCTGGATCTTACGTAGTAAATTCGTACCAATCGACGATCAAGCTTCAGTATGAGGGAACGGATTTGTGGCAAACAGGGGCGACCAACATTCCCGGAATGATATCAACCGGTCGAGACGAAACCATTCAAAGCAAATTGGATCAGCTTGGGAAGTCTCCTAACTTGACGATTTTCGAAAATGTTTCGCTGCCGGTCAGGTTGCAGAAGCCACGATCAACGGCGAATGGGAACTCCGCACAGTCGCTTGTTGTAACCGAAGTAACGCTTAACGGTTTGGTTGACAAATGACTTAAGAAGGGTGCTAGAGAAGGCGATTGCTGTTGAGTTGTTTTGTCCTCCAGCGAGTTGAGCATTAAGAAAAAACCGCTATTCCTCCAATTGCAACACGGCTAACTTGGGGTGGTCCGGATTTTGCTGACCGCGTTTTCCCCCGTTGTTAGGCTTGAGTGAACTCCAACTGAATTGGTGCGCGGTGGCCTAGCGAGGAGTGGAAACGCGCCGGGGACATGGAAACGCGCCGGGGACACACCATCTGGTCTCGATTACAGCTCAAGTAGTGGTGTGTCCCCAAAGCAAACGAAACGCACAAGCGAAACGGGGACGCATCTCATTCAAAGAGGTTATTTCAAGAGAGTGATAGCACTAGAAGATTATCCCACCCCCCCAACGGGGTGGTGTTTGAGGGTTTTTAAATGAGGTGTGTCCCCATGGAGTGGAGTCCCCATGGAGTCCCCACGCCAGGGGGTGTGTCCCCAGGGGGGCCCACGCCAGGGGGTGTGTCCCCAGGGGGCCCCCAGGGGGCCCAAAAGGGCGGGACTCGATGCATCGTAATCGCAAAAAAAATCGGCGTCTGTGGTGTGACGCCGAGGTTTATTTGTTCAGAATGAAGAACCAAAAAGAAGCGCTTAATCGATATTGATTATCTTCAATAACTCGCTTTTGGTCTCTTCGTTCTCCTCTTCGTCTTCTTCTTCGACGTCACCCATCCAAACCTCATACTCAACTTCCGCTTGGGCGCTGAGTTCCGAAGTTGAGGTAATATTCGGGTCGTTGATCAGCTTGAGCTCTTGAGCAAATTCCTTGCCATCAACGGTGAGGGTTACTTTATAGGTTCCGGCCGAGGCCACGGATGCTCGATTGAATCCGCCTCCAGAGCCACCACCGCCACCACCACGTTGGCCTCCACCTGCTGCACCAGGGGCACCCGCTCCGCCGCCAGGGCCGCCAGCTCCACCAGCTCCGCCACCGGCTCCAGGGCCGCCTGCTCCTCGCTCACGTGGCAGCACGATAGTCAAGTCCCAGGCTGCTCGGTGTAAACCAGCTTCAGCTGGCGATCGAATCTCTCGCACTGTCTGTCCCAATGCGTTAGAGATTTTTACAGAGACTTCCTTCGCTTTTTCAGGCAGTGAATAGTAAATCGAAGCTCCACTGGCTGGGTTTTCTCCAACAAATGCTCTATTCGTGCCTCCTCGGGAAGGTTCTCTTCTCCAGCGAATCGCAGTATTCGGCTTGTAAAGCGTGGGGCTTTGAAGCTGCTTTTCCGCAAATTGATGAATGGCTGTTATGTCGGCAATCCAAAGGCTGCGACCGTGAGTCGCTGCTACCACCTCTCCATTGTTCGGATGAAACGCGAAATCATGCACTGCTACTGTCGGCAAATTCGTGTTAAGCGAATTCCAGTGACCACCCCGATTCACGCTGACAAATGACGCGAACTCGGTCCCAACCAACAAAACATTCTCATTGAAAGGACTTTCTCGCAAGCAACGAGTAGACCCCCAAGGAAGATTAGCGCGAATCGAGGCCCATGTCTTGCCGAAGTCTTCGGAAACGAAAACATAGGGATCGTCATCGTTGGAGCGGTGTCCGTCCAAACATACGTATACTCGCCCCTCGGCATACTTCGAGGCTTCGATGGTTGCAATCCAGCGCGGAGCCGGAATATTGAGGCCAGCGCGAATATCAATCCACTCTTTACCCCCATCTTTGGTCATCCACAATGCGCCATCATCAGTTCCGACGTACAGAACATTAGGATTGCGAGGGGATTCTGCCAATGCAGTCGCCGATCCACGCTTTGTTAACGTGATTTCAGGCGAGATGATTTGGAGATCATTACCCCTGTCCATCGATCTCAGAACATAGTTCCCGCCCGCGTAGAAAACTCGCGAATTCGCATTGGAAAGAATGAAAGGTGTGTTCCAATTGAAACGGATCGCAGGTGCACCCTCAACTCGTGCGGGACGAATCGATGCTTGTTCGCCAGTCTTCATGTTTCGGCGACGCATCGCGCCACCTTGACTAGTCGAATAAACGACCTCTGGATCGTTAGGATCAACACGGCACATGAAGCCGTCACCTCCACCAACACTTAACCAATCTTCATTTACTGGCCCCGATCCACTTAGTGACATTGCCGGGCCTCCCCATGTACCGTTGTCCTGAAGCCCACCGTAGACGTAGTAAGGGTATTTTGGAGAAATCGCAACGTGGTAAAACTGAGCTAATGCAAGTGTATTGAGATGATCCCAACGACCGCCTCGGTCATACGTGGTGTACACACCGCCGTCGACTCCAACAATCATGTGCTTCCCATCCTTAGGATCTACCCAAAGTGCATGGCCGTCAGCATGAACGCCGCGTCCCAAATTGGCTTCAAAGGTCAACCCACCGTTGGAGGATTGATATTGAGAAACTCCCAACAAGAAGACTCGTTGTTCGTCGTTCGGATCGACTCGAACAACGCTAAAGTACATGGGGCGAGCATGGATGCTGTTTACGCGCGTCCAGGATTCGCCGCCGTCTATTGATTTGTATACGCCGCCGTACTCGTAGCCTTTGGCGCCTTGCAAATCTTGAACATTGGGTGCCTGCCCGCCGAGTTCGGCTGTGTATGGACGAGTTGGACCTGGTCGTTCAGCGACGGTGACATCGACCTCTTTGACCTCTGTAGCCCGAGCAACACTAAACTTGAGCACATCCCCGACCTTAAGATCTCTCAAAGACTCGGTAAAGGATCGATAGGACTCCACTTCCTTTCCGTTGATGGATTTGACAACATCGCCTGCCATCAATCCAGCCTTTTCTGCGGGGCCACCCTTGGTAATCTCGGTGATAGCCGCTCCACCGCCTGTGGCATTCTGCCCTTGGACTCCAACATAAACGCTTGATTGTGTTTCAGGCTGTTGACGACGAGCGCCTTCAGGAATCTCGCGGACCTCCATGGTCATCTCGACTTCCTTCTCTTGTTCGTCTCGTTCGAACTTAACCTTTATTTTGTCACCTACTTTCTTAGCAGCCACAGCCGACACCAAACCGTCCCATGACTCAGGTTTAAGTCCATCGAAACTAGTAACGATATCGTTTGATTGAAGGCCAGCTTTCGCCGCAGGTCCATCAGGTGTCACGCGACTAATCTTGACTCCTTTTTCGTCATCCTCTCCTAAACCACCAAACCATACGGCGTTAGCAGTTTGTGCATTGGCACCTCCCGATCTTGAAGACAGTGTGAACTCTAAATCTTTCGTTTCTTCACCTCTCTTAATCTTAACGGCCAGTTTATCTCCAGCCTTCATCGTCTTCATTTTTGCTAAGATGTCATCGAAGCTCGCAAGGGTAGAGTCCCCGACTGATTCCAAAATATCACCAACTGCTAGCCCGCCCTTCTCTGCAGGGCTCTTTGGATAGATTTGAGTCACAACGACTTTTCCATCCACGTCGGCACCGACAGCCCCCCACAAAACATTAAGTCGAGCGGGTCCTTTACCGATGTTTTCGCAGTCGACAATCGCGTAAAGAATGTTTGGATCCTTGCGGTACCAATCGATACCTATCCGACCCATTTGGCTTGTCGGAAGCCCTTTTGTCAATCTTTTCCAGTTCTTACCACCGTCAACGGTTTTGTAGATTCCGCTACCTGGTCCCCATTTGCGGATAGGGTCATATCCATCGTATCCGTCTGGCAGAGGGACTTCTGTTCCAGGCCAGCTATCGAATCCATCTCGAAGCCGCTCCCAAGCGGTAATCATCAAAGTTTCAGGATCGTTTGGATGGAATTGCATCTCCAGGATACCGGTACGATCATCGATGTAAAAGACTCGTTCCCATGTCGCACCGCCGTCGGTGGTCTTGTAAACTCCGCGAGCTTCATTGCTTCCGTACAAACGACCTAATGCACCGACGTAAACAATATTGGGATCTTTGGGATGGACTAAGATTTCTCCGATTTGAAAAGTCTCTTTAAGGCCCATGTTCTTCCAAGTCTTTCCGCCGTCGGTCGACTTGTAGACTCCATCGCCATAACTAACCGAGTTGCGAGGATTGTTTTCACCCGTCCCTACCCACACAATGTTTGCATCGCTTGGGGCAACTGCAACGGCTCCGATGGAAATGGTTGCTTCCCGATCGAACTGGATCTGGAATGATGTTCCATTGTTAGTCGTTTTGAGCAAACCGCCGGACGCAGTCGCAGCCCACCAAGTACTAGGTTCGGCTTCATAGACAGAAAGATCGACAATGCGCCCACCCATGTTGGCAGGCCCAATGTTTCTCCAACGAATCCCTTTTAGCCAATCTTTGGACAGCTCGCCGGTCCAAGATTTCGCTGCGCTTTCTGGCTCGGCTGATTTCTTTGGCTCTTCTTTAGTCTCGCTAGGTTCCTCTTTCGTCGTAGAGGCGGGCGGATTCTTTAATTCGGTTATAGCTTTTGTTAGCTCTTGAAGCTGTTTCTCGATTTTCGAATATCGATCTTCAGGCTTTGATTGATTTTCCGCGGTCTTATCCTGTCCAAGTGCCGTTGAACTAAAGAGCATAGGGCTCGACGCAAATACAGCTGACATAATTGCTGTAATGCTTTGACGTTTCATTCGCCAATTCATCGTGATGAGGCCTCCAAGTGGATAAAAGTGCGATCAGAGTAAAACAAGCTCAGAACGCAGAATTAGGAACGTTAAACTGGAGGAGAGAAGTCCAGCGTTCACATTCTGGTCGCAACCTTGACCGCTATCAAGCAGCGGTACGATATAACCGACAGGGTTTTCCTGAGAAAACTGGTGCAAATTCATTGAATATTACAATAGTCAGACTTGCCGGAAGCGAAACGATGAAACAGACTAGGGTAATCCTCTCGGTTCGCATACACGTGACAATCGTGCACATATTGGTACTTTCAGGTTTGGATCTATTGAGCAGTAACGCTGGAGATTAGCCGGTTGTGAAAGTTGGTATGGCCCCGTTTCCGCCTATTATTATTTGGGGCAGTCATCAATTGCTTTCTGTTGCTGAACCAATAATTCAAAAGCCCTGAACGACTCGTTTTGAGTTACATCTGGAACATGAATCGATCTTCAATCAATCTCCCAAAGCGTTTCGGCTTTACGCTTGTTGAATTGCTCGTCGTAATCGCAATCATTGCGATTCTCGTTGGGTTATTGCTGCCCGCCGTCCAAGCGGCGCGCGAAGCTGCTCGCCGTATGCAATGTTTGAACAATCAAAAGCAGCTTGGTTTAGCCGTTCTTAACTTTGAATCGTCCTTTCGGTACTTTCCAGCATCTGGCTGGACTATTGCTTCAAGAACGAATCCTCAGGGCAAGTTTGTAAGCTGGCGGGTTGGAATTCTGCCCTATCTCGAACACTCAAACGTTCGCGACCTTTACCGATTTGATTTGAATTGGTGGGAGGGTACCAATTTAGCCGTGGCCAGCATCCCGCTGACGGTTTATGTGTGTCCTAGCGTTCCTGATCAGCCTCCAGTGATATCAGCGATTGCAAAGCCCCCACGTCCCGCACTCTCCTTCAACACTCCGCTTGGACGAACAGATTATGAAGCCATCCAGGGCGTTCAGCCACAACCGATAAACCCTGTTTACTACAACTCATCAAACCGTTTTTCGGTCATGCATCGCAACTCGATTAACTCTCACTCCTCGATTACGGACGGAACATCGAACACCGTAATGGTGGTCGAATCTGGAGGAAGACCATCTGTGTATCGCGGACGACATGCACGTCGAGAGTTGTCAAACGATCAAGGTATTGGCTGGGCCGATAGCGAAGGGGCTTTTAGTCTCGACGGAGCAAGTGCCGACGGCCTGCTCGAAGGCTGCGGACGGGCAGCAGGTTGCGTTTCAGCCATGAACGCCAGAAATGACAACGAACCCTATTCATTTCACACCTCGGGCAGCAATTGCCTTTTTGCGGACGGGCACGTTCAGTTCTTGAACCAGAACATTTCGCTAGATGTCATGGCAGCTCTTTGCACCAGGGCTGCAGGAGAAATCATAACCGATATCGAATGATGAAATAGTTGGTATGATTAGGGCGATCAACGAACCAGCGGCCTCGGCTCGGTGTTCCTTTCGATCATACGCAACTACTTCATGTTTTTGGATGTTTGTTATGCCGTGTCTTATTACTAGTAGTCTACATTTCTTATACACCGCGAAGTTTCTTGCGTTATCTGTGGCCGTGCTGTCGGTTCAGACTTCTTTGCTGGCTCAGAAGATAGGGGATGAGAAATCTACTCCAGCTTTGAAAGTCTCTGTCGGCAATCGATACAAAATCGGAGTGGGGGTTAGCGACAACATTCCGACTCGAAAAGAGGATTGGCAGCTACTCACTTCGCAATTCCAAATTGTGACTCCTGAAAACTCAATGAAGCCCCAGGGCATCCAACCTAACGAAGGAGAGTTTCGCTTTGAGACGTGCGATAAGTTCGTGGAATTTGCAAAATCAAAAGAGCTCGAGATTGTTGGGCACTGCTTGGTTTGGGCCAAGGACGATAGGACATCGAGCTGGTGGCTCAAAGAGGGTGATAAGCCAACCAGCAAAGAGAAACTACTCGAAAGACTCAAAACACACATCGATACCGTTGTTGGGCGATATGCAATTGATGTTTCGATGTGGGATGTTGTCAATGAAGCATTGGATGATAGCAGTGACAGGTATCTGCGTGACTCAATTTGGACGCGGATGACAGGCGAAGAGTTTATGGTCAAGGCATTTCAATGGACCAGAGAAAAGGACCCAGATGCGCTTTTAATCTACAATGACTACAACAACGAGTATCCAGGTAAGCTTGAGAAGTCTTTGCGATTGATAAAATCGCTCCGCGAGCATGGGGCTCCGGTTGATGCGTTAGGAATCCAAGGACACTTTGAAATAGACACCATAAAATTTGATGCTTTGGAATCTTTACTTGTAGCCTGTCGAGCCGATAACATCAAAGTTGTGATTTCCGAGCTTGACATAGATGTTGTTCCGAGATCGCGATGGTGGGCTGATGGAGGGAGGTACCGGGACGAAATGTCCAAGACGGATCCCTACAAGGATGGCTGTCCAGAAGATGTTTTGAAGCGGCAAGCAGAACAATATGCAAAATTGTTTGAGATTTTTAATAAACATTCTGACGTGATTGCAAGAGTCTCGTTTTGGAATCTGCACGATGGTGAAAGCTGGCTCAACTACTTCCCATGGAATCGCACAAACCATCCTTTGCTATTCGACCGAAATGGCAAACCTAAGCCAGCATTTCAATCCGTATTGGAAACGTTGAAACAGTAGAACTGTGGAATTGCCAAAACGAACTTTAGCGGCGCGTAGCATTGATTAATGAATCTTAATGGCGAATCGAAATTCTTGATGGCTCCGAATGGAACGGCGTTTATGCATCTAGGAGGGAATTTGTGATGGGGAATAGCGACGGAGGTCTTTCAACGCTTGGTCGAGTCACGAAAGACCTGACGGCGGGAGTGGTGGTCTTTTTGGTGGCATTGCCCCTGTGCCTAGGTATCGCCGTCGCATCCAATGCAGATCCCTTTTCTGGAATAGTCAGCGGAGTGATAGGCGGGGTGATTGTTGGAGTATTGTCAGGCTCCCAAACAAGCGTTAGTGGTCCTGCAGCGGGTCTAACTGCAATCGTGGCGGCGCAGATTTCAACTTTGGGTAGCTTTGAGACATTTCTTGCAGCAGTAATGGTGGCTGGGGCAATTCAGATTGGATTGGGGTTTTCACGGGCTGGATTCATTTCGGCGTTTGTTCCGTCGAGTGTTATTAAAGGATTGTTGTCGGCAATTGGACTTATCTTGATCATCAATCAGTTACCAAAACTGGTCGGTCATCAGGACGAAGTGATTGTGCTAGATGAGATTGTTAGTGGACAAGCATCACATGTCTCTGAACACGAAAATGTTTTGCTTAAATTGTTCGACTTGCTAGAAGGTGGTTTTGTAACTGCACCAGCAATAATCGGCATCGGTTCCATGCTGTTCTTGCTTATGTGGGATCGAATCACCATGCTGAAAAAGTCCGTCATACCTGCCCCGTTGATTGTGGTCACGGCAGGCATCATTGTGACAGGTCTTCTTAGTCGTTTCCAATCGGGTTGGGCAATTCCGATGAATATGTTGGTGAGCGTGCCTGTTTTGGAATCGTGGCGAGATACTACTTCATTGGTTCGATTGCCCGACTTTAGTGCATTTCTAACTCCCGCTGTTTATGTTGCCGGTTTCACGATTGCGATTGTTGCTTCCTTGGAAACGCTGCTGAACCTAGAAGCGGTCGACAAGATAGACCCGAAGCAACGCTCTTCACCACCGAGCAAAGAACTCTTTGCTCAAGGGGTTGGAAACGTTTTGGCAGGTTTAATCGGTGGGCTGCCGATGACAAGCGTCATCGTGCGCAGTTCTGTGAACATTAACGCTGGAGGGCAATCTAGATTATCTGCGATTGTGCACGGAGTATTGTTATTCGGATTTGTGATTTGCCTCCCACAGTTGTTAAATATGATTCCCTATGCAAGCTTGGCTGCGATTCTGGTGGTCACAGGATTTAAGCTGATGTCTTGGAAGATGATCCGGGAATTATGGGACGCTGGGAAATATCAGTTTGCACCTTTTATTATTACCGTTTGCGCGATCGTAATGACCGATTTGTTGATTGGGATACTTGTTGGGCTTGGGTGCAGTCTAACGTTTGTTCTCTACAGTAACTATCGTCGTCCCGTTCGTAGAGTATTGGAAAAGCACTCTGGCGGGGACGTCTTACGCATTGAGCTTGCCAATCAGGTTAGTATCTTAAATCGGGCTGCCTTGGATAGTATTTTGCGAAAGGTGCCTAAGGGAGGTCGAGTACTAATTGACGCTAGCAATAGCGATTACATCGATCCGGACATTCTCGCTTTACTACGAGATTTTCGCAACAAGGTTGCTCCTGCGCACGGGGTTAACGTAAATTTGATTGGTTTTGAATCCCGATACGAAATGAGAGACGTTTATCACTCAGTCGATTACACGATAAAGCAGAGCCAGGAATCCCTGACACCTGACGATGTTTTACGTTTGCTTATGGAAGGCAATGCGCGATTTCGGTCGGGTCTGTCTATTCGTACTGAATCAAAGGGACCACAACCTGTCGATTCTAAGGTAAACTCTCCTCTAGCAGTTGTCCTAAGTTGTATGGATGCTAAAGGTTCGATTGAAACGGTTTTTGATGCTAAGGTCGGTAGTGTTTTCGACATTCGCTTGCCTGGAAATGGGATGCTCACTCCCAGCGTCTCAGCATACCTGGAATACGGTTGTAAGCAGATCGAGCCCAAATTGATAGCTGTGCTAGGCCATGTGCCCTCTGACTTTATTCGCGATTCAATACAATTCTTGCGGAGTTCTGATGAAGAACGGAACGAGAAGTACGGGGAGCATTTCGGAGTTGTTGCAGGAGAGATCGTGCCTGCGATCGAAAGAGTTCGAACACTCTATGGTGACTCGGATGACCCTAACAATCCCGAGTGGATCAATGAGGTAGCAAAAGCTCGGATTGTTTTGTTGGTAGAGAGTATACCGCAATCGAGTCGTACTATCAGCCAATTAGTACAAGAGGGGAGAATCGCGTTGGTAGGCCTGCTATATGATGCCCGCTCGGGAAGGATCGAAGTGATTGAATCTACGCTGCCCGGATGGAAATCCAATTCATATCCTCCCTCGCAGACGTAACGCCAACTCCACTCTCGTCGATCGATCGGTAAAGAGGTTCTCCCATCGGCAGACGACAAATGCGGATCGATCGCTAAATCGCATACGAGTTCGGGCTGGGATGTTGGAACGAGTCCGCTTGGGTCACGATTTGTTTATAATACCTTGGTGCAGTGAAATTGTTGTGCGTAATTCAAGCCAAGTAAACCATCCTAAAATGCCCTACCTCCAACGAACGAAAATGTCATGAAATCCTCTTTGAAACAAATACCGTTTTTCTTCGTTTCGTTAATGCTGGCCATGAGGATGTTAGGCGATCCATCATTCGGCCAGGATCCCAGGATGAAGATTGCCACCTTTGACGTTGATGCAACCCCTCCTTTGGGATCGCATATGGCCTATGATCCTGTTCGTCGATTAGATGAGTTATCGCTTCGGTGCAGAGGAATTGTTCTGATCAGTGAAAGTGGTCCAATCGTACTTTGTTCCGTTGACTGGATTGGCATCGCCAACGAAGGTCATGATGTCTTTCGCCACGAGTTGGCCAAGGCCGCTGGAACGAGTCCCGATCGAGTTGCGGTCCATGCCATCCATCAGCATGATGCCCCTGGATGCGACTTTACGGCTGAACGGCTGATTTCCGAACTCAATCTTGCTGGTTACTCGCGTTTTGACGGGGAGTTTCAACGCGAAGTTATTCAACGGGCTGCGGATGCGATTCGAGATGGGGTGAAAAAGGCTGTACCAATAACACACTACGGGTATGGCGAGTCGATCGTTGACCAAGTTGCCTCGAACCGTCGCGTTGAGGTTAAAGACGGAAAGGTAGGACGAATGCGGGGTAGTAGTAGCAAGATACCGGAACTAATCGAACTTCCTGAGGGGCTGATCGATCCCGTCGTATCCTGTCTTGTTTTTTGGAATGATGCCCAACCGGTTGCCGTAGTTAGCTCTTATGCATGCCATCCGCAGAGTTATTATCGGACCGGTGTTCCCAGCCCCGATTTTCCTGGGATCGCCCGTTTTATGCGAGGACAGGATCTAAATGGGACATTGCACGTTCATTTTAACGGTGCAGGTGGAAACATCGCTGCAGGAAAATACAACGATGGTTCACAGCCGAATCGTATGGTGCTTGCGCAGAGACTTTATCAGGGAATGAAACAAGCATTCGAGAAAGCACGCCAGATTCCCTTAGAATCCGATTCGATCGAGTGGGATAGGATCCCTGTTAGCCTACCGCTCGCCTCTCATCTTAACAAGCAAGATCTCGAGGATCGATTGCGAGCTACTCCTGCTCGCGGCTATATTTCGTTAGCCGATCAATGGGCATGGTGTCAACGGGTTGAGGCGGGCCACTCTATTGATGTTACCTGTTTAAAAGTGGGATCGGTTCGAATGCTTCATATGCCTGGCGAGTTGTTTGTCGAGTTTCAATTGGCTGCTAAGAAAATGCGACCCGACCTGCACGTAATGATGGCCGCTTATGGTGATTACGGACCTGGGTATATTGGAACGGCGATTTCGTATGAAGAAGGAGGTTACGAAACTGCTCCAACGTCATCAAACGTAGCCCCTGAATCGGAGAAAATTTTACTTGATGTTATGAAGCAGTTGCTAAGGTAAGAATAGAACAACCGGGGCTAACACATTTGTTGACCAAATGTGTCCACGACAATCGCCTACATTGCAGCTCCAGTAGGATGCAGAATGCGGAGAAGGCCCAAGCTAATTGAGTTCGAAATCGAAAACGCTGAAGAAATCGAATCCATCAAATCCAAAATCGGCACGGAAGTTCCCCTAAGCAGACGTTGTACTCAGGGTGCTAAAGCATTGCTTGTAAGCACTTATGGGGATAGAGCGACAATTCAGTTTCCTAACGGTGCTACAATGGGTGACGTTCCCGTCCGCGATCTAGTCGACGATCGCGGCTATTGGTACAAAGCTGACTTCTAGTCTATCCTGAGCCTTGAACGACATGCGAATTCAAGCAGGTCTTAATGGATCTAGTAAAATGTATCGCAAGTCGTGTGTGGAACAAATTTCATGCTAAATATTGTAGCCTTCAAATATCACACAATTTTAGTCATGGAGTATTCTTAACAACTCTCCAACCGAAATTGGTCTTTGGTTTATCGCTTTCTTGAGAGTCAAGTTTGCTATTGCCACCAGTTTCGCTTCCGCTTGTTTACCCAGAGGTTTAGTAAGCACCACATCTCTTTCGCTCAGCGTATCTAAAACGGCATGGTCGGAATGAGGGCTTTGACCAGTCAGAAGATAATAAGCTAATCCACCAATCGCATAGATATCGGTACAACAACTAATCTTACCAAACGCAGATGAAATTTGTTCTGGGGCAGCAAAACCTAGCGTCCCGCCGGTCGATTCGAATGGATCAACAGATTGGGCAAGTCTGTTCTCTTCGCTAAGCGAATGGTTAGATTGAGTCGCGAAACCGAAATCAATCACAACGATGCGTCCTTTGTCATCAATCAAGACGTTATTCGGGGTCAAATCGCCGTGGACGATTCCTGCTTGGTGTGACGCAGCTAAGGCTTCACAAATATGAACCAACCATTGCACCGCAGTTTTTGCGTCATGATGTCCAACCCTTGCCAAAGACCGACCAGCCACGTACTCGCTAACAATATAGGGGCCTCCGTGTGGTGATTGCCCCCATCCCAGATACTTGATAACTCCTGGATGGTTAATTTTTGACGCTTGATCGATCTCGTTTAAAAGGGAGAACCTGCTCTTAGGGTTGCTCCATAAATGTCGATGCATAAACTTAACCGCGATTGGCTGACCATCGGTCTGCATACGGGCAAGGTAGACTTTTCCTAGCGCGCCGCTACCCAGTAGCTTTCCTAGAACAAAGGTTCGGTAACTGATATTTGGTAAGCTAATGTTCGCTGCGGATGAATCAGTCGATGAAGAATCAGGTTGGTTTTGAGAAACTAATCGGGAGGCGACGGTTTCTCGAATTGTCACCATGCGCCGGCGGATAGTTCGTTCATCAACCCCTAGTTTTTCCGCCGCTTCTGCTTGAGATGCGTTTTCCAGAATCAGATTCAGAAGTCGCATTTGCTCCTCGTCAAGCACGCTCTTAACATCTACCAAGATCTCATCCGCTTCGACCGCAGCGGGTTCTGTTGAAAAACTGGGATGTAAATCATTGAAACTTATTCTGTTCCAGCCCCCGCCACGCTTGAATGCCGTCTCTCGTTCTATGACCCTGGCAAGCTTTCGTCTAGCGAATGTCGCCAGAATGTTCCACGCGGTGACCGTGCTTTCGAGTTTGATGGATGTCTTTGCGCTAGCCTTGGTTACTCGAAAGAAACTCCCCATAGCAGACTGCACCACGTCTTCAGGTGCGATACTGTCCTCGAACCTTCTACTGAGGCGGGAGGCAACCAAAGCGATCAAACGAACCTCGTAACGAGCCAAAAGAACCTGCGCGGCCTCTTGGGAACCCGCCCGCCACAATTCGATTAATTCTCGGCTTGTTCGGTTTGATAGAGTCGAATCCAAATTTTTCTCCGATTTACTGTCCGCTCAAGGACTCAGAATCTCATTTCCTATGGTACCCCGTTCGTTTTTAAGAATTCTAACCAAAGGAACCTAGCTATGACTATGGTTGTTACGGACCCATGTAAAGGTTGCAAAGATAAGGCTTGTTTATCGGTTTGTCCGTGCGATTGTTTCTACGAAGATACCGAAATGGTATACATCCATCCGGATGAGTGCATAGAGTGTGAAGCCTGCATTTACGAATGCCCCGTCGAAGCAATCTTTCACCAAGACAAAGTGCCGACGCCATGGCTACACTATATTGAGCTCAACGCGAAACGTTCCCTGGAGTGTCCCCCGGCTCAATCGAAGTAGTACTGGCCGAGAATTTGCTTTCAGGCTTGCCATTACTGCCTCGATGCCGGACCTTTAAATTGACGAAGAATATCAGCAAGACAATGTCGATGAAACTATGGCTCTTGTCCGACACGCATAATCGCCACAATGAGTTACGGATACCCAGCGGGATCGATGCCGTCATTCATTGTGGGGACGAATCGGAAAGCGGTAATGAATGGCTGAATGAACCAGAAGCCAGAGCAGTACCCGAAAGTCCGATTTCTCATTCATGACCAAACAAACCTGAATGGACTTATCGTTTTCGGAACACCTTACACTCCCAAGTTCTTTAACTGGTCGTACATGAGAGAACGCGAAGATCTCGACATTGTCTGGCAGTCGCTCCCAGACGATGTCGACATTCTTATCTCACACGGACCACCGAAGGGGATCATGGACGTAACGCGTGATTTTAATACGCGTGATCCCGTTCACGTCGGTTTCAAATCTCTCACCAGACATGTGACGCAGCGAATCAAGCCGATGGTTCACGCCTTTGGACACATCTATGATGAACCAAGTTTTAGAAACTTCGGCATAGTCAAAGACGAATCAACGACATTTGTAAACTGTTCCTGCTGCGATATTGGTGGCAAGCTTGTGAATCACGGCTTCGTGGTCGAAATCGATGTCCGAAACAAACTCATCTTGCACGCGAGTCCGCAATGAGCCCGGTTGCATGCTAGGGCATGATGCTTGAATCGAATGTCATGCTTAGCAGAAGTCGGTTGGCCACGGTTGGCCGACCTTCGCACCATGAACGGGCAAGAGTGGCCATCCTACGTCTACGTTGATTTATGGGGCTTAACTAGTCCTAAACGCTGGCTGAAACAAGGTGTGCGATTTGAGAACGGTATCCACCTTAGACATTCGATCCTCTAGTGCCCCTGCTAGTCTTACAAAAGGAACCTTTCTGGCTAACAAATCAGCCTCAATTCTTCGGTGCATCTCGTTGCGTGATGCTTCACCCGACCGATCCCATGAGTCATCGTATGGAATATCTGGTTCGCACAGAAAGAATAGATCGTATCGCGACTTCGCTTTATCCGCCATTTGAACAAGTGCTTCGTTTGCGTATCCATGGTAATATCGAGCGAATTGTAAAGTCGTGGAGGCGTCAGTATCTATAAAAAGATATTGGTTGGCATTCATCAAAAGTGTATCCTCACGCTGCAGATGCCCAGTGGCGATCTCGACAAGTTGTGGCTGTGACAAACGTCGTTCTATTTGATGCGACTCCCAGTACTCCCGACCGTATTCCGGCATCATGACTGACGCATATCGACTCGCCAAAGCCTCGGCGATAGTCGATTTTCCAGTTGACGGAGCCCCCAAGAACACAACCTTCGTAATATGGTCACTATAAACCAAAGGATCCATTTGGGACCGATGTGCAAAAGGGTTAGCTCGGATAACGGTTCCCGAGATGGGAATCTGTTTCCGGTCGAAGTCGACTAAACAGTGCTTTGCGTTCAATGCAAAACTTACGTGTTCTCCATATGCTTCACTACTGAAGAAATGAGTAATCTTCTGACCACTTAAGATTCGCAACAAATACTCATCGTGCATTTGTGTAATACGAAGATCTAGTCCAGTTTCTGTTGGCCCATCCCATGCTTCCATGACCATCACAGACGGATATAGCTTTCTAATCCACTCCGCTCGAACGGGCAAAGGAAGCGTTTCAATATCAGGGCAGTCGTAAATTAGAACGATCAAGCGATCGACTGCTTTCAATGCAGTCTCAATGACGAACTGATGCCCCTTGTGCAGCGGTGCGAATTTTCCTAGCGTAAGTCCTGTTTTCATATGGTATTTTTACACAGCATTGCTGTTCGAAGAGGTCATCTGCCGAAGCGATTTGCGCCAGGCAACATCTCCCCAAATAGCCATAACCAAGAATAGGATGTAAAGCACAGTGGTTGGGTATAGTTCTTTGAAAGCAAAAAGTCCAATCCCAACGATATCGACGGCTATCCAGAATCTCCAATTCTCGACATACCGAGCTGCCAACAAACACTGTGCAACGATGCTAGCTGCCGCTATAAAGGAATCCCATACCGGTAATGTTGCATCTGTGTAGCGGATTAGCAATCCTGCAAAAATTGCTGTAAGAATCGGCACAGCGAGAAGACAGCCAACTAGTCCAGCGCGGCCCAACGATCTTATTCTGACCCCGTCTTGAACCGGCGAGTCAGATGATTTTGGTGGATCATCGTCAGGTGAAAGGTCTACAAAACGTCTTCTTTCCCTTACAGCATTTCTGGCCAAGTCATTAGTTCTTTGAACTCTAATCCATGCCCACCAGCCATAAATCTGAAGAATTGCATAAAGCACATGCAAACCAAAATCGGCATAAAGTTTTGCATTCCAAAAAACACTCCAAAGCAGTAAAACTTGAACGAGTCCGGTGGGCCAAGACGCTGGGTTTCGGAAAATGTAAAACCAGACGCTGAGGAATCCAAAGATCGCTGCAACAATTTCAACAAGGCTCATGAGGAATTATGTTCTCTTCTGACGAATTACTTGAGTCGTCCGAAAGGGGATCGACGCTAGTCGTCGTCGTTCGTGTTGCAACTGACTGCGCATTGGGGTGTCAACACTGCGGATTTAGTCGCGATTTATCGTTTGCTAGACGTGAAATCGACACATCAACATTGCTCAAATTGGGTGCTAGTCTACAAAGCATCCAAGAACGAAGCAATCGACGAGTGTTGGTGTCTTGGATAGGAGGCGAGCCGTTTCAGTGGACGGCTTGGCGAGAAATGTCAGCTCGATTCAAGAACGATTTTGGGCTCGCGCTAAGTGTGACCACGAACGGTTTGTCGCTTGCCTCGGACTCGGTTCGGTCTTTTGCATTAAGCCTCTTTAGCGAGATAACGTTGAGTATAGATGGAGTAGAGCCTCACCATGACTTGATGAGAGGCTGTGCGGGAATGTTCCAGCGATTAAAAAGTGTTGTAAATAAAATTCAGCGGGAGAGAGAGCCCGGGCAAACGCGGTTGCGAGTCAACACAGTCCTAACTGATTTTAATGCGAGTTCTTTTCCTGAATTTTGTCGTCAAATGGCGCAGTGGGGATTTGACGAGCTGACCTTTAATCCGTTGGGAGGGAACGATCGTCCGGCATTCTTTACGAAACATCGATTAAACGTCTCTCAAGTCGAAGGTCTATCAACTGAGATAGATCGCATTCGCGATGAGTGTCACGAAATGGGACTCGTTATTCGAGGTGGCCCAGGGTATCTGAATCGTCTGCTCGCGACCGCTCGCGATGAACGGATACCTATTGACGATTGCAAACCTGGCGAAAACTTCCTCTTTGTCGATGAGCGAGGGTTAGTGAGTCCGTGTAGTTTCACCTGTGGCACGCTCGGTATCCCAGTGGATCAATGGATTGCTGAGGGGGCAATCAAGTCAGCACAAGATTTCTTGGGGAGCAAACGTCTCGTACGACCCAAAGCCTGTGAGGATTGTTTGGCGACCAATGTCTTTGATAAATTTACATGAACGAAAGACTCGCTAGTTTCGACTTTATCCGCATTTCGGTTATACTGGCGTCCAGATGGTCGATTAGTACATGTGCCGCAAAACGATAAGCGAATTGGAATCGCGATGCTTAAGAATTTCTTCCGACGTGTCTCCGCAGCCCCTACTAACCCAACCCCGAAGGCTACTCAACGAGACTTTGATATTGCGGAACTTTATCGTGGCCCCATTGAGGTTCAGGGTGAGTCATCGGAAACCGTCGTCGCGCTTGATGAAAAACTCCGTCAAGCGTACTTCTGGATTGTGAACCATGCGGTGATTAGCCCTTTTTACGATATCGAGTACAACGAAGGGATCCCGCAATCATTCCCATTCGGTGAGCGTGGCAACACCCTAGTGCTTCCCTCCGGCCAAAGCTATTGCAGTTTCGTCCTCCTACCATTGTTGACATTCGCGGTGCGAGCCAAATGCCTCTTGGTCGGTGGACCAGGCCGCGGCAAAACAACGAGTGCTGTTTTAATGGGTGTGCTAGCTGGGTATCCAATCCGCGAGGTCCGCCGTGCCATTCAAAAAGGGCAACCACAAATGACCATCGCTGATTTGCTAGGCAATCCGCTCCCTTCTGATTTGATCAAGGCTCAGAGTATCGACCAAATCGGAATCGCGTGGCGTAAGTGGCTCGGCATGCGGGTCAAGATCATCGACGAATACAATCGCATCCCAACACGAACTCAATCCGCCTTACTGACATTGATGTCGGACAACTACGCAGAGCTCTACGATCAAACCTTTGAATGCCCCGACTCCGCTTGGTATTTGACTGCAAATGACGATGCAGGGGGCGGAACCTATCAAGTAATCGAAGCATTGCGAGATCGAATCGACATAGTCGTTAAAGCACTGCACTTCAACAGTAGGTTTCTAGGAGAGTTATTGGAGCGTATTGAAACGGGCATCCGTCCCGAAGAAGTTATGCCTCCAGAGATTGTGTTCACCGAAGAGGAGAGCAATCGTTTACACAAGGAGATTCGGGCACTACCTGTTCCACGCGGCATTGTCCGTCGCCTCGAGTTCTTTGCGAGCCAATTCGAATACTGTGAAGGGGCAGCGACTCAATTCGAATACAAGACCAAGGATACCGTCAAACTCTCGGCAATCGATTGGAATCAAATTTCCAATGCAGAAACCGGCAAGGATAAACTCAAGGATATCGGAGCTCAAACCAAGAACGGAATGTCGGTTCGAGCCATTATGACCACGCTATCTTTTATCAAAGCGATGGCTTATTTTCGAGGAGCCAATCAAGTCGAATTAGAGGATCTTAGGCAACTACTGCCCTTTGTGCTTCATGACAAACTGGTACAGGACCCCGATTGTCCGTTTTTCGAAACGGCCGACAACGCAGCACTACGAAGCGACAAGATAGGCTGGATTCGAAGAATGTTCGATATGTCTTGTGCTGAATACGATCGCTTGCAACTCGATCGAGACGATCCGCTGACCCTGCTGAGTGAACAGTTCGACCAAGGGCTCGATGGAATTGACCAAAAGGAAGTACGAAAACGATTGGTCGAGATTGAGCGACTATTGAAAAAATGGAGTAGCTCCCGAAAATTTTACGGGCACATGTACGACGATGTTCTAAAACTGAAATATCTGCACCAGCGATATACGAACTACTTGCGGTGGCTTACGTGGAAGGAGTAATCTTCACTTCATGTGTCCATTGTTTGTGAACCAGAAATCATGATGAATACCTCAAGGCCACTGTCGAAACGGATGATCGAACTGCTCGAGGAGCAACGCGATGTTTGCAACGAGAAGTTTCGTTTTCACCTTTCGCAAGGTTCACGTCTCGAACCTGCGCTTTGGCTCCAGCACGTCCAAGAACGCATAGCCTCAATCGTCGATGCGGTCGAGGAGCATTTGCCAGAACGTTCCAGGATTACACTCACGGAGTTATATGATATCTCGCTAGATCTATTTGCAGTGGGACGCTTGAGCGAGGAGGGGAGTTCTATCCCGTTGCTGCGAGTTTGGGATGAGCTACTGCCAAATCTGGGCAAAGTGATTGCTCGTGATCCACGTCGAGTCGTGGGCTGTTTGTGTAACGCGGTTTTGAACATCTCTCAATCGGATGTACGAACGGCCCATCAGTGGATCGACTGCATGAAAATCGCTGGGCCGAAATCCGAATCTGTTGATCAATTGCTTGCCATTGGAAAGTTTGCGGCATGGAGAGCCGGCCAATCGGAATACCGTCTTGCTGCCTTGAAGATCGCCGAGAATTTGCCTGCCTCGTTGCTCGTTACGATTTTAGGGCCTGCCAATTCGGTCCCTGAATCCGAGGTTCACACTCTCGTTCGTAGCATGGAAAACGATCCTTGGCGTCTAGCTCATTCGGGGCAGAATGATGGCATCCAGCCGGCGATCGTAGGTGGTCGGTTTGCGGGTTACGGCGGACAGTTCTTTCACCCACCAATGGTTTACGAGTTCAAAGGAAATCTATGCGTCACAGATAGGAAACAAGTTTGGCGAATCGATGCCGATTCCTTTGGATTTCAGCTACACAAAATGGAAATGGCGCCTGAGGATTTGAAATCCAATCAGACGAATCGAGACCCAAAGGTGGCCATCGATGGGAAGGTCACTTGGGATAATCACGTTCTGTTGCGCCCTGACCTCGCGGATCCAACTAGTCATGCATGCGATGGGACGACGCTCGCCGTTACCATTCCTAGCTCGTTTCACGTGTTTCTGTTTTCGAGAGCGATGAGGAATGGAAAGTGAGCTCGACGACTACAGAACAAGACCAACAATTGCTGCAGCAATGGCATGAAGCATGGCCAGTTGCGCTCAACGATTGGAGCCGATACATTCAATTACACGAACCAGCATACTGCTTCACCGTCAAAGACGAGAAACGGGAATCCCTCTCCGGGAGTTTCGCGATGATAAGACTGGTTGACCATAGTGTCGTGATAAGTCTTCGTCAGATTCGAGAGTTGGGTCTTCAAGACTTCGGACCAGAGATCCTCGCTCATGAAATCGGACATCACGTATATTGTCCTAGCGATTTGACAGACAATGCGAGGATGCTTGCCAGGATGCGTCGAGGACTGCCGGGCTGCGAAGCCATGGCTCCCATGATCGCTAATCTCTACGCCGACTTGCTCATCAACGATCGATTGCAGCGTTCCTGTGGCAGAAACATGGCAGGGGTTTATCAAGCGTTAAAGTCTCCCGGACCGCCAACTAGATTGTGGCTGTTCTATCTTCGAACCTACGAACTTCTTTGGAGTCTGCCGTCGCGATCTCTCACTCGGGAACCAATCGACGAACGCATCAATCAAGATGCTTTGTTGGGCTCGCGATTGATACGGAACTATTCCAAAGATTGGTTGAGTGGCGCAGGACGGTTCGCATGTCTGTATTTCCCTTATGTTGTCGATGATGCAGAAAACGCTCGAAATAATGCCTTGCTATGGGGCGATACCCTTCAAGCGGGAGCGAATGGGTGTCCCGATGGTTTATCGGAATCGGAAGATGACGAAATAAACGGAGCCATTCACCCCGCTGAAGATCCAATCTTGTCAGGCCTCGATCCCATTGACTTGAGAGATGTCCTCGATGGCGGAGGAACGGGGCGTGTAGCGGGTAAAGATTCGGGACGAAAGACACTGAAATCATTCCGCGATCCGTTCCAATACGCCGAAATTCTAAAAGCCTCCGGCGTCAATCTTAACGAGAGAGAAATTGCAGTTCGCTACTACCGTGAAAGAGCGATTCCTTATTTGGTTCCTTTTCCCGCTCGCAAGTCTCCTATCGCTAGCGATCCCCATCCAGAAGGGCTCGATGTTTGGGATCTCTCCAGCGATTTTGATCGCATCGATTGGGTTAGCACGTTTACCGCGAGTCCCACCGTCATCCCTGGTATCACAACCCGTGAGCGATTAACTGGTACCTCGCCTGGAAGCGAACCGGAAACCGTTCCGTTTGATCTTTATCTCGGGGTGGACTGCAGTGGCTCAATGGGAGATCCTGCGTATTCATTGTCTTATCCCGTTTTATCCGGGGCAGTCATCGCGATGTCTGCTTTGCGAGCTGGAGCAAAGGTAAAAGTAGTCTTGTCTGGCGAACCTGGTCGCTCAGTCTCCACCGATGGGTTTATTAAGAATCAAACGGACGTCTTGAAGTCATTAGTGAATTATCTTGGTACCGGATACTCCTTTGGAATCCACCGCCTCGCAGAGACCTTTCCTGCGGATAGCAAATTGGAGAGACCGGTTCACATTCTCATCGTGAGCGACTTTGATATGTTTCAAATGCTGGATGAAACAGGAAGCGGTCGCGCAGGTTGGGATGTGGCGAAAGAAGCGGCCGTGCGAAGCGGTGGTGGAGCAACTTATGTTTTGCAGCTCCCCGGATACAAGGGCGACGTCAAAAATGCCTACTCGCCCAAGATAGATCGCATGCAATCCGACGGCTGGCACGTCCATCTGGTAAACTCCATGGAAGAGATGTTGGCCTTCGCGAGACAGTTTAGTCGAGAGCAATACCACGCCACTGGGAAAAAGGTTTGATACTTTCCATGGAGCAGATAGGGCCCAAGTTAGAAACATTACTGCGCCGTTTAAGTGAATGCCCCAGCGAGTTCCTAGATTCCGTTCAAGGCAATTACGGTGCTCAGCAGATCATTGCGATTATATGCGACCACTTTCGAGCTTACGGAGAGCGAAACCCGCTAGAGACTCCAGACGCATGGATTCAATCGATCCTTAAAGAATCAAAGCCAACCATTCCACGAGTTCGTTATTGGAGAATGCTTTCGATCGCTTGCTGGCTTTTGCATGATGAGTGGTTTCTCCTGCGCCCACAAATTGCAACGTCGACATGGAATTGGCTACGAAGTGAAAGCTTGGAAAAGTTATCTAGTATCGTGCAGCCATCTCTCTGCTTATCCGATCCCGATCGACGCGAGGAACTGGTCCGATTGTGTCTGCACTCAATCCAAGTTCTGCCATTGGGGGAAACGTTCGAACAGTCGATGGATCGCAAATCAACTCTAGATAGCGTTGAAAGGCAACGCATACTGCAAGAGACAGCAGAGGCCGAACGCCGCGCGAGAGAGGTACGCGAAGCGATGGCTCGCAAACAGGCTTTAGAATCTGCGAGTCGTTATGGCGAATGAGAATTGTTGTAAGGACGAGAGGAATCAATGACTGGCTATCCAGAACTGTCCGAGGAGGAACGGTTTCCCCTGCTTACCGCAAATGGACGCAAACTGCTATATCGAATGCGGCAGGATTCGAATGCTCCGATTTGGAATTGGCCCAATGGCGAGCAGTTGAATGACAGTGGACTGTCACGAGTAAACCAGTTCGCAGATGCCCTTCGCCAGCACGCAGAAGCCGGCAGCGAGACGCTCGACGAGCCAAGTTGGATTGATGACTATGTCGATTATTGCTTATCCGAGGTTCCTTTTTACAGACGTCGAGGCCGGCGAGGTTTGTCTCTCCAAGAAATTCCAACTTGCGGACGAGTCGACATGGCGCCGTGTGTTTGGGATTTTGTCCCCGATAGTGAGCCGCTCGATGAGCTGATTACCTTTTCGAGCAGCGGCACAACGGGCCATCCGACTCGCACACCTCATCATCCCTATTCGGCAGCCTGCGGAGTCCCGTTGATGGAGCAAGCGGTTCAAAAATTCTGTGGTGTTCCATTCCCGCGTGGCAGTGACAGTACGGTCATATGTAATGTCGCCGCGTATCCTGGCGCCTACACGACCGCGATCGTGGTTGCATATTTGCAAGAAGCGGGATGCATTCGGGTAAATCTAGATCCGAGCGCGTGGAGAAAAGTCGAAGATCGCGAAGCCTATTTAAATCGATGGGCAGCTCCCATATGGCTGGGCGATCCAGTAGCTTTCGGAGCATTAGAAAAGCTCGATATTGATTATAAACCTAAAGCCATCCTGTCTAGCATCATGCACTTGTCTCCGGGTTTTGCGAAGCGACTTTCTCTTAAGTACGAGTGCCCTGTGTTGGACATGTATGCCATGACCGAGGCGGGGATTATAGCTGTTGGGAATGAGAGCGGACATCGAATCATTCCGCATGATTTGTTTGTCGAGGTTCTGGATGAAAGAGAGAGTCGTTGTGCAACGGGCGTGCGGGGTGAGATAGTATTGACTGGAGGGCGCAACCCCTATTTGCCGCTGCTTAGATATCGAACAGGTGATTTCGCTTCGCTACAAATCATCGACGGACATCGTGCGCTAGTGGGGCTTGAGGGGCGAGAGCCGATCGAGTATCCGATACCAAACGGTCGCATTATCCATAGTATGGAATTAACACGTCTAATGCGGTATTATCCAGTCCTTCAATATGAAATGAAAATCGTGGGCGAGAACTCGTATGAACTACACGTACGGGGTGATATCGATCGCAAAGCATTAGCAACGGATCTTTCAGAGCTTTTTAATATGTCGATCAATATCATCTATCGCTAATCACGTTTTGGAATAATCACCAGATAGCCACCGTCTCTAATACAGCAAATACTAATATGGTGCCATCCACCTTTTGTTGACAGTTCTCTTTTTGTTGCATATCCTGCAGCTAATTCCGAGACTTTAACAGGAGATATTGCATGGTCCGGCCCCTACGTTCCGAGCAGTTTCGACATGACGAAATCGCCATCGTTCATTGTATTCAACGTTGCGTTCGTAGAGCTTTTCTTGCAGGTGATGATAATGTCTCGGGCATTGATTACTCCTACCGTCGAGAATGGATCCGCCGACGTTTTGAATCGCTCGCTTCGGTCTTCGCCATTGATGTCCTCTCTTATGCGATTCTCTCCAATCACGTACACGTAATTCTAAGAAATCGCCCCGATGTTGTAGCTAGCCTCACTGACGAAGAGGTTGCTATTCGTTGGCTACGCGTCTTTCCGGGCCGCAGAATCGAGGAACACCTCGCAGAGCCATCCCAAGTCGACGTTCAGCGGGTTCTTTCCGATGCCGATCTTCTGGCCAAAATCCGAACAAGACTGTCTGACATTTCCTGGTTTATGCGGGCCTTGGCTGAACCAATTGCTCGTATGGCGAATTCCCAAGACCAATGTACGGGCAGATTCTGGGAAGGGCGTTTTAAAGCGCAACGCATTGTCGACGATGCGGGCTTGTTGGCTTGTGCAATGTATGTGGATTTGAATCCGATTCGAGCCGCTATGGCTGAGGATCTCGAGAATTCTTTGCATACTTCGGTTTACGATCGCATCGAAGCAGAAAAGGGAAACAAGATACCTTCGGCAGCTTTTGACCTGCTTCCAATCACTCAAGAGGAATCTATCGTACAGCGACGAAAATCCGTCGCACAGCAGCGTCTTGATCTCAAAGTCAAGAATAAAGGAATAGCCAAGCGAGTCCCAAGAGACAGTTGGCTTGCCCCGCTGAGTCTCAATGTGGGGAGGACATCGAGTGACCCGCAGGTACATCGAGAGGGGCTACGAGCCAGCGACAAGGGGTTCTTGCGAATCGAATGGAGCAGTTACAAAAAATTGCTTGGTTGGGTAGCAGAGAACAAACCAGGTGCGGGTAGGGTGTCGTTGCCTAAGTCGCTCAGCGAAGCGTTAATTGCGTGCGGAGTTGTGCCTGAGACGTTTTCTGATTTGGTGTGGAACTTTAGGAAGTACTTCAGTCGATGTGTTGGCGGGTCGGAGGCAATGTCGGGAGACGCGAAGCGCATCGGCAGGCGTTGGCACCGAGGTCAGCGTCGCGCAGCAACCTGTTTTAGCTAGCTTCAAGTCGCTAAAGAAGAATGTCGAATCACCTGTGCGATGCATCACCACAAGTGGAAAAGCCATCCCACTGCACCGCCGCACTTCCATGCTGCTCCGACCCGCACATTAGTAATGCAAATCTGGATTTTCTGATCCGCTGCACTCAAGATCAAGATAACTTGACTGCCGAATTGTCAAGTCCCCCCTATTGAGAGGGCAAAGAGCATTCGCAAATTTGATTACTGCCGATGAAATGCAATAATATGTGGGTGGCACCAATTGTCTGTGGCACCAATTGTCGTCCATGTGGCACCAATTGTCGTCCAATTGTCCCTTGTTATCACCAACCAAGCTATGATTAAACTCATGGCTCTCGTATTGCGACCGCTTGCTGCAGTTGGTTAACTCCAGGTGGCTTGTATGAACACTGCTCTCGAATAGAAAAAAAAAACCTATGAAACATGATGTAACACCCGCGAACGCATTACCTCCGAGAGATGCACATAAGCACGGATTGCATCGCATTATGACTCTTGGCGGGGCCTATGCCACGCGAAACTACACCATCAAGCACCTGCAAAGCTTAAAAGGCAAAGCCGTTCTCACCGAGACCATGCCCTTTACCATCAATGAAGCGGCAGCGGCCGAAGAAGCCGGCATCGATACTCTCAAAGTCAAATTTGACCCAGCCAACCCAGCGAGTGCCATTGCGATCCGAAAGGCAGCCCCCAACACCTTCATGACCTTCTGCATTGGATTGACCAAAATCGCAACTCCAGCCGAAGCTGTGCGTGCTGGCTACGATGCCATGGAAATTGGGGCTGATGCGATCATGTGCCAATGGGGACCAGAGTTTATTCGGGCTGTTACCAGTGCTGGGATTCCTGTGCAAGCTCACGCTGGACTGGTGCCCCGCTTGAGCACTTGGACCGGCGGACTCAAGGCGGTCGGAAAAACCATCGAAGAGGCGGTATGGGTATTCAAACAGATCAAATCGTTCGAAGCTGCTGGAGCGTGGGCCGTGGAGGTAGAAGTCGTCCCGGCCGAGTTACTTGCTCAAATCTCCCGTCGCACACTAGTGGTGATTTCGTCCATTGGAGCCGGTAGTGGTGGGGACATTCAATTCATGTTTGCGGAGGACATTCTAGGCAACCACGAACCCCCATACCCGCGTCACACCAAACAGTATCGAAATCTGTTCCAAATGGAGCAAGCGATTCAGCAGGAACGAGTCGGAGGTTTTCGAGACTACATCTCTGATGTTAAAGAGGGAAGATTTCCACGTCCCGAGCATATCGTGAAGGCACCAGCCGGATTGATTGATCAGTTTCTTGCCACGGTCGACAGCGACAGGAGCGAGGGCCCGTTCTAAGTGCCTGCCACATAGAGTCACCTCGTCTCCATGAGCCAACTCGAATTCAAGGTCATTATCTTCGCACGCCCGAAAAGGAGCCAGCGGAAGATACTTCACCAAAGGACTCTAAAAGTGGTGGGCCCATTACTATTGGCCGCATTATCCACAGTTCACGGATCGTCGGATTCACGAGATTGATCGGTAGTGTCACATGATTCGATCGCGTGCTCTCGCAATCGGAGCTAAAGTCCCTGGCGGACCATCGGTTATTAAACTAGTAAACCATTCCGCCCGTGCCCTGTGTGTACCCAGCGTGAAGTAGTTACCGATAGTCACGAATCTTACGATACGGATCCGTAGTGGACAGGTTCGCAGATCGCGTTGCAGAGTTCATTTAGGGGACTCAGCACGTGAGACGTTTTACAACCTGTACCACGACAGGTTAGCAACCTTTAATAACCTATCACAGCTAGCCTTCCATAAAGACATCTATCTTTTGGCCTGCATATAGATTTGAAGGTCCATTAACTATCTCATACACCACGTATAGCACGCGAGTGTCAACCCTCTCCGTTGCTCCACCAATCAACGAGCTCTTTGGAACTATACGCGGATCTATTCGTAGGAAGCGTAATTCGATCGAGCTGCGATCGCGTCCCCTTAAGTACCCCTCAGCTCTCGCTTGGGACCTGACTCTGCTGGCGTCTTCCTCATCGATTTGGACCCGAACACGTAGCGGACCATTCACCCCAAGCTGCACGAGCGGTTTCTCCATTTTTCTCGATTCCGCAAACTCACCCGGCCGTACATCCACGTGGAGAACCAATCCATCGACTGGTGCACGAACGACCAGCCGATCGATATCGACTTGAATTTGTTCGATTCCCAATTGGGCCGACTCGGCCTCTCGCTCGGCAATCTCAATGTCATGTCTCCATGTTCCCGCCTTCAATTTATCAAGCTCTGCCTGCGACTGCCCCAACTCAGCAAGCGATTGTTCAAATGCACACTTTCGAGTTATGTATTCTTCTTCGCTCAATGTTCGTTGACCGACCGTTAGTTTTGCTCTTTCCCAAGCATCTTTATGACGCTCTAGCGCTGCAGCCGCCGCCGCAACCCTAGCTTCGGCGGGAGGAAAGTCCTCAGGTCGGTTGCCTGCCTTTAGCTTACGTAATTTAGCGATCGCCGTGGCCTGATTCGCTTTTCTGTTGTTTAGCTCCGCTCTCAATGCACGATCGTCCAGGGTGAATAAAGGCTCGCCAACGAGCACATGTTGACCAGGGACGACATGCACATTAGCAACGATACCCTCAAGGGGTGTTGCAATGGCCACAGGTTCGCCAGCCATCTGAATTTCACCGAGCCCGGAGATTGTGTTTCCCTCTAATTTGGTTAACGGTGGTGGATTCGGTGCAGCCGCAAGCTGCTCCTTAGGAGTCAAATGAGTCAGCGTTGCAATACCAAACCCAAGAGCAACTGCAGCGAACAGAGGGATACCAAACTTGATCAACATGACTTAGCTTTCTTATGGGTAGCCTTTCAGACAATTCACATTCCAAGTGCCGCGACTTGGAGATGATATCGATCATAACCCGACGCGTATGCAAGGGAATTCCTGGGATATTGTCCCTCGCTAACGGGCGTGTTGCTTTAATTAGCCATAACGGGATAGCGTCCGGTTGTCGTCCGTTAACCGTGGGCTAGCGCCCTGCGGCTAATGCTTGTTTTTCGAAATGTGACTAAAGCAACACGACCTAACGCTGCGGGTTGGGATTTCGAAGATTTTCCAATCAAGGTTATCTCCAAGTAGCGGCACTAGACTGTTCTTGGTGGGAATTTGATAAAAGCACTTTTGCTTTAAATCACGCTGTACTCTCCACCTTCGTAATCAGACCATCCTCCATGTGTACCACTTGATCCGCAAAACAGTAAACCCGAGGATCATGCGTGACTACGATGGCAGCTCGGTCAGACGCTACAGCAAGGTCGCGGAGCAAAGTCATTACGGCTTGTCCAGACTGACCATCGAGGGCGGCTGTCGGCTCATCACAAAGAAGTAATTTGGGGGCATGAACCAAAGCGCGTGCGATGGCAACCCTCTGTTGCTGACCACCCGATAGTTGACTCGGTAGCTTGTCTGCATGTTTGGTCAAACCAAGCTTTTCTAACAATGAACGACTTTTTCCCAAAGACTCAGGCCGGCCACAACCACTAGCAATTAGTGGAACGGCAACGTTCTCGGAAGCCGTAAGACCAGCTAACAAATTATATTGCTGAAAAATGAAGCCAATATTCTTCAAGCGGAATGGTACGAGCAGGGAAGGATTCATAGATGATACTTCATGTCCGAATACTTGCATCGAACCGGACGCTCCACGAAGCAAGCCCGCTATGAGTGAAATCAATGTTGTTTTACCGCAACCGCTTGGCCCAACCAACATGCTCAACATGCCAGCCGGAGCAACGAAGTCAACACCTTTTAACACATCTACTGAGCCAGCAGCTGTCTTGAACGACATCTTAACGTCTTTACATATCACACTCATGGCTAGCCTCGAAAAACAATAGCCGGGTCAACCGTCAAAACTTTTCTTACACTGATCACGCATGCAAGCATGGTCACAACAACGATGAAAACGCCAGAACCGAGAAAGATAAATGGATGCATAAACATCCCTCTCAATCCCCCCGTCAGCTGCGTGCTCGACATGGCGAAGAATAGGTTCGCCGTTCCAATACCAAGGCAAAATCCAATCACCGATACAAATAGAGCTTGAATCATGATCATTTGGAGGATAGACCAGTTGCTAATCCCAATAGCTTTTAAGGTTGCAAATTGCTTCAAATTCTCAACGCTAAACATATAAAAAGTCTGTCCTACGATGGCGACTCCGATGATGACTCCCATCATGATCGTGATGCCAAAATTTTCGGCGATTCCCGAATACTTCAAAATCCAGGTGCGAGTATCGTCCATAAAATCTGCGCGTGTCCTAGCCTTCATTCCGGTCGATTGCGTTATCTGCTTGGCAACATCCTCTGCCGACTTCTCGAATGAAGAGCGTGCTAAAACATAGGTCACTGGATTTAGAGTCTCCCGCGCCATCTCCACTCCCAGACTTCGGCGTGTGTATACGCGAGGCAGTCCACTCCAGGAAGTTCCGATATAACAAAGCCCTACAATGACTGCCCTACGCTGACCAATTTCAACGACGGTACCCACGCTCGGTGGGGCACCTGGAAACACATTGGTATAACCTGCGATATCCATGATAATGGCATCGGGTTGCTGCAAATCTTCTACCTTTCCAAACAGCATTTGTTGAGGAGCTCCGACCATTGATAGATCGTCAATCCCCACCAATTGCACCATTTTCATTCGCCCGTCTTCCGTTCTTAACTGTGACGCAGAGAGGTAATACGGCACTGCCCATTCCACTCCGGGAACGGATCGGACACGATTTACCGTCAACTCTGCGATCGGGTAGCCTTGATCGAGCGTTTCGACACTCGACTTCATCACCCAAATGTCGGCCTGGTTGGCTTCCAAAATCTCACGAGTCGATGCATGCATTAACGAATGAAAAATGGCCGACTGTTGACTGATCAGCAACGTCGCAAAAGATATCCCTAGAACTAGAGCAACATACTTAGCTCGGTCATGTAACAGGATTTTAAAGGCGACAAAAATCATGATTTAGAATTCCTGGAGACGATTACTTCGAAGTGGATTTTTTTACCTGGGGCATTTTTAAAGGGAAGCCGTCGCCGTAGCGTTTTACTGCATCCAAAGTTAGGCGAGCAACGACATCGATAAACACGTCGCTATCGTTGGCATTGTTTACTACTGTTGGTGCAAACTCTTGTAAAACTCGCCGGTGCGTCATAAACGTCGAGGTAAGTAAATGCATCGTAATCACGCCAAATCGTACGGCGTCGCTGCTCTTAGGAAGTGATGAAACCCTGCTGACGACTTCACATAGCCATTCAAACTCCGGTAGATACTTATGCTTGAGAATGTTGCGAAAAGAAGCGGATGGATCAATTGCCTCGCGCTCGATAAGCTTGACAGGCCAAGCCACTTTTTGGGCTGCGTAATCTTTAATCATCCACTGAATGGCCAATCGAAACCCTTCTCGTGGTTTGGCCGCATTCGCTTGTTCTTGAAATGGAATTGCCTCTTCCGAAACCGAGAGTGCGAATAGCAAGACTTCTTCATAGAGATTCTCCATGCTTCCGAAATGGTATGGAATGGCCCCCAGCGAAACCCCAGATTTTGCTGCGACTTGCCTTGCCGTAACTCCGCTAAATCCGGAATTCGCAAACAATTCACCAGCCGCCTGAATGACGCTTGCCTTTGTCTTTTCGGAGTCACTCGCCACGCCCATTTAATGCCTCATGTTTAGGACAAAATGCGTATTGTACATGTGTATGATACAACTGTACTACACGGCGGGCGTAGAGTCAAGCCTTGCCGATTGCAGAAACATGGCATCGGTGCCACGAATGCAGGAGTTACGCGATACCGAATGAACACATCATTAGGAAACAGTCATCGACAATCTCGTCATGGGCGTTGTTCGATACTTAACCGAAAGCAGCAAAATGGACTCTAAGTTAAACTCGTCCGAGTCTCGCAGGGACGGCTTGAGTTCCGCTCGGATTGTTCCCTCTCTGTAAAGGCTTGTTGCTTTAATGGCGTTTTGAAAAACAATCATAAGCCGCAGGGGCGCTACCCCACTGTTAACGATCGACAACCGGACACTGACGCATTACGGTCAATTAAAGCAACAAGCCCGTAACCAACGTTTAAGGCTGTAACGAAATGGTATTTTCGACACGAAAACTGGGAAAAGGACAACCGAGTCGAGCGCACGCTTGAGATTCGTTTGTTCGTTCAGGAACACTATTCGGCTCCGCTGTGGCCCTTGTGAGAGACTTTCAATATCTCATCTGCGAACACACCATTTATATGCAGGAGATAACCACCTCGGATCGACCAAAAGCCGGATCATGGCACTAACCTCCTGTCAACGGATTAAGCCGAAATCCTTTAAACAGTTTTCCAAGAATCAAGCTATTTCGAAATACGATATTCTCCTCCGACTCTCGTCGGTTGCGTCGCACGTATTTTTTGGCCAAAAATTTGCGATGAAAGCGCTTTTGTTCGAGTTTCCCTATTCGGGAAAGACCCAGTTCTTGTCGTCTAGCTTAATCTCTTTCACCAAGTTTTTTCCCTCATAGAACTTTAATGAGGTGTAATCCCGTTTTGGAATCCAAGCTGCAGCGGTAGCTTTGATTTGATACGTAGAATTCTTGGCCGAGTTTCGGTATTCGAAACGAACTTCAAGTGTTGTTCCCTTGGCGGTTACTTTTTCCAGTCTTAGCTCTTTGTCCACATCAGCCACTGCTGGTACAACCTTGCACACAAACACCAGCATGTCATCTTTGAACATTTTTGAAGCGGGAGCGTAGGGTTTCGTGTTCCCAGCAAAAGCCGCCGCATTGAAGATCTTTTCATAATCTTCTACGGTGCGAATCAATCCTAAGCGATATCGATGCACCGGCGGCCAGTTTACCGGAAAGACTGCGTAGTCATCGTTTGATATCGAACGAAATCGGATGGATTCGTCTGAGGCGTTTTGTGCTGGAGGATCGCCCCATAGGGCCACTGCAACTCCCTCCAGGGACGTTAAACCAACGCAGAACAAGATTACAAGAATTGCAAACTTTTTCATCCGCGAACACTTAATGGTAAATCGCTGAATCATTACTGCATTCCTATTTCGAAGCTCCATTCTCTAGTACATCGGGGGCGATTATAGATCATCGCTCTAGTAAAGACGGATTCCGCGAATCGCTGGTTCCAATATTTTTTGACCTAACAAACAGGATATTTTGAAACGTAGTTGGCTTGATTCATTGTTCAGATCGTTAGCTAAGGCTTAGGAAACCAGCATGTCAGGGTTTAGATTGTGTCGAACCAGGAGCTGTTTTATCGCCGCCGTTTGATTTGTTCCAACCGAGAATTTGATTGCTGACCTCAGTGACTCGATCGCTTTTGTTGGATCTTCAAGTCGAAGATAAACCCATCCCTTTAGCGTTTCACAAGCTGCGGTTTCTTGGGGGGATACCGTGGCTAAATTTTTACTGATTTACCGAGATGCAGCAGAACAAACTACACCACCGTCGCCAGAGGAAATGCAAAGCTTTTTGGCCATGTGGGGGGAGTGGTTTGCACAATGTGGGACTGCCATTGTTGATGGGGGCGACGCTCTAGCTCCTACAGGGCGTGTTCTACATGGAGAAAGTGTCGTCTCTGATGGTCCCTACGTGGAAGGCAAAGAGATATTAGTTGGCTACAGCGTCGTTCAAGCAGAAAGCTACGAGGCAGCTGTCGAAATTACCAAGCAATGTCCCATTGCCAAGATTGACGGCAGCATTGAGATACGCGAGTTTATGGGCTTCTAGCTTGCACGAAAGAAAATCGAAGTGCGGACGTTAAGTTTAGCGTTCGCACTTTTCTTTCGTGATAAATTCCTACCACGCATGCAAACAAATACGCTGTTGGGTATCCGTTACTGGAGGACTTGGAAATAAAGCGAACCTGCTGGGGATGCATCTAGCAGAATTCCCGTTATTTGAAACCCGTTATCTCGACAGACGGAGCCAGTCTAACAGTTCGCCCTGTTTCTGATTCCTCGAGGGACGTCGTTTCTTCCACCGAGAACAACGGCGATTGTCCTATTTGAACCTCTTGTAGGGCCGGTACTTCATCAGCATCATTCTGCTGGGTGAAGAATCCAAGGGTTTCCGAAGTGATCGGACCTGGATCGATCCAAATGTTATCCTCGTCCACACGGATTGTTCCTAGGTCTTGATCTAGCGTTCGCCGTTGTGCTTCATAGAACACCCAAACACCTAGGAAGGTGTTCTGCGCGTTTAGAAGATCTCGCAGTGCATCAACACTATCTCGAGCAGCAGTTGGAGACGCAACGCTGAGCGACTCTCGAATCTGGCGCAAGTCCTCGTTAATTGTAATCTGCTGTGCAGCGATTCTGACTGCGTATCGCTGAAGCTCAAAATTAAAAGTGTTGAATCGGATGTTTCTGAGTTCGGAACGCAAAGCCTGGTAGACAGCGTCTTCGTAACGATAGAAGTTTCGCTTTGCCTGTTGAAACTCGATTAATACTTGACGATATTGGTTTCGCTCTTGCATACGCGTTAAAGGTGAGTCCCACTGGAATCCAGCGCGCAATCGGCCTGCTTTTCCTCGGAGAGAGAGAGGGTTATCGTTTGCGTTTTGGATATCTCCGCTAAAAACCACGTCAAGTGAGCTCTCAAGACTGTCGGCCACTACCTCAATGGCACGCCATGAGTCGACCAAGGCCGCGCGATTATTCATCCAGTCGAGTCTAAGTGAGCTCGCCAATTGGATTGCTTCTTCGGGTTTGAGGTCTACCTCAGGCAATTGAACCGTTTCGATTCTCGCGCGGGCTTGTAAAACTTGAAGCGCAAGGACATCTTCGGCTAGCTCGGCGAGGAGAGTTTGAGCGGGCAAGATTGCTTGATCTCGAAGTTGTTCAAATTGAAGTCGTTCGTCAGAGATCTTACCTGATTGAATGATCGCACGGATGTCGGACTGAATCTTGGCGATTTTCTCTTGCATTTCCAAGAATCGTTTTTCAAGTCCGTTTACATCAGCAGTTAGTGTGTCAGGTAAACTGTTAAGTTCGCTCGAGTCCAGTAGTGCGATGTCCAGGGAGGAGGTCGGCAATAGAGTGCAGATAAGATCCTTTTCTGTTTCGTAAATCTCGCGTAGGCGAGCGAGCGACTTTTCTCGTTGGGGGACCGAATCTCGAAGTTTTTGAATATCGGCTCGCACCTCAGTGATATCTCGTGATGAGACTCGTTCTCTTAGGTTCTGGAGCCTCGCCATGTACGTTTCTATTCTTTGCGCTTCGGCTGAGGAAGCTTCCGTCCACGCGAGAGTTCTATATTTTCCACTCGTCGCTTGATCGTCGCGGATTTGACTTTGTTCGAGCAATTTTGAATTGCTAGCTCCAATTCCTTCGCGAACATCCGCAATGCTATTACGTCGATCCAAAAGTTCTTGGGTGATCAGATTGAATTGGTCCATAACTGGATCACGAATTTCCACACATACATAAGGCGGAAGTCCAAGGGTTCCTTTGAACGTATCCAGTGTTTGCTCGTAGTTAAATCGAGCTTGCAAAAGTGTTGCTTGCGAGGAGATCAGAGCCTGGCGTGCTTGAGCAACTTGCAATTGCTGAGTTGGAATGTCTACCTGGGAATCAGGAATTGTTAGCATCCGCTCTCTCAATGCATCTTCGAATCGGGCCAAGTTGTCTCGAAGGCGTGCGACGTTTTCTTCAGCGTTGCGAATTTGAAGTTGCGATTGAATTAGCCCTAAGAATCCTCCAACATTGGGTACAGCGCCACCTCCTCCGAATCCGGTTCCACCACCTCCACCACCTACCTGACCGACAGTTCCGAATCCACCGCCGAGCCCTGTGAACCCTTGAAGCCCTGCTCCACCAAACAAACCACCTCTTCGCGATATACCTTGCTCGTTTTGTCGACCAATCGTAACGTTCAGAAAGAATCCGGTTCTATATCTTTCAAAGGCTCTGATGTTATATAGCAGGACTCGTTCTGCGAGCGTCAGTCGTTCCATAATCAGATCGCGTCCGCCGCCACGAAGAAGAGGAACCAATAGGTTAAAGTCGACTATTGTTGACGCAGACTGGGCGCTGCTGCCAGCCAAGTCCCACGTTAGGGAGTTTGCGACACCAACGATTAATTCCGCACCGGTTGTGAATTGTCTTTCAAAGGCGATTCCACGTGCGCCTCTCGAGAACACTCCCGTTGAGACTGCTGATCGACTCTCGCCCCCACTTCCTCGTCTCAATCGACCGTCAGCGGTGTAGGAAGAACTGAAGCCCGCGAATAGTTGATTGCCGAGAAAAAATCTCTCGGTACTGACGTCGAGAGCTGACAAGAATAGTGTTTCAACTTGAGTTTGAAACGGAACACTGTGAAGCAATGCAGTTCGCACTGCCGAATCAGCGTTGAGTACTAGGACACCTCGTTGATCGAGTGGCAGGTACTGCCACCAAGTTGGATTTTCAGCCGTATTCGTTTTGCCATTTACATCCCATAGTGGGTAGTGCTTGCGTCCGTTGAGCACCTTCATGTATTCATGCGCGGTCGGGTCATCTTCGGGCATGGGCGGGCGATCTGGATTGAACGGGTCGAACATCCGAGATTCTTGGGCCACTTGAACATCGCGAACGCCGGGAGTGCCCGCGTCATCGAGTTTTTCGGTTACCAGGCACTTAACTTCCTGGTCAGCTCGGTTTCTATAATGAGCACGGTTGCATCCACTTGTGGAGAGTACTCCTAAGGCGATTGAGGAAGCGAGAGTCGCTTTCAATGCGTTAAGAAACCCGATCCGTCTGTTTTGTCTTTGAAGCATCCGTTCACCGTGGCTATGCAAAGGAAGTCGGTATTCAGTCCTTTACATCCTTTCGGCGTTTTCGGGTTTTGCGCTTGATACCGAAAACTCCTAGAGGTCACGAACTTCGGATTTTACCGGATTTGCCTAGTCTGCCGCGATGGCTGGGGGGGAAGGGCGAGATGTGGAGAGTTTGCGGCCTAGCTGTAGAGCTGAATCGCCTTTACGATCGCTTCTACATCGTTGGGAACGGCAACCGCACGATTTGCGAACGAAGCACGAGAGACTCCCCGAGCACCTAAAACTTGGTTGAATTTTTCCTGATCGGTCGTGTGGTATGCCACGGTCGCAGTCGGATCCTTGAGTTGGTGTCCGGTCAAAATGCAAACGACTCGATCGTCCATTCCAATAACACCTTGCTGTCTTAGAAGCTTTGCACCCGCAACGCTAGCGGCACTGGCGGGCTCGCATCCGATTCCACCTGCACCAACTTGTGCCTTAGCATCGAGTATTTCCTGATCGGATACCTGTCTCACGACTCCATCACAGAAGTCGAGTGCTCTCAGGCACTTTTTGAGATTCACGGGTCGATTGATCTCGATGGCGCTGGCTATAGTATCCGCCTTGGTATGGGACTGATCGAGTTCATCGTAGTATCTGCAAGCGATTTCCATTCTTGGTCGCGAGCCATTCCACTTAAGGTTTCTCTGGTTGAATAAGACGTCTAGGGTGTCGGCTCCACCCGCGTTAATGACGGCTAACCGAGGGATTTTCTCTATAAGCCCGAGCTGTTTTAGCTCTAGGAACGCTTTGCCGAATGAGCTGCTGTTGCCTAGGTTACCTCCCGGGACAACAATCCAGTCGGGGACTTCCCATCGCAGAGCTTCGAGTACGCGAAGCATTATGGTCTTCTGTCCTTCAAGCCTGAACGGGTTTATACTATTGACTAGGTAGATCCCCAGTTCTTTCGATACGTCTTTGACTCGCGCCATTGCATCATCGAAGTCGCCAGCGATTTGCACAGTAAGAGCTCCGTACTCGAGTGCTTGAGAGAGCTTTCCGTAGGAGATTTTTCCTGAGCCGATAAAGATGACAGCTTTCATTAATTGCGTAACGGCACAATACATAGCGAGCGAGGCGCTGGTATTTCCCGTTGATGCACAAGCGGCTCTTTTAGCACCGATCATGTGAGCATGAGTAAATGCAGCACACATGCCATTGTCTTTGAACGACCCTGAGGGATTCATCCCTTCGTATTGGAGATAAAGCTGTCCAGGGCGGATTCCAACATAGCGGGCGACGGAATTAGCCTGTTGGAGCAAAGTTTGACCTTCGCCAACCGTAATAACTTTGTTTTCTGGTGCAAAGGGAAGCAGCTCGTGGAATCGCCAAACGCCGCTAAATCGAAGAGGCTGATATCGTTTCGTCCACATCGCCTCAAAGTCGGCGAGCTTTTTAGGTATATTAACTTTGTCCCAGTTATATCTGACGTCCAGTAAATCTCTACATTTGGGACAGCTGGTTAAGACCTCGTTCACGCCGTAGGTAGCCCCGCAATCCACGTTAATGCATTGCTGGAATGCTAGGTCGGTGGTGATTTGATTCGAAGAGCCTAGGGTCTGTTGCGACATTGGCATAATATTTGCTAATTGTGCGTTTGGGGGGGAAGAGGCTTATTTAGGAAATCTGTCGAGCAACAAAGGCAACTGCTTCGTGCAATCCATTTTGGACGAGGTTGATGGTCGTCTCGCAGAAAAGGACCTTTTCTTCGGAGCGAAAGGTTCGCGATTTAGCTGCTGTTCGAAGAAAGCTCTAGGTTTTGGCATTTTTGTTGCGATCAAACTTTTTCGGGTCCATGAGTTAATGAGCTGAACTTGGGATAAATCCGATACCGGTTAACCATTTTTGACCACGGGGTCAGGTCAGTGTAGCTTTTAAATTGGGGCAGTTCGATAGGAATTGCGGGTTCGGGCTACTTTTCCATTGGCTGCACTTTTGAGGAGTTTCAGAGAAAGAACCAGGTTCCAAGTCCTAGATTCGATACAACGGAAAAAGTCGGAATTGCTTGGATAGAGGCTGCGCGGGCTGAGGTTCCGAATCGGAGATCTTACTTCAAGACATTTGGGAAAAATGGATTGGAACGAAGGGAGAATGTTTGACGCTGGGTAGCTGACGATTTAGGATGCTTGGAAGGGCATTGTCGCGTTTTTAGGAAAACTTTGTTGGCAGTGCTCTACTGTCGTCGATTCTCTTCTGATTTTGGAGTTGGGTATGGCTCGTGATCGCAATGTGACCGTTTGGCAGGCTTATGTCATCGTCATGTCGATTGTTAGCGTTCTGAGTTTAGGCTGGCTTTTTTTCATCCTGTTTACTTCAGGAACGAATCAAAGAACTGCTGAGACGGCGCTAAAAGACAAGCGTACTGCAGAAGACAATCTGCGTGCTGCAAGCAATAAGAATCAGTTGCTCATGAGCATGTTGGGGGTCGGGAACCCAATCAGTGATGCAGAATTTGAGCAACTCCGCAGCCAGATAACAGGTGATTCGGACATCGATGCCGCTGCGAAGTCGTTTACGAACCACATGGTCCTGTTTGGCCCAGGTGCGACCGAGAAGAGCTACGTGAAGCTGGTGGACAATTTGATGCAACAATTGCGCCGCCGCAATGAGTCTTTGATTAAGATTCAAAACGACAGTGACACGGACCGTAAGAATTTCACTGATACGATCAAACGGGAAACCGATTTGAGAAACGCTGCACAAAAAGAGAAAGAAGAGATCGCTTTAAAGGCACAGGCTGATTTGGAAGGTTACACCGACAAAATCACGAAGCAAGTTAAGCTTTACGAAGAGTTGCAAGCGGAAAAAGTAGCTATGCAGCAGCAACTTGATACGAAAGTTACCGAGCTGAATCAATCGATCGCAAAGCTCAAGAAGGAGAAAGACGACACTCTGTTTAGTCTTGCGAGCGTCAACCGAAAGTTAGCAGAAGTTCGGAATGAAGGTTTCGAGTTTGTTCAAGGAGAGATCACGGATGTCATTGACGGCAATGTTTGGATCAATCGTGGTCGCGCGGATGGATTAACTCCAGGCGTTACCTTTATCGTGACCGAAGCTGATGTGAACCAAGTGGTGAATGCCAAGTCCAAAGCAAAGATCGAGGTTGTCGAACTCATCGGTTCAAATGGTGCTAGAGCGAAGATAATCGAAGACCGAGCTTACACGCCGATCCTTCGAGGAGACAAAATCTATTCATCGTTCTGGCAACCAGGTGCTGTGACTGAGATAGCTCTCGTTGGCAAAATGGATATTGACGGTGATGGAAGAGACGATCGCCAAAGGCTTGCAAGTTTGATTGAACAAAACAACGCTAAGGTTGTTTTCGATCTTCCTGACGGGCAACGGCTTGGGCGTCAGCAGTTATCTCCCTCGACACGGTGGTTGGTTCTAGGAAGTGACGTCAAGGTCCGGACTGTAGAAGGAGAAGGCGCGGATCCCAATTTACAGTCTGCACTTCGCGACAGGCTTGAAATCGAGAAAAAAGCACGCGAACTCAGTATTACGGTTATCCCACTCAACAAGCTGGTCAACTTGATGCAAGTTAACGAAAGTGCTCGTTCCTTGGGTGCCAATTTCCGCCCAGGCGTAACGGAATATTCCAAGCCCCCATCCAACCCGTACCAGACTGGCAAAGTATCGGAGCTGTACCAAACCCCGAGTGGCAAGCTGAATCCAAAGCTAAACAAAGAGTAGCCTGTGGGGGGCAGGGGAAAAAAACTGGAAATCCCAAGCTTTTCATGCTAATTTGATTGATCCCCATGCACAATCCATGTATAACCTAGAGTCGGAAGAGTTCTGCAAGCCCAAAAAGATCAAGGATTTACTACTATGAAGACATCTACCATCAAACGAGCCTTATTTGCGGCAGCACTTAGTTGCTCCGTGTTTGGCTTACCAAGTTCAGCTTTTTCGCAGGAACGAGTTGAACCCGCTAAGGATGTTAGCGTTGTAAGTTCTTACCTAAATAATTTGATTGTTCACCAATGGGTGAAACTCGACGCAGCTGGTCGGTTGACTGGAAGCGTTGCCGGCTTGCAACCAGGCGAGAAAGTCTTCTTGGCCAACATGCCTGTTTATCTAATCTCCGGAAACTCGGTACTTGAAAAGACTGTTACGTCAGTAGACGGTACATTTTCCTTTTCTGGCGTTACACCAGGCACTTATGGGATCATCGCCCGCGATGCATCAACGTTTGGAGCCTTCTCTTTGAATATCTTGTCGTCGGAACGTGGCAGTCACTTGCCGTCCGATGTTGAGATGTATGTGGTTACGCCCGCGACAGATGCCTTGCGTATTTTGAGAGAGCAGTCCGTTCCTGGCGGTGATTCTGTACTCGCTGCTTCAACGGATAGCGATCCGCTTGGGAATTCTCGAGTGTATTCCGACGCTCCGGTTGTGATGTTGTCGAGTGGTGCTCTCTCGGGCAAAGTTTCTCTTCCCGGTGTCTCAAGAGATCTTTCGGACGTGAGGGTTTTCATCCTCAAAGACGGCCGAGAAGTTGCTGCGGCTAGTGTTTCGAAGGATGGTGACTTTGCCGTAGGTAATCTCAAGCCAGGTGTTTATGGCATGATTGCAGCCGGAGAATCTGGTGTTGCGGCTATCTCCTTTGAGGCTGCGGATTCTCCTGTAAGAGGCGTTAATGCGACGGAAAAGCTGATTGCAGCAGTTCAACAAGTCAGTGTTTTGACAACAGAACTGATGCCTCCCGGCGGAGTCAACCTTGTCGAAGTCAACGTAATCCAAAATGAGGTTGCGTCTAGCGAGGTGCCAATGAGCCCGTTCGCTGGCGGATCGCCGATGAGTGGTGGATTTGGCGGCGGTGGAGGGTTCGGCGGTGGTGGTGGTGGTGCTGCGGGCGGTGGAGTTGGATGGGGAGGAATCGCTGGTATTGCTGGCTTGGCAACTGTAGCGGCAATTCTTGCGTCTGAAGATGATCCGCAGGCTGTTAGCCCAATCAATTAACATTAAATTTCATCGTATAGGCGAGCTGTATGGCTCGCCTTTTTTTTTCGGATTGCTCGTGATATCCGCTTTGGTTAGGGAGGCTTTTTGTTTGGCCAACTCGTTCAAACCATAACTTCCGATGGCATCAAGCTTGATGGGTTTCTCGCGGCAAGTCCTGGGCAAAAGGTTTGGATTGTTTGCCATGGCGTCAACAGTTCTTTTTACAGTTCAAGCCTTCTCCGAGAACTAGCTGAATTGTTTAGTAAGTTAGGTTATGGTTGCTTGCTAGCCAATAATCGTGGACACGATCTGTGTAGTTTGAGTTTTGGTACGCTACCACAAAGGATTGGAAGCCAATTCGAGAATGTCGCAGAATGCGTACATGACTTCCAAGCATGGCAAGAGTGTCTTGTTCGCAACCAGATGGTCCCCTATGGTCTCGCTGCCCATAGCCTAGGTGCCGTAAAGGGCGCGTTCTGGCTAGGAGGGGAAACTGATTTGACTCAGATCAAGCACTTTATCGCATTGTCTCCCCCTAGGCTCAATACGGAGCTAATCGCGGATGGAAGCAAGAAAGGGCTAATCTTTGTCGAACAGCTAGAACGTGCTCGCGAGCTATGCTTGGCTGGAGAGGGAGACCGAATCATTCGAGTGAGGTTCCCGATGCCAACTTGGGTTTCTGCCGCGACATTTGCGGACAAATATGGGAGTGGACACAAATACGATTATTTGAATGCACTAGGAAGAATTGAGATTCCAACCCTGTGGACATTCGGAAGTATTGAGGTCACGCAGGGTATGAAGAATTTCCGAAACGCTGATCTGGAGATTCGACAAGTCTCTGAAAGAGATTCTCTACACCACCACCGCACGTCGGTGATAGAAGGAGGAGACCATTCTTATACCGGTGTTAGAAGCTCGTTATTCGAGTCAATAAGCGATTGGCTCGCTGCTGCCTAGCTTTTTAGCCTTTGGTAATTTTGCCATCGCATGCTTGATCATGATAATGGCTCGAAACATGAAGTTTAGGACATGGGGTTTAGGCTTTCAAAAGTCAACTGGTCTACCAGAAATCGGAATGTCGTCTTTTAGGGGCCTTTGGGTATTTAGCGAGAGTGATGCGGAAGATGAATCGAACAAGCAACGATTAGCGATGAAATGCGAAGAATGCGATCGCAGCGATCATGGCAAGTCTATCGTGCTGAATCCAATCACTTAGCAGCCTGTCTTTTTTTAAAGGCTGCTGGGGGGCTTCCCAAGAATCGTTACAATGTAGGGCGTGCTGCGGTGAAGCAGTTACCACGCGTTTATCATTTTTCGAGCTCTTAGAAACGAAATGACTGTAGCAACACCTTCGTGGTTAGCGACTCCACAACAAATCGCTGATGCCAAATCTGTCTTGGACAAACATGCCTACGAGACAGTCCAATGGCATTTTCACGACTCAACTGGCTCCCCTTTTTGGCTTGCTAAGAAGTCCGAGCTCAAATTCGACCCACTGACAGAAGTTAAGGGGTTCGACGATCTGAAAAAGTTTCCTGAGTTCGAAGACGAGTGGTTGCGTGGAGGTCCTGTAAATCGTTGGATTCCAAAGGGACTAGCAGGAAAGCCGACCTATGTTTTCGAAACGGGCGGAACGACAGGAATTCCCAAGAGTCGTGTAGTAATCGATGACTTCCGAATCGACTATGAGAACTTCAGTGACACTCTGCCCGACGAGTATTTTCCTCGCGGTTCTAACTGGTTGATGCTCGGTCCATCAGGACCTCGTCGACTTCGGTTGGCTGTTGAGCATCTCTGCCAGTACCGAGGGGGCATTTGTTTTTGCATCGATCTGGACCCTAGGTGGGTTATCAAGTTGATCAAAAAGGGTTGGATGGAGCACCTTGAAGAGTACAAGAAGCACTGCATAGATCAAGCTATCACTGTTTTGACAGCTGGCCACGACATCAAATGCATGTTTACCACGCCGAAGTTGCTCGAGGCATTAGCAGCGGGTCTTGCAGATAAAGGGACCTCGATCCAAGAGGTTGGTATTACTGGAATATTCTCCGGCGGCACTGAGTTCACACCACAATGGACGCGCTTTTGCGTTGAAGAGCTCTTAGGGGGGCCGACCGAAGAGAGCGGTGTTTATATGACACCGACCTACGGAAATACGTTGATGGGATTGGCATGTTCAAGAAACATTACAGCAGAAGATGGTTACACCATTGCTTACTACGCTCCTCAACCAAGGGCGGTCGTAGAGGTCGTCGAATTCAATGACTACAACACTCCGGTTGGATATGGACAGACGGGGCGCGTTAAGCTTTACACAATGACCAAAGAGTTTTTTGTCCCAGGGTTTATGGAACGGGACGAAGGAGAACGTGAACTTCCTTATCACAAGTATCCGTGGGATGGTGTGAGCGGAGTGAGACCTTACCATGGTTTCGCCTCGACAACGACCGTTGGCGTTTACTAACTCATAGCACAGGAGCACACAAGTGTTAACAATCAACCCAATTAGATGGGGCAAGCAATACAAGTCCCTGGAGTTCCAAGAGGTTTATCACTTCGAAACCGGCGAACCCATCGCGAAAATAGGTCAGGTAAACGGCGGCATGGTCCAAATGGACATGCGCAAGGCTGACAACGCTCGAAAGGCCTTGCGTTCCCTTACAACAGCGGAACTTGTCGATCGATGCAAAAAAGCTGCTCATCTTTTTGAGCATGAGTCGTTACCACTCGGAGACGGCATACAAACTGTTGATGACTTTATCCATCAGCAGTCAGCGAGCACGGGATTACCCGAGCACATGTGTCGAAAGAACATGCAAAAGAACTGTTTCGTTCTCAGCAATATCGATCGAATCTTGGACGCTCTGACTCGTGGATTAGATCTCGAGATTTTTGCGAGAGGTTATGGCGAAGAGGGGCGTAATGTCACGGTTAGTTACCAATGCCAATCTCCGATTCTCGGGGCGGTTCTGCCCAACAATTCGCCAGGGGTTCACACCCTTTGGTTGCCGGCAGTACCGCTCCAAGTAGGATTGGTTTTGAAGCCAGGTTCACAAGAACCATGGACTCCTTATCGAATGATCAGTGCTTTTGTCGAAGCAGGGATTCCTGCTGAAGCATTTAGCCTCTACCCAGGCGGACACGACGTCGGTACCACGCTCCTGAGTAAGTGTGAAAAAGCGATGATCTTTGGCAGCGCTCAGACTGTTCAACAGTATTCCGGGAATCCTAGGGTTCAGCCGCACGGTCCAGGGTTCTCCAAGATCGTTTTAGGGGAAGATCTGGTTGATTCGTGGGAGGACTATATCGATGTGATGGTCGAATCTGTTTTGGTTAATTCGGGGCGTGGTTGTATCAACTGCTCTGGAATTTGGGCCCCAAGGCATACGAAGAAAATTGCTGAAGCGTTGGCGGAACGCCTCGGTCCGGTCGATGTCACATCGCCACAAGATCCCAATGCAGCTTTAGCGGCATTCACCAACCTTCAGATGGCAAAGGGTACTTGGGCCATGGTTCAGCAGGATCTTGCTGAATCAGGTGTAACTGATATGACGTCATCGTACGGTGTTAGGATGATTGAAAAGGAAAGATGTGCTTATTTGCGGCCGATGGTGGTGCACGCTGCCAACGCTCAAAAGGGTGTTGCGATGAAGGAGTACATGTTCCCATTTGTATCCGTCGTAGAATGTAGCCAAAAAGAGATGATCAAAGCGATGGGGCAAACACTTATTTGCACTGCAATCACAGACGATGCGAACTGGATCGACGAGCTGACTAACTGTACGCACATAGATCGTTTGAATATTGGACCAATCCCAACAACTCGACTGAATTGGTTACAACCTCACGAAGGAAACCTAATCGATTTCTTGTTCCGATCGAGAGCATACCAGATCGCTCCAACCCGCGTTGCTGCTTCAGTCTAGATGGCAAAGTCGTTGGTCTCGACGGGTTAAATTACTAATAACGTCGACGTGATTTAATTGCACGTCGACGTTTTTTTGTATTGATTGCGACAAGGGATTGGATCTCACAATCATCGGATCTCTCTACAACGTATTTGCTGGACAAGATTTTTCAAAAGACATAGACTAAGCCCTTTTAGGCCATAGCGTCGAATCGATTACGTTCGAAAAAATGATAATCTTCTAAGAAGGACAGTTGATCAAAATCATCTCAGCAGATTTTGGCAACGTTTTTGTAGTTAAGGACTGTGACTTAGAAACTCCACAACCGGGAAAGAGACTTGGTTTGGGGGCAACTTCCAATCATTGGATGATTAATTTTCGGACGAGTTGTTCGCGCCTCGTTGTATGTTTAATAGGGTGCAAGTGGATGTAAATGATTGCGGGATTTCGCATGCTGGAAGGTTGGCAAGAATTCAGGCGACAGGCTTTTGGGGGAAGTTCGATTATTGGGCTTCGGTGTGAATACGATCGTACACGGTTCTCAAGCCGACAGATTCGACTACCATGTTTCCTAGCTGCATTGTTTGCAATAGTTCCAAATGATTAGCAAAGTCCCCGTCCAGTTCAAACTCCACGTGGTTATCCCGTTGCACGAAACCGCGAATCGATTGATGATTCGACCAGTTGTGGCTTGTGAGGGACTGAGTTCCTCGGACTTTATGCACAGCCTTCATCGACTTGATATCGATTGTCTCGACAGCCTCGCCCCGTCTCAAAATGGCAGCTTGGTCACAAATCTCTTCGATTTCACTTAGAACGTGCGAGCAAAAAACGATCGTTGCTCCCGATGCCTGCGCCTCTTTGACCAATACCAAAATTTCTGCGCGAACGTTCGGATCCAAATTCGCGGTTGGCTCATCAAGAATAATAACGCTCGTTGAGCAGCTCATGACGCAGCTAATAGCTAGTTTCTGCCTCATGCCCGTCGACATAAAGGCAACACGTTTTGACCAGTCTAACTGCAACCGTTCCGCGATTCTCTTCGCACGTTGGAAATCGCCACTCGGATGTATGCTAGAAAAGAACTCTATACAATCGATCCCCTTCATTGTCCGAAATAGCTTGGTTTCTGCTGGCAAGTAACTGGTGCGTTCTCGAACTTTGAGAGACTCCTTTATGCAGTCAAATCCGTCAATCGTTGCAATCCCGGAGGTTGGTTTTATGTAGCCCAAGAGACTACGTATCAAAGTCGTTTTACCGGCTCCATTTGGCCCCAGCAATCCGAAAACGGATCCCTTCGGAACATCCAATGTGCAACCATTGAGTGCCGAAAATTCACCGTAGCGTTTTGTAAGATTCTGAACGGATACAATCGACATATGAAGTGAATCGTTTCGAAGATGTAGGTTTCATCGAGTTGGCTCTCGAACCTTAGCATGCCTTGCCACCCCAGCCCAGGACTCGAATGCAGTCATTCGATGGGAGGGCTTAATTCTTAGTTTCTTCGGGTGTCAACTGTTTCTTTGCTCGTTCCACCAATCCCTTGGCCCAAACTTTATCTTCGAAGAGCTCGATCAAGGCGGCGAACCACTTTCGCCGAAGTTCCGGTGATAGATTCGTTTGAGCCCAATCCGCTTGTTTTTCAAGCTCCTCGAGGGCTTCGTTTTTTCTTGAGTCGCGTTCTTGAGCGAGCATAGCTAAGGAGCGTTTTGCTTGTGCTACCAATAGCTTTGATAATTTACTATTGTCCGACTCGCCCGCAAACATAGTCAGAAAAGCCTGGTATTTGCGAATTGCGATGCTCGCGTCTAGGGATTGGGCTTCGATGCATTGGAGAAAAGCCTGTTGCATTGGGGTCAATTGATCTCCCGATCCGCGTCTTGCCTTTCGCTGAAGTGTCCTAACCGATTGAATGGCATCGATTTCACCTAGGGCCGCCTCAACGTCTGAGATACGAGGGTCATTAGGATACAATTGTTGAAACTTTAGTGCGGTGGATTCGACTGAGAGCCACGCTTCTTCGTCATTGCTGGCGATAGCTTCCGAAATCTCACCATATAGAGTATTCGCAGACGGGGAACGCAGTAGCCAAATCATTGCTCCAATGCATCCGAACAAAGCAATACTTAGAACGGCGATTGGTATCCACTGTGCCAGCCCAGCGTGATCTGTCGGTTCATTCGAGGTAAGAGTTACTCTGCGGCGATCCTTTTCTTCAAACTCTTTAAAATTGGTTTGCCCCATATGCTCAATGCCACTAGGTCGATCTGAATTGAGATCATCCATAGAATCGCGGCCTTGTCCGAGTTCCGCCGCTACCGTCTTTTCGTTAGGTCCTGCGCGCGAAGGGAATTCGGGTCGTGTGGCTTCCTTTTTTGAAAAAGGCTTATCCTCTTTCATGTTGGTCCGATCCAGAACCAATACCGTTTGATCCTTACTGATCCGTGGGTCACTTAGAATTTCTGGATCGATATCTATGCTTGTTAGTTCTTTTAGTCGGCTCGCATCACTACCCTCGGCGACTTGTGTCCGATTAGCCAAGCCCATCTTGAGTGACTGGAATCGATTGCCAACCACCAATCCGGTAGGTGGGCGTCGGGAAGGATCTTTTGCTAGGAGTTCTTCAACCAAATCTCTCAATTCGCTGGGCACATCTTTCACAAGTTCCGAGATAGGAGTTAACGTACCGTAGCGAACGTTAAAAAGCACCTCTGGCACCGTTTTACCCTGAAAGGGGGCTCGACCAGTCAGAGCTGCGTAGCAAACGCTCCCTAGTGCGTACAAATCGCTTCGGACGGTCACTGGCTTACCTTCCGCTTGTTCAGGCGACATAAAGTCTGCCGTGCCTAGAATGGACCCCTCAACAGTCGCGTCCGCCGCGCCAAATAGTTTTGCGATCCCAAAATCGGTTAGCTTCACTCGACCTTGGCTATCGATCATCAAATTGGCAGGCTTCAGGTCGCGGTGAATGATTCCGAAATCATGTGCATGCTTCAGTGCTGAACTGGTTTCGATCCCTATTTCGATAACGCGTTGCCAATCGATTCGCTTTTCACGCCGAAGCTGTTGCTGAAGATTCTCCCCGTCGACGTACTCCATCGAATAAAACAGCATTCCCTTTTCTTCGCCGGAACCAATTAGTTGCACAATGTTCGGATGCTTGAGCTTGAGCAACGTTTGAATTTCAGCATCAAACCGACGTCGAAACCGTTGATGCTGGGCCAGTGCCGGAGCGATGATCTTAATTGCAACGGGATCTCCAGACTTTGTATGAATGCCGTGATAAACGGTTCCCATCCCACCCTGTCCCAAGATGCGGACAATTTTGTAGGGCCCAATGAACTCAAACTCAATTTTCACGGCATTTCACCTTGGTATCGCGAACTTAGGGCAACTAAGTCGAATCGGTTTTGTGGACGGGGAAGAGTTTAGCAAATGTTAGAATCGGGAAGCCAGGAGACAATTTGGGGGCACAGTAGGGGGGCAATAGTTCTACTTTAGCAGAAGCTCGATCTGAGCAACCGCGATCCCCAGCGATTTTGAAGCCATCTTGAAATTCATATGACCGGAAACATCGGGTTGGATTTCCGCAAAATGTTCAGCGATTCGCTTTAGTTTTGAGAATTTCTTGCGCGCCAGGTGCAAGTATTTCTTCGCATCCCCGGCGTCGATCGAAGGGCCTAATGCCAGCATGAAATCATAGAGTTCGCGGTGCACCTCGGCTAACTCCTCATCTTCAGCGGCTTCGTCGGAGTGCTTTAGGAATGTTCTAACCATCCAGATGTGGCTCAGCGAATCGTCGATTCGTCGCATCAATTCTGAGTCAGCCGGATCGGAGGCCAGTTGTTCTGAATCCATATTACTAGTGATGTTCGAGGTCAATTCGGTCCGATCATTCAGTATACTCAGAATTCTAACTTTGTAATGTCATGGGAAAATGCCGCTCATCTAGGATGGTTCGATGCCTGATTTGATTGCCCAGGGCCCCTCTATCACTGACCGCTGGCGCCGTTCTTTGCCAAGTGCTGACGGTAATTCAATCGCGACACTCGTTTTAGGCCGTTCATCTTCGGGTTGGTCTGTGCCATGGGATGATCGCATTTCTCGCAATCACGCGCAACTAACTTGGAACGGAATCAAGTTAACGGTGCATAGAATGATTGATTCGCGAAATCCCATTTTCTTCAAGGGACTGCGTCGAGACGACTTCGACGTTGGTATCGGTGAACATTTTGTGATTGGTCAGACTACTTTTAGTCTTGTTGACCATCGGATTCGGATGGTTTCAGCGGGAGATGCACCTCCCGCGATGACTGAGCTTACGTTCGCACCAGCGCAGTTAAGGCAATACCGTTATCGAGATGCTGATCGACGTATCGAAGCTTTAAGTCGGTTGCCGGAAATAATCTCGGGCAGTCGATCCGATGATGAATTATGTGTGCGCGTCGTGAGCATGCTCATGCAGGGGATACCCCGCGCTGCTTTGGTGGCCGTCGTGTCCGACCCGGCTATGCAAATTGACTCGGATGATTATGAAGAGTCTGCCATCGTCAACGCCTCAAACGAATCGTCTAAAACACATCAGGAGTCCGGTATCCGCGTATTGCATTGGGACTCGCGAAGTACCATCAGCGAACCCTTCGCTCCGTCAGCTCGATTGATTCAACAAGCCCTCAAAACTCAACAAAGCGTTCTCAACATCTGGAACCGAAATCAATACATAGCCAAAACCTCTTTTACTCAAAGTGAAAACGTCGACTGGGCATTTTGCACCCCAATCCTAGGAGAAGCATGCCCTGGCTGGGCGATTTATGTCGCCGGTGATTTTTCAGGTATCGAGGGAGTGGCACCGCAAAAGAATTCAACGCTTGAAATTGAGCACGGACTACAAGACGAACTGAAGTTCGCAGAATTGACGGCCACTACAATTAGTTCTCTGAGGCAAACGCGATTGCTTTTGCGGAGGCAAGACTCACTGCGACCGTTTTTTGCACCCGTCGTTCAACGAGCGCTCGCAACGGCTGATCCCGATCAAGTTCTCGCTCCACGAGAGACGGATGTTTCGGTATTGTTCTGCGATTTGCGAGGGTTCTCGAGGCGAAGCGAAGAGAGCAGCGACCGACTGTTAGAGTTGCTCCAGCGAGTTAGCGATGCCTTGGGGGTGATGACCCACCATATTCTCTCGAGCCATGGAGTTGTCGGTGATTTTCATGGTGACGCCGCGATGGGTTTCTGGGGGTGGCCACTGGCGCAATCGGATGCCGTCCATCACGCTGCTCACGCTGCACTGGCTATTAGAGCCGAATTCGAAGACGCTTCCAAACGAAAAGACCATCCGCTTTTTGGCTTCCGAGCTGGATTGGGACTGGCCACCGGCCGTGCAGTTGCGGGACGAATTGGTACAGTTGATCAAGTTAAAGTGACTGTGTTTGGACCCGTTGTCAATCTAGCCGCTCGATTGGAGAGTATGACAAAACAACTACAAGCACCGATCTTGATCGACGAAACAACTGCCAAAATGTTAGCAAGTTGTTGTCCGGAATCCTTTCGTATTCGTAAGGTTGCTAGGGTCATTCCCTATGGGGTTACAACCCCACTAACCGTAAGCGAGTTGTTGCCACCCGAAGGAGAGGGCGTCTTGCTTTCAAACGAACATATTCGTGCATACGAACAAGCGTTAGAGTGTTTACAAGCAGGAGATTGGGATGCCGCATTTCGATTGCTGCACCATGTACCCGCTGAAGATCGCGTAAAAGATTTCTTAACCGTTTTTATCGCTCAGCATGGTCGGACTCCTCCCGCCGATTGGCAGGGCATCATTCCTTTACCAAACAAATAGTTGACATCATGAGCCGAGAAGAAAAAGCGAAACCAACTACGAGTCTGATGGATTGGTTTGGTACTGGGTTTATGTGCAGTTCTTTGTTGGTTGCTCTGCCTATGTTGATTGCCTATCGCTTTACTGGCCGCGCAGGCATGGAGAAAGCGCTAACAGCCATGACGAATCCACTGTTTTTGGCGTGGTTCGGAATTATCACGGCGGCTTTGGTCGCCAGACGTCGCGGCGAGCGAGGTGTGTTTCGCGGGTTGATGCTGCTTGCGGTGCTAGTTTGGGGTACGTCGGCTCCCTATGTGGTCCAGCAAGTGATCGCGAAATGGGAGCAGAAATATGTGTGCATACCGTTCGATGAAATAGAACCATACGATGTGGTAGTTGTGTTGGGAGGTGGCAGTTCTACCCGACCAACTCGAGACCCACAGTTTGGATCGGCCGGTGATAGGATGGGCTTTGCAGCGAGGCTTTACCATCAGGGAAAAGCGAAAAAGCTGGTCACTACAGGAAGCGTTCTAGAGTTAAAGGGATCGTTAATCGGAGAGCTAAAGCAGGGAGAGGGGCCAAGCGAGCAGACAGTGCGGCTATGGAGAGATTTGGGAATACCGGAAGCAGATATCGTATTGTTTGAAGGTCAGAACACGTCTACCGAGATGACTGAATTGGCGAGTCGAAAGGACCTATGGCGAGGCAAGCGGTGTGGATTGTTAACAAGTGCCTTTCACATGCCCAGGGCGATGAAGCTGGCTGAGCAAGCCGGTTTGCAATTTGAGCCCATCCCCGTCGACTTCTGGTCTCGCCCCGAAGGTGGCCCGGTGACGGTGGAATCGTTCTTTCCGAGTCCCAGCAGCGTAGATCAATTGGGCAGACTGATCAAAGAATGGATAGCGATGGGGATCGGCAGGTAGATGGAAAACCATCGATCCTGAGCCTGTTTAAGTTCCAAACGGTTTGCGTGACACAATTATCGGGAATGATAGGTAGTTGTTTTGCGTTTCATCTTTTGCATGGGATAGAGCCTATAGGTTTTTGATTGTTCCTGGTTCGCCCTGGATTAACTTCCGTTTTCCGCTGAATACCTCGCCCAGAAAAACACTCTGAATGTTCCTTGCTTATCCAGGAGATCTATCAATTCCCACCCCGTTTTGCCGGACCTGACTTGCCAACCCAAAACAGAACAATCGGCTGGTTAAACGAACGTGATTTTAAAGACACGCTGGTGGTCGCACGTTCAGCGCGGAGTCGAACGAAAAGCTGGAAGGACGAGCGGGTTTTGGCGATACCCGTGGCAACACTATCGTACGTTCAGATATCTCCGATCTATTAGATCCATTTAGCATTAGGGCCATTTTTTCTTTTTGGAACGCGTTACGGCATGAGCATGGAAGAATTAAACAAAAACGCGATTATTGCCAAAACGTGCGGATAACCTTGTTAGAGGAAACCCAAAAATCAAATTCCGCAGGGTGAGCTAGTGGCAGAATTACGAGGACTTAGTTTCTTGTTTACTATCGCGTTCGAACGGTTTCAATCGATTTAGAAGCATGTCTATTCCTGTGATTCCTTTTCTTGACGATAAATTTTCTTTTTCAAAACGGGGCGTTCTGGGAAGATACCAGTCTTTTCGATCGCAGATTTAAAAACACTATTCGCTTCTTCCTTACGATCAAGTCGCTCCAGTAGTTTACCAACAAAATATGCCGATTGGGGCGAAAGAACCCCTCGGGAAAATAGCATTGATAATCTTTGATCTGCTGCCTGAATCTCGTCGAAGCAAAGTGACGCCCAACCTGCCGTCGCTATGACATTTTCAATATTTGGAAACTTTGTCAAGTTTTCTTCGGCCATTGCTTTTGCTCGATTCTTCTTCTCAGAATCCGTACTATTCAACAAAACCAAAATCAGCTGATCTGAAACTTCGACGTCCCCTGGATTCGATTTAAGCAATTCCACCAAAATCGATTCCGCTTCTTCGTATTGTTCAATGCACCGATGCGATACCGCTCTGATAAACGACATGTCCCTAGAAGTTCTCACTGTTTCAGGGACTTTTTCTAGATAGGTTAAAGCGTCGCTGGACCTGTCCATCATAAGAAGCCACTTTAGATACTCACGCCAAGGTTCGATCTCTTCTCGTGAACCTAAAATCGCTTCTCGGAACTGACATTCAATGATTTTCGCTTCGTCTGGGTTAGTGAACCAAGGCCTACTTTGAATCAAGGTATCGGCCACGGTCAAATGTGGGCATGGTAGCTCGTGGCTGGAACTTCTAGCGGACTTCATTGTCGCAATACCCTCTTCCAAACGACCTGACAGGACTTGTGTCAGACCAATACGATAAGGAGGGAGCGGGTCATCTGGTAGTAGTTCTTTGAGCTGAACAAAAAACTTTTCCGCCGACTCCCATTGCTGTTTTTGTAAGGCAACTTCGGCCTGAAGCTGTATCAGACCAGGTACTACGTCATTACATCTTTCCTTTTGTAATTGACCTTGGGCAATCAGTGTCTCAGCCCTTTCAAATTGTAACTGTGCGTCTGTCCATCGACGCGATTTCATCGCAACAAAGCCGAAAGTCATGTAAACTTCTGGATCATTGGGGGACGTTTGCTGATATGATTCCAGCATTGCGATCGCTTCTTCAATTCGCCCGTCATCGAGTAAAAGACGGCTCCAAAAGACCTCCTCGGCTGGGAGAGGCAGATAAACAGTTGCTAACCTATATGCAGTTTGAAACTCCGAGAAATTTTGTTTCTCGAATGCATCGAGAGCAGGTCCAAGTGGATCAGGTTTACCATCTTTAGCGACTTTTTTTGTCGCGTCGACTTTTTGCCCGCCAATTATGTCCGACCAGAGGTTATGGTCATTGGTGAGAAAAACGACCAAAAGAAAGAATCCAACACTTACGAGACTTCGTTGTGGCATAACTGCTGTCGCCTCATTTGATTAAACCTACAGAAGCTGATCTTTATTGACACTCGGAAATTTCCTATCGCCCAAGCATGTCATATAACGCAAATGTTGTTCTACGTAAGGCAAAAAAATAAGGCTGCACGGGATAAACTCCGTACAACCTAAGTGATTATGTTCGCAGAACGTATAAAACTTTTGCAAAGGAAAGATTTTTACAAAGTCTGAGTGCCTTGAGCTTTTTTGGTTCGGAATCGTCGGAAAGCGAATCCACCTAGTCCCACCAAACCTAGAAGAGCCATCGAAGATGGTTCTGGTACAGCAGCCACGCCACGAAACGCTGTGTTTGATCCAGCATTAACTGTCCATAGCTGCGTCGCTGTGAAGGAGGTGTTCCAAGCAGAGGTTAGGTCGTAGCCACGAACGAAACCGGCCGTGTTCGCGAAGAATCGTACCGATCCCCCTTGCTCGATTCCCGAAAGCCCAAATGTTTCCGCCCCAAGGTCGATTGAACCATTAAGATTCCAAGTGCCACTCACCAACGAGTACTTATCGATAAAGTTCCCTCTTGTTGTAAACAACGTATCCGACCCTGCAACAGCATTGTCCAGGTCGGCAAGGAAGAAATCGTAATTGGACGTGTTGTTTGGGATTCCAGCGAGTCCAGTCATCGTATTCCCAGCGGTTGTAGGAAGCCCGACTCCCACCTGCATGATCCGATTGCTTGCCCCAGAGTTGTGTGAAGCAAAAAGTTGCCCGTCTGCAATATTTACAGTCCTTATGTTTGTAGCGGTCGTGCTCAACTGTGTGCTAGTTGTGGCACCCACAGTAGCATGCCTTACGCCAGAACTCGCACCAGTTGCTGTTCCAGATGTCCAAATATTCGTGCCGTCAGAAATTGCTCCACGGATGTTATTAGCTGAATAAGCATCGTTGAGTCTTGTGAACGTCATGGCTGCAGTGTCGGTATTGATTACGGCAATCGACCTATTGACAGAGATTGACGTCGTTCCGTTGATCGCAGCAACTCCCGCATTTGAATCGTAACCCGTAACTGCCAGATTACCGTTATACCACTTAATTTTCCCTTCAGAAGTCGCGGTCCCACTCATTGTCAACCGATTGGCACCGGTTGTGTCGAAAGCGAAGGTTTGAACCAAGGAACCAGTAGATCCACTGCGCTCTTCCAAAAACATGGCAGTTGAAGCATTGGTAAGGGCAGTGCTCCCTGCTCCAACTCGCATAACGACAACATTGCCGCCACTGATTGTAATCCCTGCATCTGCCTGACCAGCTAAAAGGGCTGTGAGCAGCGAGGCCAAGACCAATAATTTTTTCATAGTTGAATTCTCTAGATTCGACCCCCTAAAAACACCGGGATGGTTGAGGAGTTGACGTAACTCCACCCCAGACCGACGCCATAGTCTACCCAAACCGTACAAATTTGCCCACCATTTTCGCGACAATAATCTGTTAAGCATTGATTAAGAGATCGCATCGATTATTTGGTGCCATCCACCTTATGTTGTCCTTTTTGCGGTTGTGGGGTATCATTCTCATATCTCGTTACTTTAAGGATTCAGATCATGGTTAGACCCTTACGTTCCGAACAGTTTCGACACGATGAAATCGCTATCGTTCACTGCGTCCAAAGATGCGTGCGCCGAGCTTTTTTGGCCGGCGAAGACGATGTCTCAGGTATCGACTACTCCTATCGACGTGAATGGATTCGACGCCGATTCGAGGCTCTCGCTTCGGTCTTCGCCATCGATATTCTTACCTACGCGATCCTCTCGAATCACGTACATGTTATCCTGCGTAGCCGGCCCGATGTCTTGGCAAACCTATCCGACGAAGAGGTCGCCATTCGATGGCTTCGCGTTTTCCCCGGCCACAGAATGGAAGAACACCTCGCCGAACCATCGAAAATTGATGTCCAGCGGGTCCTCGGTGATCCCGATCAGTTAGCGATGATCCGAACCAGACTGTCCGATATATCCTGGTTTATGCGCGCCCTCGCCGAGCCGATTGCCCGCATGGCAAACGCTCAAGACGGGTGCACCGGGAGGTTCTGGGAAGGGCGGTTCAAAGCTCAACGAATTGTTGATGATGCAGGTTTGTTGGCTTGTGCAATGTATGTTGACTTGAACCCCGTTCGAGCAGCTATGACTGAGAGTCTCGAAAAATCGATTCACACGTCGGTTTACGATCGTATCGAATCGGAAAAGGGCAAGCAAATTCCTTCGGCGGCATTTGATCTAGTACCGATCACGCACGAAGAATCGATAGCTCAGCGACGCAGGTCACTTGCAGAGCAGCGTCAGGATCTTAAGACTAAGAAGAAGGTTCCAGTCAAACGAGTCCCGCGCGACGGCTGGCTTGCGCCTCTGAGTTTAAGTGCAGAGGTAAAATCGAGTGACCCGCAAGTGCATCGTGAGGGGCTTCGAGCAAGCAATAAAGGATTTCTGCGAATCGACTGGAGCAGCTACAAGAAGCTGCTTTGCTGGGTTGCGGAGAATAAGCCGAGTGCGGGAACAGTGCTCTTGCCCAAGCCATTGAGCGATGCGTTGATCGCATGTGGAGTTGTACCGGAGATGCTGTCGGACTTGGTATGGAATTTTAAGAAGTACTTTAGTCGATGCGTTGGTGGTTCGGACTCGATGTCGGTTGATGCGGAGCGCATCGGCAGGCGTTGGCATCGAGGCCAGCGCCGAGCAGCAGCTTGCTTTACCTAAGCTCGCTTCACTACGAACTCGCAGCGATACATAGCCCCAAAACAATGGTGGACGGTCAACACGACTTGTCCGCCACGCTAGTTGCATGCATCGATTGGCTTTCAATGGCTGCTAAACGCCACTTCTTTACCCGACAACCGAAATCGAAACAAAAGTCGACACAACGAATTTCTGCTTTGGGTATTGGAAACCAAGAAACCGTAAGTTCCGCGAGTCAAAAATGTGGATGGCACTAAATTTAACCGATGACTATCTTCTCACCAACTTTGCGACTTAGAAACAACATTTGAATGATCCTGATTCAAGCGGCCTGCGGCTGCGGGGAATTCGTCGGGATGCCGTGTCCCAACATTGGTATTTATTAGCAGCCGCGTGACACGTCCGGTCACCAGGAAACAAATTCTCCGAAATGCCTTCACGTTTGTCCCTACCGATCAACGCCCGGTAGAATGGCCGACGATCATTTTTCATTTTTTCTTTTTCGGAATTCCCTATGGTTCACGTTGGTTGGAGCTTATCTCACGATGGATTCTGCATGATGGAGCATGCCGTGGATACAGAAATGATTCTTCGGTTGTTGCATGCGTTTAATGACGCGTTTGAGACGGAATCAGAATCGATTCGTGCTCGATCGATTCGGGGACATGTTTATGCAGCTAGAAATTTGATTGACTCTATTCCCGAAGTCTCCGCTGTTTGGAATTCGGAGCCAATGTTCGAGTTGCTATCTAACGAACTCGGCAAAGACTTTGGGCTCGTGCGGGCATTGTTCTTTGATAAACCACCTGAACGAAGCTGGAGCCTACCGTGGCACAAAGACACTTCGATCGCCGTCATGGACAACAAACTTCCCTCATCGATTTTTACTCGACCAACCCTCAAAGCTGATGTTCCGCATGTGATTGCACATGATGATGTTTTAAAGCAAATGTTGACTCTCCGTATTCATCTCGATGATGTGACCGACGAAAATGGACCGCTACGGGTCATTCCTGGCTCCCATGTCTCGAGCGAAAGTGAGGGAGCGGGAGTCGATCAAGCAGTCACGATTTACGCGCTCGCAGGGGACGTGCTGGCCATGCGACCGCTAATCAGCCACGCTAGCGGAGCATCCGTCGAGGGAACTACGCGTCATAGAAGAATTCTACATCTGGAGTTTGCTGTATCGAACGTCTTGCCCGATGGATATCGTTGGTATAACTTTGTTCGTCCGAGTGGGGGCAATGGCACCCTATGAAAACAGTCTTAACTACGAAATCAAAGAAACGAAATGAGTGAGTTTCAAGTCGTCGAGTTTCGGGCCATTGACCGTCCACTTACGGACGAACAGATGGAGTTCATGGATCGTCAATCTTCTCGTGCTGAGTTTTCGAAATGGGCTTATTCCGTCGAGTATCACTATTCATCGTTTCGCGGTGACATTAATGGTATGCTTCGCAATGGATATGACATTTTTGTCATGGATTCAAACTTTGGGCAACGTGAGTTGAGATTGAGATTGCCCATGGGGTTGCCTTTCTCCGGCGGCGTGATTTCCAGCTACATGAAGTCCGAGGGGCTGAGCTGGACGAAAGATAAAGATGGCGTCGGTGGGATTTTAAGTATCGCCCCTGCGCTCGAGGATGTCTCCTATTTAGAAATGGAGTTCGATGACTTGTTCGAAGCGGCAACCGTGCTCCGCGAAATGTTCGCTTCGGGAGACTTAAGGGCGTTTTACTTTATTTGGCTCTGTTGTCTTCATGATATTAATCAGGATTTTGAAGAGTTAGTCGAGCCACCGGTGCCACATGGGCTTGCCGACTTTCCCGAATCAGCAAAGTGCATTCTATCGTTATTTGAACTCGATCCACTCATGATCGAAGCGGCGTCAGAGGGGATTCCGGATTTTAATTTAGACGAGATCAAGTCGACCATGGAACGGAATTGGATTTCATCTTTGTCACCCAATCAACTTACCGAGATTATTCGGCTGTTACTTTCTGGAGATCCTGTCGACCTGAGGAATTCGCTTCTTTCTGAAATGCGGTCTCAACTGCCAGCCATTGCCTGGCCTACATCGAACCTCCAAAGGTCTGCCGAAACGCTAATGGACTTAGTCAAAACCGTTCGAGACAAAGTTGTCCAGCAGAAACGGATCAAGGCAGCGGCGAAAGCCAAACGTGACGCAGAAAAAGCCGAAAAGGAACGACAGTCACGAATGGTCGCTATCAAGGCGGCACCCGACGAATGGCTCAAAAAGACATCGAAGTTAGTGGAGGAACGAGGGACTGAGAATTATCGAGAAGCCGCGAGTATCTTGGCGGATCTACGAGAAGCCATCGGTGGTGCAGAAGGAGAGAAAATTGCCAGAAAGCATGCTGCACATCTCACAAAGAAACATCCTACGCTCAGTATGTTGAAGTCTTCTCTTAGGAAATGTAGATTGATCGATTAGATGACTGCTTGATGAATCGATTGCACGTTCACTTAAACAGTGAACCCGTCACGCATCGTACTCAGGAATAATGATCAGATCGACCTCGCCAACTAGATCAAGAAACTTTTTGGCCGCTTGATACTCCGGGCTTTCGTAGCAAGCTAGCGCCGCTTCGTAGGTGGGGAACTCGAGTACAACATTGTGCTTGCGTGGCACCCCTTTAACGACTTTGCCTGCAGGACCGCGAACCACAAATCGGCCGCCAAACTTCGAGAACGCAATACCGTTTAACTCTCTATATCGGCCGTAAGCTTCTTCGTTTGAAACATCGACTCTCGCGATCCAATACCCCTTTGTCATTTGTATACCTATCCAAGTAAGCTTGATTTCTAAGTACCGACCAACCGGCACGCTCAAGAGCGTTTTTGAAGCGATCGCACAATCTGTAATGCCAGTTCGCAATCGTTAGTATACGGACTCGGTCTGTACCCCGCGCCGGAAGCAATTCCCTTGGGAAGCCACCGATCTAATACTAGCTGAACATGTTCCTCTGGTAACGAAGAGTCAACCTTTAGCAAGGAATTCCTACCAGAAAGCAACTGCGAGATGAGGCCGTCTTGAATTGTCGACATTTGTTCGCTCAATTGGAGACACTGCAACAAAAATGCGTAGTAATTCTCAACAGACAAAGCCCAGTCGGTGATAGCCCAGCGGTTGCGTGTATCGGAACCCAATGCGGAATCGTTAGAATCTAAACCCGAATTAACGTTTTTGTGTGCGTCGACCTGAGCCAGAAAGCTGCTAACTGTGTACTGCAATGGACGCATAAGGCTCGCCTGCAAGCAGAGAGAAGCGTTGCGAAACGTCGCTGTCGGGGGCTCGATACTGAAATCAAAGGTCGCTTCACCTCCGTTTACGCTTATGTAACGTCGGCGCTGACTATGGCGGCGACTTAGCTGAATTTCCGCGGAGATAGCTCCAATTGTCCCGGAAACTGTCGTCCTCCTGGGGGAGTAGTGAATCGAATCGAATTGTGGCTCGAATCCGTTCGATATGGCACGGGATACTAGAGACCAAACATGTGGCAGTTGATCGCTTATGATATCGCACTGATACTCAGCACGCTTTTCAACGCCTCCGCGGATCTCAATTTCTGGGTCGAACCACTCCACGTGAATACGCGCGACCTCAATCGATTTTGTTTTTTCTATAAAATCATCAAACGAGGTAAGATAAGCGAACTCCAGATGAACCCCAAACGGACAATGATTCTCTATTGCTAATTGTCGCAAATGATCTAACTGAGAGCGTGTCGCCGCTAGGGGCTTCTCACACAGAACAGGTACAGTCGCTGACAGCAAATCTCTTGAGAGCGAATAGTGGCGATCGACAGAGGTTGCCACAATAGCCCCATCGCAATCGACCAATCGATCTTGCCACGCATCGATGAACTCGACATTTCCATGAATGGATTTACGACTCCACTCCTCTTTCTTTTTGCTAGCATCCCTGGTTACCCACACAAGATTGGTACTCGGGGAGGCTTGCTTGAAAAGTTCTTCGAATAGAATCGAGCCCCATCTGCCGCCACCAAAAAATGCAAGCGACCGCTGTTCATCGGACCTGTGGTTGCAGAAATCACTATCGTTCGACGCCGACAATCTAAATCTCCATGAGTGCCAGTTCGGGCATAGGAACGTAAAGTTTTGACCTTAGTCCTCGTTCTCGCAACTGCTCCGCGATCGGTTTCGCATAGTGCCACGCCAGCAACATAACGTGCTCGGGCTGCTCGTCGATAAGACGTTGGTTGTTTACGATTGGGATATGTTTACCCGGCAGGTACTTACCCAGCTTCAGTGATGCGGGTTGTTCAGCAATATAGGGCATTAAGTCAGGCCCTACTCCAGCGAAATTGAGTAGCGTACTGCAACGTCCTGGACAGGAGTTACCGATCAATAACGAACCGGATTTAGCGCACTGAATCGCGAGTTCTACGAATTGGTTCTTTAACTGAATCGATCGATCGCGAAACCTTTGATAGTAACCAGGATCTCGCATTGATGCGTCTTCCTCCGCGAGTATCTCGGTCACACGACTCGACGGATTACATGACTTGCCTTTCGCAACGACTACCCGAATATTGCCACCATAACGGCTAACTTTCAGAGCATCTACAACGCGAAAGTCATAATAATCGAACAACGTGACCAGCGATCGGAGCGAATAGGTCCGAAGATGCTCGTGGTAGATCGTATCAAACTGCAAGCGGTCCATCACCGCACCAAGATAATGATTCTCCAGCACAAAGTATCCATCCGAATCTACTAACGCCTCCAACCCCTCCAGAAAATCTCCTAGCCCCTGCATATGGGCAAAGACGTTGGTTGCGGTCACAAGTTTTGCTTTTCCTCGCGATTCGATGATCTTTTGAGCCGACGAGGGGGTGAAAGGCTCTTGAATGGTTTCAATTCCGGCCCGCACAGCGTATTTTGCAATATTCGTCGGCTCGACCCCCTGAACTCGCATGCCCAAGTCGCGAAAGGCACTAAGCAGCGTGCCGTCATTCGAACCGATATCGACGACCAAACTATCAGCTGAAAGCTTTAACAACGCGACCACGTCACGGGCAAGTTCCGCTTGGTATGCGGCCAACTCCCGCGTAACGCCACTACGATAAGGATATTCAGGATGGTAAACGACCGGACCAGAAACGACGTAATCTAGTTGTGATAGCGTGCACTTGGGACACCACATTTGCCTCAATGGAAACTGGACTTCAGGTTGTGTTAACTCCTCCAAGGACAATAGCGTATCGCATAAAGGCTGATGTCCGAGATTAAGTACTTCTTGTAAATCGGGATTGCCGCAAACTTGACATTGACTGACATACCCGTTTGAAATGTTATGGAGAGGTCGGTCCATCATGGGAGAGGAGATTGGCTTGAGGAAGAAAGGATGGCCGATTCGAATTCGCCGAGTTGTTCCGTTGTGACTTCGGACGCGGATTCACCACTTAGAACGCGTTTATACCATGAAACGGTCCTGTCAATCGTGGTTTCAAAGCCCCAGATCGGTTTCCAATTTAGAATCGATTCGGCCTTGTCCGTGGATAAGTGAAGTAACTGGGCTTCGTGTGGAGCGAAATCATGTTGAATGTATTGTCTAGTTCCGTTCCAATTTAAGAGCACTTGGTCAACCAATGAATCCACGGTTCGATTACTCTCGTGGGCAGGTCCGAAGTTAAATGCGGAACAAAGTGCTTTAAGTTCTGTTTTCGTTTGCTCGGTTTTCAACATCATGCCGAGTCGTAAGTAACCGAATAATGGGTCCAGAACATGCTGCCACGGTCTGCAAGCGTTTGGGTTGCGAATAGCAATCGGCGCATTCATTTGTAACGATCTTATACAGTCGGGGACAATTCGATCCTCTGCCCAATCACCACCGCCAATAACATTCCCAGCTCTAGCAGAAGCGACTCGAACGCTTGAAGTTCCGGGCGAGAAATAGGAATGCCGATAGCTTTCTACGGCTAGTTCCGCCATTGCTTTGCTGCAGCTATACGGATCGAGTCCACCTAATGGGTCCGATTCGATATAGGGATGATTCCGCTCAAGGTTGCGATAGCATTTGTCGGACGTAACGATGACCACATTGCATGTCGTCCCCGATCTATCCAGTTGTCTCAACGATTCCAGAACATTTATGGTTCCCGTAACGTTGGATGAAAATGTCCCCGAGGGATCTTTGTAAGATCTTCTCACGAGTGATTGAGCCGCAAGATGGAACACGAAGTCGGGTCTGACACGAACAATGGTTTCGGAAAGCGTGTTGCAGTCTCTTAGATCTCCCACAATCGATTCGAGTTGATCGTCGAGAGCCAACGCTTGATACAGCGACTGCTCGCCATCTGGAGGAAGAGAATAGCCAATAACCTGTGCGCCATGCGAGACAAGCCATTTCGCCAACCACGCACCCTTAAAACCAGTATGCCCGGTAAGCAGAATCTTTGCGCCGCGATAAGCTCTGAGAACGTCTAGCAATTACCAAACCCTCCATGGAGCTTCGTTTCGATCCCACAATTGATTAAGCTGGAGCACCTCTCGATAGGTATCCATTGCGAAGAAAAAGCCTTCGTGTCGAAATGCAACTAGTTGATTATCTGCCGCAAGTCTCTCTAGCGGCTGTTGTTCAAAAATGCAGTCATCGCCGTCGAGATAGTCAAGAACCTTGCGATCAAGAACAAAAAATCCAGCGCTCGCCCATGAATCTACTGTTGGTTTCTCCACAAAACGATCGACGGCTCCCGATTTATCTACATCGACCATTCCAAACCTTGAGACCGGGTGTGTCACGGTGATCGTCGCAAGCTTGCCGTGTGACTCGTGAAATCGAACTAATTCTGCAATGTTAATGTCCGAGACACCATCTCCATAGGTCATCATGAACGTCTTTTCAGTGATATACTTTGACACTCGCAGTACTCGCCCACCCGTCATGGTTGCCAAGCCGGTTTCGGCTAGAGTCACGGTGAACGGATTGGCTTCTACGACATCGTGGAACTCGATGCTTTTCTCACGCCCCAATGTCATGGTAAAGTCATGGTTCATAGCGTGATATTGTAGGAAATAATCTTTAATCATTTGACCACGGTAGCCAAGACACAGAACGAAATCACTGAAACTGAAAGACGAGTACATTTTCATGATGTGCCAAAGGATGGGTTTTCCACCAATCTCAACCAACGGCTTGGGTCGGTACTCGGTCTCCTCTCGCATTCGAGTACCTTGTCCACCACATAAAATCACAGTCTTCAAAATTTCAAACCTTGTTTTAAGAGTAATTTGCTGATTCTTTGTAACCGATGACTGCCGATTGATTAGTTCCTAAAAGGAACTTGATGCGGATAAACCAAAAAACAAGAGAGCTAAAAAGGAGATATACAGTCCCAACGTCACACAAACGACAATCCCGATGGTACTCCAAAACGATCGTTGAGCCTTAATCATTTTCGAAAGGCTCTCTTCTCGCCGAGCGCATAGACGAGCACTCTGACTAGCTTTGAGAAGCTTGAGTGTTGGTAAACCGTACGCAATCAACACGAGAAAAAACAGCCCAAACGAAAGCAGTCCATCAAAGCCGCCTACCCCCCCTGCGCCCAACACAAACAGCAATTGAAAGACCATCGTTATCATCAACAAAATGCAGGAAAACGCTCCGAGAAAACCAAAGAATGCTTGCCACCGCGCTATTGATACCAAATCTTCGCTTGACTTGTCTAAATCGCCAGCCGATGGCCCTGCGGTTGAATCTGTGTAGTGTGTGTTTTCGGACGTGATTTTGTAAGGATTGTCTTCCATGGGGTCGTCTTTAGGTTCAAGGGCAAAGCAACGGTACAATTAAACCTAAATATAAGGGAGTTGCTGAAGCTCGATGAGTAAACCACCGTATTTTGGTGGTTTTCCAACGAGTTTCTTCCGCTGATTTCACACCATCCACACTGACGATTAGAGCGTCTTTAGCTTCTCAATCGCATCCACTGTCGCCTGGCGTTGAGACACGAGTTCAGCCAGTGCCTGTCGTTCCTTCTCGATGATATCGGCTGGAGCACGACTGACAAACGACTCGTTTGATAATCGTCCTTCTTTGCCTTGGATCTGCTTTACGAGATTGGCGAGTAGCTTTTCATTTCGCGTGATCTCTGCTGCAACATCGATGAATTGAGTCAAGTCAACATAGACATCCATTTCGGGGATGGAAACGGCCGCGTTAACAGATGGAATGACAGGATTATCACTCCATTGTTCGGCCCTCGCATTTGCCATCGCCTCTAGGAATTTGCTCATGGGTGCTAGCAGGTCTCGCATCTCCGCAGAACATTTTACAGAGAAAGAGACCTGTTGCTTCGGTGCAATGTTTTGCCTAGATCGAATTTCGCGAACGGCACCGATTAATGCAACAAAGTGCGAGAACTGCTTTTCAATCTCCGGCTTGATGTGCTCCGGGTCAGGAGTTGGCCATGGAGCACGTACAATCCAATCTCCGGAGCTTTCGTTTGTAACAAAATCTCTTTGTCGTGTGATCTTATTCAGTTGCTGCCAGATCGCTTCCGTGACAAATGGAGTTATCGGGTGCAGTAATCGAAGCATTCTATCCAGAACGTGAGCTATCACTCGTTGAACTTGATGCCGAGCATCAGGATCCTGAAGTCTTGGTTTTGCCATCTCCACATAGAACGAGCAGAAATGGTCCCAGGCGAAATCGTAAACAGCTCTGGCTGCCTCAGCATAGTGATACTGTTTAATCTCGCTCTCAACTTTTAACGTTACTGACGCCAGTTGAGAAAGAATCCATTGATCCTCTAAGGGTAAGCTTGCGCTGGATGTCGGCTGGAGTGAGTAGCCGCTAAGGTTCATCATGACGAACCGCGAAGCGTTCCATAGTTTGTTTACAAAGTTACGAGCGACCTCGAATCGATCGCTGACGACTGGTGCTTTAGGATGAGCTTTGTCTTCTGCTGATTCCGCCCATTGCGTGGAGAACGTTTTTTTGCAGGAATCGCAGTCAACTGTGGGAGTTTGTCGATTTTCTTTCGTTTGGTTGACTTTGGCTTCACAATGTGGACATTCGTATTGGACCGGCATGCGAACATCTTGAGTTTCGGTGCACAGCCAACTCAGTCCGAATCGGAGTGCGTCTGGCCCAAATTTGTCTATGACGTCGATAGGGTCAACTCCATTCCCTTTGCTCTTCGACATAGTCTCGCCGTAGCCGTCTAGAATCTTCGGGTGAATAAACACTTCACTAAACGGGACTTCGCCAACATTATTGAGGCCCATGAGGACCATTCTGGCAACCCAAAGCGTAATGATGTCACGTGAGGTAATCAGGACATTGGTTGGGTAGAAATACTCGAGTTCCGGAGTCTTTTCAGGCCACCCCAAGGTCGAGTGTGGCCAAAGGGCGGATGAAAACCATGTATCAAGAACGTCTTCTTGGCGAACCAATCCGAGCGAATGTAGCTTCAGTTCTAAAGCAGGATCGGAGTGGCGAACGCACGCGTGCACAGTTGCAGGTTCTTCGATTTGAACCGTCATCAAGCCAGCGGAGCGTTCCGACATTGATTCCAATTGAAACTTGAGCGACTTTGCTTGTTCTGCATTTTCAAAAGAACGGCTCCAAATCGGAATTTGATGTCCCCACCAGAGTTGTCGACCGACAGGCCAATCCCGTTTTTCGCCCAACCAATCCAAGTAACCGTTCGCATATCGTGGAGGATAAATCTTAACTCGGCCATCGTTAACAGCGTCCATCGCAGATTGGGCCAATTGATCCATCTTGACGAACCACTGATCAGCCAAGTAAGGCTCAATTGGAGTTTTGCTTCGGTCGCTATGCTTCAATTCAATCTGGTGGTCTTCTGTTTTAGCTAACAGGCCGAGTCGATCCATCTCTTCGACTACCTTTAGCCGAGTTTTGTTCATCGTCAAACCGCAATAGGGACCGGCATTCTCGTTTACGGTGCCGTCTGAATTGAGAATGTTGATCATTGGTAGCTTGCCGCGAATCGCGACTTCATAATCGTTCGGATCGTGAGCTGGCGTAATCTTAACGCATCCACTGCCCATTTCTGGCTTAGCCCACTCATCTGCAACAAGAGGTATAACACGGCCAACAATTGGCAGCCTGAGTTGACGTCCCTCTTTAGCCATTTTGGCAAGCAACACTAATTGTGGCAGTAACTCCTTGCGTCGATTCTCCAACTGCTCCAATTGCGATTCGATAGCAGGACGATCTTTCGGACTAGCTTCGCTGAGTTTCTCGCGTAGTCCAGCTTCGAAACGAGCTAAAGACTCATCCGGATTGGGGTGAACTGCAACGGCGGTATCGCCAAGCATTGTTTCAGGACGAGTTGTTGCGATCGTGACGTGTGTTGGCTCGCCTGGCTTTGGATCGACAACGGGATACTGCAAATGCCAAAACGATCCGTGAACAGTCTCGGTAAATACTTCGTCGTCGCTGACCGCTGTTTGCAGATAGGTATCCCAATTGACCAGTCGCTTGCCTCGGTAGATCAAGCCTTTTGAGAAAAGGTCAAAAAATGTAGTGCGAACCGCTTGGGCACATCGGTCATCCAGGGTAAATCGCGTCCTGCGCCAATCGCACGAGCAACCCATACTTTTGAGCTGCCCTAAGATCCGAGCTTCGTATTGGTCTTTCCATTGCCAAATTCGCTCTACTAGTTTGTCGCGTCCCAAATCGTGGCGCGTTTTATTTTCAAGCTCTTTTAATCGACGTTCCACGACCGCTTGTGTTGCAATGCCAGCGTGGTCCGTGCCGGGCATCCAAAGAGCCTCGTATCCCATCATGCGATGCATTCGAATCTGAACGTCTTGCAAAGTATTGTTCAGTGCATGTCCCAAATGCAATGCACCAGTCACATTCGGGGGCGGAATGACTATGGTGAAGGGCTTCTTGTCCTTGTTGACATTTGCGTCAAAACACCCTTCGTCCACCCAAGCCTGGTAGATCTCCCGACAAGCAGTACTGAAATCGAATCGGTTTGGTATTTCTTGTGTTTCAGGAGTCGTCATGTTTTCCATTCCATAATGCGATCCCAAGAGCGTTACGTTATGGGGGAGATCACACCCTCAAAAACGCTTCACAATCCGGATGGGATCATACGTTGATCACGGTCGACTTATTCCGTCGACTCTAGGTTGCCAGGTAAAGGCAAAAAGCCGGAGTGGTATTTAACCAAAAAATCGAGTCCTGAACACTGCTAATGGTTCGGTCAATTTCGCCCTCGCCAACGGGTTTTCAGCCCCAAAAACTCACGAATCAGTGCAATCCACTGCAATCCCACAAACCAGACAATGGCGATAGGGTGGCAAGCCGCTCCTAGTCCAGATTGCCGAAACTTTGACGCGGCAACAACTCGCGGGATCCAAGCCAGACCGCACAAAAGTGCCAAAAAGATTAGGATCATCGGCGACCACGATTGAAGCCAACCCATCACGAATAAAACGATCGGCAGGATCGTTCCGCCCAATAAGAGGACGGTGAATGGGCCAATCAATCGAGCGTTGGCAATTCCCTCCGTCGCGTTTTTGAGCAATCCACGTTGCACCTGGCTAAGGGAATCGTACATTCGACAAGTTGCCAAGTCTGTTGCGTCAAAAAGATCAGTGTGCATTCCTGCTTTACGAAAGGTTCGCGGGAGTTTAATTCCGTCGTGTCGAGAGCCACGGATTGCAGAGTGCCCCTCGCAAGTCAAGTAGTCGGACTTCTTCGCCAAAAACAGTTGACCACATCCCGCCGCGAACCCAGGATCGGTGCTCGCTCGCATTCTGTCCATTGGCAAATAGCACAAAAGAACGTAGTGCATCATAGGGATCAATAGCTTTTCGCTGAAGGTCCCAGTCTCTTGAGACGGAAAACCACTTAACAAAGAGACGTCACGGACAGATTGCTCCGCCAGGATTCGCGTCAACGCATCAGGTGACAAGCGGACATCTGCATCCAGAAAAAGCAAGAACTCGTGTTGCGCGAAGTTGGCTAGTTGCCAGCAAGCATGTTGCTTTCCATTCCAGCCCTCCGGCAGTGGAGGTGATTGCAGCAGTTTAACGCGATCCGATTTCTTCATCCATTCGGCGACGATTTCAGGTGTATCATCCTCGGAATGATCATCTAAAACCAAGACTTCATAAACATCGTGGTGGCTTTCTAATAAACTTGATAAAGCTGCCCCGATGCTCTTCGCTTCATTTCGTGCTGGAATGCAGACGCTGATCGGAGTGCGTCGCAACTTTTCCAATTGCAAGGGATCATTATTCGCAGGAAGAAACAGCTTGATGTTCTTCAAGAACATGGCTACCGGTAGTAGACATAGCACAGCCGTCAGAACGATTAATCCATTCAGTAGCAAAACTAGGCCCTATCGTTTCAGTGAGGCGGAATGACGTGGATCAAAGGACCGCCCCTTTAACCACGCGGCCCACTTACGAGCAAAATCATACCAACTTAATCGCTTCGCGTGGCTCGACACCACGTAGTTAAAAGCTTGTGGATCGCGTTTTACAACGGCAGTAGCAAGTTCGCGTTGGGATTTTCTTAGCGCCTGAGTCAAGTACTCATTGCAAGCCGATTTGTCGTCGAAACCGAGTTGCTCACAATTGATATGGTCACCAAACTGACCAAATATGTGGGGGCGGCTATCGTCCCAGAAACTGTATTCCAAAGCTAATGGAATTATCGTCGTATGGCTAATCTTAGTAACTAAATGAGCTAGCCCAGGCATCAACGGCTGATCATGATCTCGCACATCACAGAACTTGCCCTCGGGGGTAATCCAGATAGATGTGGATGGACTAGCTAGCAGCTTTTTACTTGTTTCCAGAAACTGCTGTGCTCCGGAAAAGGATTGCAAACGGACCCCGTAGAATCCCATCTTTTTTAAGACCGCGTAGTTTTCGAGCTGGTCTGCGTCTATAGGTGCAAATAGAGTCCTATGACCCATGTAATGCTTCTGGCACATCATTGCGACGATCGGGTCCCACCAGCTGGCGTGATTCGCAAACACTATGGTTGAGTGGTTATCCGGGATAGATGCGAGCTTTTCGATTCCCAAAAATCCCATCGACTGAAACTGTTTACGAACCAGTCCACGCGAATACCAACAGAAGCCATCGACTAGCCATTTAGAGCTTTTGGGCAACCTGCTTTCCGTCCGCTTGCGATCTCGCTCTCGCGTCATGAATCGATCTCGTCTATATCTTGGTTACCAAGTCGTTCTTCGAAAATCGAACCTTGGCAGCCTGCGCGTAGCGATCTTCTGGATGTCGGTATCCAAGTGCACAGCCTACGACTACCTTAAAGCCGGTGTCTTCAAGCCCTAGAAGTCGGTCATACTCATTCATCAGCAGCCCTTCCATGGGGCACGCATCTACTCCAAGCGTCGCAGCCACAGTCAATAACTGGCCGAGCGCGATGTAAACTTGATTGGCCGCCCAACCCGAAATCTCACTTCCTCGGTTTCTCAAGAAACCAAGCATTACGTTTCGGAAATCGGTCAAATTCTCGATCGGAACTCCTCGAGTCGTGGACATCTCTGCGATGTAGCGGTCCACATAAGCGGCGTCGATCACATGGTTGGCAGCGAATAGGACCATGTGAGAGCATTCGGCTGGTTGGTTTTGATTCCAAGAAATCGCGGGCAGTTTAGCTTTCACTTCGTCCGTGGTAACCACCAAGAATTTCCAAGGCTGCAGTCCAAAGCTGCTTGGCGTTAGAATCATTGAGTCCTCGATTTGCTCCCACAAATCGCTGGGAATCTTTCGCGTCGAATCGAACCGCTTAACGGCGTATCGCCATTTTAAATAATCGAGAGACATGGTTATTTGATAGGCCCTTCCCGGTAGTTCTTCGCAAATAATGTCGAGCATACAAGCCATTGTTGCTAAATGACTAGTGCCCACTTCCCGAAAAATACCATGTCCCACTATCACCGTCTAGCCAAGGAACTCGGCCGAAGCCTACGAATCCGTGGGCGAAGCCGCCGCCTTTTTCACACTTCGGCGCCGAAGATGTAACGATGCGATTATTGCAAAACCCAACAAACCGATCCATCGAATTGGCCCGGCCTTAAAAATCACCAAAGCGTTAAAAACGATAAAGGCCAAAAAGAAGTACGTGATAGGATCGAGCCACGTCACACGGCCTTTCTTCAAAATCATCCAACCACTATAGCCGCTTAATACTCCTGCAAAGATAAAGTTAGCGTACACGCCCCATGGAACCCGAAAGCCGATCACAGCATACGATTCGTCACCTGTATGCTTAAGAACAGAAGCATGACTCCAGCCGTGAATTAAACCGTAACTGGCGAAGACATGAACCCAAGTAAAGATTCCAGCGCAGAACCATGCCCAGTGATATGCACTTTCAAACTTCGCAATTTGCCGCGAGTTTGAAACAATGCGAGAAATGGCACCGAGAAACCAAAGCCCGCAAGCTAGCCAAATCGATACTCTTACTACGATAAATTCAGACCACATGCTTATCATGTTAACGAAGCTATACTCGTTAACAAGCATACCAGAACTGGCTAATGACCACCGGAGGCGGCTGCCTCTTTTTCAGCAGCAGCCTTCTCTTCCTTCTCCATGCGGATCGCTTCGTCTTTGAGCTTGTCTCGAGAAACCATTCGCTCCATCTTGGAAGCCGGTTCTTCGAACATTTCGGTGAGGAGAAAGACTTCTACTCGTGAGTCTTGGCTAGGATCGAGTTTATTGTCTTTGTATCTTGGCTCAGAACTGCCTGCGCCCGTGACTCGAACTCTTCGGAAATCTATTCCCTGGTCCACAAGATAGTTGAACACGGACATAGCTCGCTGATACGAGATGGTCAGAGAATCGATAGCCGATTGTCTTGCTGTACCGCCATTACTAGCGGAGTGACCGCGAACCTCGATCTTGAACTGCTTGCCTTCTAATTCCGGAAGCAGTTTCTTGATTTCATTTTTGCCTTTTTCGTCAAGTGTCGTGGAATTTAGAGCGAATGGGATCACTTTTCCGACGTTGGATCTTGCTCCTTCGTCGTTCATCTGCTGCTTTTTAGCATCCCCATCTGTTTTTTTGTTTCCACGCTCTTTGGATATTCGCCTCTGTCCGCTTCCGGTGCCGGGTGCAGACGCGATCGATCGCGATTCCTGTCCCGAGAGCCGGCTGCCGCTAGGATTACGAAAATGCTCCGCGACAGCTTCCTTGACTTCAGAGCTTTGCGAGGTCAACCACATAACCATAAAGAACGCCATCATAGCAGTCACGAAGTCTGCGTAGGCAACTTTCCATGCACCACCTCCACCACCCATGATGTTTAGCCTCCTGAGTCAACAGCTTTAAAAAGGGCTTCCATCTCTTCCGTTGACGGTCTCAGTTCATGACTCAATCCGCGGCGACCTGTTTCAATGGCCATTTTTGGCTGCATACCATTAAAGAACCCTTGCAGCACGCACGCAATCGTTTTGAAATAGTTGCTCTCGGAGTGTCCAATTAGATTCATCTTTCCCGCTAAAGGAGCAAAGAAACCGTAAGACGCTAGAATTCCCAAGAACGTTCCAACGAGTGCTGCACCCACGTGGTGGCCGATTTCCGCTGGCGGTCCATCGATGTGCCCCATCGTGACCACAATCCCGAGAACCGCAGCCACAATTCCGAACCCGGGCAAACCATCCGACGTGGTTTGCAAAGCGTGAATCGGTAAGTGATGTTCCTCTTCCATGGCGTGAATCTCGATATCCATCAGACTTCCGACGTCTTCAGGGCGAACAGATCCATCAATAACGGGACCGAACGCACCCTTTATAAACTCGGTAGCGTGATGATCTGCAGCTAGTTTTGGATACTTAGCAAACACCGCACTGTTGTGAGGATCTGCAATATGTCCTTCCAGTGCAAGCAGGCCATCGCGGCGCGCTATTCGGAACAATTCATAAAGCGCAGAAAATGTTTCTTCATAAGACTTCTTACTATAGGGGTCTCCCTTGAGGGATTGAATGATTCCCTTCATTAACCCTTTCAGCACAGCGGGGGATGACATGATTACCAATGCCCCCATCGAAGCTCCACCGATAACGAGAACTTCCGATGGCTGAATCAATGCAGGAATGCTACCACCGGCCCATACGAAACCGCCAAGCACGCTGCCAATAACAATTATGCATCCAACGATTACAACCATTGCTAACCCTTAATGTGGATCAACGATTCACGAATGATAAACCGCGCCCGGAAGTATGTAGCTCGCATTAGCAATGCAGGCAAGAAATCAGGTCCGTAAAGAGCTTCCTTGTAGAACAGGCCTAAGGGTTGGGCCGCGTCTATCGGTTGTATCAATTGTGATGAAGACGTTTAAAGGCCAGCTATCCAGAAATAAAAAAGGCCAGAGCGATCATTCGCTCTGGCCTCTTCAAGATCCATTGATTGCTTTCTCAGACTGAAGAATCTGTTTTGCTACATGCATGCTTCGAGCAATTTCTTTGTGGCCATAATTCCGTCATCTGGACTTAGTACATTTCCTTCGTATTCGATGCCAACCCAACCTGAGTACTTCGCATTGGCAACAATCTTCATCATTCGATGGAAATCGATTTTGGTTTCGTTACCTTTCTCGTCAAAATCGTAGCTCTTCGCGCTTACCGCCTTAGCGAATGGCATCAGATCAGTAACTCCGTCGTAACGATCGTAGTCGTAAAAATTCCCGAAGTCAGGGAGCGTTCCACAATTAGACATCTCTGTCATTTTGATGGTTTCAGCTAACCACTTACCGTTTGAACTTAAACCACCATGATTCTCAACAATAACGTTGATGCCAAATGGCTTGGCAAACTCGGATAATCTTCGTAGCCCATCTGCTGCTAGTTTCTTTCCCTCTTCATAATCTGCTTTGGTTTCTGCGTTCACGCGGATCGAATGGCATCCAAGGAACTTCGCAGCTTCCACCCATTTGTAATGATTCTCAATCGCTTTTGTTCTGGAGTCATTGTTTTGATCGCCGAGCGCTCCTTCACCGTCGATCATGATTAACAGACTCGTTACTCCAACATCGGTTGCCCTCTTTTTCATTTCGGAAAGATAAGATTCATCTTTCGCTTTGTCTTTGAAGAATTGGTTGACGTACTCCACGCCTTCAATTCCATACTTCTCTTTGGTGATTTTCGCAAAGTCCAAGTTGTCGATCTGCTTTGCAAATAATGGCTTGTGTAAGGACCACTGAGCGAGAGAGATTTTGAATGGCTTGTCCTCGCCACTGGCCCATGCATTTTTAGCGAACGAGCAGGCCACGCCAGCACCGGCGGCGGCAGCAAATGATTGAAGTAGAAAGTCGCGTCGAAGAGTGATGTTTTGCATAAAGTCGATCAGTGCTAGAAGTGATAGGAAGGATTCGGGCCGTTACGTTTTTGAGCTCGAAGGTCAAAATCGGGACTCGCCTTATCCTCGGATTGTATTTGCGAGACTTGTGGCAATCAATCTAGGAGTGTCCTCTTTCAAGGCAGGATTGGGTAATTTCCCTTACGCCCGACTGGATTTAGCACCCCGTCAAGTTGCCATTTCGGTGGCTTTTCAGGGCCAAGACTCCTGTAATCCAAACAAATGGCAAATGACTTTGGGGGGTAAACCTGTTTTCAGTAGTTCCGAGCGAATTCCGACTTAAATGTTGTCCCCTTCCGTCGAAGTGCGGCTTCCCCCCTTTGGAGAAGAATTCACGTGTTGCCCCCACTGCCAGTTGTTAATCTCGGGCATGTCATCCCCGTAGGTCTCAATATACTCCTTGTGATCGATCAATTTCTCCATCAGGGCTTGTTTGAAATACGCAGCCCGTGAACCCAATTGCGGTAATCGATCTATAACGGATGCGCAGAGATTAAATCGGTCGATCTTATTAAGTACAACCATGTCGAACGGCGTTGTGGTTGTCCCCTCTTCGGTGTACCCTCGAACATGAAAGTTACCGTGGTTGGTTCGTCGGTAAACCAATCGATGAATAAGCCACGGATATCCATGGAACGCAAAAATGACCGGCTTGTCTTTGGTAAATAAGACGTCAAAATCGTGATCGGACAAACCATGCGGATGGTCGCTGTTATGCTGAAGTCGCATCAAGTTGACGATGTTTATGACCCTTACCTTTAGTGACGGTAAGTATTGACGAATTAGATCCACCGCTGCCAAAGTTTCCATGGTAGGTACATCTCCGCAACAAGCCATGACGACGTCAGGTTCGTGACCCTGATCATTGCTAGCCCAGTCCCAAATACTGAGCCCCGCCGTACAATGCTTAATCGCTTGATCCATGGTTAGCCATTGGGGAGCTGGCTGCTTGCCGGCGACGACTACATTGACATAGTTGCGACTTCTTAAACAGTGGTCGGTAACCGACAACAAACAGTTGGCGTCTGGTGGCAAGTACACTCGAATAACCTCTGCTTTCTTATTGACGACGTGATCAATAAAACCAGGGTCTTGATGACTCAAGCCATTGTGATCTTGTCTCCAAACGTGAGAGCTTAAAAAGTAATTGAGCGAGGCAATCGATCTTCGCCATGGTATTCCATTACAAACCTTGAGCCATTTGGCATGCTGATTAAACATCGAGTCGACGATGTGAATGAACGCTTCATAACAGGAGAAAAACCCATGTCGCCCTGTTAAAAGATATCCCTCTAGCCAACCCTGACATTGATGCTCGCTTAGAACCTCCATGATGCGGCCGTCCGGAGATAATCGATCGTCATCGGGGTAGATCTCTGCCATGTAACAACGATTCGTGACCTCTAATATGTCTTGCCAACGGTTAGAGTTATTCTCATCTGGGCTGAAGATTCTAAAATTTTTGCTATCCAAATTCTTCTTCATCACGTCCCGTAAGAACGTGCCCATGACGCGAGCTGATTCAGCGGTGATTGCTCCTGGCGAGCAAACCTGTACTTCATAGTCGCGATAATCTGGCAGTTTCAAGTCTCTTAGCAAAAGCCCACCATTCGAATGAGGATTGGCGCTCATTCTGCGTTCTCCGTGAGGAGCTAAACTGGCTAACTCGTCTCGGAACCGTCCCGATTCGTCAAACAACTCCTCAGGCCTATAGCTCTTCATCCAAGCTTCTAGAATTCGAATGTGCTCTACCTTGTCCATGTCTCCCATGGGGACTTGATGGCTGCGCCAATAATCTTCACATTTTTTGCCATCGATGTAATCAGGGCACGTCCATCCTTTTGGCGTCCTAAAGATAATCATCGGCCACATCGGCCTTGAGGTGTCTCCTAATGCACGTGCCTTGTGCCAAATCTGCTTGATATCTTCGACAACTGTATCCAGCGTGCTCGCAAGCTGTTCGTGAATAACAAACGGATCAGATCCTTCAACAAAATATGGCTTGTATCCCATCCCCTCGAAATACTTCGTCAGCTCCTCTTTCGGTATTCGAGCGAGAAAGCATGGGTTCGCAATTTTATAACCGTTTAAATGCAGAATTGGTAAAACACAGCCATCGCGAGCGGGATTCAAGAATTTGTTTCCGTGCCAACCTGTCGCGAGCGGTCCCGTTTCAGCTTCCCCGTCCCCAACAATACACGAAACGATTAGGTCTGGGTTATCAAAAGCAGCTCCATAGGCGTGACTGAGAGCGTACCCCAATTCACCTCCTTCATGGATGCTACCTGGCGTTTCAGGTGCGACGTGACTAGGAATGCCACCGGGAAAACTAAACTGCTTGAATAGCTTTTGAAGTCCCTCTTCGTCACGACTCACATCTGGGTAGATCTCAGAGTATGTTCCCTCAAGGTAAGCGTGCGCAACTAGAGATGGACCTCCGTGGCCCGGACCGATCACGTAGATCATGTTCAAGTCGTCTTTTACGATGACTCGATTAAGATGCACGCATAGCATATTGAGCCCTGGACACGTTCCCCAGTGACCCAAAAGACGGGGCTTGATGTGCTCGCGCTCTAATGGCTGCCTCAACAATGGATTAGCCATTAGATAAATCTGGCCAACCGACAAGTAGTTAAGAGCACGCCAATAAGCATCCAATCTTGCCATCACATTTTGCGGCAGATAATCGTTTTTCAAAGAATGCGTTGCAGCCTTAGCTTGTATCGCAGTGTTTTCAGAATGTTGTTCCGCCATTTATGCAACTCCATTTGTACCAAGTTTTTGACATGCAATCATCAGAAATGATGGGCTGCAGTCTAGGAGAGAGCATAACCGAAACCAGATCGCCGGACAATCAATCACTCACCAGAGCCAGCTATATAACGAGGTTCAGCACGGTATAAAAACAAAATCAGAACCGTACTTCAAGACTTAATCAGCGTGAAAAGATTCGTATTCAAACGAAGTTGTTCTTCGTACAATTCGCAGTCGGGTCCATAGGGAGGTCAACAATTCCCTCGCCCTCGCCGCTGCTGGCGCAAGATGGGCAACAACAAGATTCACCAAGCTTGGCGAAAACGTCTTCAATAATGCGAGTCGGAGTTGGCGCTGTTATTGCCGGCGTAACCACCGCCGCGGTGTGTGATGCGGTAAAGGAATCTGCGTTGCTGTGATCATGATTGCACTGATAGAGATCAAGCTCGTTCTCCCGAACCATCTCAAGGCTGATCCCCGATATGGCGATGATCCGTGTCTGTATTGTGGAATTTTGAATGTCGAATACGAACGATGAGAGCAACTCTTGACTCTGAATTTCTTCACCAGCGTACTCGCCAGCAGGTCCGTTTGGATTCGCATTGATGTAATTGATCACCATCAATACATCTAGTGCGTCAAGGGATCGATCCCCGTTGGGATCGAAATAGGGAGGATAGGAAAGTCCTGATCCATCCAAGGGTCGAGCGCCTCCAGCGTTTATCTCATTTATCAATGCCAATACGTCCAACGGCGATACAACCCTGTCGTTGTCGATATCCTCAGGTAAATTCGGATTTAGCCATGGACTCTCGGATAAGATCACCCCAAAGTTTAAGTTGGCAATGGTTTGATTGCTACCGATGCTAACGGTGTGAACACCGCCGATAGGAGTACTCGTCCCAGACACTGCCGGGGATTGAACAATCCTGATGTTGTAGGAACCTGCTGGAATATAAGGGAGTCTGAAACTCCCATCGCTTGCAGTTCTGGTTGTGGTAGGGCTGCCATACGTAAAGTTGTCAAACTTGGCCAGTGTGCCGCCAAAGGCTCTCGCAATTACATAGGAGATACGACGTTCTTGCGATCCCACTTCTAAAGTGACTCGCTGACCAATCGCAAGATCTCTCTGTTCATCGCGTGATATCAAATTGTCGTTGCTGTCGTAAGCGTCTAGCCTAACGCGTGCATTGTCGGAGTTCGCAATCGCATCAATGGAAGCAAAACTTGTTGCGTTGTCGAAACGAATTCGTAACTGTTGGTCAATTCCACGAAAGAAATCAAGAACTGTTCCATTAAGGGCGACAGGCTTGAAAATTCGAGAGCCTGTCGTTGCAGCGGGATCTGCAGCCGAGTGGACCCTCCCATTGGTACTCATGCCTATAACATCTACCCGCAACCCGGATTGTGTTGTGCCGATTTCTCCTGGAGGGAAGTCATCTGGCTCCAGTCGGCGCTGCAAGTTCAAGGGAACACCGAGTTGATCTACCACAGCGACAGTGACGCCAACTAACCCGCTTTCGTTTCGAGTCCATGTACCATTCTCGTCGGAATCTTCCCATGCGAAGCCTTGAATGCCCGCTGCTGTTGTGATTGCAGGTGCTGCTCCAATGCTCCCCGTAAAGAGATTGCTTGCGATTCCGAATTGGTTATTCAACGCCCGAATCTCAATCGTTCCGGTTGTTACGCTACCCAAAGGAATATCAAGATTCAAGTTGAGCGTGTAGTCATTGTGGGTTGAGTAATCGATCCAGTTACCGCCATTGATTCGATATTGAATTCGATTGATTTTGTTCAGCGTAATGTCATTCTGGTTGCCAGCAGAATTGCGATTAGGCAACGCTTTGGCCGACGCTGTTCCTACAAATTGATATCTCTGTCCATTGGTCGAGATCCGACCGGTACCCTGTAAATCGAGTGGTACATCCAGCACATCAAAGATCTGGTCGCCGTCGCTATCTACCCAACCTAATTGTGCGAGCGTGTGCGGAGACGTCACTAAATTCTCGTACGCAAACTCCAAATTGCTCCCCGCAGACATGATGCTCGGCGCTTGGACAAAATTTGGGTTTGGATTCAAATCTGTCGCGTTGAGATTCTGGGAATCATAGTAGCCACGCTTTTGAAAAAAGTTCCCTCCACCTGCATATTCGTCCCGCGCCCAGAACATGTGTCCGGTTTCGTGCGCATAGGTTGAAGCAGGTCGTGTTGAAGGAATTACTTGGAACAAACCACCAGCAAAGGCAAAGGCTCGCGAGAAGGATCCACCAGGTGCAAAAGATCCGTCGACATCGTTGGTGGAATTAACCACAAATATCGTGAACGACCAGTCCGTATTTAGCTTCGCTCGTTGAACTTGATTAAATGAGCGAATGTTCGTCGCCAAGTCATTGCTAGAGGCGTATCCGGCATCAGTGAGGAACTGACCAACCCATAAAGAAAAGTTGTTAGAAATCCGGTTAATGGGTTCGTAGGGAGTCGCTGGCCGATTGTTAATGTAAGTGGTATCGATGACCCAATCTAAAGTGTGTAGAGAACTCTTGGTGGCCAAGAGTTCGGTCCACCACTGTAGGCCGTCGCGAATGTTTCGCTCTACTTCGGCAACGTGGGCTGGAGTCCAGTTCTCGGTGTTGTTGTCGATCCTGCCATCGCTTTCCAACAAAATGGGGGTGACAGCAACCCTCCCGAGCATGAATTCACCAAGATCGCTTGGTTCTGCCCCAAACGGCAATGTCATGACTCGACGGTCTTCTAGAGACTCCAAAACGAGCCTGCGAAACCTATTTTTACTGATGTTAGAGGCCATAGGAATCGTGGACGAGAGCTAGGAAACGACTACTATTTGATGTTAGTTTAGGGAAAAGATTCCCGTTGCATGTTTGCAAAAGATCAGAATTCTTGTAATGAGATCTTACCTAGAAGTAGGGAGACGAGCGATTTTAACGATTGTGCTAGGTGGATTCTTGCTCCGGAAACTCGATTTCGACAAGTCTTTAGCCCGGGGGATTCTTCATGAAATTCGCATTTCCCTAGGCAAAGAATTGGGTCCGAACATCCCAGCAAAAAATACTCAATTCGCGGGAACGCGATAGACACCTAGCGAGGGTAAAGAATTTTTCCCCGATTTACCCGCATGACCGACCACACGGACTGAATGATCGGTCAATAAGCTCTTAAGAAATTCTAGCCTGCAGCGACTAGTTTCTGTCGGTCGTGCATGGAAGGGCAATGCTTAATCTTAAACACTCGAGCATCGCTTCTGCGGCTTCCTCTCCTTTGTTCCCGACGTTGCCGCCGCTTCGCTGTATAGCCTGCTCCAGATTATTAACGGTCAGCAAACCAAACCCCACTGGTTTGTTGTAATCGAGAGAAAGCTGCATCAATGCCATCGAAACAGCCCTGTTGATGTGCTGATCATGGGTTGTCTCTCCTCGAATCACCGCTCCGAGCGCTACCACGCCGATAAAATCTCGATCAGCGAGCGCCCGTTGTGATCCGAACGCTAATTCCCATGCCCCAGGCACACGAATCAGTATCAAACTACTTTCAGGAAAGCCGGCGGCCTTTAGCGTTCGAATCGCTCCCTCTGCCAACTTGTCCGTGATGTGATTGTTATAACGCGAAACGACTATGCCTACTTTTTTGGAAGCGAACTGGTCAATTTCCAAATTTGCAGTGATATCCAGCTCTACGCCCATCCTCGGTCATTCCTCAATACAAGAACAAATTGCCCTACTTCAACTGTTTCAATCATCATGGCCAGGAAAACGGATTCTATTCTATCATCGAATCGATTTAACATCCCTACTGTGGCCGGATCCCGAGTAGAAACTCGGCATTGGTGTTGGTCTTTTTCAATTTGGTTACCAACTCAGACATTGCATCCACCGGGCTCAAACTGGCAAGAGCCTTTCGAAGCATACTGATTCGTTCGTACTCGTTGGGATCAAGCAACGCTTCCTCGCGTCTCGTACCTGAGGCCGAAATATCAATAGCCGGCCAAATCCGCCTATCTACGAGCGCTCGATCTAGCACGACTTCTAAGTTCCCGGTTCCTTTGAATTCTTCAAAAATGACGTCATCCATTTTGCTCCCAGTCCCAACTAGAGCCGTTGCGATGATGGTGAGTGAACCACCCTCTTCGACTTTTCTAGCTGCGCCGAAGAACGATTTAGGCTTTTGCATGGCGTTGGCATCCAAACCACCGGTCAGAAGTTTACCAGACTGAGCGCACTCACCATTCCAAGCTCTCGCTAGTCTCGTGATCGAGTCAAGAAAAATCACGACGTCGATTCCGTCCTCGACAAGACGCTTCGCCTTTTCAAGTACCATCTGGCTTACTTGAATATGTCGAGATGCAGGTTCATCAAATGTGCTACTTATAACTTCGCATTTCGGACCACGCACTTCTCGTTGCATATCGGTGACTTCTTCCGGCCGTTCGTCGATTAGAAGAACAATCACATATGCATTTGGGTAATTCGATAACACCGCCTTGGACATCTTCTGAAGCAATAATGTCTTGCCAGCTCTCGGAGGTGAAACAATCAAGCCTCGTTGACCAAAACCAATGGGGGCAACTAAATCGACGATCCGTGTTTCAATTATCTCAGGCGTAGTTTCCAGAACAATACGGCTCTTTGGATGGACCGGTGTTAATGAGTCGAACGGCTTACGTGCTTTTGACTCATTCGGATTTCGGTGATTAATGGCCTCAACGCGAAGTAAAGCAAAGTATCGCTCGTTCTCCTTCGGAGGTCGGATCTGACCGGAGATCGTCATTCCCGTAGTCAAGCCAAATCGCCGAATCTGAGATGGGGAAATGTATATATCGTCTGTACACGAAAGATAGTGATGACTAGTCGACCTCAAAAAACCAAATCCATCATTCAGGATCTCAAGCGTTCCCTCACCATAGAGCATCCCGGAGGAAAGTAGTTTAGACCGTAGGACTTGGTAAATCAGTTCTTGACGATCAAGTGTTTCTGGTTCTGCGATGTTTCCGCTTTTCGCGTGCCCCAGCAGCTCTTCGTTGGTCATCTTTTGAAGAGTGCCAAAATCGATCTGGTTGGATACATCTCCGGCCGTCGCATGACGACGTTCGCGATAAAGTTCCTCAGAAAGAGAAAGTGGGTCTTCTCTTTTGCGATAAGGTTCTGGATTTCGGCGTCGTAGAGGATACTCCGACGGATCTTGATGGTTCATATAAAGTAGTGCAGAGCGTACACTGACAATCCAACATTCAGCCGATTCCTTGCGTGAAGGCTAGGCGGGATGTTCGAGAAACGCGTGACGCATCTAGGGAGGGTAAAGACAAGAAAAGAGATTTAGCCGACGGTCAATACCCCAAGCTTCAGCAAAATCAACAAGAATTAAGCCAAGCAAAAAGAACATTTCGCAGCGGAAAACCAAGTAAAGTATAAACCAAGGCTGCCCGATAAGGCAACCCAGTCACTTTCGCAATTCAGCTCTAAGCACGTGAATTGTAAGATCGGGACCGAAATTACCTGATAGCGGGAGATCAGCTCACATTAGCGGGGTTTACGGTCTCTGCCCTCGACTTCGAGATCTTGGGCGGACTGATCCGGCGGTGTGATTGATGAGTCACTTCTAGCTCGTCAAGGCTGTCTCGGACGTTTGACAACGATGTGACACCGGCTCTCTTCATCATCTGAAGCCCACCATTGGCCCCCTTGGATGCAGGCCAATTCTCCTCTAGTTTTCGCCCCCAGTCCTGCAGTCGCTGCAACAACTGATTATCGATCTTTCGGACCCTGGTTGCCGCTCTGGCAATAACCAGATGATCATCTTTACGCAGGTTCCAAAGCTGTCGAATTTCGTCCAGTTCGATGGGATCGTAGGACTGATGCAGGAAGATAAACTCCCCTTTGGCTAGGTACAAGCTAGATTCAACCGCTGCCGTGGGGCCCACCGCCGTTTGCTTTCGTTGCACTTCTATCTGTGGGTATTTTCGTCTTAAGTCGTCCAGAATCTCTGGAGTAGCATCGATCGACGCATCGTCGATTATTATCATTTGCACGCTGGTACAAATATCACACAAGTGTTCCAAGAGCGACTCTACCCGCGATTCGATAATGCTTTGCTTGTCGCGCACAGGGAAGAGAATGCTCAGCGAATCTTTCATTCGAACACTTTGCTGCTTAAGTCAAATACGCAACCATCGAATGACTGCGATGGTCTCTAGGATTGGTCGTCAATTGCTGACCACGCCTGTCATCGGCAATAATCCTAATGGCAATTAGCCTTCATAACGATTCAGCAAATGTGACGATTGTAGCGATTATGCATGGGGGTGAAAACTTTGGCCATCGGATTGAGCCTACAAGGTGCAGCCTGTCCATTGCTTTGACCTAGGAGTAATTGTCTTGGTCTGCTTGTTTACCCAAGCCCCAGCCTTTGTCTTAAGTAGAATCCTTATGAGTCCCATTTCCATTCGGCCCACCCGATCCATAATCCCAGTTGTCAAACATCTCGCAGACTCGGCATTGCTGTGTGCCGGGTTACCTAGTGTTCAATGGTTTCTTGGCCAACCTGTCAATAGTTCGACGACTATTGCCTGTTTGCTGGCGTGCATCCTATTGTTCGCGATAGGTGAGATCTGTGGCATATATCGGCCTAGCCGCGGACGATCGGCCAACGAAGAAGTGACACTTTGTACTCTGGCATGGACAGCGACCTTTGTTGCAATGATCCTCATCGGTGTCTTCACAAAACAAATCGATTCGTTTGCACGTTCAACCATCGCGTTCTGGTACATGCAGGGAGGATTGATGCTGCTCACTTCCCATATGAGCATCAGGGCGATATTAGAATGGCTGGGAAAAAATGGTTACGGCGTCAGGAATACTGCTATCGTAGGTGCCAACCGCTTGGGATACGACATTGCGAAAAACGCTATGCTCGCTGCCGATTCTGGCATCAAGATTATTGGATTCTACGATGATCGTAGTACAGAAAGAAGGCTAGCCGACGATGCTACGTTACCACCGTTCTGTGGCGACACTAATCAACTACTAGAAAAAGTGCAATCCAACGAAATAGATACGGTTTTAATCACCCTGCCAATGCGAGCGGAGAGGCGAATACAAGCCCTTTTGGATCAACTCGGTAATTCGACCGCATCGGTGTACATTGTTCCCGATTTTTTCGTCTTCGAGTTATTGCATTCACGCTGGACTCACGTTGGCGGTCTACCAGTAGTTAGCGTTTTCGAATCGCCTATTTACGGTGTCGACGGATGGCTTAAGCGATTGCTAGATCTAACGGCAAGTATCATGGGATGTATTTTGGTGTCCCCAGTGCTTCTGGTTTGTGCATTACTCGTTCGCTTAACATCCCAAGGCCCCATTTTCTTTCGTCAAAAAAGATACGGTTTAGACGGAAAGGAAATTTTGGTTTGGAAATTCAGATCCATGTACACATGTGACAATGGACCCGTTGTGAAGCAAGCTACCAAGAACGATCCCCGCGTTACGCCAATAGGTCGCATCCTACGTCGAACGTCACTTGATGAGTTGCCTCAATTGTTCAATGTAATCGAAGGGTCCATGTCTCTCGTCGGTCCGCGACCGCATGCGAACGCCCACAACGAACATTACCGAAATTTAATTCGCGGTTACATGATGCGACATAAGGTTAAACCAGGCATCACGGGACTAGCCCAAGTAGAAGGAAGCCGTGGAGAAACCGATACCATAGAGAAAATGGAAGCGCGCCTCGCTTTGGATCATCGCTATATTCGAGAATGGTCGCTATGGTTTGATATCAAAATCCTCTTCAAGACCATCTTTGTTGTGGTCAAAAACGAAGCTTACTAAGCTCCAGAAGTTTATACGAAATCCCTATCAACCCTGGACAACCCTATCAACCCTGGACAACATAGTTAGAAAGCGTTCCTATTCCATCAATTGTGATGTGAACAACGTCTTCCGCTGCCAGTGTAAAATTACTATCTGGAACAACGCCCGTTCCAGTCAACAAAAACGCTCCGTTAGGCATATCGTTGTCTTTTAGCAACCAATCGACCAAATCCTCTAACTTTCTCGCCATCTCCGCAACCGACGTCCGGCCCGCAAATACTTCATTGCCGGATCGATGAATGCTCAAATGAATCCCAATCGAGGATCGCTCTGGCATTGATGATGCCAGAACCACCCAAGGTCCCAAACCACAACACTGGTTGTAAAGCTTTGCTTGCGGCAAATACAGAGGATTGTCTCCCTCGATGTCACGACTGCTCATATCATTTCCTATCGTGTAGCCGACAATCTTTCCTGAACTAGATATTACCAGCGCTAGCTCCGGTTCAGGTACATTCCACGTCGCATCTTTTCGTATTCTAACAGGCCCGCCATGTCCGCTGCATCGGTGCGGTGTCGCCTTAAAAAATATCTCGGGACGGGCAGCTGTATATACGCGGTCGTAACAGCTAGCTGCTGCTTCGCTCTCTTCCATCCGAGCTGTTTGTGATCGTTTGTACGTAACACCAGCAGCCCAGACTTCTTGCTGATCTATAGGTGGTAACCACGCTACCGAATCAACCTGCTGGCTCTCCCCGATGCTTGGCAAACTAGCAGCTAAACGCACTAGATCGGGGTGCGATAGCAGGTCCTGCAGAGTAGACAAGCCAACCGATTCAACATCAAGTATACTGACAACTTTGTCTACTATTCGAACCACTGCTGGACCATTTTCGGTTTGTATTCGACCTAGACGCATGAAAGGATCCTCTAGCCAATAATAGTGAATTTATAAAGTGTCCGTATTGAAACGGTTTTTGCTCCGTTTGAACAGGCTAGATAGTCGACCGTAACGCTTGCCCTAAAGGCCATCGCATCGCAAGAATGGCTGAAATCCAACTAGCTAATATTCCAACAACCACGATACCTAACAACATCGTTGCCGTACCAGTTAACCCGGCTGCTTGCTGGCCTCCAAGTAACGCGGGGAGAACCGCAAACCCGGCGGCAGCTGCACCGATTATCATTCCCCGAAACAATTGCCATGCGTTCTCTAAAGTTAACAACCATGTCAAACGCTCTCTCGTGAATCCTATTGCCCTCATTGCTGCCAGCTCGCTTCTACGCTCCATCGCACCTCGCAACTGAGATATACCGAGTCCAACAGTTCCGAGCAGCAATCCTAACGTTCCCAACAATTGGAACGCCGACAAATAGGTGTTCTGTACCGCCAGCAACTGTTCAAGGACTGATGCACTCGATACCAAACTCAAACCCGGATCTTGCCACCCTTTCTCCATGAGATTTCTCACCGCGTCTACACTCGACGATTGCGGCACTTTTACCAAAAATGACCTGTATCCACTAATCGACGGAAAGACGCGTTGAAAATTCTTTTCACCGATAACTAGGCTTCCCTGTAGTATGGTATTCTGCAATACCCCTACGGTTTCAAACCATACAGGCTTTTCATCGAACTCAAACTTGAACCGCTCGCCAACATAACCACCCAAGTGCAATGCCCATAATGCTGTATTCTGATCCAATACAACCGGAATCGGACGAGCCTTTTCCCCTGTGCCTTCTACCTCGAGGGACTCCCAAGCATTCTCGGATTTGGTCTGGAACCAAGCAAACTCAGATCTGCCCCCCTCCCCTCGGTCGATCTCTTTAATCCGCGTAGACATTCCCAGAACCTGAGGCTCATCAGCTTGATATAGATTGTTGCAACTCGCGTCATCTCCGCCTCGCAATCGCAACGACACTATTTGTGTTTCATCCAACTGTTCAGCGTCAGCACCGAGAGCATCGCGTCGAGTCTTCGGATTACCAAGCTCATCGTAAATAGGACTTTGGCTTCGTCCTATCAATTGAAATCCACCTAAGCCCGGCTTTGTTGGACTCGCTTGAAACAAACTCATGGACAAGATCAAAAACGAAGCCACGGCAACCAAACCAATCGCCAAAATGCTCCTAGTCGGGGCTCGTTTGGCATTGCTAGAAGCCAACTCCATCGGAGTCGCTATGTTTCGTTGCGTTTCTTGATTTACTTGTAATCGATGCCAACTCCATAATAAACCCGCTCCCAACAAAAACATTCCTCCGCCGACAAATGCTCCCGCTTGTGCCTGACCCTGTAAATTGCGACCAATGAACAACACTCCAACAGCTAGAGCTAAACATACCAATGCACCGAACATCTTGCGTGATTTGTGCTTGCGATACAAAACAACTTGTTCAACGCGGCCCTTTAGTAATGAAGCGATTTCTACTTTCTGCAATCTTCGCGTGGCAAGATAAATTGCGGCCATCGCAGCCAATGTGCTCGCGATCCATCCGATTACCATACTCAATGGTGATACATAAAACTCCAAGAATGATACCGTAACAGCACCCACCCACCATGTTCGCAAAAGCGTCACCATACAGTAGGCATAAAGAATACCTCCAGCCAATCCGACAGTTGCCCCCACAGCGGAAAGGACGGCTCCCTCTACTAGCAGTAGCCTCCTTATCTTGCTTCGTTGCCATCCTATCGCAGCCATCACGCCCCAGTGATTAGCTCGCCTCTCTATCGATAACTTAAAGAACAATACGACTAGCAATAATGCAGAAGCGATTAAAAAGAAACTCAACGACATAAACAATGCATCGAAAGGTGTTGTACCGCCCGATCGTCTCATCTGCCTCTCTAGCAGCGGGATATCCCGCCAACCCAAGGAAGCGAGCTTTTCAATAGACGTTGATTTGATCTTATCTCCGAGATCTTTGAACTCTCTTTCATCGGATACTGCATATCGAATACTCGTTAAATTACCAAATCGAGAGCCGAACTTCTCTCGGCCCAAGTCGTAAGATATGAACAGCTTGGGAGTTAAGCCGTGGGCGTCCCAGTACTCATCGTCGATTTTTTCCCTGGGCCTGCTTAATGGAAACGGGGTATCCCAATCATTGATCGATTCGGAATCAGTGATACCAGGCACCTCTGGAGTCCAGTGTGCGTCATTAAATGGTGTTGGAGAATTTTCCCAGATCTTGCGTTTTCGAACTACTTTTGGTTCCGTGAATGGAGCAATCGCGACAACCGTGACGTCAAATGACTTCTCGATTTCCGTTCCCTCTACTGTTTCTGGGAGAAAATAATCGACCTTGATCTGATCGCCAACTTTAATGCCCAGTTGATTCGCGAGCCAGGAGTTAACGACGACCCAATCATTCCCCTGGAACTTTGAATCATCAAGCAATCCGACGTCGAAACCAGGGCTTTTTCTGAGCATTTCGATTAGCAATTTCGAGTCGGTCGCACTAATGATGCTGTAGGGAACGCTATTACGAAGCCCGTCCGACGAGGCAATCGAATTTTTGTCATCGGTTTGCTTCGAAATCTCGATCCCATTAGCTAAGTACGTCATCACTCGAACAGGTGAATACTCCCGAGTCTCAGAAATTACTGCATCGGCAACCTCATCTCCTAAAAGCATCTGATCAGTCGTCAAATGTGCGTATGCATCTACAACATCGTTGGGCTCCAACTCTGATGAAATGCTTACCATTTCCAATTTCAGTCCCAAATCGATTAGAGTTGGAGAGATTGTCGCGATCAGATTCTGTTTGGATTGCTTGTCCTCTGCGCTGGTCGCGAAAACGCTATTTACTTGCTCGCCAATTCCCAGTGCATCACGCAACGCAGCCCTGTCTGCAAACGCGTTAAAGACCGGCCTTTGATCACTCCTCAGCGAGAATCGTGCTAAGCCGCCGTCTGGTAAGACCTCAATAACCTTCCATCTGGGAAGATAAATCGTGTCGATGTCTCGCTTTCCTAAGGTGCTGTCAGCCGGCACGACCGATTGAGAGGGGACACTTAGCGCCAAGAAATCGCCCGCAGTCACATGCAGCACCTTGGCAAGCGATTCGTTGATTACGACCTCTTCGCCCACTGGAAGCTTGGTGGGCTTTACGGAACTCATCTCCCAAAATTTGGCATCCACTCCTATCAAGCTCATGTCATTAGAGCGGTAAACGGGCGTATTCACATCCGACTTCTGCTCGGTTCTTGCGGACGCTTGTTGCATCAAAAGTGCCAACGCATAGGAGCCTTTTATCTTCGATTGATCGATGATTGATTCTTTAAACCAACGCGGAGCAATGAGCACTGTTTCGATCTTGCCGATTCGATCCATCGCCATAAACCGCAACGAGCCACGCACACTATCTCCCACTATCAATGCACCTACAATCACCGTCGCTGCGATAGCTACTCCAATCACCACAGGAAACAGCAAGCTTCGAAAATGAGACAACGATTGGATCGCTAGTCGGATCATGATTAATCTTTATACGAGTAAGCGGGAACGTCTCAATGCTCGGTAAAGGCTTGTTGCTTTAACTAGCCGCAATGCATTAGCGTCCGGTTATCGGACGTAAACCGCGGGCTAGTGTCCAGCGAATAATGCTAGTTTTTAAGCAGCATTCTATCAACAAGGCCTTAGGGGGCGGGTTGGAAGTAGGGAACCAACTCTTTGTTGGCAACATTAATCCACATCATATGTCTCCAAAAGACTATCGGTGCGTCCCGAGTGTCTTTTGAATCATCTTTGTTTCCCGGCACATCGGTTGAATTGTCTTGAGAAGAAAATGATTCGGGCTGGGGCCGTGTGCTGACAACCAATAGATGATCAACATGTCGAACCTCCCTCTCGAGCAGTTGCAGTGCTTTGATCAGTGTAGACACTTGGCCCGCTTTAGCCATACCGAGCCGCTCGTGCAGGGCATGCGTCTGAGTTCTGGTCTGAACTCGCAATGCCAGCGTTTCTGCCTGATCTGCTATAGCTACGGACAATACAGCATGATTGGATGCACATACATGTTGAGCGATAGACGCGACGAATTCAACGGCTAAATCTTCGTCGTGATCATCATTCCCATCTTGAGCAACTGCTGATTTATCAACGGTGCCATTTTGTTTACGTGGGCGAGGAGGTAAATCCAGCAGTATCACAAACTCTCGCGTTTCGGTGCGCTGAAATTGCTTTACCATCAATTCACCCAGCCGGGCCGATGATCGCCAATGTATCAAACGAGGACTATCTCCAGGTCGGTAGGTTCGCAACCCGAAGAATTCACCTTCGTCTGAAACCGATCTGGCCTGCCGATGTCTCGCGCCCGATCGTTTGGTTTCGAACAAATCAGTCCAGCCCGGCAGAAGTTTGCCCAACGCAGGCTGAACGATAATCGAATCATTTCCGATCGGTGGTAGTATTCCCTTCATCAATCCCAGCGGGAATCGTGTTGTTATCTCCATTCCCAACAATTGATACTCTCCCCTTTTCGGTGCAAAGCATTGATACCTTTGCACGCGTGTCGTTCGTGGAGGAAGGGAGGGAAACAATAGGCCGATCGTCTGGGCAGATCCGCTCACTAAGGACAAGTTCGTCTGCGGTGTAATCCGTTCCTCGACGACCACCCACCACGCTCCAAGAAAATTTTTGGGATTGCTTACCGCAACTTCCACATCGAATGGCTTTCTCGCATGCATATTCCGAGGCAGTTTGCGACGAGCTGAGATTCCATAGATGCTCCGTGCGCTCACACGCCATTGTATAAGGAGGAAGCCGAGCATTGTTCCAGCCAGGATCACCAAAAGGTTTACATTGCGGACTACGGCCCCCAGAATTACAAATCCGATCATGAACGAAAACTGCCACCCCTCGCGTGTTAATCGCGTCGTGACCGGAGTTGCGATCCGTCGCATCGATCGAAACTGCCTGAATGGACCTAGTAGATAATGCCATACCGTTCGTGGCGGAGTATCTATCTCGTTGCCGTTCTCGCCTAAGCTGTTTGCGAATAGCGATTGCCCTTCGCTCGCTGTTGCATCTGCTGTAGTTTCGAGAACTTTCGAATTGGATTCAGGCATTAGTGTTTCGCTTCATGAACTTTACAGAACAAGCTTTTCGGGTTTTCAAGGCCTCTAGATGGAATCTGAGCCTTAAACTAAACCGGAACACTAACGTTCCGCAGACATCGCTCGATAATAGACTCGACGGTGGCCTTTTCGCTACCGGCAGTGAAACCTCGAGGCAGGACGCGGTGTGATAACACGGGTATGGCTAGCGACTTAATGTCATCTGGAACGACGTAGTTCCTGCCGGATAGAAACGCAAGAGCTTGCGATGCACGATAAAATGCAAGAGCCCCACGAGTGCTTACTCCAACTTGGATTTCGTTACTTTGCCGAGTCTGTTCGATGATATCTTGCAAATAATCTACCATCGCATCATCTAGTGTGACTTCACGGACTTGCTGCTGAAGCCCTTTGACCTCAGATATAGACACGACTGCTGCCAAGCCATCTACAGGCTCCCCTTGTTGATGGGACCGAAGAATGTTTCGCTCTGCGTCCCTGGCAGGGTATCCAACATCAATTCTCATAATGAATCGATCTAGTTGACTCTCAGGCAATACATATGTTCCCTCAAATTCAAAGGGGTTTTGCGTGGCAATGACGAGAAAAGGATCGGGCAACGGATAACTTTTGCCATCCACACTCGCTTGCCGTTCACTCATGGCTTCCAACAATGCGCTTTGAGTCCGCGGAGGAGCCCGATTGATTTCATCTCCTAAAACCACATTTGCAAATATGGGGCCGGGCGAAAACTTGAACTCCCCTTCGTGGTAAATGCTGCTTCCGATGATATCGCTCGGCAAAAGATCGGGGGTAAACTGTACCCGTGTAAATTTCCCAGCAATACTTTTCGCAATAGCCTTTGCGAGCAACGTCTTGCCAACTCCTGGAACATCCTCAAGCAGCAAATGTTCCCCTGCCAATAAAGCGACCAATATCCTCCGTACAACGTCCCGTTTTCCTAACACAACGGATTCAATGTTACGTTCTAATCGTTCCAGAACTGGATTCGTATGGGATGCCATTCCGACTTTCTGTTCAAAGTGACCCGAAACCAACTAGCCCGAGACGGAGGGCACGAGAGCTCATTTGCGGTGAGCCTTGATTCTCGATTGAAAAGTTTCCGTCTCAATTCTAAACCAAAAGTGAGGAGCTCGGAGAGGAGATCGCCCCAGCATCTTCAGGACAAAGCAACAGAATTGTAGCGGATTTGTCTAGGCGTGCGTAGCAGGGGGGCTACGAATCGAGCCTTGCGGTCTGGGAATTCTAAAGTTTGCTTAGAATCATTTCGCCCACGAAAAATCTACTTTTCAAGATTACCACGCAATCCGTCGGGTTGATATACTTCACCTAGACATCGAACCGCCAAATCACACCTGTGGCACGCCTACCTTGTCCCAGGCTCTGGCGGCTCACCTCACTCTAAACTCCCAAAAACTCCCAAATCCCTGCAGGACCACCAATGAATATCGTCTCCCTCGCTCAAATGCCATTCGATATCCGCAGTATTGTCATGATAGCTCTGCTGATTTTCGCTGTGCTAGTCGGTTTAGTGGCGTTAGTCGTGTTCTGGAGCTTTGGAAGCCTATGGCTTCAGGCGAAAACCAGCGGTGCCGATGTATCTATGGGGAGTTTGGTTGGGATGTATTTCCGCCAAGTACGATCGCAAGTTATCGTTAACGCAAAGATTATGGCAGCACAAGCTGGTCTAGATATCAATCGTCGCACAGGTATTAGCACACAGCGACTCGAAGCACACTACTTGGCTGAAGGTAACGTGATGAACGTTATCAATGCCATTATTGCTGCACAGCGAGCTGGCATCGACCTCGATTTCGATCGCGGTTGCGCGATCGACTTGGCTGGTCGCGACGTTCTAGAAGCCGTCAAAACCTCAGTTCACCCTCGCGTAATCGATTGTCCAGATCAAAAGCATGGTAGCTCGTTTCTCTCAGCTATTGCCATGAATGGAATCGAACTCAAAGTCAAGGCTCGGGTCACGGTCCGAACCAATTTGGATCAGCTAATCGGTGGTGCTACCGAAGAGACGGTTATCGCCCGTGTTGGTGAAAGCATTATCAGCTCCATAGGTTCCTCGGAAAACCACTTGCTCGTTCTAGAAAACCCAAATCTGATCACTCGCACCGTTCTCAAACGCGGCCTCGATAACCAAACTGCTTTCCGAATTGTCTCAATCGACATCGCCCATATCGAGGTCGGACAGAATATTGGCGCTCGTCTCCGGGCTGACCAGGCAGAAGCAGACGTTCGTATGGCTCGTGCTCAAGCGGAACAACGCCGAGCCGAAGCAATCGCTCAAGAACAAGTGATGAAAGCGAAAGTTGCCGAAAACAGAGCCAACCTCGTCCTTGCGGAGGCTGAAGTTCCAAAAGCCATGGCCCAGGCCTTTATCGACGGAAATTTCCAAGCGGTTTAAACTTTCTGATCGGCTGTATCGCACATGTGCGGAATCGCAGGAGGCGTTTGGGAACTAGGTCAACCAGGACTCAGTTCTGCTTCGCTAAAACTCATGACAGACGCTTTGGTCCACCGCGGACCAGATGATTCGGGGCAATGGATTAGCCCTGCACAAGCGTCAAATCTTATTGTAAATGGGGCTCCATCCCTCGGTGTAGCACTCGGGTTTCGCCGACTCTCCATCATCGATCTGCAACTCGGTCATCAACCCTTAGGGAATGAGGATGGCTCTATCCAGATTGTCTTTAATGGCGAAGTCTACAATTACAAAGAATTGCGCCGAAGACTCGAGGGATCTGGTCACACCTTTCAAACTCAATCGGATACCGAAACTATTGTCCACCTGTACGAAGACCTCGGTACAGAATGCTTTGAGCATCTTAATGGCATGTTTGCCATCGCTCTCTTCGACTCTCGCAAAAATCGGTTGGTACTGGCTCGCGATAGACTCGGGAAAAAACCTCTTTACTACACGTTGAACAACGGCAATCTGTACTTCGCGAGCGAATTGAAAAGCTTGCTTCAAGCTCCCGGGCTCGAAAGACGAATCAACCCAGGAGCCATCGATCTCTATCTAACTTATCAATACATTCCGCATCCTGAGTCCATCTATCAAGGGATCCACAAACTACCACCAGGACATTATGCCGTTTATCAAGACGGAACGCTTACTGTTGAACCATTTTGGAAAATCGATTGGACCAAGGAGACGGCTACAACATGGCCGGATGCATCCCATCAGCTTCGAGAACTTCTGACAGATTCGATCCGACTAAGGCTGCGAAGCGATGTACCGGTGGGTGCGTTTTTATCCGGCGGTATTGACTCCTCCTTAGTTGTGGCTATCGCACAGTCTATCCTTGAACAACCAATCCATACATTTTCAATCGGATTCTCGGAAGCAGACTTCGATGAAACGCAGTACGCACAGATGGTGGCAGATCATGTTGGTACCAAACATGAACGCTTTCAAGTGAACCCGGACGCCATCGATATTATCGACAAACTAGCCTATCAATATGACGAACCCTTTAGCGACTCGTCCGCCGTGCCAACTTGGTACCTTAGCGAGTTAACAAAACAAAATGTTACGGTAGCCCTGAGCGGCGATGGTGGTGATGAACTCTTTGGAGGTTACGAGCGATACAGGGCATTGCTCTTGAGCCAGCGACTGCAACGGGTTCTGCCTACGGCGTGGTTGGCTAATTCCTCTTTGATAAAGTTGTTACCAGATTCGTCTGCACAACGTTCGATATTTCGGCGCATCAGACGGTTCTCCGAGGCACTCGGTCAATCGCCATCAGACCGCTACATGAATTGGATTCAGATTTTTGGGGAGGCAACGCGAGCATCGCTTTTTAACGACGAATTTCTTTCGCAACTCCCGGCACGTGATCCTGCGAGCTTCCTAAAAGAGGCTTGGAATCGATCCGGAAAAAGAGATTTATTGAGTTGTGCATCGAACGCCGATTTACAAACCTATTTGCCATGTGCGCTGATGACGAAAGTCGACATCGCGTCTATGGCTCATTCTCTTGAAGCGCGACAGCCATTTCTGGATTACCGTTTGGTCGAATGGGCTGCTTCTCTTCCCAGTAGTTTTAAACTAAAGGGTAAACAAGGGAAATACATTCTCAAGCAAACCTTCTTCGATATGATTCCGGCACAGATATGGACTCGACCTAAGATGGGATTTGGCGTTCCGATTGGCAAGTGGTTTAAGACGACATTGCGGGACCGAACTTATGACGCACTCTGCGCATCAGATACACGTATTAACGCTCTTTTTCGCCCGGAAGCAATTCGGCGATTGATCGATTCGCATATGCATGATCAAGAAAACCAAGCATACCGGCTCTGGAACTTGCTCATGCTCGAGTTCTGGATGCGTCACTGGAATCCGACGATCTGATCAATACGAGCGTCTCAACACCAGACCGCTTCGCGAGGGCTGGTATTGAGAACCGTCCCTCGCTTACGCTTTCGGGTTGGGATCAATGCCAACCCGTTTCTCTTTCGAACTTGTGGTTTTACTTCTGATAAACAGTCGACTTTGGGTCGCCTGCCGACATCAGATATGCCATAAGATCGCGAACCTCTTGTTCGTTCAACTGATCAAGCAGCCCCACTGGCATCTGAGAAACTTTCGATTCTTTCATTTCTTCGACATCTGCTTTAGCAATCACCACTGGCTTAGCGTCTGCATCGATCGTGTAGATGTACACTTCCTCGCCGATCGATACGGCTCTCCCTACGAAACTTTGACCTTCGGTAGTTAGTACTTGCTGTGAGCCATACTGATCGGAAATGGCTTTGCTCGGTTCTACAATAGCCTCTAGCATATCTTTCGCTGAGAACTTCTTGCTAGCCGTTGAGAGATCCGGGCCCACCGCTCCACCTTGGCCTGCAATCCGATGGCACTTCGAACAACTGGTTGCATGATAAAGATTTCGTCCTTCGTCGTAGTTCGGCTTTTGGTCCCCTTTTTCGATGGTTGCCAGAGCTTCATTTACCGTCCAAACTCGACCTGGTCCCTTTGGTGGAGTTGATGTAAAGGGGGCGGACAAGAGTGATTGGCCCGTTAACGAATCTAAGACGGTGGTCTCTGCTGGCGTGCAAGTTGCAAGGGCATCTTCACGGAACTGAGTCAAGAATTTACCGTAACTGTTCCCGCCCGGTTTCTTTGCCGCATCGATGAAGAATTGGAAGTAACGACGACGCTGTGCCATCGTCCATCCTTCCTTGACGTTACGCAACATAAACGCGAAATGGATGCCACGAACGGGAGGCATGTTAGCCAACATCTCCCCTACTGTGCCGCCGTATCCGCTATTGCGGGAAACCAAGTATCCCCAGTCGGGAATGGGCTCAGGTCCAAGGCGATCCATCATGTCCAATGTCTTCTGGACCACTGTGCTAGACTTTAAATAAACAAGTAGTTGCACCAGTTCAGCATCCAATTCATAGCTACTGGCTGGGTAATAGGCATCCAGATTTTCGACAAGCTGGTTTCGTTGTTGTTCACTAGGATATCCAAGACGCGTAAAGGCAACTTGCATAGTTCGGAGCCACATGAGTTTTCTTGGCGTGTCCATCTTGTCGTAGCTCAGTTTGAGCAGTGAGTCGATTATAGAACCGAGATCACTTTTCTCTCCTTGACGCGCCAAAGCCAAAAGACCAACCATTGCTGCTGTTGGGTCTTGAATCGAGAGAACTTTGTTTCTCCATTTCGAGACGGGCTGATTCTCAAGAGCAATTCTTGCGGCATAGCGTACAAAACGATCCGAATTACCGAGATGCTTTAAAGCGAATTCGGAATCACCTGTGGAGATGCCGTGCATGGATTCTAGTTTATGTCGGATTTGACGAGCTTCTTCACCCTTTTTATTAGGTGTAAATGCTGGCGCAGTGCTTTCCTTTCCAACATACGTGACACGATACAAATCCGATTGTGTCCCGCGTCCACCTGTAGCAAAATAAAGAGCTCCATCGAGTCCGATCGTTGCGTCAGTTACTGGCAATGGAGAACCCGTCACGAAGTCTGATTTCTTGCCTGCATAGGACGAGCCGTCTGGTTCCATATCGATGGAGTAAATCGTGCTATAGGTCCAGTCGAGGATAAAAAGAGCCTTTTGGTATCGTGCCGGGAACTTGGCTCCTTGTCCGAATACGATCCCCGTTGGTGAGCCGGGGCCGATATCGACAGTCGGAGGCAAAGAGTCTTCATAATAGGTTGGCCATTTTCCTGTACCGCTTCTCCAGCCAAATTCGCTGCCGCTTGTCGCATGGCATACTCGCGTAGGTCTGTACCAAGGTGATCCAAAGTCCCATTCCATGTCGGCGTCATAGGTAAACAATTCGCCATCTTGGTTGAGGGCGATGTCGTATTGATTTCGATAACCCATGCTAAACACGGTCCAGTTCTTTCCGGACGGGTCGACTTCGCATATCCAACCGCCTGGGGCAAGTATCCCTGCTGCGTGCCCGTTGGCATCCCAACGCCGAGGTAGCAAATGATCTTCGTTCCAGTTGGTCGGTATTTTGCTGCCAACAATCTTGTTTGGAAGTTTGGTATGGTTGCCTGAAGCAACTAGCAGTGATTTCTTATCGGGGGTCAGAATTACAGCATGCGGGCCATGCTCACCGCCGCCATCGAGATGCATGCAATGCTCCGCTTTGTCGACCAACCCATCTCCATCTGTATCATGAACGCGATGAAGTCCCGATTTCTCTCCACCATTTACCACAACGTAGAGAGAGTCAAAAGCCCACAGTAAACCTTGAGCTCCACTCAATTCAACCGGAAGTTTTTGGACCCGCGTAGGTGTCGTTTCATTTCCAGGAGTGATCACGAACAAGCCCGCACCACCTTGATCGCTGGCGATCAAACGACCTTGATTATCGGTCGTTAGAGCAACCCACGAGCCCATCGGTTTAGGCACTTGAAAAATGCGTTCTATTTTGAAGCCTTCAGGAACTTTCGCATGTGATGCGATTTCCGGAGTGAACTCGCCATCTTGTCCGCCGCCTAACATAGACACTATGGCATCACGATTAACGCTTCCTGACCATGGCAAATTATCAGCACCAAGTAGCCCAATTTCGGTGGCGTTGGACCATTGGCTATCATCGAAGCTATCTGCTGACCAACCTTTTGATTCGGCGATAGATGTTTTCCATGTCTTGTCGGTTAGGAGTTCAATCACCGAACCATCCTGCATTTGGAATAGCAGCGCCGCTAGTGCGCCCGCCGGACCACCTTGATTACGTGCCACCATAGAGATCTGATTGCGACCTTCGCGAACGTGTTTGGTGATATCTGCCAAGTTAGGCTGAGACCACTCGTCGTTTCCAATTACCTTCATTTCGTTGACATAGAGTTCCAATTGGTTGTCAGCACCACCGATTGCAATCGCCTGCTTTACTTTGCCCTTAAGCTCTATGGATTTGCGAAAAAATGTTGGGGTACTTTGGTTGTCACTCGACCATATCCACGCTGGATTGCCACGCAGGACTAGTTCTTTGCCTACGGAAACAGACTGTCCTGTCGCATGATCGAGCGATACCTGAGTCATTACGCAAGAAACAAAAAGCATGAAAAAGAATCGACACAAACTCATACCAACTCCATAAGACAGAATGTCTGGCATTAACGACCGAGTGAGGAAAACAAAAAGGTAGGAAAAACAAAAAGGTGGGGACGAAGCTAAGCAACTTTACCAAATCGAAAGCTGGTATGCGTTGCCGCGTCACTTTCAGCGTGCTCAGCACGTCCTATCTTAACCAACAATTTGGACTAAAGGTACCTCGCTCGACGTAATTCTAAGATTGAAAGTTGGAATGGGTTACTAGTTCTCTGGCAAAATCGTGCACAAAGTACTGTCGACCCGAGGGGCTATCAGTTTCACGGTCCACACTTCTTATATCCTTGGCTACAATGTGTTGCCCAACAATTTCCCACCTGTCCTCGCGTGGATTTTTTCAATGTGTCTCACCGTTTTTCGTAAACCTGGGATTGTTTTGCAGTTTATCGCCTTATCGTTTCTCCTTGCCAGTGCCGTGATGGCCGAAACACAGGAGCGAAGTCGAGTTCCTCTTAACGATTGGACTTTAAAAAGGGACCAGCAGGCCGATGTGGCAGCCAAGAACAATAATTCTTGGGAAACGGTTCTGGGAATGGAATTTGACGGAACTGCAGTCTACCGAACCAATCTGCCTGATCTAAAGCCAAATGGATCGCGTGTTCTAATCCACTTCGAAGCGGTAGCAACGCATGCAGTAGTAAAAATCGACGGAAAAGAAGTCGGTGAACATGTCGGCGGATGGACTCCCTTTCGAGTGGACATAACTGATCATTTTCAACCCAATTCAATCGTCGAGGTCGTTGTGCGTGAGCTTCCTGGGCACAATACCCAAGGCTTCCTGCCAGTATTTATTCCACATTTTGGTGGCATGTGGGGAGAGGTCGAGATACTCCTTGTGCCCCCTTTGGCGTACATCGACGATCTGAGTCTTTTCGCGGCTGGATGGGAACAAAACTTGGTTCGTTTCCAGGTGCAGATCGAGAGATCAAACGACTTTAAAAAACCGCTTTCTGTTGGTGTACGCAAATCCGCTTCGGATAGTTGGTATTGGAAGTCGATAGGGGAATCAGAACAATCCGTTGCATTGGAGCTCGATGGATCTGTTGTTAGAGACTGGCCGGTTTGGTCGCCAGAAAGTCCAATGGGAACAGATTGCGAAGTGGTTTTGCGCGACGACGCGACCGGGGCAATTCTTGATCGACAACAGCGACGAGTTTACCGCAGGACTGTACAAACAGTCGGAAGAGATATCTACCTCAATGGGAAGCCAATCTCGGTTCGTGGTGTACTGAATTGGGGCTACGCGCCGCCCAGGCTTTGCCCCTCTCGTGATCCGGAATGGATGCGAAACGAGCTCGAGTTTATCAAGTCACGAGGCTTCAATACGATGAAGTTTTGTTTATGGATCCCGCCACGCGAGTACTTGGAACTGTGCGACCAGATGGGAATTTTAGCTTGGGTGGAATATCCCACTTGGCACCCCAAGCTAACAAAAGAGTACTTGCCTCAATTACTTCAAGAGTACGAGGAGTTCTTTTTGTATGATCGCAATCACCCATCCGTGATATTACGAAGCCTTACGTGCGAGACTGGCCATTCAGCGGAACTAGATGTTGTAAAGCAGATCTACGATAAAGCTCACGATATGATTCCGGGGGCGATCGTCGAGGACGATAGCAGCTGGATCAGTTGGCAACGTGTGCATGATTTTTACGATGACCATCCTTATGGAAACAATCATAAATGGAAGGGTGTGCTGGCTGGTCTCGATGAATTCATCAAGCAACGAGAACCAAAGCCACTTGTTCTTGGTGAGGCAATCGCCGCCGACACGTGGGCAGATGCCAACACGAAAATGCCTGATCTGCCTCACGCTCTTTTATCACACCCAAACACCGAAGCCGCCGAGCAGAGAATTAAGGCGTTAGTTGGGGAAGATTGCACTTGGAGGGAGGCGTCGTTCAAGCATGCTATGGAGACGCGCAAGTTTCAGATCGAACGCTACCGTCATCAGTTGCCCAGACAAGGTTACAACGTCAGCGTTATTCGCGATTTCCCTTTCGCGTCCATGGGCTTGATCGATTTTGTGAATAAACCCAAAACGACACCAGATCAATGGAGCTGGCATGGTGAGCAAATGATCTGTTTAGAGACGGAACAAGACTGTCGAAGCTTTTTCGATGCTACAGATGCGGAGTTGATGTTTCACTTATTAGAACCCAAGGTAGGGACGCACCATGTTGAGTGGAGCATAAACGGAGTGTTGCAAGCCCCGATACGCATTGTTTCCTCAGACGATAACAAGGCTAAGTTAACTGTAAAAACCAATTGGAAAGTGGAATCGAAATCACCGGCTCCAACTGCTGTGCGATTGGAGGTGCGTTGGTTGAATGATAAGCAATTGGTTGCGAATAATGCATGGACTCTGTGGATCGTTCCCTCAGTGGAAAAATGGAACGCTTCGAGTCAACTCCTCATGCACGAATCGATTGACGCAAAGAAGATAAGTGGCAGCCAATTGCTTCGAACTGCTCAGCCATGGTCCGCAAATTCTTCAGATCCTGCAGCTGTTGTCGTCGCCAGCGCATTTGATGCCGCTCTGTGGCAATGGCTCAATGACGGTGGTAAGGTCTTGATGATTCCCGATGGCCGAGTGGGCTCTTTTCCAATATCAGAACATTGGTTTTTGCGCGGTGGACCAATCGTTAATCGCGGTAGCTTTAAGAATGTCGGCACTTCCGAAATGATCGAGTCATTGCAGGCCTTCGATTTGGGAGGTCCCGTTATGAACAATTTGGGCATCATTGATGAGGTCGAGCCCATGGTTTTGCTCTGGGATAATCACGACATTAGAGAATACCGATTTCATGCTTGTAGCTGGGGTGCTAACGTCGGTAACGGTCGAATGCTCGTGAGCACTTTAGAAACGGACGCAGCGAGAGGTGCGGCCACTCAGTTTTATTTGGCCAACGCGATCAAGTTGCTCGAACAAGGTGGGTTCGCCAAATCGCTCGAAAAAGAGACTCTGCTACGAATCGAAGCAGATTTGCGAAGCGAGCTCATGGAAGTCCCACGAAACGATTGGCGATTTAAAGCAGATCCCAAGAGAACAGGGATCGCGGAGAAATGGCATAGCCAATCTCCCGACTCAAGCTGGGGAAGTATTCGAATCGGCGAACACTGGGACGGTCAGGGCTATCAAGGATTAGATGGGTGGGCATGGTACTCTAAGCAGATGACCGTTCCCAAAGAAGCAAACTATATGATATTCACTGGGGTCGATGATTACTTTGAAGTTTTCATCGACGGCGAGAAGTGTGGGGCGGGCGGAGATTTAGAGAACCGAAAAACCGCCTTTGAAATGGTGATAGCGATACCAATACCAAAAGATAAACGTAGCGAAACTTGTGTATCGGTTTTGGTCGATGATTGGCAAGGCGCGGGTGGGATCTTTCGAAAGGTATACTTCTCGAGTGAGTTGCCGTCACCCAAGCCGGCGATACTACAAAGAAAGACAACGCAAGTGTCCCAGTGAGTAGCCATGACTGCTGGCTTTTCTTGTAGTGGACGAGGCTACGAGGCCAATGCACTACAAAGAAAAACAACGCAAATGTCCCAGTGAGTAACCATGACTGCTGGCTTTTCTTGTAGTGGACGAGGCTACGAGGCCTATGCATGCTGACACTGCCAATTTCTGCAACTCAATCACCGCGCGAAATAGCCTTGTAAACTCATAGCTAAGTTGTTGATTGAACTCGCTTGTTGGTTCAATTTTCTGGTTTATGCCGCCTTAGCGAAAACCGAGGCCTCTTCGGCCTGGGGAAGGCCTCGTAGCCTCGTCCACTACGGGGGAGGTCTCGTAGCCTCGTCCACTACGAGGGAGGTCTCGTGAGCTAGGTGTTGGTTGGAGGGTTTGGTTTGTTGTCCGCGGCAAACCGAATTCCCAACTCCTTAAGCTGCTTAGGAGTGACCGTTGACGGGGCTCCCATCATCAGGTCTTCTGCCTTTTGATTCATCGGGAATAGAATAACCTCTCGAATGTTTGGCTCGTCTGCCAACAACATGACGATACGGTCCACGCCCGGTGCAGAGCCACCGTGAGGAGGAGCTCCATACTGAAAGGCGTTGATCATACCGCTGAATTTTTCGTCAACCACACTTCGGTCGTATCCTGCGATTTCAAAGGCTTTGTACATGATCTCTGGTTTATGGTTTCGAATGGCTCCAGAGGAAAGTTCGATCCCGTTGCATACGATGTCGTATTGATAGGCCAAGATATCGAGTGGATTCTTGGTTTCGAGTGCTTCCATCTCACCTTGTGGCATCGAAAATGGGTTATGGCTAAAGATGACTTTTTGCTCCAACTCATCCCATTCAAACATTGGGAAGTCAACGATCCAGCAGAATTTAAACTCGTTCTGATCGATAAGGTTCAGTTCTTGACCGACCCGCGTTCTAGCCATCCCCGCGAGCTTGGCCGCTGTTGATTCCTTGGCACAAGCGAAGAAGACGCCGTCATCTGGTCCCAGGCCCATTTCGCTGACCAATTGTTCGACTCTTTCAGGACCGAGGTTTTTGGCAACACCACCACCCCCTTCGCCACCCTTAAAATTGATGTAGCCAAGTCCTGCGAAGCCTTCTGCTTTGGCCCATGCGTTTGTCTGGTCAAAGAAGCTGCGAGCTCGAACGCCAGCCCCTGGTGCTGGGATCGCTCTCACGACAGCACCTTCCTCGATCGCTGATGCGAAAACGCCAAATCCGCCACCTCGGAAAATGTGGGTTACATCAACGATTTCAATTGGGTTTCTTAAATCGGGTTTGTCCGACCCATACTTGAGCATCGAATCTTTGTAAGTGATCCTTGGAAAGGGAGGAGGAGTAACCGATTTACCTTTCGAGAATTCCTCGAACACGCCGTGTAGAACCGGTTCGATGGCGGCAAATACGTCTTCCTGGGTAACGAAGCTCATTTCAAAGTCGAGCTGATAGAATTCCCCCGGCGATCGATCGGCACGAGCATCCTCGTCTCGGAAACACGGTGCGATTTGAAAGTACCGGTCAAAACCCGCGACCATCAACAACTGTTTAAACATTTGCGGAGCCTGCGGCAACGCATAGAATTTGCCGGGGTGGATCCGTGAAGGAACCAAGAAATCTCGCGCTCCTTCAGGACTCGAGGCAGTCAATATTGGTGTTTGAAACTCCGTAAACCCTTGGGCGATCATGCGTCTGCGAAGACTAGCGATCACATTGCTTCGAAGAACAATATTCGCATGGAGCTTTTCGCGACGAAGATCGAGAAATCGGTTCCGCAACCGTATTTCTTCTGGATATTCTGCGGTTGCAGCAATCGGAAGCGGTAACTCAGAGGCTGGAGATAGCAATTCAACCAAAACGGCTCTCACTTCGACGTGACCTGTAGGAAGATTCGCATTGACTTGGTCGCCGCTTCGGGCCAACACCTTTCCATCAACTCGAATGACCGATTCCAGATTCAAGCCTTGAACCAGTTGAAATGCTTCGCTGTCCTTGTCGACCACGATTTGTGTCACGCCGTAGTGATCCCTCAAATCGATAAACATCAGTTTCCCGTGGTCTCGAACGCGGAACACCCACCCCGACAAACGAACTGTCTCGCCAACGTTAGCGATTGTCAATTGATTGCAATTATGTGTTCGATATGTATGCATGAATTCAGTACTCGATCGAGTTGATCTCGGTTACTCCAACATCCTGGAAGTCCGAATGGTCGGCCCGTCCCAGTGTTCGGCAAAATGCCAAAAATCTCGCAAAAACAAGATATTGGGCAGCAAGTTATACCCAAGCAGATCGATTCTCAAGGCCAGTTTATCAAGTTCCATGCAACAACCATCAATTCCTTGAGGTTGCCGATGTGCTCGTCGGCGAAATTCTCAGCAATTTATTGGCGGTGCATTATTCCGGCTGATGATTTCCCGGCTAGTGCAGTGCCGCGACGGGGGGGCCGAGGTGCTGGTCTTTGAAAATGAGAAGCTGATTCGTCGTAATACATCGATATCTACGATGGATCATGTGGTAATAGGGTGACATGGTCTGATAGCTGAGAATGGACCACGTTACTAACTTTGACGGTTCCAGATCTTACCCAGTTGGTAGCGGACGTAATTTCTCAGTGGCCGATTGTTGGAATATAACGATTCTGAAAGTTGTTTTCCTCTTTCGGCCTCGCGAGCACCGTCAACATTCTTTCCGTGTTCGAAGATGATGCCAGTCGGTGAAACAATGACCTTGGGCTGCAGGCCCGTAAGTAGCCCTGCTAGGATTAGATTGTGATGATTGAAGCCAATGACGTGGGCGAAATGAAAGGCCCCTAATCCTTTGTTGGGTGACTTCTCACCCATGTTGGGTACCTCTATGTAGACAAGGCCATCGGGGGCAGTCCACTCTGCGAACTTCCTAAGGGCGGCCAATGGGTCTCGAAGGTGTTCCAAAACGTGAAAGCAGCTTACTAAGTCAAATCGATCAGAGTAGGTCGCTTCTTGCCACCCGCGAACCTGAATTCGATCACCATGAAGCGAGCGAGCAAAATTTCCGTAGGTACTGCCAGGCTCCAAGCCAAATGCATCGTGCCCCATTTCGAGAAGACCTGTAACAAACTCGCCCGACCCGCATCCAACGTCTAGAGTTCGTGAGTTGGGTTTTAACAGAGACTCGATGCAAGCGATTCGTCCTGTCGCCTCAACGCGTCGCTTTTTGAGATGTTTTTCGCTGGGGTTGTCGACTGCACCTTGATAATCAAGACGATAGAAATTGCTGTAGTATTCCGCCAACTCGTGATCAGTTGGCATTGGATTGGTGAAGAGCAAGCCACAGTTACCGCACGCAAATGTCGGTAGAAGTTTAAATCGACGATCGAGAGCGGCGACTTGATTGCCAGATTTGCTATTACAAACAGGACACTCGATACACCCACCTCGGTAGGGGTACGATGTAAACGGCATGTAGTAAGTTAATCGATCAAGCTTCATGGAATGACGGGTTCCTCTCTGAGAAGATCATCTTTCTAACGTTTCTGAAAAGCCGAATGAAGACTGATTTGACGTTTCCTCTCAATTTGTGTTAATTCTGAGATTGCGAACGGCAGGGGCGACATGGCCGAGTTGGGCCAATATCTTTTGCCGTATTTTTTCTGTTGGCATTGATCCCAACCCGAGAGCGTAAGCGAGGGACGTGCCAATACAAGCCCGAAAGCGCAAGGTGAGGGATTGCCTTTTTCTAACTCAAGCCCGAAATCGCAAGTTTTGAAGTTGCGCAGAAACTGGTTTTTTCGGGCCTAAGGCCTTATTTTTGCCTAGCCCAGCCTTGAAGGGCTGGGTATTAAGGAAAAGACAACGTTAGGGCCAAAGGTCCGACCGTTTGTGATGTCTCGGCTGCCAGCAAAGAGCAAACGGTCGGGCCGTTGGCCCTTGAAAACTCAAGGTGAATCGCGGTCCAGGCCCTTCAGGCTTGACTAGGTAAACGAACTGGGCGTTGCCCCTAAAACCAAAATAGCGCAACTTCAAAAATCGCAAGATGAGGGATCGCCCCGTTCTGACTCAAGCCCGAATCGCGCGTACCGAAATCGCTAACCTTCCTATGCGATTAGCCCCTTTTTTTGTACTAGCCTCTTTCCAAGAGGCGAATCCCGAGCGCCGCGAGGAATGGTTTTCAATACAAGCCCGAAAGCGCAAGGTGAGGGATTGCCATTTTCTAACTCAAGCCCGAATCATGCGAACCGGAAATCGCAAACCCTCGCATGCGATTAGCACCTAGGGGGCTTAACGTTCGGTTTACCAATGCTTCGAAAACGTTTACCGGCGTGCCACCCCTCTACTCGCGGGCTCGTATCTCTTCGAATCCTCAATCAATGCTATCTCCAAGATGCGGCACTAGCCATGAAGTCAAATACTTCAAAGAATCTGCCAGACGCCGCCGTCCACTTGTTCAATCATTGATACACGCTGAAACGTGGCCGTTCGAGGTCTTAAATGAAGCAGTATATCCTCGTAAATCGCATCGGTACATTTGCCATTTCTTGGGTGTATCAAAGTCAGGTGAGGCGTTTGGATTCGCGGTTCTCCACCTAGCAATCGTGTGCGAAGCCGATGAAACGAATCAATTCCTTGCGAGACAGGCAAGTACACGAAATCATCTTCACGAACCGGTAGGCCAAAAGTCAGAGCAAGTGATAAGGGGTGAAGATCGGCAAGACGCTTCGCAAAGATACTCCAATCCAAAACTTCGTCCTCCCGGCAAAGGGTGACATGCGCCGAGATCAGCTTCGCTTGTTCCGGGTTATATCGAGCCCTCATCGACTCGATATCACTCGCGTCGGGCAGAAATAGCGTCGCCTGTCGTCGGATCGTCATTTACGTCGGTAGCTCTTAAGCTCAAGAAACGTGGATAAGATTCGAGCCACGTTCAGACAACTGTTGAGGTCGTAATTCTAGCCGCACTTTAAATACAAACGTAGATTGCTACTTTTGTAGTTCCAATGATGGCTTAGGAATCTCCAATAACAAATTCGCGATTAGTTTTTTCACTAACGCTGTCAGAAATGAGCCTCGTCACTTCGCAACTCAAAGAACTTTTGACTCAGCTAATTAGTTCGCGGGTTTGCCTAAATTCGATAACCGCTGGAAATTGGGCCTCTCCAATGGGTGCAGTCGCTCGAGGGTCACGCCACCTCGTAAGGCAAGTTCCATAGCTACTCTGGATTCGGCTGATTTACCCTTGGCATCCAATACCAAAGCCAAATGGAAAAGCTTGTCAGCCCTTTCAGAACTTTCCAATGCTCGCCGGAAATCGGCTTCTGACTCATCTAACGATCGCTTGGCAAGAAAAATCAAACCGCGAGTGTCCAGCAGGTAATCAACTGGGCCGAGCCGCTCGACCAACCGCTGAATCAAGTCAGCCGCCAGGTCCAAATCTCGCCCGGTCAATGCCAACACCATCGCCAAATTGTTGCAAGCGGAAAGGTTCATCGGATCTGCATCCAACACTCGCCGATAGGCGACCACAGCTTTGTCAATTTCCTCAACCCAGGCGTACATGTCGGCCATGGCCAGCCCCAGAGCCTGTGAATTTCGATTGGCCTCGTAGGTGGGCTCGGCAAATCCAATAAAGGCCTGTGCCTGCTGCTTGCTCAATCCACCACTTTGTAGAGCCAATGCTCCCACGGCTGCCAGTTCTTCTGGCGTTAAATTCATTGCCGCAGCCATCTCGACGGCGCGCTCCACTTGTCCTCTCTTGGCAACGAGCTCTAGTAACGCCGTTTTGGCCTCGGGCAGCTCGGCTGCTAGTTGGGCGCTAAATCGCTCGGCAAGCTCCCAAAATTTCCCAGCTTGTTCGGCGTTTCCAGACTGGCTTAGGCTTGCCGCGAAAGAGTCCGAGAAGGCTGCCGCCCAAGCTCGGCTCTCTGCGTTTGAACCATACTTTTCCAGCAACTGAATAAGCCGCGGGTAGTCTTTAGAACTGAATAACAATCGAGCTTCTACGTTGGCCGTATCCAGCTCATTGGGTGCCATGCGTTTCAGCCGAGCAAACCATACTTGAGCCTCTTCAACTTCTCCGCGATCTAACAAGGCGCGGGCGTAAGATCGGACATAGCTCACGTTATCAGCACCGCCATTACCTAATACGCTACGCATCGCGCGAACATATCTCGACCAATCACCGGTTCTGTTGTACAAGTCGGCCAGCATAAAGTTGTCGGTCAATGAAAACTGTGGCTGCTCCTTGACAACGCCCTCCAAAAGCTGAATCGCTTCTTTCAACTCACCCGGGGAGGGGCGAGTACTAAGAATCACGGCCTTAGTTCGCCGATCATCTATGGTCCCTAGGCCAGAGTTCAAGTTGAGATCCAACAGTTCTCGTGCCTTACCAACTAATTTCTGATCACCCTGGAGTCCTAACACCATAGCCAAACCGCGTCTCGCCCAGGCTCGATCAACATCGGACATTGCAGCCTGCATATTCACCAATCGCTCTAAGTGAATCTGCGCCTCCTGCGGTTTTCCAATAGAAAGATAAAACTCGGCCATTCGGCGGATCAGTCTATTATCCTCCGGATTCTGGTCGGCTGCCCGCTGATAGTACTGCTCTGCTTTCTCGTAATCCAGAATGGACTCATAGCACTGTGCCAATGCGTCGGCCGACTTGTTAGCATCCAGAACCTCCACGGCTCTTTCGATGGTTGCACTAGCGTTTTCCAGGTCCTTCTGCCGTGTGTAAAACTGGACCAACGATACCCATCCAATCGGATTGGTGGGCTCTTGTTCAGTTACTTTTTTCAACTCTCCTTCGGCTTCTGCAGGTTGTCCAGTAATTGTCAAAATTTGTGCCAGCCAAACTCGATCCACAACCGATTCGGATTTCACGACAGCCTCTCGAGCCAACTCTAACGCGCGATCGTAATTCTCAAGCTCCAGCGAGACTTCTGTAGCGAGACGGCTAAGATCCGTCGAAAAAGGTGTCTGTTGTTCTTTCAAGGTTCTGATAACTTTGTCTGCATCAAAAAACCTTCGCTGCTGGGTCAATAAATAGATCGTCCGGTTGATCATTGCTGGACTCTTATCCCCCAAATCGATCGCGTTCAAGTAATGCAAAAGCGCGGAATCGACGTTGCCTTGACGGTCCATGATCTCGCCTTGAAGCTGTGGAATTCTTGACCAGGCTGGCCGCAAAACGGCTGCCTCAGTCAACTGAGTCATTGCCTGCGAGTACAAGCTCGACCGCTGCTCGCTGTTCTTCGTATCCGTCTGGTCGGCCTCCACAGCGAGCCGAATTGCCTTACCCACTCTCCACAAGGCTCCTTGACCTTCAATTTCCTGAACTCGTTCCAAGGCACCGGACATCGCACCAAGTTGCCCGCTTCGTAGAGCAATCTCAAACATAAGCAGATGAATTTCGATGTTATTGCGCCCTAGCGTGGAATCGGCAACGATTTTCGCCTGAGTCGTGGCGAGATCGGTTTCACCCAGAGAAAACAAAAGTCGTGCCATGCCCGATGCTAGCTCGATCTTCTGCAACTCGGACCAAGCGTCATTGGGTACGGCCAACTCTTTAAGACGGTCCACTACGCTAGCAGTGCCAGATCGCAGTACCTCTAATCTGGCTTGCTCTAAACGCAGCCATGGGACGTCGCCTAGATGGGTCTTCGCGGCCTGCAACGCGCGATCCGATTTATCCCAATCGCGGGTTCGCAAGCAGAATGCAACCCACGCCTGGTTTAGCACGGCCGCCGAAGGCTCAGCCGTCAAAGCGGCCTCCAGTATCGTGCCAGCCTGAGCAGTATCGCCACGTGCTACCTGCAACTCCGATTGCAAAATGGCAACCTGCGACGACGCTTCCGGGATCTCCTTCAAGATGCCGATCAATTGTTCAAGCTGGGACCAGTCCGGTTGGCCTGCGTCTCGACGTAGTCCTTCTACCAAAAGCAACTGAGCCAAGCCGAGCACGGATGCCACTGGTGGGTTAGGCCGCTTGACAACATTCCAATACTCTCCAGTTGCCTCCTGGAACCGTCCTGCTCTATACAGGGCAGAAGCCAACTCCTGACGAGCGGCTTCAAAGTTCGGATTGACATTCAAAGCTCGCCGCAAAGCGACAACTTCTTGGTCGTTGTTGCCCATCGCCTGATAACTGAGCCCCAATAGGAAATCAACCTGAGACAACGTCGTCGGTGATCGATCCAATTGCGAGCGGATGCTTTCTAGTAGTTTGGCTGCCTCCCGCCATTGCCCACGCTTGGCCATCAACTGCGCTTCCATGTAACGAAGTTGCGGCTCGGGGTATTTGCCAGCACGCAATTCCTCGATCAACCCTGTCACCAATGAATCATCACCGTCCATTAATTCTTCTTGCGCCAGTCTGGCAGTGATCTGCTGCTGCTTAGGCATGGCCTGCAGACCGTCTCTCAGCCGCTTGCGAGCCCTATCGGGATGGCCAGCCTTGCGGTCTAGGTTGGCCGCCGCGACAACCAACTGTGGTGCAAGTGGGTTGTCAGCTAAGGATTTTTCGACAATTGGTAGGGCCTCCTGCGGCGAGTTTCTCGCCGCGGCCAACTCAGCCAGGAGCACTGCCAAAACGGGCGATTGTGGAGCCAACTGCAACCCAACTTGAGTGTCTTGCCACGCTCGATCGAGCAGGATGCTCGCATCCCCTAGTACTGCATCGGCGGTGGTTGGATTCTGGCCCCGCATCGCCAGCCATCTCGCCCTGACTAGACGGGCCTCGGCGCTCTCGGGCGATTGCTCTATTAAACGATTCAGGACCTGTTCAGCCTCCTGTGGTTTCCCTAGTCGGGAAGTCAGCAGATCTGCCAGACTATCAGCAAAGCGAAAATCCTTCGGGTTCAGCAAAACAGCCTTTTGGAGACTTACCAAGGCTTGTTGATCGCGTGACATCTGCCTTTCTGCTCTACCCAGAAGCCATAGCAACTCGGCATTCTCCGGATCTTTGGGCAGCAGGTGCTCCTCTAAATGGGTTTTAGCGTCCGAGCCTCGGTCCATTTCCAGAGCGACCTCAACCAGACGCTTACGGGAGTCCCTGTTGTCGGGTGACTTCCTTAGGACTTCCTCCAAGCGAAAAAAGGCGTCCTGATAAAACCCCACATCAGCCAGCAGATTGCCGTATTCGGCATCCGCTTCCGCATCCTCGGTGACTAAGGAGCAATATTTACGGTAATGCCGAAGTGCGTCAGCTGTCTTGCCGGCTTCCTGGGCCGTACGAGCTTGGGCCAGGATTATCTTGGAACTCCTAGACGATTGCAAGCTATGCAGTCCAAACGCGGCAGCGCCAAGAACGGCGACCACCAGAATTAGTATCCCCAAAAAGCGAAGGTTGATCCGAATCTTCATCGTCATTGTACCGCTGAGAGCGTTTTTACTTGAGCCGAGTTAGATTTCAAACTCAAAATCCGAAAGTGCACGTCGGCATCATGCAATCATGAAGCGAGCTTGACAGTTTGACAACCTGTTTGTGGAAAATTACCACTAACGATTCGTTTGTTTGACGGACTTTTCCTGAGGGTTACGAAATTCCTGATTATGGTGGTCAATTCTTAGAAAAGGGTTGGACAATATGACCATCATTAAGCCTAAAATCCGAAGGAATTGTAGGTTAAATAGGAATTAGTCTGCAATTACATACACCTAGTGCCGCGACTTGGAGATGATGTCGATCATAACCCGACGCGTAAGTTTTGAAGTTACGCTATTTCGGTTTTAGGGGCAACGCCCAGTTCGTTTACCTAGCCAGGCCTGTGGGGCCTGGACCGCGTTTCAAGAAGAATTTACAAGGGCCAACGGCCCGATAACTTGCATTTCACTGACATCCGAGACATCACAAACGGCCGGACCTTTGGCCCTAACATTGTCGTTTCCTCAATACCCGGCCCTTCAGGCCGGACTAGGCAAACATAAGGCCTTTGGCCCAAAAAACCAGTTACTGCGCAACTTCAAAACGCACGCTGCGGGTTATGATTTTGAGGATCCCTCAATCAAAGTTATCTCCAAGTTGAAACACTAGCTAAATTCATAAAATCAGGGCAACTCTTCACCAGTATTGGATTCGGAACTCGACTCTATCAGCTCTCGAAAGGCCTCACGAACTACCTCAGCGAAATCCCTGATAACGGGTTCTGCCTGCTCGATGGTCGCGGCATCCGTCTGCAACAAAAATTTCACGGAGAAGGGCCATCGACGGGAACCCATTAAGCTCACTCGCTGTTTAAAAAATCCTTCAGACGTGGTGAATGTGGTTTTCCCCAATTCATACCAGTGGCCGGTGACGACGCCAGTCCCATCTTTTTGGAATTTGATCAATTCCATGGAGCGGTTATTCCCCTCTAAAAGGAACTCGGTGTACGAGCGATTGATAATGCTCCAGCCCGCAGCCGGAAAGCAGATTGTCGGATGATGGGGAGCCGGCGAAATTTGACCGTCATTAACCCAGATTGCCACATGCAGCAATATGCGACGCCCCTTGTCATCAAAGTACAAGCGATTAATGAAGTCGTGCGCTTTCATAACCTGAACGGTTTCATCCATGATCTCCATTTCTTCGCCAGACCATTTGCCTAACACCAGTGGCAGGTTCGACAGTTTGAAGTTCGGTACTTCCCCTTCAGCAGAAATCCGAGCCTTGAACCAGCCCACAGCCAGAAAGCTGACTAAGAACATAACAATCAAAAGCGTTACGCGTTGAACAGTCAAAGAAAATCCTATCATGTCTTTCTAATCTCAATCTGGTCAAAAATCATTTGTGTATAACGAACAAACCAGTCATTCGCTCTGGGGCTATCTTTTTGAGTTGACGTTGATCATAACCCGACGCGTAAGCAAGGGATTTGCTGGTAATCAAGGCCCTCGCTTACGGGCTTGTTGCTTTGATTAGCCTTAACGCGATAGCGTCCGGTTGTCGGCCGTTAACCGTGGGCTAGCGCCCCGCGGCTAATGCTTGTTTTTCAAAATGTGATTACAGCAACACACCCGTAAGTGAGGGAGTTGCCGGTAATCAAGGCCCTTGCTTACGCTGCGGGTTGTGATTTCTTGGACTACTCAATCAAGGTTATCACTTGTTTACGGCACTAGCCACATCTTCGTGAGTTAGTTCCCTACGGTACCCTTAGGAAAATGCTGCCATGAAATAAAGTTGTTTCACTTTGTATTGATCGGATCTTAAACAGCGTCCAACATGCAATCCCTTTACAATAACCTTGCTTGCACGTCATACGCTAACAAGTCTTATGATAATGAATCTCCGGAGTCTGTTAGACGAGCCGTTGGCTTTGTGTAATAACTGTAGCTTCGGTAGCCGTACTGCTCTTGATCGCCACCGGTCACCAGCGATCCCAAAACATTCACACCAAAGGATCTCAATATTTCTAATGCCCTTGATGCTTGAGGAAAACGGGAGTAGTCTCTGAGCAACGTAAAGACAACTCCGTCGATATACCTGCTGATCAATCGTGAGTCTACAACAGGCAATATGGGGCAGCTATCCACGATAACGATATCATACTCGTGGCGCAACTGTTCAAAGAGCTTCGCGACAGTGCCGTCTGTGATTTTTTTCTGCAAACTCACCTCGACTTGCCCAGCAACGAACACGTCCAATGAAAGACCGCCAATATGCTGCACGCAATCCTCTAATGAACTTTCGCCAGCCAGAAATTCTAAGACGCCCGGAGTTTGCGGAACCCCAAACAAACGATGGACCGTTGGTCGGCGCAGATCGAAATCGATCAAGGCAACCTTCTTGCCAAAGTTAGCTAGACTCCGTGAAAGCAGATAAGCCACCGACGATTTGCCTTCACCAGACACCGCGCTGCTGATCATAAATACCTTCATGTTATCGTTCTCGGCTCGATACAGTAGCATCGTTGCCACAGCACTTACGGACTCCAGCAGTTGGTGGTGTTTCATTTGGTTACGATCGCCAATGGGATCTCGAGTGAAATCCCATGTTGCGATCGGAATCGTGCCGATACTTTCGATGGACAACGCCTTGCTAACACTGTTCGTGTCGTTAACCTTGCGACGGGCTAGATCCCAAAAAACAACCAGACCAAACGGTACGAGCAGGCCGAATGTGCCCAATGCACCCGCTCGCATAAGCCGTTTCTTCGGATCGGGTGGTATAGATGTTTCTGCAGGCGAAAGTAGTTTGATTCTCGAATCTGTCTGTAGTTCGATCTTGGTCCGCTCTACTTCCTGGCTGACCCTCTGTAAAACATCCTCCAGACTTTCAATTTCGGCTCTCATTAGCTCGACGTCGATTGAGGATAGCCCGAGTTGTCGCGTCTCTTCGGACAGTTGGTCCACTTTCTCTCGAAGCAACTTTTCCTGATTCTTCAGCGTTTCGGCTTTTGCTACCATGCTGACAAAATCGTAGTTGGATGCCAGCTTGCGAGCGAGTTCTGGATTCATGCCCGGTGAGGCGTCCTTTAGTCTTTGACGATCCAGTTCCAACTGTTTCTGATAATCCTCCTGTGCTTCCTCTAAATTGCGTTTCAAAACCTTTTCGTTGAAAGCCAATTCGTCGGCCATGCGGCGATAGGAGGGGTGGTTTACCCCCAAATTTCCTCGAAGCGACTCCAAACGACTGCGTGCACGATCAACCTCATCTTGCAGGCTACTAATTTTTGGTGTTTTGACAAACTCGGCAACGGGCGTTTCCACTCCATTTTCGTTGTTCGCTGCAGCAGTTTTTTCAAACTCCGCCAATGTTTGTTCTTCCCACTTTCTCGCGATTTCCAACTCTCCTTCGGCCTGCATGAGTTGGAACTGAACTTCGCTGAGTTGAGTCTGCATCAATCCGAATTGTTGCAAAGCGTTTTGCTGCGCAACGGTCAAAGAATCCGTGTCAGATGTTCCCAACGCCGTCGCTAATGCCCTAAGCTCTGACCTTTTTGATCGAACTTTCTGCTCCGCTTCGGAATAAACTTTTTCTAGACTGTTGAGTCGCTTCAAACGATCATTGCGTTCATTCAAAACTACCTCTTCCATATAGGCTTCCACGACCGCGTTGATGATCTTAACACAGGAATCAGAGTTTTTCGTTTCCACCGAGGCCCGCATGATCTCGCCATTGTCCGGGAAATCGATTTTTATTGACTTCTGAAGCCACTCTATGGCGTTGGGGGCTTCGACCAACTCAGCCAACCCGCTTACGCCTTCCTTGCGGAGCGCTGTATTGAGCACGAAGGGTGTTTTCATCATCTGCTGCTGCGTACTGCGATACAGTTGAAAGTTGGACGCGCTGCCCCCTTCGTCAGCTGTTTGGAATATCAACCGACGATCGTCCGAATCCACTTTAAGGTAAGCTGTAGCGGAATACATAGGTACGGTCGACAACCAGCCAACAACACTGCCTAGTACTGCTGCAACCAGCGAAAGCGGTAATACGCGCTTCCACCATCGACGCAAGACTCCCAGTAGAACGCCAATGCCGACTGCGGAGCTATTACCCGATTGGTCATCGTCGGTCCGAGAGTTTCCGATTCTCGAGGATGGATCAACAGATATTATGGATCTGTTGCCAAAACCCGATTGAGGTTCCCAACTACTGTTTGACATGAATCTTTTTATGCACTCGCATTTCCACGGAACTGAACGGACGCAAACTTTTTCATAATATACACTACTTTCTAGCCCTTCTTGGCGAGCCCATTGGCGTACTGTCTGGTTCCTTTAGGATTAATCTTTCCAATAGAAAAAGTACGGCAAACAGCAAACCAAAGCCGATTGGCATCATCAACCAGCCCGCTATATCGTGAAAGAACTTTTCAGCGAACTTTGCGCTCATGTACTCATAGGCCAGTGCTGTTGCGGTGATTCGAATACAATTGGCGGCCACCGCTATTGGGATCGCGCTCAAGCCAATCAAAAACTTCTCGATCGGCGTCCGATCAATCAACATGCATGCCCCGACTGTCAACGCGAAAAAAGAATACAGCATGCGAATACCGCTGCAGGCTTCCGCTACGCCTACTTCACCGTTGCTTAAGATGATGATATTTCCAGAGGCAACTGCTGGTACACCTAGTATTTGAATGATGTAAGTGCTCACCTGGGTCGCCACCGACTGCAGCAGTCCACTCAGACTACCCGCGACTGGTCCTGGAAGCGGCAGCATGAAAGCTAGGTAACAGATGCCAGGCAATGCCCAACGCCATGCACTCACACCAAAAATCAAGGTCAGTACGCCCAGTAGATGAGGCAACAGCGAAAGCCCCTCCAAGGTGACGACTCTCGAGTAAATCCCAAACACTCGAATCAAAACACCTAGAGAGATCAAACCGACGGCAACAATCCAATCTCGGCGACGGGGTACAGATACAGTCGCAGTACCACGCTGTTGGTAGGCGGACCATATCAAGTACAAAGACACCAGCGGAATAAAGAAGCCGTGCGAGTAATCTTGATTTCCATACCAGTTCTTGACCAACCAAACACATACGTCCGAATATAGCCCTATGGTAGCTAAAAGACTCAAAGCTGTGAGAACCAACAGACTTCGACTAGAACCCTCTTTGGTCTCTAATTCTTTGGTACTGGAAGCAGAAGCAAGCTCGGTCATGATAGGCGGTTTCGGCGGTAAAGTTGTTGACGAATGCGGTAACTCAGATCCGTTACTCCAAGAAAATCTTCTGAATGATGGGTTCATAACAACCCGTTGGACGGAAGTCCCAGATTGGTTGCCTTATTGCAATTCCCGGTAACACCAAGCCAACGAACTCTTCAGTTCATCCTAGCTGTCAATCGGAAAACATCAATCTGTAAAGGACCGAACTGAGTTGGACTCTCCGTATTAGGTATGAGTGGCAGGAATGCAATGATTGCATCCGCAGGTAGCGGTTGTGCCGGCAGTTATGTTTCGAATGATTGTTACCATTACGGCAAAAATCGCTCTGGGAGAATCAACCTTGCCGCGAAAGTATCCGTCCTCGCAGGAACGTTAACTGGGTATCTAGGGTCACTAGTGCCGCGCCTTGGAGATAACATCGATCATAACCCGACATGAAAGGGCGTGTTGCTTTAATAAGCCGCGAGCGCGCTAGCGTCCGGTTATCGGCCGTTAACCGTGGGCTAGCGCCCTGCGGCTAATGCTTGTTTTTCGAAATGTGATTAAAACAACACGCCCGTACGCAAGGTAATTCCCCGGGGACATTATCCCTCGCTCATGGGCTTGTTGCTTTAATTAGCCGTAACGCGCTAGCGTCCGGTTGTCCGCCGTTAACCGTGGGCTAGCGCCCTGCGGCTAATGCTTGTTTCTCAAAACGCCATTAAAGCAACACGCCCTCATACTGCGGGTTGGGATTTCGAGGATATTGCTATTGAGATTGTTTGCAAGTCGCGTCGTTAGTTCGAAATGCGGGCTAACAAATAACGTCTAGTTTCCCAATCATTAGCCCGACGTTTACCACGATTGGCATTTCTTTAATCCCTACGATTGCTACAAAAGAAACAGTCCATCGCTGAGGTTGTTATAGGCCATGAAAACGCTGTAACCGCGATTGTGATTGCTTGCGAAAGAGTTGTAGAGACTTATACTCCAGGGTTGATATGGGCATGAAACTTGTAACTTCGAGCCTGCCACAAGCCTTATTGTTGAATTGGGTGCCCGATCCGATTGGTCGCCCACGGGAACGAAGTCCGCGCCTCACCGACCGCATTTAACGATAGACGATCGGCACTTTGTAAGGTACTCCACAACAAGACGTCCAGATTTCACGCCCTTTAGCAACAACAACATCCGGACCGCCAGCCGTTTTCGCAGCGCGAGAAACCCTGGCCTCTTCCGGTCGCAAGGCCATGGATGTTCTCTGTTGCACCGCCTACCAGCGTGTTTGGCCGGGGCCCTGAATCAGTTACTACTCCAAATCCTCTGCGAGCAGGGTCATAACAATCTTAGCTGATCGCCGACATCGCTCATGTCTCAAGTTTTCGAGAATTACTTTCGACTGCTAGTCATCGTGTAGTGGCACTATCAATCCCATCTAAAGAGTTCGTACTCTTGGGTTTCGATGGCGAGTAATCTGTCATTTCGGGTCGACATCATTCTCTCCATCCTCAGCTTTTTCAAATTTCCTTAATGCTCTCCATCATCGGACTTGGCTACGTTGGATTGCCTCTGTGTCTTCAATTCGCCCGCTGCGGGGAGAGGGGCCGGGGGTGAGGGGCAAAAGAAGCTCATCGTTCTGGAATCGACCAACTACCCAGGGAACACCGATGAAGATCTGCGAACTGTCCTGGAAGAGGGCTCGGGGCTGAAAGCCGGCGTCGACTTCCATTTGGCATTCTCGCCCGAACTCGAGGACCCAGGCAATCCAGACAGCAAAGTTGCCAAAATCCCCAAAGTGGTCGGCGGCTACACGCCTGAGTGTTAAAAGCGAGCTGTCGAGCTCTATTCGCAAGCCGTCGAACGGGTCGTACCCGTATCCAGTTGCCGCGCTGCCGAAGCCACCAAGCTCCTTGAAAAAATAATCCCGTTCGGTCAACATCGCCCTTGTGAACGAGTTGAACATGGTTTACGACGCGATGGGAATCGACGTTTGGGAAATCATCGAGGCGGCCAAGACAAAGCCGTTCGGGTACATGCCGTTCTATCCTGGACCTGGTTTGGGTGGTCACTGCATCCCGATCGATCCCTTTTATCTCACGTGGAAGGCCCGCGAGTACGGCCGTGCGACGCGGTTCATCGAATTGGCGGGCGAGATCAATACGTCCATGCCCGAGTACGTGATCCGCAAACTGACCGATGCATTGAACGCTCAAAAGAAACCACTCAACGGTAGCAAGATTTTGCTTGTGGGATTGGCCTACAAGTCCAACGTCGACAACGAACGCGAATCGCCGGGTTATGTGCTGATGGACATGCTCAAGCACGCGGGCGCCGAAGTCGACTACTGCGACCCTTACATCCCCGTCGTCCGCTTAACGCGCGAGCATCCTCACTGGGCCGGTTCGAAGATTATTTCGTGGGATGAGCAGACCATTCGGTCGTTCGACGCCGTCTTGATCGCGACTTCCCACGCAAACGTCAACCACGAGCAGTTAGCCGAGTGGTCGCAATTGATCATCGACACCCGCAACGCCATTCCTAATCCCGACCTCACCAAAATTGTCAGAGCTTAAACCGTAGCTACCGCTGCCAAGTCCGCCGTAGCGGAGCATCTGGGTGGAAGTGCAGGCAACAGCCAAGTCTCACGCAGAGACGCCAAGACGCAGAGCGAGAAAATGCTCTTTGGTTGATCTTAGACTCCCTATGCCCAGTTGTTCCGCCGTTCCTGGTACTTCGATTGGCAGTTGGAAGCGGCAGCTACCCCATCCTCGCCGTATCTGCGTTGAATCGGGGTTTTCTGAAACTATTACGTCATCGTGTCGAATCTCACATGCAAACTCGCGATGTTCATCCCGGAATGGCCTGGACAGACGCACATCTTTTTCTGGCGTGAGATGAATGCTCTGCGAGAAATCGGAATCGAGCCCAACGTCATCAGCACCCGACGACCTTCCGCAAACGTCATTTGCCACGAATGGTCGGAGAAGGCAATGCGAGATTGCATCTATCTGATGCCACTCTCGGCGACCGGTTTAATGAGAGGCCTTTGGGAGTTAATTCGTAGCGGTCCGATCCGACTGACTCGATGTTCCCGGGTCATTCTCACCGCCGGCGATGCGTCCTGGATGGAAAAGCTCAAAGCGTTGACTATGCTTCCAATCGCGGGCCAACTGATCTCGATCATCCGACACAACAAATTCACGCATCTCCATGCCCACTCATGCGGAAACGCAGCAATGCTCGCGATGATGGCACACCTTCTGGGGAACATAGACTACAGCCTCACGCTTCATTCCGCATTACCGACATTCGGTGGTTACCAGGAAGCGAAATGGCGACATGCTCGATTTGGCACCACGGTTACGAATCAACTGAAGCAGGATGTTCTCCGCCACTGCAGGGGTTTGCAGCCGAACAAGATCTCTGTCGCTCCCATGGGCGTCGATCTAGCCGTGTTCCATCGGGATCAACCTTACGAACCGCCTCGACCAGGCGAACCATGGAAACTGGTCAGTTGTGGGCGGCTGCATCGCGGCAAGGGACATCAGGACGTAATTCGCGCCGTTGCGATGATCCACGAATCGGGCCAGCCTGTTCATTTGACGATTCTCGGCGAAGGGCCAGAGCGAGAGAATTTGCAGCAGTTGATCAAAGATCTCCGCGCGGAAACGCTTGTAACGCTTGCCGGATCGGTGAGCGAAATCCAAGTTCGAGATACACTTGCTGCTTCTCACTTATTCGTTCTCGGCAGTCACGACGAAGCGATCGGAGTGGCAACCATGGAAGCCATGGCCATGGGCTTGCCTGTGGTGGTCACCGACGTTGGCGGGGTTAAGGAACTGGTGCGGGATGGAGTGGATGGCTGGCTGACATCACCGCAAGATACTGAATCCATGGCATCGATTATTCAGGAGGTTCTAAAGGATTCCGAAGAAACCAAGCGATTCAGCGAATCGGCTGAGAAACGCATCCATGAGCAATTTACTAGTGATCGCAGCGCGACGCTGATCAAAGAGAACCTTTCGATGAAATCGCAAGTTTCCCATGTGCAGCATTCTGCTACCGAACGTACATGCGAATCCTCTTGATCGCCGAAGCGTGCAATCCGGAATGGGCTAGTGTTCCGCTCGAAGGTTGGTCGCACAGTCAGGCGATCGCGGCGCTGCCGGATGTTCAGGCGCATTTGGTGACCCAGATTCGAAATCAGGACGCGATTCTGCGTGCTGGGCTTCGAGAGTCGGTCGATTTTACCGCGATCGACTCGGAAGCGGTGATGCGACCGGCGTACAAACTTGCGAGTCTCTTGCGCGGGGGAAGCGGAAAAGGCTGGACAACCGTGATGGCGCTATCGTCGATCGCTTATCCCTACTTTGAACATCTCGTTTGGAAACAGTTTGCCGCTCGAATTCGATCGGGCGAGTTCGATATCGTCCATCGTCTCACGCCTCTATCGCCGACCGCTCCCAGCCTGTTAGCCAAGCGATGTTTTCGCGCGGGTGTCCCGTTTGTCTTGGGGCCGCTCAATGGGGGGGTTCCGTGGCCCAAGCAATTCGATACTGCACGTCGTCGCGAGAAGGAATGGCTCAGTTATGTGCGAGGGATATACAAGGCTTTACCCGGCTATCGATCCACTCGTAAATATGCCTCCGCGATTCTCTGCGGTTCGAAAGCGACATTGGAACAGATGCCCTCGTGGTGCCAGGACAAATGTCACTACATTCCAGAAAACGCCGTCGACCCAGCCCGGTTCTCTCGGTTGAGATTGCGCACGGCCCAGCGGCCCATTCGATGTGTTTTCTTGGGCCGATTGGTTCCCTACAAGGGTCCCGATATGTTGCTCGAGGCGATGGCACCCCTGTTGGTCGCCGGGGATGTAACTCTTCAAATCATTGGGGATGGGCCCATGCTGCCAGAGCTTCAGCAATTCGTGGCGAGTCACCAGCTCCCCGGGGTATCCTTCCTCGGTTGGGTAGAACATCAACAGGTTCAAAACTGCCTCGTCGACGCGGATCTACTGACCTTCCCTAGTATTCGGGAGTTTGGGGGCGGCGTTGTGTTGGAAGCCATGGCCTTGGGTGTTCCCGCCGTCGTCGTGGATTACGGTGGCCCCGCGGAATTGGTGACAACCGAAACGGGATGGACTATACCTCTGGCCGATCGATCGAGCCTGATTCAACGGCTTCGGCAGCAAATCGCTGCGTTGGTCGCTGAGCCGACGGCAATCGACACTCGAGGGAACGCTGCCCGCAAACGAGCTCTTGAACAGTTCACTTGGTCCGCAAAAGCAAAGCAAGTTCGCGGGATTTATGAGATTCTTCGAGAAGGAGTTGCCTCAAGCAAGGCCGGGGAATCGATCACACAACCCGCGAAATCCGTAACAACTGCAGTAAGCAATTGAAAGGAAAGTACACCAATCCGATCAAGTACTCGCTGGCCAAGACCCAGCGAGCCGCAATGCGACTGGTTCTCCGTCGGTTAGCGGCTTGGCGACCGCTAGAGAATCCAGAGGCGGGCTATACGGCGATCATCGGCTGCAATGGGCAACTAGCCGCCATGATCGGCGCGGATTTGAAAATGCTGAGTTGCCAGGATCGCGAAAACCTCAAAAATATTGTCATCGTGATCGACCGGCCGAAGAGCGAGATAACGTTTCCGGTCGAGCAATCGATGCGCGACAAATACCCGGAACTACCGCTTCAATTCGCCTACTATTCCCCGACCCAGACCAGGATCCTGAATGCGATTGGTTGGGGATGGGCTTACGCTTGGTTAAGCTGGTCGACCGGCATCGCGCTGACGAAGACGAGGTACGCACTGCTACAAGACTTTGATGCGATCTTAATAAACCCCGATGCGCTCGAGCAACGCTATGGAGCGATTGTCGAACGAGGGGACCAGTATCTCGGCGATCGATGGTATTCAGGTTGCGGAGTGGAGTTGGACGATCGACTGGTGATGACACCCGAACTGATGTTCGATGCGGTCCATGTTCGGAATCACCATCGCCCGATCGATCTGTTCAATCATGTGACGATCCATCATGGCCGAACGGTTGATTTTGATACCTTCCTCTATGCCCAATCAAAAGCCGGCAAGAAATCGGTCCTTCCAATTGCGGAGGAGGATATGGTGCACCCCTCGCAGATGATTTGCCAATTTACCCACCTGATGGCAGGGCGGGGCACACTTGCTCCGGACCGAAACAACCTCTTACTGGTCCCGTACTTCATGTATGTCGGTGGCGAGCAAGCGACGTTGGCCCAACAGCATTCGCTTCTCCGAGCGTGTGATGGCAAGACGGTACCGTTTTTCGGGAAGCCTCTGGAAATCGGTCAGCTAACTCAGCCACATCGCGCCTGGATGCGCAAACAAGCCTATCGTCTCGAAATCGCGTTTCATGGCGCTGTCCGGCACGACGTCGAAGCCTACTTCGATACGTTGGATCATGTCGTGGTTCAAAAAACCCCCGTCGCGGTGACCATTTGAGCCAAGGTAATTCGAGTTCCCGTCCACCCGTTATTGCGCAAATGATCGGGCGATTTGGTGGAGGGGGGGCGGAACGATTGGCGTACAATCTTGCCTTGGCCCTTGCAGAAACCGGAGCGAAGTCGATCTGCATCGCGGTTCGCGATGCAGGTGGATATGCGGCTCAGGGTGGCGTACCGGTGGAAGTACACGCCTTGTCGGCTGACCGCTCGATAGGGTCACGAGTACGGGCCGCCCTGCGGCTCAGGAAACTCTTGATCAATGAAAAGGTGGATGTTTTACACGTTCACGGCTCATCAACGATTGTCCTGTGCTACCTCGTCCTGCGAACGATGTGGCGACGCCCCCAGGTATGGTTCACTTGGCACGATTCGGGCGGACTACCAGAGGGTAGCCAGTACAGGGACCGCATCGTTCGGAGAGCAATCCGGTCATGCCAGCGCATTTTCGGCTCTTCCCAAGGCGTTGCTGATCGATTGCAGACGGTATTGGGTGGCAACCGCCGGGTAGAGGTTTTCCGAAATGGGGTCCCCATGCGGGACGCGACGGAACGTTGCGACTCGCCGGAGCCAAATATTCTTTGGCTTGCTCGCATGGTCCCGACCAAAGACCCACAGATCGTGATTCGGGCCGCGGCGCGTTTGGCCACCGAGGGATTGAGATTCAAGTTGATCATGGCTGGCGACGCGCTGCCGGCGCAGCAAGCGTATGCGGACGAAACCAGGAAACTTGCGGAACGGCTCGGGATCGCCGATCGCGTACAGTTTCCTGGCTGGCTCGATGACGTTGCGATCGATCAGCTCTATCGCGAGGGTGCGATTGGAGTGCAGTCCTCTTTGACCGAAGGATTGAGCATGACGCTGCTGGAACAAATGATGGCAGGATTGGCGATTGTCGCTACCGATGTGGGGGACACCCGCGTCGCTATTGTAAATGAACAAACAGGACTGCTGATTTCTGCCACAGACGAACCTGCGCTCACCCATGCGTTGCGGCGTTTAGTTATCGACATCCCCTTTCGATGTCGGCTCGCCGCAACAGCGCGACAACAGGCAACTGCATACTTTAGCCTAAAAGCTATGGCGACCACCGCCTTACGCCTACTGGGGTCACATGATGAGAGGTAAGGCTGCAAACGATCAGGCCGAGATCTTTCGAAATCGACCCTGCACCTGATACATGAGCCATGACTTACCCAAACCGAGCGAGAGGAAATTGATCCATTGGAGCAACTTCATTTTTCTAGGTTGCCACCAAGGATACGCATCGTACCATCGCTCGAGCCTTAACCCGGACGATGCCGTCCACCGCCGCAGGCGTTGCTTCGACATCATTTGGATATGTGTCTTGTCGAAGATTCCCAGATCCTCCTCTGGCCAATCCCCTCGGATAAAGAATTGGTGGAGTACATAGATACTCCTCATATTGGGTACGGAAATCACGACCCAGCCTCCTGGTCGCACGGCTTCCGAACATTTTCCAACCATCGTCCAAGCATTGGGCAGATGCTCGATCACGTCGGCAAGGATCAAGCCATCGAGCGAGTTGGCTTTAAAAGGCAGATGTCCAGGAGCAATTTGTTTCGCCGAGGTCAACCGAGTCGCTGCGATCTCGATCGCCTCCTTTGCGATATCGTAACCGTAAACCTTCCTTCCCGTTTTTACCAGTTCCCATTCGGTTCGTCCGGTACCGCATCCAAATGAGCCGATGATTTCCCCATCATCGGGAATGATGCGAAGAATGTCGTAGGCAATACGATCGGGATAGGGCAGTCACTCACTGGGTATCCTTCGGCACACTCGCAGAGGCGTCGCTCTTCACGGGTAGTTTCGACGTGTGGCAACCCCAATTAGTATAGAGGAATACCTGTCCCGCTCGATCGTAATTGAGATGGTTCTTTTTGTAAACGCGCGCAGGTGATCGCTCCATGCATCCACTCGTCACGATTATCGTTCCCAATTACAACCATGCTCGGTATCTTCCGCGACGACTGGACTCGATCCGCAATCAAACGTTGACCGATTACGAGTTGATTTTTTTAGACGACGCGTCTACGGACGACAGCCTTGCTGTCGCTGGCCCGATTCTCGAGAAGATGCGTGCAGAAATTGTTCTTAACCCGAAGAATTCGGGGAGTCCCTTCATTCAATGGAATCGGGGAGTCTCGATGGCCAAGGGGCAGTACGTCTGGCTTGCCGAGTCGGACGATGCGGCGGAACCCGATTTCCTGGAAATCCTGACCCGAGCACTTCGAGACGATCCATCAACCTCGGTTTCCTGTTGTCAATCTCGAATTATCAATGAACACGATCTGCCCGGTCGGCTATTGATGCCTCCGGGTCGATGGTCGGAGGATTACAGAAACCATGGAATGGAAGAAATTCGCGAGCAGATGATCTTCGGAAGCCGAATTCCCAACGCAAGCGCGGTGGTGTTTCGACGGGACGTTTATTTGCAAGTAGGCGGGGCCGATGAAAAAATGCGGCTTTGCGGCGATTGGCTTCTTTGGCTTCGCATGCTGACCCGAGGAGGAATTGCGTACTCTGCCAAACCGCTAAATTTGTTTCGCGAACATTCCTCGAGCGTGCGAAGCAAAACGATGAAATCGGAGACCTTCGTTCGAGAGCGATATCAGATCCTTGGGGAGGCAATCTCCCTGTTTCCTGGAGAAGACGATCTGATAACCAAGGCAAAAGAACAGGCAGCAAGCGATTGGGCTTCGGTGATGATCTCGCCAAGAGGCGTTCTTCCTTTAACAGTTAACCGGAGACTCGGATCGGCTACCAAGAAAATTGATTCTCATGCATTTTGGCGAGCGATTCGATGGGTTCCCAGGCGAGTTTGGTCTGCAGTGGCTTGCCGGGTGCGACGATACATCGTGATAAAAAAACAAAACCTAAGGTGAGAAGTCTCATGAGTGATTCAGGCAATCCTGTAATGGCACCGACTGCCGAACGCATGGTACCCCAAAGTTCCGGCATAACTACGTTCTGGGAGCATATATACCGCTATCACTTTGCCAGCCAATTCGTTAAGGGAAAAACGGTTCTTGATGTAGCTTCGGGCGAAGGATACGGCTCTGCGTCACTGTTGGCCGCCGGCGCCGCTAAATTGATCGGAATTGATATCTCAGAAGAGGCGGTCAATCACGCCCGAAATAAATACAATATTGACGTCCGTCTGGGAAACGGTGAAGCGATCCCAATCAATGACAACGAGGTTGATATCGTGGTTTCCTTTGAAACCATCGAACACTTAACATCACCGCAGAAATTCATAGAAGAGTGCGTCAGGGTACTAAAGATCGGCGGAACCATTGTTTTATCAACACCACTCCTTGAAACTTATGGTGCAGACAACAATAATGAGCACCATGTCTCGGAAATGTCAGAAAGTGAATCGATCGCGCTTTTTAACAAGTACTTCAAAAATGTAAAGGTTTATGCTCAGCGCCCTCACAGTATCCAATCTTGGAACGCGAATATTGCAGCGGATGACTCAATTGTTGTCCAAGTGAGAAAATTCTGGAGCAATTTCCTTGCACGTGCGGTGATCAAGTCTGGCCGCCTAAAGCTATTCTGGAACCCGGAACGCTTTCGCGAAAGACCGATAGATGCGATCGCCGCCCCAACTGGTTTGCTTTATCCGTTTAACCCATATCGTATTACGCCTCGAAACCGTTTTGGTTCACTAGGACCTCACTATCTTATTCTTGTCGGCAATAAGTGACCATCCTATTAGCCAAGATGTCACCTGCTCCAAGCCTTAATCGGGAATGACCATCTAATCTGGATACGAGTAGTAATTAGCGGTTGCATGTGTCCACGATAAATAAAGAATAATGAACGGTTTCGTATATTGCCCGATATTAACTATCAGATGTGCTGCGTGAATTGCTCATGTGCGTTTCCTGCCGATTACCGTCTGTTGCCTACATGTCCCCGGCTCTGTGACATTTGCAATTTCAGTCGAATGCGAACCAGGCCCTCAGCGGCATAAACGAGTCGGCGGTATTTTGGACCGGCGAGCATCTTTGAAGGATCTTCGGTTTGACAAGCGATAAATGACCTTTGAGCAATACCAGGTACGATCCTACATTCCTTCACTCGACAGCATGCGTGCCGTTGCGATTATTGGAGTGTTTATGTCACACGTAGATGTAGTCCGTAAGTTGGACAACAATGGGTGGGCTTGGCTGTCTGGCGAGAATGGAGTAAGGCTCTTTTTTGTATTGAGTGGATATTTGATCACCACGCTCTGTCTACGCGAGGAAAAATCGCGAGGTGTGGTTTCCCTTCTCGGATTCTACGCAAGACGTGTTTTTCGACTGCTGCCCGCGTACTACATCACATTGTGTCTTTACTGCGTGCTGATTTACTCCGGCGTCGCTGGCGTTGCACCCAAGCATGCGGAGGACTTCTCTATTGCGCTACCCTACTACCTGTTCTACATGAACGAGTTTGCCCCGCCTGCGGCGTTTTACCAGAGTTGGTCGCTCGCGGTGGAAGAAAAGTTCTACCTTATTTGGCCTGCGTTGGTTTTTGTTTGCTGTGCGAGGGCAAAGTGGTCGAGATTGGGAGTAACCATATCGCTAATCGCTACTTTTTTCTTGCTAGACTATGCCATACCTTCGCAACGGTTTTTCGCTTATGGCGACATATTGATGGGTTGCATGCTTGGACTGTTGCTGGAAAATGAGAAATATTTCCGCAAATTGACAAGGGTTAGCGAGTCCATTGGATGCGTGACTATCTCACTTGCGTTCCTTGCATATCAACTTTTGTTGCATCCTTTTCCCCAACTGTCCTACCTTTACAGTTGTGCGGCTTTCGCTCTGCTTTTATCGATGGCGACGACAACAGCAGAGAATAGCGTTCTTGCTTCGAGTTGGGTTGTTTGGATTGGACGAAGAGCATATTCAATCTATTTGCTTCACGTAATTGCGATTCAGGCTGTCACGAAACTTTTACCCGATGGACGAGGGCCTGTTATTGCCGTTGCTGCCACCTTACTGGCATTCGCTTTCGCAACATTGCTAGCAGATCTTATGTTTCGATTTATCGAGAAACCCCTCATTGCAAAAGGAAAGATGATTTCGGCGCAAATCAGTCGCGGCGCTTGCTCATAACTCATGTCGAGGAATCACCAATACTTTGCTTTGCAGCATCTTCATAACGCGTTCTTTGCCTTTCGGGATCGCGAAGTGCTGTGACAGATAGCATGTTTCCGTACATTGAACCGAGGGTGGTTTTCGTCGCATCTCAATTGAGTAAGCGTTGGCCGGAACTGGTGGCGATTCCCGAACAACCAGTGGAATTATGTCCTTCGCTGGGGCCACGGTTGTTTCAAAACGAGAATATCTGGGTTGTTACTACTTACCTACGACTCAAGAAACTTGGTGCGAACGTAGCAATCACCGACCGCCTTCAACCCAACGCGATTAATGTCGCTTCTGAACGGGATTTGTTGAAAACCGATCCGGATGGCCGCGCGTTTATCGTCGCAACCCAAGGAGATCGTGGAAAGCTAATTTGGGCAGATCATACGCTCGCGCAAAGCCCAGTCATGGCGAAAGCAACCAGGACCAGCCTGATCGATATGTGGCCCCAGCCTGGACTTGTGGGTAGAGACCCGCGTCGCGGAAATCAGATTCGGCGGTTGGGTTACATCGGCTTTGGAGCCAACTTGGCACCCGCGTTTCGGAGCGAATCATTTCGACAACAACTTGCCTTGCTCGGAATCGATTGGGTGGTCAAGGAGGATCCAGGGCAGTGGCACGATTATTCCGATCTCGATCTTTGCCTTGCAGTCCGCGATCTGCCATGGCACTGGATCAGAACCAAACCGTCCACTAAACTGGTCCATGCGTGGCTCACCGGCGTTCCGGCATTGCTAGGACCCGAGCCAGCGTACCAGCATTGGGGAAAACCCGGCACAGATTACTTCGAGATACGGACCCCCGAGGATGCATTGAACGTCGTCCAACGATTGCAGGCGGAACCCCAGTTGTACCTGGATGTCCAGCAGCGAGGTTTTGAAAAAGGCCGATCGCACGACGAAGCTGCCGTTTGCAAGCAATGGGAGAACCTGCTTTGGGGGCCTATCAGCGAGCAATTCAGCGATTGGAGCCAGGCAAGCCATTCGGTGTGGGGCGCTCGGAAATGGCGACGTAAGATGCATATCCTCGCCGCTCCCATCGTGGAGAAATGGTTTTACTTGCGGGCGAGAGGCTGGATCAAAGGAATCTCCTACGGTATCGGTCGACGGTTGAAGTTTTCAGGTCGCAGTCGATAGGCAGGTGCGCGGTTGAAGCTACACGGAGTATACGTGGTTTGCGAGAACCCGATGGTTTTATTCGGGCCGGAGGGTCACGTGCGCCAACTTGTCGCTCAATCGGTTCCCGATCGACTTGAAGTTCACTACCTCAGTTTCCTGACGTGGTCGCGTCGCCGCTGGTCGCGTGTCGTTGCCGACCGGGTCCGAGGTTGGCGGGAACGAAAATTGATCGTTCACCATGTCTGCAACGAACCTGTTGAGTATCGGCGTTTTCGCATGCTGGGATTGCGTGCTCTCTATGCAAACCACAACCTTATGCTCGCGGAAAAGATCTTCGCACCTATTCACGGAATTACAAAGCAGTTTGACGCGGTGTACAATGCGCAAGCGTGGCCCTACAAGCGGATCGAGTTAGCCAGCGCAATTCAGTCCCTGCGATTCATCACGGCAACCGATGTCAAGTGGCACGATCGAATTCGGGAAGCTGGTTGTGGCCATGCGGTAACCAATCAGTCTTATCTCAGTCGCGAAGAAGTAGCGATCGCATTGAATGAATGTCACTGCGGTTTGGCCCTTTCCGCTGAGGAAGGCACCATGCTCGCCTGTACTGAATACCTCCTATGCGGACTACCGGTCGTCAGCACTCCCTCAATCGGAGGCCGCGATGTGTGGTTAGATGAATACAACAGCATTCTCGTTGAACCCGATCGGGAAGCGGTCGCGGACGCTGTACACCGATTCGTTTCCGAGTCGCGTGACCCGGAACGCATTCGAAGCGGAACCCTTGCCCGAATGCATCGGTTCCGACAGGCCTTGGTAGATTATGTCAATGATACGATTGCGCGGACCAACGCGATATCCGTCACGGATCTGTTTGGGGATGGGGCAGGGATGACGAGTCGATTCGTCGACCAGAAGCAGCTTCCGGAATTGTTCATGAGCTGTCGCCATAGAAGATTCGATGGAGCCAAGGATTAGCCTCTTTTCGTTGACCTCCAGAAACAAGCCCTTTTCCATGTCCATTCGCCACCTTATACCATCCCATTGGCGATATCGCCTGGTCGCGACCCTCCTTCAGAAGACCCTTGAACCGCGGGTCATGGCGGGACCGTTCAAGGATATGCGGTACATTGATACCAGTGCCGGATCCTCGCTCTATCCAAAACTACTGGGTTGCTATGAAAAAGAGCTTCACGACGCTATTGATTGGATATGCGAGCAGAAGCCAGGGCTTATTGTCGACGTTGGCGCAGCGGAGGGATACTACGCCGTCGGGATGGCATATCGACTTCCAGAAGTGAATGTTATCGCATTCGAAATGGAGGAAACTGCCCGCGTTCACTTGAGCAAATTAGCGAAAATCAACCAGGTAGAGCATCGTATTGGTATTCATGGACGATGCACACCCGAAGCGTTGGAGTTGTCGCTCGCCTCCGATCTACCGAGTGCGATGATTTGTGATGTTGAAGGATACGAATCGACATTACTTGACCCGGACAGGGTACCTGCGCTTCGGAGAGCGATCGTGCTCGTCGAGACGCATCCGCATCTTGCGGTTGGAATCTCGGATCTGCTTAAACGGCGTTTCGAGGCGACGCACGAACTCTTAACGATCGCGTCGCAGGAACGCAACGAATTCGATTTTGACGCTACAGTGGTTGGCGGCAAGTGGCTACCATTGAAATACAAGCGTTCCCTAGTTATCGAGCGCGGACAATCGACCCCGTGGATACTGATGAAGCCGAAGGTAATCGCGACCTAAAATCGATGCCCGCCTCTAATTTGACGAGCCTTGCTGAACCGATTTCGAGCCCGCCATCCCTGCGGCAACGCGCCCTATCTGCCTCTTGGTGGAGCATCGCGCCGCAACCATTCTTTATTGCAATACGCTTCCTGCAGAGCGTCATCGTCGCTCGATTCCTGCAGCCAGAAGATTTCGGTTTGATGGCGATCGTCGGGCTGCTTTTGAACGGCCTCGCGATGTTCTCCGACCTAGGGACCCAAACCGCCGCCATCAGAAGCGCCAATGGTGATAATCCCGACTTTCTTAGGACCACGTGGACATTGTCGATTCTGCGAGGAGCGATTCTCTGGTTGCTATGCGTCGCCGCAGCGATTCCCTTTGCGCACTTCTACGATGACCCCCTGCTCAACATCATTATTCCCATCGCTGGCGCAACGATGCTGATATCCAGCTTTGGCACCACTGCCGGAATTACCTTTGCTCGGAACATTGATCCTCGAATACCAACCCTATTGGTGATCGCGATGGGTCCGATCGGTTTTGTCATCAACGTTGTTTTCGCGGTGTGGATGAAAAGTGTATGGGCGTTGGTCTGGAGCAGTGTATTAACCACTCTGATAAGTGTCGTTCTGGGCCATTATTTTCTGCCTGGGATCCGTCATCGATTGGTTCTGAAATCGATCTATTTCAGCGAATTGATTCATTTTGGAAAATGGGTTTTCCTGAGCACCCTCTTTACCTTCATCGGCATGCAAGCCGACAAACTGCTCCTGGCCAAGCTGGTCGATTTCAGTACCGTCGGGGTTTATGGGATCGCGTTGGTGCTGGCCCACGTGCCGCAAATGCTGATCTCACCCCTTTCGCAAAACGTTCTCTTCCCCGTTTTGTCCGCACAGTTTCGAAGTGCTCCGGACCGGTTCGCCGATCAGGCTCTCGCGGCGCGCAGGCTCTTGCTCATCCTCGGATTGATCCTGTGCTTGGCGATCTTCCTGATCTCACCTCTATTCTTCCGTATCCTCTACAAGCCTGAGTTCTGGGACGCCGGGTGGATGACCCGCTGGATGATTGCCTCGATTTGGTTCACGGTTCTCTACACGACCTCCGGTCATGCCGCGCTCGCCATCGGGGACAGCCGCACAATGGCGATTTCCAATGGACTCAATGCCCTCATAACCGTCGCCGCATGTTTCGCAGGATTCTATGTGGCGGACGTCCGTGGATTCATTCTCGGCTACGCGATGGGAACCGCTGCCGGGGAATTGGTCACCGCCATCCAATTACAGCGCGCGGGACTCGGCTTCCTAGCACAGGACCTGAAAGCAACCTTCGTTGGTTTGTTGTGTATTCTCGCGATTCTCTTCGCTGGGGAATTCGCGGAGTCGTTGCAAAACCAGCTTCGTTATCCTGTTCAAGTCATGGTGGGTCTGCTGATTATCGGTTGGATCGTCTGGAAGAGTTTTCCGGACTTGAAAAATCTCGTGTCCCGCTATCGATAGATCGAGAGGAACCAACGCTTGATCACAATCCCGATCGCGCTTTTTGGTTGGCCGATTTTTGTCTTTTGCCTCGGGTTTGTAACTCGCCTCCAACTTGCGATCGTCGTATCCTATTTCGGTGCATGGTTGTTTCTGCCGATGGCGAGTTATAACTTCACTGCTCTACTCCCGTACGACAAGTGGACGGCAGCCACGCTGGGTAGTCTTGCGTGCTCGGTTGTGCTGGGTGGCGACAAGCTGTTTTCCTGGCGTCCTTCGTGGGTGGATCTCCCGATGATCGCTTGGTGTCTGTCACCGATGCTGAGCAACACTTTTGGAGGCTATGGTCCTTATGAGGGATTGTGCGGCGTGAGCGACAAGACCCTACAATGGGTCATACCCTATCTGCTAGGTCGTTCGCATTTTCGGGACCACGCCTCACTTCTGTTCCTAGCCAAATCGTTCCTCATCGCAGGCTTGATCTATCTACCTCTGTGTTGGTATGAAATTCGGATGAGTCCCCAACTTCACTCGAAGACGTACGGTATGTTTCAGCACGAATGGCACCAATTAATGCGGGGTGGCGGATTCCGCCCTATTGTTTACATGCAGCATGCGATTGCGGTCAGCACCTTTATTTGCATCACGCTTTCCATCGGTTGGTGGCTCTGGAGGACGGGCAAGGTAACGAAGGTGTTCGGAATGCCGATGTGGGCTTTGCTGCCGCTCACTGCATTGACCATGATCGGATGCAAAACGATGAACGCCATTTTTCTTTTTGCAATCAGCCTCGGTATTTACTGCGCCGTCCTTTTTCTACGATGGCGATGGTCGCTCGCCCTCGCAGTGATTGTGCCTTTGTTCTACATGGCGGGCAAGCTGACGGGATTGCTAGATGATAATCTCCTTTTGAGCGCAGCGAGGGCGATCAACAGTGAGCGGGCGGATTCCTTAGAACAACGCTTGTACAGCGAACGGGTCATGATCGACGGTATGAAAGGCGCACCTCTGTTCGGGAATGGTCGATGGGCGGACGCGATCCAGTTCGCGGAGCAAGACGAGGGTCGAACGATCATCCCCGATGCTTATTGGATTATTGTCGCTGGCTCGGGAGGTTTATTCGGCTTGGCCTCCTACATTGGATTGTTTATGGTGCCGGTTCTCTCCATCACTCGACGTTCTCCGAGGGAAGGGTGGCTTTCGAATCAGTGGGCGGCAGTATCTGCATTGACGGTCGCGGTCGGCCTGTACTACTTGGACTGCTTGATGAATGCGATGCTCAGCTCCGTATTTCCCCTGATTCTGGGGGCGCTGACTACCGTTGCGGCCACAAAAGAAATCGATCGCGCCGACGAGTCGCTGCGCATGGCAAATATGCACTGATCTCATGAGGACGTCGATCATCATTGTAAATTATCGCTCCGCGGGTATGGTGAGCGATTTATTGGCGAGCATAGCAAGGCAGGGGAAGGGTTGCATCGATCGTATCATCGTCGTGGATAACGACTCCGGGGACGATTCGGTCGCGAGGCTGAGGTCTCAGATCGCATCGCTCGAAATGGCTGGCAGGGCAGTGGTTTTGGATGCAACCGAGAATGCCGGATTCGGCGCTGGGAACAATCTAGGCGCGGCGTGGACGTGTTCGTCGGATGCCGAGTCGGACCTGTACTGGTTCCTTAACCCAGATACCCTAGTCGAACATATCGACTTACCAAAGATATTCAATTGGTTTCAATCGGAGAAAAACGTCGGCATCGTTGGAACAGGGATGATTGATGTCGCGGGCAAGCCCGACTTGGCTGGACGACGTTTCCTATCGCCTTTGGGAGAATTTGTCGCCAACGCAGGTGCGTTTGGCTTGCTGCGCCGGTGGTCGGTCGCCGATCCGTCGCTCGATCGGCCTGGACCCGTCGACTGGGTTTCCGGGGCGAGTCTTTTCATCCGCACGAGCGTTTTCGAACAGCTGGGTGGGTTCGACGAGGGGTTCTTTCTGTACTTTGAGGAGGTCGATCTCTGCCGACGCGCTCGAAAGGAGGGCTGGAAGGTTATTTATGAGCCGCGCTCTCGCATTGTCCATTTGGAAGGATCCAGCACGGGAGTCTGCGGATCCAAACCAATGCCTACCTATTGGTACGAGTCGAGACGAAGGTACTTTGTGAAGCATTATGGTGTGATCGGCCTATGGGCCGCTGATCTCGCATGGGGACTCGGACGAATCGTAGGGATGCTGCGAGGACGAGGCCCCTCGGCGTGCCGCTGGAGGAATCTGTGGCGTTGCGATTGGCCGGTCTTGATGGGGGAAAAAAAACTCGCATGCCAGCACGGAAGACAATGAACGGAGTCGGTGTTGTTGTCATTGGCCGGAACGAAGGAGAGCGATTAAAGGCGTGCCTTCGATCGGTGTCAGGCTATTGCAAGAGCACGATTTACGTTGATTCCGGATCGAACGACGGAAGCCAAGCTCACGCGAGTTCGGTCGGAGTGACCGTGGAGGCTCTGGATCTATCGATGCCCTTTACCGCCGCTAGGGCCAGGAATGCGGGGTGGACGAAACTGCTGGAGGATTCCGGAAATGTCGATTGCGTTCAGTTCGTCGACGGGGATTGCACCCTGAGCCCTGGGTGGATCGAGTGTGGAGCGAAGTTCCTGCAGTCGAATCCTGACTATGCCGCAGTCTGTGGCCGATTGCGGGAACGGGAAAAGGATAACTCCATCTACAATCGACTTTTGGATATGGAGTGGGACGTTCCCGTCGGAGAGACTGCCTCGTGCGGAGGGATTGCGATGTTTCGTCTCTCCGCTCTACAGAGCGTCGGCGGCTACAATCCCATGTTGATTGCGGGTGAGGAACCGGATTTGTGCTTGCGATTGAGATTGAATGACTGGCGTATCATGCGTCTTGATGTCGACATGGGAGAGCACGATGCCGCAATGACCTGTTTTCGACAGTGGTTTCAACGTGCCAAACGGACGGGCCACGCGTACGCGGAAGGAGCTGCCTTGCATGGGAACACAAAAAACCGCCACAAGGTGCGGGATGTTTACAGCGGCCTCATATGGGGTGGATTGATGCCGTTTATTGCCGTCGTTTCCATCTTGTTGGGGACATGGTGGTCCTGGGCTTGGTTGGGATTGTTTTTCACAGTCGCTTGCTGGCTTCTTCTCGGGTGGCGCGTTTACAGGTCTTCCCGTCGTCGCGGGTGGTCTGCGGTCGACGCTCGTTTGTTCTCCCTGTTTTGTGTTCTTTCTAAAGTTCCACATAGTCTCGGCATCCTGGAGTATTGGAGAAACCGATTCTTGCACCGACAAACTCCCTTGATCGAATACAAAGGTTCTGCTTAACAGCATCAATGATGAACGCATCGAAAAGGTCAGCCAAATCCATGAGTACCGATCACGTTGAATTCGATGAAAGAACGGAGTGAATCGCTTGTGGCAGCAAGGACTTTACGACGCTGGACTCAGGTGCCTTTGACGCAGACCCTCTCCGCGAATTTATCGAGCAGGATCCATGGGGTGTTTCGCCCCTTCCCTTCCTGCGGGGATGCACCTGGGAGTATGTTCAATGCGATCGTTGTTCCCAAATGTTGCAGCGCAAGCTTTTGTCAGAAAAGTGGCAGGAAATCAAGTTCCGAGACTGGATGAGCGCTGCAGCGATCCGTGAGTTTGAAGCGAGACGATCCTACGATACCGCAGACAGGCTTTATCAAAAAGGGAGGCAACTAACGCAACATGTGGTTCGTATCGCAGCCATGACTCAGGGAATTCGTTCGACGGAACGCGTTCGATTACTTGACTTCGGTTGCGGTTGGGGGGAGTTTCTGTCCGTTGCTCAGTCCTTTGGTTTTGAAGCATTTGGTATCGAGCGAGCGCCGGACCGAATGGATCATCTGAGGCGTCGAGGCATCGTGGTTGATGAAGATCTCGAAAGCGTGCGCAAGAAGACCCAAGGATCATTCCACGCAGTGACACTTTTTCAAGTACTGGAACACCTCGATAACCCATTGGACTTGCTCAAGAGTCTGTATCCAATCATGGCACCGGGGGCTGTGCTCGTTCTCGAGGTTCCCAATTGCGAAGGAGTCTCTGGAATCAGGACGCTCCAGGATTATTATGCAATCCATCCGCTCGAGCATTTTAATTGCTTTACACCGAAAACCCTCGCCTCGATAGCGCAGAGAGCCGGTTTTGCCCCTGCGCATATTGACGCCACCCACGTCACCACCAGCATAAAGCAAGTTATCAAATCTCAAGCAAAAACCCTTTTGGAACGATTCCGACCTCGATCCACGAATCAGTATTTTCGCAAAGCGTAAGCGATATCTCCGCATTTATCATGCCGCCTGACCCATCGCGATACCACCTCGCCTGAAGTGCTCTCAAATACAAGCAACCCTTAACTCTCAACGATCAACGAACCGGTCCGCCGCTTGGCAGCGGTAGCTGCGCTTCGCCCGTGTAGCAGATCCGCCGCGGCGGACTCTTCGATCTCGGTTCTTTTCCCTTGTCTGATCCACTTCCCAAACTCGCCTACCTCGTCAACGTCTATCCGGCGCCGAGTCACAGCTTCATTCGACGCGAGATCCGCGCACTCGAGGCGCTCGGATACTCGATCGAACGCTATTCGATCCGTCGCACCGAGTCCCCGCTCCGCGATCCCGACGATCAGGAGGAAGCGACCAAGACCGAAGTCCTACTCGATGCAGGTGTACTCCGACTCTTTCTCGGGCTGGTGATCACGGCGGTCCGTTTCCCCGGTCGATTCCTTCGTGCCCTGAAAATGGCATGGAAACTAGGATGGCGCTCGGAACGCGGACTGCTATACCACGGGATCTACCTCGCGGAGGCTTGTCTACTGCGACAACAACTCGCGCAGCAGAGCGTCCAACACTTGCACGCGCACTTCGGGACCAATTCCGCTACCGTTGCCTTGCTTTGCTTCCTCCTAGGCGGCCCGTCCTACAGTTTTACCGCCCATGGACCGGAGGAATTTGATAAAGCCACCATCCTCGGTCTTGAGGACAAGATCCAGCACGCTGCGTTCGTCGTCGCGATCAGCTCGTTTGGACGAAGCCAACTCTACAGGTGGTGCGATGCTCGCGATTGGCCGCGGATTCATGTTGTCCACTGCGGACTCGACGCCAGTTACCTTGAGCAAGGGCATGATCCCGTCTCGGATTCCAACCGATTCGTCTGTGTTGGCAGGTTGTGCGAGCAAAAAGGGCAATTGCTTCTGGTGGAAGCTTTTGCCCGTCTGGTCCAATACTGTCATCCTCAGACGGCCGAGCTGGTACTGGTCGGGGACGGTCCGATGCGGCCTCAAATCGAACAACGGATCCGCGAGTTGTCCATTGAGCCGCACGTTCGCATCACCGGCTGGGCATCGGGAGATGCGGTCCAGCAGGAACTCGCCGCAGCCCGCGCCATGGTCCTCTCAAGCTTTGCCGAAGGACTCCCCGTCGTCCTGATGGAGTCGCTGGCGATGGAGCGAACCGTGATCAGCACGTCCGTCGCAGGGATCCCTGAGCTGGTGATTCCAGGCGAGAACGGTTGGCTGGTACCCGCCGGTGACGTCGAGACGCTCGTGAATGCCATGCAACAAGTCTTGGATGCTCCGCTACAGACGCTCCAGGCGATGGGACGCGCGGGCCGGTCAAGAGTCCTCGACCGACACAAGATCCAGACCGAGGCGGCAAAGTTAGCCAACTTGATATCCCCAAACCATAAAGTCAAGTTGTGAGATGGTAGGTTCACTACGAATTTCGTCCGCAACAATGCCATTTGCGGTCATGCTCGCTCAAGAAATCATGATGCGTCGCTGTCGGATTCAGAGCATGATCGATACTCCGCTACCTCGAATTCATCGACGAATGTACTAATCCATGTGTGGAATTGCTGGAGCTATAGGATCGATTTCAGCCGCAATCGACCTTGCTGTCGAACAGATGAACGCGGCTCAAATTCACCGTGGGCCCGACGGCCACGGTACATGGTCGACATCGCCCGAAAATTCAATCGGCGGTGGCGTGGTTCTCGCGCATCGGCGTTTGGCGATCATCGACCTCTCCGATGCTGCCACGCAACCGATGATCGACTCGGAAACTGGGAATGTCGTCGTCTTCAACGGTGAGATATTCAACTTCAAGAAGCTTCGCTCGGACCTCGAAAACCACCACGGCGTTCGATTCCAAAGCTCCTCGGACACCGAAGTTATTTTGAAGAGCTATTCGGTGTGGGGCATCTCATGCGTAGAACGATTCCGAGGCATGTTTGCTTTTGTACTCTACGACAAGCGCCAGAAGGTTGTCCACCTCGTACGCGATCGCGTTGGGGTAAAGCCTTTGTATTGGGCGAGCATTGTCAATGCGGTTGGAAGCGAGGTGATTCTATTTGCGAGTGAATTGCGTGCCATTCTTGCTTCGAACCTTGTCCCCCGTCGCATTGATCCCGTAGGGGTTTCGACCTACCTATGGAACGGCTTCGTCCAAGGTCCGAACACGATCATTCAGGATGTACGCCTCCTGGACCAAGGAACCATTCTCTCGGTCGAGATCAAGGGCATGCACAAAGAGCATCGGCGGTTTTGGTCATTGCCGAACTCCACTGGAGAAGGGTCCTCGGATACCCGCCCGGCTGCAGTCGAGTTGGAGGAGGCTGTCGGGTTGCGTCTCATAAGCGACGTTCCGCTCGGCATTTTTCTTTCTGGTGGTGTCGACAGCAGCGCCATATCCGCAATCGCGTCCAGGATTGCAACAAGTCGCATCCACACATTCAATATTGCCTTTAAGGAACAAGGATTCGACGAATCTCCTTACGCACGAATGGTGGCAAAGTCGATTGGTTCAGAGCACACCGAACTCGTTTTGACCGAGAGCCTTTTTCATGACCAACTCGATCAGGCGATTGGCTGCCTCGATCAACCATCGTTTGATGCGATCAATTCCTACTTTGTGAGTCGTGCCGTACGCGAGGCAGGGATCAAGGTCGCGCTGGCGGGCATGGGTGGCGACGAAATGTTCGGCGGATACACGAGTTTTCAGGATATTCCCAAGGCTCTTCGCATGAGTCGATTGGCCGATTATCTGCCGCGTGCGTTGAGGAAATCCTTGCTGAACATCGGTATGCGATGGATCAATCGAGGCGCGATCGTTCCGAGACAGAATCGCTGGGGCAAGCTATGCGACGTGATCGATGCGCAAGGACAACTCGATCGTATCTATCAGGTGTCGTACGCTTTGTTCACCCGAGAGTTTTTGAGTCAGTTATCGAGCGACCAGCGGATCTCGTCCAATTGGGGGATGAATCCTCTGTGCGACAAGGATGAAAACGTTGGCGAGTCCGAGAGGGGCACTTCCACAGGCATTTACGCCGCGATCAGTAATCTCGAGATGAAGAATTTCATCGGCCAGCGTTTGGTGAGAGATACCGATTGTGCAAGTATGGCGGTTTCTCTTGAGGTGCGAGAACCACTGCTGGACCATCGACTCATCGAGGAGGTCGCTCGAATCGATGCCTCGCGTCGCTTTTATCCGCTTCGAAGAAAATCACTCTTGCGGGAACTGGCACTGGGCGGACTGGACCCAAAGATCTTTGATCGTCCGAAGGCGGGATTTGTCCTTCCGCTGGAAAAGTGGATGAAAAGCACGGTTCGAGAGCGAATTGCGACCGTTTTCGGAGATCGAACATTAGCGGAGCGTGTGGGGCTTGATTCCCGTGCACTTACTCGGCTGTATCAAGCTTTTGAAACCAGTAACCCAGAAATACACTGGTCACGAATCTGGGCATTGTACGTCCTCATGTGGTGGGCTGAAAAACATAACGCCAGTCTTTAGACCATCGCCAATTGTCGTGCGAAGCCAAGAGCGTGCAGTCGCTGTTTGGGAAACGGTCGCCCTCGGTTTATAAGACGTTCGTCTTCAAGGAACGGTTATTCATTCGACGCGACGATTGAGCAAACGCAATTTTCAGGTACCTTTACCGCGAGCCATGCCAGATTTAGATCGAACCTACACTCTGATTAGTCCATGTCGGAACGAAGCGGATTTGATGCGGCGAACGCTCGATAGCGTCGCGGCGCAGACGGTCCAGCCCACGGAATGGATCGTGGTCGACGATGGATCCACCGATGCAACTCAGGAGATTCTCAGCGAGTACTCCCAGAGGCTTCCCTACGTGCAAGTTATCACGCGTAAGGATCGAGGAATACGAAGCGTGGGCCCTGGGGTTATCGAAGCCTTTTACGCAGGCTATGAAAAAGCCTCGAAGCCGCATGCGTATCTCTGCAAGCTCGATATGGACTTGGATCTACCGCATCGATACTTCGAACGCTTGATAGAAACGATGGAGTCCGACCCGCGACTAGGGACGGTGAGTGGAAAAGCCTTTTTCCGAGATCCCGTGACACAAAAACCAATCCTCGAGCAGATTCTTGACCATGTATCGCAAGGGATGACCAAGTTTTTCCGAAGAGAATGCTTCCAGGAAATTGGCGGTTTTGTTCGAGAGGTCATGTGGGACGGAATCGATTGCCATCGATGTCGCATGCTCGGATGGAAGGCGCTGAGTATGGATGGGCCGGAATTGCGATTTGAACACCTAAGACCCATGGGATCGAGTCAACAAAACATTTATGCTGGACGAAAGCGCCATGGTTATGGGCAATACTTTATGGGAACCAACTTGCCGTTCATCACGGCAAGCGCGTTTTCTCGTTTGATGTCCCCTCCCCGGGTTACTGGCGCCGCGATGATGTGGTGGGGATACGTCGAAGCGATGGTCCAACGCAAACCTCGCTACAACGACCCAGACTTCATCCGCTTTCTGCGCCGCTGGCAGTGGATGTCATTAACCATGGGCACCAAACGAGCCACCGACAAAGTCGACGAGGAACAGAAGAAGGTTTGGGATCAGAGAAATAAGTAGGCAGTCGTGCCGCCGCGGCGGATATGCGACGCTGGGGACCAAAAACGAGAGACTAGCCTCTAGAGATCTAGATCGCGAACCGCTGGAAATCCACAACTAGCTCAAAACTCGTATCTGCAACATTAGTGTCGATCGGTGTGGATTAGTGTTCCTATCTGCACGCCGTGTTGCAACGGAACGGGAACACTGATCTAAGCTAATCACCACTAATTGAAGCAGAGGAACGACTGTAAACCGATGAATGCAACTTGCAAACTTTAAACTGCTCTCTGTGATTAAACTGATCGTGATAAGGGCTCGGCGGGTAGAGCCCGCAAGGCAGTGGGTTACGAGGCAGAGCCCTGTAACCAGGGATGCGAACTGAAAACTGGCTACTGCAAACTGCAAACGGGTCCTTCCATGGTTGATCGCCAGTTTGCTTGTCGGACTGTGGCTGTTTCTGCCGCCGTTTGACTGGCCTCTCGGACCGGTCTTTCTTCGCAAAACCGAGCTGGTTCGATGGGTTCCTTTGCTCATTGGACTTATCGCCGTGCCGCGGGCCTTTCTCCGCTGGCATTGGCTCGATCTGCCGATCCTTCTCTACTGCCTGTGCCCTTTTTTATCGGGCGTAATCAACGGGCTCCCATGGGCTAACTCGGCTTGGGAAACGATCAAGGAATTCTCCTACTGGTGGGTCCCCTTCGCCGTCGGACGATTTCTTATCACCGACGTATCTGCCCGCAACGCGGTGGCTTGGGTTGTCATCGCCGGCGCGATCCTCTACCTGCCCCCCACGCTGTACGAAGTCTTTCAAGGCCCGACTTTGGCAAAGTGGGCCACTGGGCAAGAGTTCGGGCGCATGCTGCGAGGAGCCGATCGAGGCGACACGTTCAAGCCCTCGGTCTTCCTCTCCTCCGGATTCGTGCTGACCATGTTCTACGTCTGGGCCGCGCTTCTGGCCATTCACCAGACCATAAAGACTTTTTGGGTCTGGTTCATGCCGCCCATGGATTGGGATCGACACATCCCCGAATATCACCGTTGGCTCTGGAAATCGATCCACGCCGGCATCCACATGGCAGTCGTCATCGTCTGCAAATCGTTCGGTAGTATCGTCCTGATGGGTGTTGGGGTGGGTGTCATGCTGCTTGCTCGCAGCCGATTCGCAGGTGTAGCCCTTGCTACACTTTGTCTCTTGCCCGCTTGCTACATCGGGCTGCGGACCAAGGGTATTGCTTCGACCGAACAGATCGACTCGGCTGTCTCGCAAGTTGTCCCGAAAGACAGGGCGGGGTCGCTTAAGTATCGACTCGACGCCGAAGACATCGTCTTTGCGAGTATGCAAGATCATGTCTGGTGGGGGTACGGAGATTGGGGGCAGTGGAGCGAGGGCCGACAAGCATTGGTGCTCGATGGTTTCTGGCTCTTCGCATGGACACGGACCGGGATGGTTTGCGTTGTGGCCTGGCTAACGATGATTGCATTGCCCGTCTTGATCGTGGCGGTCTATGCGATCCGATTCGAATGGGACGTGACACGCAGTGTAGGGTTCCCGTACGCGCTGTTCCTGGCACTGTCAATGATCGATAGTATGTTCAACTATTTCGGCGAAGCGCCCGTCATGATGTGCGTCGGAGTAGTAACGACCTGGGCGAAGGAGTTGGTTAGTAGAAAACCGGGTTCTTAGTTCTTAGTTTTTAGTTCTTGGTGCTTAGTTCTTGGTGCTTAGTGCTTAGTGCTTAGTGCTTAGTGCTTAGTGCTTAGTGCTTAGTGCTTAGTGCTTAGTGCTTAGTTC
>JBKDKR010000047.1:0-72688 GCA_046344995.1 Pirellula sp.
TTACTTACCCGATGAAATCCCTGCAGACCAAATCAGCTCAACAACGATGGTTGTCAACGTGTTCAATGGCAGTAAGAGATCCAAGGTCGAGTATCGCTTGGTACCTGAAGGGGCGTGGACGGTAATGGAGAGGTTTGACGGAGTCGATCCATTTTTTGCGGACATGAAAAAACTAGAAGCCAGCATGATGCCGGCTGAGAAGGGCAAAGTGCCGCCCGGGGTGCGTCCATTGCCAGATCCGAGTACAACCGATCACTTGTGGAGATCGCCGTTGCCAGCCGATTTGCCTGTTGGCACTAGCATGATTGAAGTGAAGACCACCGACATGCACGGCCAGGTTTACACTGATACTCGTTCAATCCGAGTGCTAGCTAAGCCAGAATAAAGCAATTGCCGCAGTTGCTTCTCATCGTAGAACGAGTCTCCAGGCCCGTTCTTTGCTTCCAGCCCGCAACAAAGTCGAGCGATTGCCAAATTGCCATGAAATGTCGAAGTCTTGGGCCATTTTAGGCCCAAGACTGCCTCTTTGGCTCGCTTTTTCTGATTCTCTTAAAAGTGTGGAATTTTGAAAGCGAAGCGGCATGCGGGAACAATTGGGGCAATTGTTCTACTTTGGTTCCGCGAAAAGAATTGCGGGTGGCGGCAGCGGTTCACTGAAGACAAAATCTTGAATTTTGCTATAATCGGGGTCCGCTTCTTCCAGATGTCTACGACAGTGGTTTTTGAAGCGTTTTTCTAGGGTTTTCCCATCGATTACGGATACTTCATGAACGCATCAGGCGACCAAGACTTCAGCATGGAAAACGTTGGCACTCCGGCTCCCGGAGGTGAATACAACAGCGACGATCTAAAGCACTTGAGCGACTTGGAGCACGTTCGAAACCGTCCCGGTATGTACATCGGTGATACGACTCTCAGCGGTTTGCACCATTTGGTTTACGAAGTGGTCGACAATTCCATCGACGAGGCGATGGCGGGGCATGCCAAGGCGGTTTCTGTCACCATAAATTCTGACGGATCGGTAACGGTCGAGGATGACGGTCGGGGTATTCCAGTAGACCATCACGTCCAGCTTTCTGAGATTCTCCAAAAAGACGTTTCGACGCTTGAGGGGGTGATGACCGTCCTCAAGTTTGGCGGCAAATTTGAGAAAAAGGCGTACCAACAATCCGGTGGATTGCACGGTGTTGGTGTGACGGTGGTGAACTTTCTATCGCAATGGTGCGAGGTCGAGGTTTATCGCAATGGCGTGATATACACCCAGTCCTACGAACGCGGGGTTGCAACCGGTCCAGTTCGCGAGTCGGGCACAACGACTAAGCGTGGCACGAAAACAACCTTTAAGCCCGACAATCAAATTTTCCCGAACACCAAATACTCGTATGACACACTCGTAAAGCGACTGCAAGAACTGGCGTTCTTGAACAGCGGTGTTCGAATCAAAGTGCGGGATGATCGCAGCGATATAAGCGACGAGTTCTGCTACGAGCGCGGGATCCAAGAGTATGTCGAGCATTTGAATCGAGCCAGCGAAGTCGTACACAAAGACGTCATTTTGATCGAGGGCAAGAAAGATGACTTTGGATACTCGATCGCGTTGCAATACTCGGAAGAGTACACGGAGAATCTGCACTCCTACTGCAACAACATTAATACTCGCGAAGGTGGGACGCACGTATCCGGTTTCCGCGCCGCTCTCACTAGAACGCTCAATAACTACGGCAAGAAAGAGAACCTCTTCAAAGATCTCACGCCAACCGGTGACGATTTCCGCGAAGGCTTGACATGCGTCATCAGCGTGCGGGTTACCAATCCTCAATTTGAAGGACAAACAAAGACAAAGCTCGGCAATAGCGATGTCGAAGGGATCGTCAATTCGGTCGTTGGGGAGGCGTTAAACAAGTATTTGGAAGAGAATCCCAAGAACGCTAAGCTGCTTGCTCGCAAGGGGTTGCTAGCTGCTGAAGCTCGCGAGGCAGCCCGCAAGGCAAAGGATGCACTCCGCAAGCGAAAGGACGTGCTCGGCGGAGGGGGATTGCCTGGCAAACTTCGCGATTGCATCAGCAACAAAATGGAAGAGTGCGAACTCTACCTCGTCGAAGGTGATTCGGCAGGTGGTAGTGCTGAGGGTGGTCGTTTCCGCGACACCCAAGCCATTTTGCCACTGCGGGGTAAAATCATCAATGCTTACAAGAGTCGCGAAGACAAAGTACTCGCGAACGAAGAAGTCATGAGCATGATTCAAGCGATTGGCAGCGGCATTGGGATCGACCAGGACATAGCTAAGCGTCGATACAATCGAATCATTATCATGACTGACGCCGACATCGATGGTTCACACATTCGAACGCTATTATTGTGTTTCTTTTATCGTCAAATGTATCAGTTGGTAGCTGGTGGTCACGTCTACCTAGCACAGCCACCTTTGTACCGCGTCGTGCGTGGTAAAAAGGAAAAGTACTACGTTCAATCAGAAGAGGAGATGAAGTCTCAGCTCCAAGAAAAGGGACTCACTCTGAGCCAGTTTATCGACGACCGCGGACGGAAATTCGAAGGGGACGAAATGCGAAAGCTTTGTACCACCCTGTCCGCCATGGAAGATGCCTTGCTCAATCTCGAACGTCGCGGAATTTCACTGCGAGTTCATGCGGAGAGAATGGAGCCGGAGTCAGGAAGATTGCCAGTGTTTCACTTGGATTTGGGGACCGAGGATCATTGGTTTGTGACCCGTGACAAACTCGATGAGTTCATGTCGCAGAGAAAAATACTAGTAGACGCTGCTCCCGTTGCAGGCCAATCACCAGCTGGGGATGAGGCCGCCGTGCCTACGCCAAACAGTAACGATCCAGCAAGCAAGGAAACGCTTGTTGCCCACGTGGCTGAACTCTTTGAGGTACGCACGATCAACACCGGCCTAAAAGAGCTAGCTGAGTACGGATTCTCCATTGAAGATCTCATACCGAAAGATCGTACGGGATCAACCGATTCGCGATTCAAAGTTCTCCGTGAGGAAAACGAAAGCGGAATCGAGGATTTGAGAGAACTACTACCGGCGATCCGCGAATCGGGTCGACGAGGGCTTTCCATTACTCGGTTTAAGGGGTTGGGTGAAATGAATGCCGAAGAGCTTCGTGACACCACTCTTAACCCTGAGTGCCGGACGATGGTAAAAGTGCAGCTATCTGACGCTGCAGCTGCCGACGAGATGTTTCGAGTCTTGATGGGGGACAAAGTGGAGCCCCGCCGCGAGTTTATTGAGAAACATGCGTTAGAAGTTCGCAACCTGGACGTGTAATCACGGTCTGTTTTGTGTTGACTCATTCGGGTTTGTAACGCTCGAATGAGCAGTAATCTATTGTCCGTGTCCCATCAAAAACTGAGCTATGTCTAGTCGAACCGCAAAGATAAGTCGCCAAACAGCAGAAACCTCGATCGAACTCGAATTGAACATCGATGGTTCCGGCCAGCACTCCATTCAAACTGGCGTCGGATTTCTCGATCACATGCTCGTTCTATTGGCCAAGCACTCGTTCATGGATTTGACGATCGATGCTAAGGGAGACTTGGAGGTCGACGCTCATCACACGACCGAGGACGTCGGTATTTGTTTGGGGCTCGCCATGAAACGGGCATTAGGGGAAAAAGTTGGCATACGACGTTACGGTCACATGGTGTTGCCTATGGAGGAGACTCTCGTGACCAGCGCGATAGACTTTAGCGGTCGGCCTTTCGTTGTTTTCCAAGCACCAATGCCATCGCAGAAGATCGGTGAATTTGACAGCGAACTCGTTGAGGATTTTTGGCAAGCGTTTGCGGCCAACGCAGGCTGCAATTTGCATATTCTCTTGCATTACGGACGCAATACGCACCACATTGCTGAAGGCATATTCAAGGCGACGGCGCGTTCGATTCGCATTGCGACTGAGATAGATCCGCGACAATCCGGAGTGCCCAGCTCCAAGGGTGTCTTGTAGAGCGGCAAATCACATCGGCGCAGCCGCTGGCTTAAGACTCCGGCGGGATTTCTCTGCCGTGCGGATCTCGCGAAGCATTTCCCGTTAATGCATCCAATTCGATCCGCATATTGGAATCGGTAACATGTTCCCATTTCTCAGCATGTGGGTGAACCTTGTTCTCTGCCAGGTTCATTTCGTTGGCAAGGAATTTTTCCCAGAGCCGGTGCGACCGCACGAGATTTTGGGCAGCTTTGCTACCTGCTTCTGTAAGTTGGCAGCAGCCCCCTTTAGCAATGATTAAAGAGTTCTTTTCTAGTTGTCGAATCGCTTTTCGAAGAGTCGAGGAAGGACGTTCTACCAAGGTCGACATTTCTGAAACCGGCATGGTGCATGATGCATTCTGTCCATCCGTTTTGCTCCTTTCTGTAGCTCGATAAAGCAGAGCGAGTAGGTCATCTTGCAACACTTGAAAGCTGATCTTGCGGGTTCGCAACCATTGCGCGAACACGCCTTGTTGAGGCCCAAACAAAACAGCCAGTGTAAAAAATAATCCACCCACCACAGCCATCATTGCAGAGGAACTCAAGGATTTAAGTCCGAACAATTTGGGTGCTGTGATTGCGGATAAGTGCCCGAAACCACTGAACAGGATCGATATCACGACGGCCAAAATCAAAATGACTTGAAGATTTCGGCTCAGCAAATAGGACGTCGCAGCAGGCACAATCAACATCGCAACAACGAGCACAGTCCCAACCGCCTCAAAAGCCGCAATACAGGTTACTGAGACCAAGGCCGCCAGAAGATAGTGAAAGATCGTGTCGGATATTCCTTGCGTGTTGGCAAACTCTGGATCGAATGTAGTAATACGCCACTCTTTGAACAGAAAAATGATCGCAAATGAATTGAGTATGCATACCACCGCCAGCGATGTAACGATGTCGGGTATGACCCCAATCCACGTAGGAGAGGTCGCGAGAATCGACGTTTCTAGACTACCGAACAAGATGCATGCAGGATCAAGGTCTAGAAAGGAGTCGCTGCGAAAGACCATCACCAGGCCGATCGAAAACAAAGATGTGAACACGATGCCGATAGCGGCAGATTCTTCTACCCCTCCCCATTTCTTTATCGCAGAAGATAGCCACACGGCGAACAATCCAGCTAGAGCAGCGGCAAAGAAAATCCAGGAGTTCGATTTGGTCTGAAAAACGAGAACTGCTGCAGCGATTCCAGGCAATACGGAATGGCTAATAGCATCACCGATGAGGCTCATTCGTCTGAGCATTAGCAGACAGCCAAGCAACGAGGAAGCGATGGCGGCTAGAGCGCCAGCGACAACAATCCAACCGTCTATATTCCAATCCCAAAACATGGTGAGGCTGGCAAATTGCGTTAGAGGACTCAGTACCTACGAGTGCGGCTTGAGAGGGAATGATACCGCATCGAGCTTCGATTTAGCAGCATCAAAATGATAACCCCCCCGATGCCGGAAGCTTAAAATCACAGCTGGCTTCCTATCCGTTAAGTGTGAATCAAGCGAAAGACATGCTACATAGATCGTCGATGTTTGGCGTTTCAAGGTATTGTCAGAATGATGGAAGAATGCCAGCCGCACCCACCCCCAATCCGAGGGGTGCGCGAGTTTTAGTAAAGCGGTAGGGCTTTTGTCGGTTATGCAATTTCCCCTTTTAAAAAGGTCGGATTCTGCCACTCTTGAGGGGTGTACTAGCAGCTGTAGGTCGATGTAAAACCAAGAGTAAAACGAGAGCGAAGCATTTTAAGTAGAGCCGCTTATGATAAGCAGTTCTGTCAGAGCAGTGCTTTTCATGGCTTGGGGGCGGTTTTGCAACTGTTTCAGCGGCTGTGACTTTAGTACACTGTTGGGACGATCATGGAAGATTGTTGAGCCGCAACGGCATCATTTCGATTGGTAAGAAACCTAACAAGAGGCAGAGCGTGGGGCCGAGCAACCCAAAGAAGAAGACGTTTTACGACCGATTTGGATGGTTGATCCTCATTCCATCGATCTTGTGCGTGCCATTCGCGTTCATTGGCGCTGGCAATGCAATTCAAAGCAACGTCAACAAGGTCGAGGACTGGCTTCCCAAGAACTACGCCGAGACCGGCGAGCTTAGCTGGTTTCGTAAGAACTTTCCTTCCGATCAATTTATCATCATTAGTTGGGAAGGCTGTACGCTCACAGATGACCCCGAGGGAGATCCGTCGGGTGATGATCCGCGCATCGCAAAGTTAGCAGAGTTGGTGTACCCATCGGAAGTAAATCCCGACGAGCCCGATTCCGTGGAAGCCCGAAAATTCTTTAAAGGGGTAACAACTGGGCGTACCTTAATCAATCAGCTAACCAGTGGTCAGTATCCGCTTGCCTATCCTGAAGCCGTCGAGCGGCTAAAGGGTTCGGTTATTGGTGCTGACGGTAGACAAACTTGTGTAGTCGTTTCTTTGGATCCGACGACAACGGCAAAGCTCAAACCGGTTTTGGGTCACGAGCAAAAGCGAATCTTCAGGCCCAATGTTCCGGCGGGTGTTTTGAGGCGACTTGTAGCCAAGGCTGGAATCGAGGATCCGCAGCTTCACATGGGCGGTCCCCCGGTCGACAACATCTCCATAGATGAAGAGGGAGAGCGGACACTCGTCCGCCTCGCGGGGTTCTCGGGATTGCTTGGGATTGTATTAGCATGGTGGTCTCTTCGAAGCCTGTTGTTGACCAGCATTGTTTTCTTTTGTGCCGTCGTTAATGCCGCGACAGCCCTGGCGATCATCCATTACACCGGGCAGACCGTGGATGCCATCGTTTTAACGATGCCTTCGCTGGTTTACGTGCTGTCGATTTCCGGTGCGGTTCACTTGATCAATTACTACCGAGACGCAGTACGAGAAGGTGGTTTGCATGGCGCCACAGAGCGGGGAGTCATGCACGCGCTTAGGCCCGCAACGCTGTGCGGCCTTACCACGGCTCTGGGGTTAGTGTCTTTATATGCCAGCGAATTGGTTCCGATTCGCAAATTCGGTATTTATTCAGCGGCTGGTGTAATCTGCCTTAACGTTGTGATGTTCCTTTTGCTTCCATCGATACTTCACATTTTGAAGTACGCAAAGAGATGGGAAGGCGAATATGTAGGGAATCAACCTAAGAATCGCAAAGCCGAGGCGCTTGCAGAAGTTGACACGAAAGCGGAGAAGCTATGGGGATTCTTTGCTAGGTTCATCGTTCGTAATCATGCCGTGGTTGCAGTGTCGTTCTTGGTCATTGCAGGAACGATCACGTTTGGTGTTACTCGCGTGAAAACGAGCATCGATTTGCTAGAGCTATTTGACTCTCAAGCGAGGATTCTCAAAGACTACCGATGGCTCGAAGAAAAGCTTGGTATGTTGGTTCCTTTAGAGATCGTCGTTGAATTCGAAAAGGACAGCATGGCAAAGCCTGTGGAAGTCGCTGTGACCGAAGCAAAGGCAGGCGATGCAACAAAGGCTGGTGAAGGAGCTTCAGAAGAGCTTAATATCGAGGAATTGACCAAACTCTCTTTTGTGGAACGAATGGAAACCGTCATTCGTGTACAAGAAGTTATCAGTCAAGAATTTGGAGAGGCTGGTCCCGGGATTGTCGGCAGAAGCATCTCCGCTGCAACATTTGCATCTAACCTTCCTCCTAAAGGCTCCAGCACCCAAACGTACTTCGTACGGAAGGCTCTCAACAAGATTCTTGAAAGCAAGAAGGATGAGTTCGTGCAGTCGGGCTTCCTTCGGGTCGATCCAGAAACTGGCAATGAATTATGGCGAATCAGCTTGAGAGTCGCCGCGTTCCAAGGGATTGATTACGGACAGTTCGTCACTGAATTGAAGGATGCAGTTTCGCCGATCATTTTGGCACAAGAGGATCGTGTTCGGATATTGCGTCAAATCGTAGCTTGGAGCGGTGATGTAAAGCTGACTCGCAAGGACATTCGATTATGGTCTCCTGCGGCGCGCGACATGTCTCCAGAGGAGCAGAGGCAAGCAAAGGTTCGTACTGACGAATTGGTATCTCTACTGGCAAAGGCTCGTATCAAAGTCTCGCGAATTGATGCCATTCCGACGGATATCGCTTTGGTAGAGATGCAAAAGCTTGCCGATGCAGATGCTATCGTTTTGTCGGGTGGCTTTACGAACGCGGACGTTGGGGCGATTCAAGGTGGAAAGCTACGTAATGTCATCGACCTGCACGCGGTGGACGAGAATGCTCCTGATCGTTGGATAAATTCTGTTTACACAGGCGTCGTACCCATCGTCTACAAAGCCCAGAGGGCATTATTGATTAGCTTGGTCGAAAGTACTGCTTGGGCCTTTTTGACAATTTGTCCGCTCATGTTTTTTGTGTGTCGAGGGGTTCGAGCTGGGCTGGTCGCAATGATCCCTAACGTTGTGCCTGTCGGCGTCGTGTTTGGTGCTATGGGTTGGATGGGGACCGCAGTTGATATCGGTTCCATGATGACTGCTAGCATCGCACTCGGAGTCGCGGTCGACGATACGATTCATTATTTGGCTTGGTTCCGCAAGGATCTCGATGATGGCATGGACATTCGATCGGCAATTGTCCATTCTTACAAAAAATGCGCGACTCCGGCACTTCAAGCGGCATGTATCAGCGGTATTGGATTGTCTGTGTTTTCACTAAGCACATTTACTCCGACCCAGCGATTTGGCTGGCTAATGCTGATGATTCTAATTGCCGGTGTCGTCGCCGAGCTCATATTGCTACCATCGATCTTGGCGGGACCTCTCGGTGCGATTTTCGATACCAAAGGTAGTAAGCACACGAAGCTGGGGCGTCTTTTTATCATCTTTCGGTATGAAATCCGAAAGCGTTTTGATCGACAGAGCAAAAACGAAGAGCGGTCAGATGCCGAGTTCCAGAGCGCCGCTTGAATGACGACCTATCGATAGGAAACCTCTCCTTGCGGATGAGAGGCCGACTTTTTCTGCTCCCACTCTTGCTATGTGGTGTGGGTTGGTACAGACTACGGGTAGACGTGATGCAAACATCGTCACGCATGAACACCATCGATTTCCAACGTTAGAAGACCTCTATGAGTTCGGCCACACTTCAACCTGTTCGTTTGACGCCTGCAAAAACCATCGACGGGCGAAAACCAGATAGAGACGATATCCCCAAGGGAGACGTTCTGTGTTCTTACTGCACAGCTAAGTGTTGTCGTTACTTTGCACTACCAATTGAGACACCAGACTGCGTCCAGGATTTGGATTTCATTCGCTGGTACTTGTTGCACGATCGAGCATCGGTGTTCATCGAAGATGATACGTGGTACTTGCTAGTCCATACCGACTGCAAGCATTTGCAGTCAAACCATCTCTGCGGAATCTACGAAACACGTCCTCAAATTTGTCGCGATTACACGACCGACTCATGTGAGTACGATGACGATTCTGTCTACGACATGTATTTCGAGACTGCCGAACAAGTCGCTGAATACATGGAGGCTCGATTCGGCTCGTCCGACTTGACTAAAATTCGCAGCAAGCCACCAGAATTGCTACCAGTCTTGCGGTAGCAAGCGGGATGCGAAGTCTCGTTTTGACTTGTGCATCCGAACGACGTTTTTTCACTCAATAGCTAGATCGACGCTTTCCAATGTCATTGATTCAGCCTCGAACATTAAAAGGCTTTCGAGATTTTCTACCATCAGCGATGGTTCCACGTGAACGACTTATGGAGGTCGCTCGGACTGTTTATCGTCGCTACGGTTTTGTTCCTATCGATACCCCGGCTTTGGAATACCTCGAGATATTGACCGGTAAGGGTTCGGAAGAAACAGATCGGCAGATGTACCACTTTACCGACGCGGGTGGTCGGGAAGTAGGAATGAGATTCGATCTGACAGTTCCGTTTGCTCGATTTGCCGCTCAGCACATCAATGAGTTGGGGACCCCGTTCAAGCGCTATCATATTGCCCCGGTGTGGCGTGGTGAAGCTCCACAGGCAGGCCGTTACCGCGAGTTTGTTCAATGTGACTTTGACACGATCGGAACGACTGGGGTTGTTTCCGATATCGAAACCGCCTTGGTCATCCACGAACTACTGCTCGCAATCGGCATCGATAGGTTTGTGATTCGCATCAACAACCGTCAAGTTCTAACTGCCTTTCTGAGGAAGCAAGGGCTTGAACAGCTCGCTACGCCGGTGCTCCGAGCACTCGACAAGTTCGAAAAGGTAGGCGGAGAACAGGTCTTGAAGGAGCTTGAACAAAACGGACTGACCATCGAGCAGGCTAACGGTGTTCTTGGTCTGGCTTCGATTACGGGCTCACACGATCAAGTCCTAGGGCAACTCGATCAATTGCTGGTTGGTGATGAGCTAGGACAAAACGGTGTTGGCCGCTTGAAAGAGATTGCAGGTGCCATGATTGCTGCGGGAGTTCCAGCGGAGCGATTTCGCATTGATGTTTCTATTGCTCGGGGCTTGGACTATTACACGGGCGTTGTGTTTGAGACGATTCTGAGTGACTTACCTAATATCGGTAGCATCTGCAGTGGCGGTCGATACGACAACTTAGCTGGTCTCTACACCAAGCAACAGCTGCCAGGTATTGGCGCGTCCCTGGGCTTAGATCGATTGCTGGCAGCCTTGGAGCAACTCGGGCATCTTCCAGCAAAGCACGCTGCTGCGGATGTCTTCATTGCTCTATTTGACCCATCTCGATTAAACGATTACTTTCAACTTGCCAAAATTGTGAGGGCGGCTGGATTTTCCGCAGAGGTTTATCCGGAGGAGAAGAAACTAGCACAACAATTGAAGTATGCAGATCAGAGAGGTTTTCCTTTGGCGTTAATTGCCGGATCTCGCGAGTTAGACGAGGGCAAGGTGCAGATCAAAAACTTGTTGACCAAGGTTGCAACCGAAGTCGCATGGCGTGATGACCCAGAGGGGTTCGTTGAGGCATTGCGAAACATGATGAAGCTCGGGACCGATACGCTGCTAGCGTAGATATGGCTTTGAGACTTGTTGGGGCATTTTCCTCAAAGAGCCGCCAACGGACCAGTTTCTTACCGTTAACCGAGGGCTAGCGACCCTTCGGCAGATCAGCCGGAATACGCTCGGATCCGGCTTTACGATGGCTATGGATTTACGTCTCGGACGCAACGAAAGCCAACGTGATTGCTGGCGCTTCTTTCATCTCCTTTGCCGCGTGTGCCGAGTAGATAGCGGTTGCAATACAAATCGCTGCAAAGGAACGATCCACCTCGGTGCACTCGCTTGGCTACGGTTGGCTCCACTGGGTCAAAGGAATTTGAAGGCCCTTGAGGGTTTTTTGCAACCTTGTTTTCCGACTTAAGAGTTCGGTAATAGTCGGGTCGATACCAATCGCTCGCCCACTCCCACACGTTTCCGCTCATGTCATACAAACCATATGGATTTGGTTTGTATTGTTTTACGGGAGCGATACCAGCGAAACCATCAACAGCTGTATCGCCTGCTATCACGGGGAATGCCCCTTGGTAAATGTTCGCTTGATACATCCCGTCGGATGAAAGTTGATTTCCCCACGTATAGAGATCGCCTGCAATTCCACCTCGTGCGGCAAACTCCCATTCTGCCTCTGTTGGTAATCGTTTGCCGGCCCATTTGCAGTATGCAATCGCATCATCGAAAGCAATGTGTACGACAGGTTCGTCTTCTTTACCTTCGATGCTTGATTGAGGTCCCAATGGGTGCTTCCAGTCCGCACCCGGCACATAACTCCACCAATTGAGGTAGTCATCAAGAGAAACAGCAGATTGGGTCGGCGAAAAAACAATCGAGCCGGTTACCAAGTTCTCTTCAGCAGCACCAGGAAATTCCAGGGCGGTTGGTTTGATTTCCGCAATGGTGACGTAGCCCGTCTCTTCTACGAACTTCTGAAACTGACGGTTGGTAACCTCAGTTGCGTCCATCCAAAACGGATCGACGTAGACGCGGTGGATGGGTCCCGCGTCGTAGGTGACACCCGGAGTGCTGCACAACGATTCATTTTTCGATTCGCATCCCATCGAAAACTCTCCGCCTGGGATAAAGACCATCCCTTCGGGGCGATCCGCAGGCGCGGACTTTTTGTTCTCGATTGTAGGACCAAATGTGCTCAGAGATACGTAGTCCTTGTCATCATTTGCTGAGCTGGCAAGCTCTCTCTCGGAATTGTTTGACGGAGTGTCACGCATCCAGTTTGGACGGTAATTCCAAGCGAAGATTGCAGCTATCGTAAATACGAGTCCGAACGCAACCCAAAACACAAACGCGTTTTTTAGTTTCGTTTCTGGTCTGCTTACCCGCGTCCTCTTTTGGTTTGCCATTATGCCCGTTTCTCCGACTCAGTTCTCGGTCTGGCTGTTAGGTGGGGTTGCAGATCAACATCCATGTACATTCCGCAAAACATAGTCCCGGCCTTACATTCTTTGTTGTGATAATTGATTAGAGATTTCGAAAGCAATCTCAAGTGACTGCTCATAGTTCAACCTAGGGTCCAGTTGCGTTTGGTAGGCGGATTCGAGATCAGATTCGGTCAAGCCACCTGCACCACCGACGCATTCCGTCACGTCTTCGCCTGTTAGCTCTAAGTGTGCTCCACCGAGCACTGAACCGCAAGCACGATGAATCGCGAAAGATAACTTCAGTTCGTCAACGATATCATCAAAACGCCGAGTTTTGCGACCACCTGCAGTAGATACAGTGTTTCCGTGCATCGGATCGCAAACCCAGAGTACGGTTCGATTGGCCTTTGCAACCGCCTCGATCAGCGGAGGCAACAGGGTCTCAACCTTGCTTCGCCCTACTCGGTGAATGAGAGTTAGGCGTCCCGGTTTGTTGTCAGGATTGAGTCGATCAATCAAGTCGATCAGTTCATCTTTCTGAATCGATCCGCTCACTTTGACTGCGATTGGGTTGCGAATGCCTCGAAAGTACTCGACGTGAGCACCGTTTACCTGGCGAGTCCGTTCTCCGAGCCAAGGAAAGTGCGTGCCCAAATTGTAGTAGCCGATGCCCCGGATGCTTGGTCGGGTACACGCTGATTCATAGTCCAAGTGCAGGGCCTCGTGCGAAGTAAAAAAATCTACGCGTCGCAGTTCGGGAGCAGAGTCCCTCAGGATGGTCTCCAAAAAGCTGATGGAGTTGCCTAGGGATTTTAGTAACTCCTTATATCTTTCCGCGACTTCACCCTTAGCTTGGCTCACGAACAGGAGATTCCAGTTCTCGGGATGGTGAAGGTCCGCGAAACCGCCTTCGCTGAGCGCTCGAATAAAGTTCAATGTCAACGCCGAACGCTCGTAGCCTCGAAGAAGCAAAACGGGATCGGGTCGGCGCGAACTTTCCTGAAACTCGTATCGATTGACAATGTCACCGCGATAGCACGGCAATGTCGTCTCTCCTTTGGTCTCCATGTCGCTCGAACGAGGTTTTGCGTATTGGCCCGCCATGCGTCCAACACGAATGATGCGTTTTCGAGAACCAAAGACGATGGCTAAGCTCATTTGCAGCAGTAACTTAAGCTTGCTAGCGATTGGCTCGGTTTGGCATTGTTCAAAAGTCTCCGCACAGTCCCCACCTTGCAAAAGCCAGCTTTCGCCTCGTTGAGCCTCTGCAATGGAGTTGGTCAAGCGATCAACCTCCCAGCTCGTAACCAGGGGAGGCAGTAACCTCAGTTGCTTGAGAACTTCTTCTAGCGAATGCGGTTCAGGATAGGTTGGTTGTTGGGAAGCGGGAAAGCTCTTCCAAGACGTCGGGGACCAAGGTTGCAACATAAGGTGGCATAAGGTTTAGAGACTGGTCATGCAATTGGTTGATCCATCGAACACCGCGAGGCGATTAGGCAGCAAAAAACACCAGAAGTTCGATTTTTCAACACCTTCTTAAGATAAGCCGAGTGCCCCAGGTTCGAGAGTCCAATTCTTCAGAACCCCGGGGATTTCATCACTTATGCTTCAGGCTATTCTCTGCACGATTCCGATACAAGCTTGACAAATCATCGGCCCTACCCTAGATTCGGCCGAGGCCAAAAAATCGCCGTATCTCTTTACGGCAAATCAAGATAACGTCAATTGACAAAACTCAGTTTATGAAAAACCTCCAAGAGATCGCGCGCCGCGTGCGCCGTCCGGAAGACCAACTTCGTTTCCCGTGCGAATTGATTCAGCAAGGCTATGAGCCTAACTACCTAGCAAATTATCGACCCGATGAGCTAGGTGGGCTTGATGAGCTCACGCTTTCTATGGTGAAGCGTGCCGTCAAACAAATCGATTCTATCGACGAATATAAGGCAAAGATACTTGCCTCCTTGGAGAAGGATCCACACGCTCCGGCGACTGCAAAAGAGATCGTCCAAAACGCATCATCGATTGCACAAATCGATACGACCATGCGTCACATTCGATCTCGAAAGAATGCGAAGAGCATCGCCGAACAATATCCTGCTGCCGTGGTGGTAGGCCAGGCCATATTAACCATGCAAGGCGAAGCACCAGCAGACCTGCCAGCATGGGTTGCTCAAACAGCGGGAGTACCTGCCGAACAAGCAGAAGAGGTTCTATCGCAAACCAAAAATTGGTTGACGCATCTTCTGGGCGAAGATCTGCGGCTGATGGTGGATCTGCAGCAATATGTTCTTTCGCGTGGTTCGGTCACTGTGAAGATTCTTCCAGAGCCTCCTAAGGGCAGCCAGGCAGAGAAAGAGCTCGAAGCGAGCGAAGATCATTCGCAATCAGGGGGATCCGTAGAGGTCGCCGGATTGATGCCAGTTCAATCCGAAGCACCGGCTGCCCCCGATGCCGAGCCGCCGAATGCGCTGGGTGATTCCACCACTACCGATCAAACGACGGCCAGTGAGGAACCACACGGAGCGTCGGAAACCGATGCCACATCAGCTTCTGAGGCATCCTCCGCTGCAGAGCTATCTCCAGCCGCAACCGATGAAACCGTTGCACCGCTAATCGCTGAATTCAATCAAGGCAAAAAGTCCAGCAAGCCACTCAAGACGAAAAGCCTTTCCGACAAACAACTGTCGCCTCGGCAACGCCGTCGACGCTGGATTCGAAACATTCTCGAATCCTACGCAAAGCTGAAGAAGCAAGTAGGCAATCTGACCCCTTATCAGATCTTGATGATCACTCGAGGATTGCGTTCCCAAATCATCCAGCTTCACTTTCAGTACGATCGCAAGCCCCTGGTTCAAAAGTGCCGAGAAGCATTGTGCCCAGGCCGTCATCCGATGCATGGTTTCTTGCTACAACTAGCTGAATCTGCTCTCGACACATTCTTGCTTCCTCGAGTCCATCAAGATGTGATGGCGATTCTAGAAGAGTTCGCCAACGAAGAACTTACCGAGGCCGCCGTCGGACACTTGCAAGGAATCATGTTGCAACGTCCCATCCGCGGGCATCGCATCATGATTATCGATGCACTGGGGCCCAAGATGGCTGCTGTGGCAATCGTGGATGCAAATGGCGATGTTTTGTTCACGGGCGAAATCCCTTGCAATAGCAACCGCGCTGATATCGTCGCTCAAAGCGTAGTAAGTTTGGGCAGCTGGGTTCATGAACACAAAGTGACATTAATTTCCTTGTCCAATGGACCTGCACGTCGCTATCTAACGCAACCCATCGCCGAGTTGCTCAAACAATCTAACGAAGGCTCCTTGTACTGGGCTATGGTCGATCGAGCTGGAGCGGACGCTTATTGCAGCTCTAGAATTTGTCTGGTCGAACTGCCGAACATTTCACGACGTCACCGATCAGCAGTTTGGCTTGCACGACGTTTACAAGATCCACTTCGTCAGATTCTGAAAGTCGAACCTACCAGGTTGCGGCTCGGTTCTTATCATCGAGAGATCCCGCAAAACGAACTCGAAGTTGCATTGCGTGACGCTGTATCGTCGGCAATTTCCAAGTCTGGTCTAGATATATTCCAAACCGAACCCGAAGTGCTTCAGCGGGCACCCGGCATGACGTTGCAGGCAGCCAAGGCTGTCGCAAAAGCCTGCCAAGAAAGTCGAATTACAAATCGCGATACGCTGATGGCCGTTCTCAAAGAGAACCTGACCGAGACTCAAGCCAGACAAGCGATCGGGTTCCTACGAGTGTTTGGTAGTGAAGTCACCTACGACGCAACCATCATTCACCCTGATGATTATCGACTAGCCGAACGTCTTGTTGAACACGCCACTCTGCCAGTACCTCCGGCGCACCCTGAGGGCTGGGTAAAACCAGACTACAGTAAGCTGGCTGAAGCAAATGCTGCTGCAGACAAAAAGCTTGAGGATCAACAAGCTGCGTTTGGCGCCATGCCCGAAGCCGAGGCTCATGAAGATGCCTCGCTCGAAGCCGACGCTGATGTTAGCGACAATTCTGCTCAAGAAAGCTTTGGAGAAACCGTTCAGGAAGAGTCGGCTACCCCCGTAGCATCGGACGCTAGCGAAGTTGAAACCGAAGCCACAGCAGACGCAACGGATGTTTCGACAACGAGTGAGGAAGCCGCAGACACATCTGCGTCATCGCTTCCTGCATCTGCCAGTGAAGTCGTATCCCACATGCCACCTATTGCTACAGAACCACTGCAGCAAACACCCCTGTCGATCGATGCGGAACGATTGGCTCGAAGCTGGCAAGTAGGTCGAGAAAAGCTTCGCCGTGTTGCTCATGCTTTACAGTTTCCGTTTGCTGACGAACGAGATTTCCGCTATCCAGTTCCATTGATCAGCAAGATGCCGAGACTTGACTCGCTCAAGCCCGGCGACATGCTACAAGCGTTAGTACTGAGTGTTACCGACTTTGGCGTATTCGTAGAGCTCGGGCCCGAATGCAATGGCTTGATTCACATTAGCCGACTTTCGAATAAGTTCCTGGAGGATCCACATCAATACGTTCAAGCTGGCGACTTGATGAGCGTGTGGGTTGTGAACATTGATGAAAAGAAGAAACGCGTTGCTTTAAGTGCCATTCCACCTGGCAGCCAAACCGCTCGAGAACCGAGAGAAGACCGAGAAGGGGATTCTCGTCGTTCAGGACGTCCGGCAGGTCGCGGTGCCCCCGCGAGAGCTGAACAAAGTGCAGGTGCAGGCAACAACAGACCAGCCGGAACAGGTTCGAGAGAATCGGGTGATCGAAACGATCGAGCCGGCGGCGGAAACCGTGGTTCCTTTGGTGGCCGAAATGATCGTTCCAGGAATGATCGCAACGATCGAGGTCGACCGGGCCGAGGTCGTAACGAGCATTCAGGAGATGATCGACGTGACAACAGACGTCCAGCTCGCGTTGAACCTCCTAAGCCTGTAGTGCCCATCACGGAAGCAATGCAGCAAGGTAAAGAACCGTTGCGATCGTTCTCAGACCTGATGCAGTTCATGAAGAAACCGAAGACGGAATCGGAGATTGTGCCTGAGGCAAATTCAGCACCTGTGGCTGAGCCAAAGGAACCTGTAGAGCCTAAAGAAATGGCTCCTCAAAACTCCGACGACACCCCAAGCGGGCCTGTTGCGTAGCGTTCCGATGAGTGAATTCGAAGAACGCCTACGCCAAGCAGCCGCCAGAGGCCGCAGTAAAGCTTCTCAGTTTCAATCCGAAGCAGATCGCAAACGGATTGAAGCAGAAGAGTACAAGCGACTACACGGACAGTATCGATTGGTTCTTTCGGAGCAGATCGAACAAGTTATCAAAAAGTTGATAGATCTGTTTCCTGGCTTTCGATATCAATCAGTCTTTGGAGAAGCCGGTTGGGGCGGAGCGTGCTTGCGAGATGACTTGGTCCTCGATAAAGGTCGCCGCTCTACCATGTATAGCCGTTTTGAGATGTCGGTCCGGCCTCATAATGAGTTCAATGTTTTGGACCTACAAGCCAAAGGCACGATTGCCAACCGCGAGCTAATGAGTCGCAGCTTCTATTTGCCTATTGGCGAGGTGGATTTGGACCGATTTAAAGAGCTTATCGAACAGTGGGCTCTGGCGTACGCTGAGTTGTACGCAGCTAATCGTTAGTTTGCAGATCTGGTCTCTGCAAACTTTGTTTCTATTGGGTCAGAAGCAGTCGATCTACGATGAACTGCTAGTGCCGCAACTTGGAGATGATGTTGATCATAACCCGACGCGTAAGCGAGGGATTTTGCCGGAAGAATCGTCCCTCGCTCACGCTGCGATCTTGGGATTTCGGCGGTTCACCAATCAAGGTTGACTCTAACTTGTGGCACTAGTCTTTCTTCGCCTCAGACCGTTTCGGAAGCACCCAGTTTTTGCGTGGGTAGTGGCATGTGTACCCATTTGGATTGCGAACCAAATAATCTTGATGCTCTGGTTCTGCCTCCCAAAAATCACTGGCTGGTTCGACTTCGGTAACGCATTTTCCTGGCCATATGCCCGATGCGTTGACGTCTTCGATCGTATCGAGCGCGACCTTCTTTTGTTCTTCGTTGGTGTAATAGATGGCTGAACGATAGGACATACCAATGTCGTTGCCTTGGCGGTTTTTGGTTGTAGGGTCGTGGATCTGGAAGAAGAACTCTAGCATCTTACGAAAATCTGTTTTGGCAGGGTCGTAGATGACTTCGATCGCTTCGGCATGGGTTCCGTGGTTGCGATAGGTCGCGTTTTTGACGTCACCCCCGGTGTATCCGCATCGGGTCGCAACGACACCGGGTTGCTTGCGGAATAGATCTTCCATACCCCAAAAGCAACCACCAGCAAGAATCGCTTTTTCGGTTTTCAAATTTGGGTCCACTTTATCCGATTCCTTTGAACTGTTAGCTTTTTTATTGGGAGGGATGGCCGATGCGGTAAAGGCCACAACGGCCATCAGCAGTATAGGGACTCCGGCAAGAATGGCTTTCGAAGGTGTTAATTTTGCAAGCATTTTCGAACTCCGAGGGGTTGGTGATTGGTGGGGGAAATGAAGGCGGCCTCATGAAGGTCCCATCCATTGAATAATACCATTGTGCGTCCCAGGCAATGCAAAGAAAAGGGATCTCACCCTATTTTCGAGCAGGTACCTATCCCATTTCGATTCCATCGAAAAATACCCGTAGGACGAGTCTCCAGGCTCGTCCACATGAGCACCCGCAGCTTAATCAAGGGCTGGTATTGTTCCCAACCCGAACGCGTCAGCGAGGGATGGCTTTCAATACAAGCCCGAAAGCGCAAGATGAGGGATGGCCCTTTTCTAACTCCGGCCTAAACCACGCGAACCAGCAACCCGTTCCCTCGCATGCGATTAGCACCTAGGGGGCTTGGCGTTCGGGTTGCTAACACTTCGGGGACGTTAACTGGCCATCGACCCCTCTGCTTGCGGGCTGCGGCTTATGCTTGTTTTTCGAAAGGTGATTAAAGCAACAAGCCCGTGAGCGAGGGACAGAAACACGGGGCATTCCCTCGCTTACGCTGCGGGTTATGATAAGCATCATCTCCAAATAGACGCGATGGCCGAATAGTACGATCAAATTGAAACAGCCATCAATTCGCCAAATCCTAGCCGGGATTAAGATTTGGACCTATAGCTAACTTATTTGTCCGCCTCAGCACTGTTCTTTTCTGCCGGCGGATTTTGCCCACCTGCTGCCTGCTGCTGTAGGGCTTCAAGCTGCGCTTGCAGTGGTCCCAAATCGAGTACTTCTTGTATCATCGGGTTACCAGCCCCCGGGATCATCGGTCTTTGTTTGCAAGTAAAGAAGCTCGCGACATACCGTTGTTGTCCCGATTCTTCAGGGACTTTAAAGCGATCTCCCTTTTGCAGAATAGGGCGGTATTCATGCATCTGACCAAATTGTCGATCACCAGCCGCTTGGCAGGGAAACCAATAGCCAACGCCATCCTGATCTTCCAAGTAAAACTCGGGATAACAATGGTCGGGTATCCAAACGGATCTGGCTGGTATGCCACTGGCACGGCACAGCGCAACGAAGATACTTGTCATCTCTTCGCAGTCCCCTTTTTTATCTTTAAGGGCTTCGCGAATATGCTTCATTTCACCGTTGGTGTATTCAATGTTGTCGCGAACCCAATCGTAAATCTGTTCTACTTGGGCCCATGCGTTTTCTGGAGATGAGCCCGCGATCGACTTTGCAGTCTTCTTGATCATCGGGATATCGCAATCTATGTAGGGGCTATTCCCCATGTAGAACTTCAATTCCTTGGAAAGCGTTTTTGGGATTCGAAGAATCGACGTATCTGCCGGAGGGTCGATGAATGATTTTTCGATCTCCACTTCAACCAAAAGATTGGCGACATCGGTCGGTCCAAGCGAGTTCATTTGTAGAAGTAGTTGCCGCGCACCAGCAGGCAAATCCCGAAAATTGGATACAGCGGTATTGGGGACATCGTGATTGAGCACATTCAGTTTTTGCTCTGGCCAATCCATAGGAAATGGCATCGTCGCGATCATGTTGGAGCAAAGGTTTCCGTTGGCTGAAATTCTAAGTCCGAATTTCATAACCATTTTCTGCGGAGCAAAGTATTTGGGCCCATTTGATCCTTTTACGACCCGCCCCGTGACCTCAAAGATATCGACTTTCTGGTTGGATTTTGACTTGGAGACTTTCTCCGTTGCAGGTGGTTCCTCCTGTTCGTCGTCCTGAGAAAATCCAGGTCCGACCAAAAGGGATCCGATTACGATCAGTGTCAGTAACCAAGCAGGCTTCTTGTAGTGCATCGCGCTAAACTCCATGCAGAAAGGATCCCTCTAGGATAAACAACGCCGCATGGAGTTTCCCGATAGAAACGAGTTTTCTTGGGAATTCAGACCAGAATGCATCCCCTTAACCGATTCACTCGAAGGGAAAATGCGGACTGTGACGATTAGTTGACCACTTTCTTTTCGACTCGACCAAACAGATGGCCACCTTTGTCATCGTGCTTCCAAGTGCCTGCATACTTTTTGTCGTGGAAGACAACTCGAGCAGAGAAAGTACCCAGCCCTGGAATTGGGGCAGAGTCCATAACCATAACGGGAGTCTTGCCAATCCATTCCACGTTGATCTCGACTGGCACTTCAATGTCGTTCTTTCCATACTTGATTCGGGTAGTGATTTCCCAAACGGAATCGTAACCCTCGAGTTTCTTAGCACTCTTGATTTCGTAAGATTCCGGCTCGAGCTTGTCGAGGTTTTGGCCGTCAACGGTAAAGACACCTGTCAGTACTGCGCCAGTTAAGTACTCTTCGAATTCGGCAATTGGCGGAGCTGTCTTAGTGCTAGGTTTCGCAGGTTCTTGAGCCATGGTCGCATAGGAACTACTCCATGCAAAAAACGCCCAGGTTAAAATGACTGGTGTGACTAACGCTGTTGCGGTCAAAGTCGTTCGTTTCATAGCGAGCTTTCCTGATTGAATGAGGTCTTATCTGGTTACGTTTTACTGGTGCCGTTACTTGGGGAATCGTCAATCATGGTTAACTCCAAATTACGGCAATGGGCGTCGCGATTCTATATGTTTTTGAGAAACTCAACTGCTGTTGCAATGTCTTGAACCGGATTCCTTGGGTTATCTCTCTCAACTACAAAGCACCCAGTGAAGTGCTGCTCCTCAAGCATTCCGGCAATGTCAGGGAACTCCGCCATACCTCGGCCGAGCTCAACCTCTGTTCCACGGCCTCGCGATCGGTCTGGAACACCATCCTTGGCATGTACCAGCATGACGTGTTTTGCAGCCATCTGCAAACCGTCCAACCCGAATCCGTTTACGATCAAGTTCCCTGGGTTCAACGTCATGCCTGCAGAACCTTCTGGCAAGGAATCCAAGAAACCGACCAAGTCTGTAAGGGGCTCTGATCCCGTTTCACAAGCAAGAAAGGCCCCAACACGTTGGCTATGAGCCCCCAGATCCGACAATACATGTCGAAGCATAATGCGGCTCGGATCATCAGCGTTCGGTGAGACGATGCCGCAATGATTGACGACCACGTTGGCCCCCAAATCGTAAGCCAAACGCATGGCTTGTTTTGTACCCTCGATCCTACGGTCTAGCTCATCCTCACAATCGTAACCACGTCTCGTGGCGTACCTAACCGATGCAACTCGCAAATTCAGATCTTGAATTAATTTGCGAATTTGCCGCAAAGCTGTGCCGACAACCTCGTTGGGCCTCAATCCAGTCCGAGCGTCTATCTCAATGGCGTCGACCCCCATTTGCGATGCCACCTGAAGTGCTTGCTTGAATGGCATTTTCAACCCGGCAATTTGAATCCCGACACGTAGCCCTGGCAAAGTGGTTCTCCGATATGCAAACTGAGACGAACTGGAACATCTATAGGGTCAGCAAGAAAATTGCTTTTCTCGCTCTGCTTGGAATTCTATACGCCCCCCATCATTCGTCCACGACGCAGGCTCAAGAAAACGGGCTGGAAGTAATTAAACGATGGGACTTTGGTTCGGCAGATGACATTAAAGGCTCGGGGTGGCCCGATAGATGGACTCGACGAACGGGAATTGAATATCCGAAGTATCTGGAAATAAAGATCTCGAAAGCAGCCAGCTCCGAAGAAGAGCGACGAGAAATTGATCAATGGAGGCGGCTTTATGCACAATTGAAGCTCGGCTGGGAAAGGAAATCATTGCCGTGGAATATCACTCCAGAACGAACTCCGCTCGAGCTTGATGAACTTTTGGAAGCCACAATTCTAAATCCTTTCCTCGAAGTTCGCATGGACGGTGGGAAAGCAGAAATCAGCTCCCCTTTCCTGACGATTGAACCTGATTCGGTCTACGGAATAAGTTGCAGCATTCTGGCCGAATGTGAGTCTAGAGATTTTGAAGCATCTGCCGTTCTTCGAATTTGCGATTCTCAAAAGTCAATTCTCTTCGAACAAACAACCGCTGCCGTAGATCATTCTAGAGGGTGGGTGGCGGTGTCAGCAGACACGCAATATCCCTACAACGGAGATGCTAGCTATGCCCAAGTCGCTTTGATTGTAACCCCGAAAAGCCCCGACGCCTTTCGAGGGCGATTTTGTTTCGACTCCGTCAGTGTTACTCGATCCCCTCGATTGTCCCTGAACGTGGACAAGTCCTCTCGAATCTATCGAGTTGGAGAATCCGTCAAAGCAGATTGCAATGCGATTGGCATGACAACGCTGCAGAATCATGTTGAACTGGTTCTAAGCAACCAAGACGGAGTCACGATTGCTTGCTCCGTTCGGCAACTAGAGCGAGACCATAATGCAAATGGATCACCATCTGTGCTAGTTACTACCAACACCTCTGATAAGGATGCGAACAAACCTTACTCAAGCGGTCACACAACATGGACTCTACCTGAACTGGCACCTGGCTACTACGAGATTCACACTCAACTTCAACGCTCGATCAAACGCAATTCGTCTCTCAAGCAGCAGATCGTCGTGCTGCCTCGTGATACGAGCTACATCATTAATAGTCAATTGGGATGGGCCTTAAAAGATGATACGAGGCCTTACGAAGCCCTTGAGACTGATCTGTTAGTGGAGATACTCCGAGAAGCCGGAATCGGAAAGCTAAAGATCCCCATCTGGACTAACAGCCGTGAACCTATTCAATTGGAAAAACTCCTAACTCGAATCGAACGTATACAAAACGCTGGCATTACTTCTGTAGGGGTAATTGCATCTCCACCCTCTGGATTGAGATCCTTGTTTGCACTGGCTCGCGGGGCTGGTACTGGTGGCTTCCTTGAAGATTGGACAGTTGCCCAAACGCTCCTGGAACCAATTGTACGCGAAACATCCATTCGGATGACGCAATATCAACTTGGCTGGGATGACGAGCCGGATTTCGTTGTCAATCCTCGCATAAAATCGGCTGTAGAGTCACTAAAGCGATTACTTGCTCGATACTCACAAGAGGCACAACTGGTTGCCACCAACAACCCAATCAACAAGAAACCAAGCTCGGGAATCATCGATCGTTGGCAAATGGCAACCCAAGTACCGTTTACGGCCGATGAACTAAAACGCACTTTGCAACTCGATGCTGGAACGTCATCTCAGCAAAGTGTTATGCCTTGGTTTCATGTTACCCCTCTGCCTCCTACGGGCTACTCCTTAGCAACTCGAATTCAGGATTTGGCCGAGCGAATTCTCGTTCTAACTGATCCGCAAATACAGGCGAAAACGATCGGATGGGTTTTTGATCCCTCATCGAGTGAGGCTGAAGTTTATGGAGCAGTTGCAGGGCCTGGGATCATGTTCTCTCCCTTTCGTACTTTAGCTCGCGTCACCACTGGTATGCAACACATCGGATCTTTCCCAGCATCTATCCTGGGCAAGAACTACATACTATCCTCTGGTGATGATTGCCGTATCATCGCATGGAATCACGAATCTTTGCCAGCTGAACTATTCTTCGGTAAGGACGCTGTCGCTTATGACGTTTGGGGCAGAAATGTACCGATCGAAAACCTTGGTGAGCAACGACATAACTTGCAAAAGATCACCATTGGAGAATCACCGATCATTATCGATCGAGTGGAGTTAAAAGCGGTTAAGTGGCTCCTGGGAGCCGATGTCATCACCGAGAAAATCGATGTTGTCGTAGGTAGGACCGAAACCGTCGAAGTCAAATTCGAAAACCCCGTACCTAGTCAAGCAATCGGAACTGTGAAACTGATCTGCGACGCATTCGAAAAAGATGATGATGCCGTTTCTTTTCAAGTTCCTGAACTCGGAGTTCAGAAAATTAGAATTCCCGTTCGGATACGCCCCGAAGCAAATGTCGGTCTGACTCCAATCCAGGCAGTCTTTCAGTTGAACGACACCCCGATTGTCATCAATGACCAAATCATGATCGGAAATGACGACTTCGATTTCATGCTTCAATACAAGCTTACAGATGACGATCAATTGATTATTGAAATTGAAGCGATCAACAAAACTGACACTCCAGCAAATTTTGACTGCGTTCTTCGGATTGCAGGTCGGCGAGCGGAACGCAGGCAGATCTTGGACCTAAAAACGAAGGCCAAGCGAACCATTGTCTTGCCTAACGCGAACCAATTGATAGGAAAAGTGATTCGTCTGCAATGTGAACAAGAAGGTATGAATCGAATCATCAACAAACAGATTCGAATCGAGAAACCGATGACTACTTCGGCGCAATGATATGTTATGGAGTTCGTGCCACTACCAAAGTCGCAGATGATATTGAAGCAACAAGCCCGTAACGGGGGCTAAGGTTTCTTTGGAGCTGGCAAAGGGATACCGAGCTCCCTCATTAAGAATTTCATATCTTCCCAGGTGAGTCGCTTCGCGTCAGGATTGCGGAGCAAATACGAAGGGTGATACGTCACCAAGACTTTCGCACCTTTGTATGGATGAAAGCGACCTCTTAGCCGCCCAACACTTTCGGTCGTTTTAAGAACTGCTCTTACTGCTACCGCTCCCCAGCAGATGATGTACTCCGGCTGGATGGTTTCCAATTGTGTTTCAAAGAAAGGACGGCAGGACTCGACCTCTGTTTCAGTCGGTGTTCTGTTATCGGGCGGCCGACACTTGAGCGAATTCATGATGTAGACATCTTCGCGACGAAGTCCACTTGCGACCAAGATCTTATCCATCAACTGCCCCGCCGCACCAACGAATGGTTGCCCGATGCGGTCCTCGTCAGCTCCGGGGGCCTCGCCAAACATGACCAGCCTTGCGTTCACAGGTCCCGTTCCAAAAACGGCTTGCTTACGTCTGCAGACAATATCGGTGCACTTTCGACATGCCGCAGCGTCCTGGGACAGTATCTTGAATCGATTCTCGCGACTAACAATGTCCAGCGGCGATTCCGACCACTTTCCACCATCCGAAGAGGCAACAATCACAGGGGATACGGGAGCGGCAGGAGTGGTTGAAACGGTAGGAATTGCTGGCGATGCTGTGCCTAGACTCTCGGCATCTCGAGGCTTTGACGGAACCTCCCCCAAGACAGATTGCGTCTCACGGCTGCTGGTTTTTGGAACTGGCTGCTGTGCAGAAGACACTACCTCAGTCGACGAAATGGATTGATTTGTCGACGTTATCAAACCCATCGAATCTGCTGATTCTACTCCTGCATCCAGCCTCAATTGCTCCAACCAGCGAGAAGCATTGGCCACCCCCTCGGCGCTGGACTTGGGAATCTTTCCAACACCACATCGCCGCCAGTTTTCTAGAAGCTGCAGAGTGGCTGTGTGACTCCAGTCATTCATAAAACCATGTTTTGCCAAAGAAACCTGCTACTAAGGACCCGCCTTGAAGGGAAAAACTCTCCCCTGAATCCCTGAAAGCGACTACCATAGCAGGTTTTCCCGTTCGTTCCACGCAAATCCAAGCTATTGAGCTCCAAAACATAATGGCCATTCCCCGCGTCGCAATTGTCGGTAGACCAAACGTCGGCAAAAGCTCAATTTTCAACTGGATTGCAGGCCGAAGACTGGCCATCGTCGAAGATACCGCCGGTGTAACTCGCGATCGATTAACAACATTAATCGAGCATCGCAATAAACATTTTGAACTAATAGACACCGGTGGGATGGGAATCGAGGATTGCGACAACTTGACCGACCAAATCGAGGCCCAAATAGAAACCGCAATCGAGGAGGCAGACGTGCTCCTGTTTGTGGTCGATGCGCGAAGCGGATTGGTGACTCTGGACCAAGAGGTCGCGCACAGGCTTCGAAAAGTGGACAAACCGATATTGTTGGTTGCCAATAAAACCGACAGCCCATCCCTCGACGCCAACACGGAAGAATTCCGGACCTTGGGTCGCGGCTGGCTGACGCTGGTAAGCGTTCAACAAAACCGCAACAAGGACGAACTCCTGGATTTGATTTGCCAGAGATTGCCAGACAAAGGCTCGCCAGACGAAGACGTCGAACCGCCCGTCATGAAAATCGCGATCGTAGGTCGGAGAAATGTCGGCAAGAGCACCTTCGTCAACACGTTGGCAAAAGCCGAACGAATGATCGTAAGCGAAGTGCCCGGCACCACCCGAGATAGTGTCGACGTCATGTTCGAACTCGATGGTCACAAATTTATGGCTATCGATACCCCCGGTCTTCGGCGAAACAAAAGTATCAAGACCGATATCGATTGGTACGGACTACACAGGGCGCAAAGAAGTATTAGAAGAGCTGACGTCGTTTTGTTATTTTTCGACTGCAAGCAACAAATGAGTAAGGTCGACAAACAACTCGCGCACTACATATGCGACAATTTCAAACCTTGCGTGTTTGTGGTCAACAAATGGGACCAATTGGCGGGTCAACTCCCAACGGAACGTTGGGTCCGATACGTCCGCGAAACGTTTCCCACAATGGCCTATTGCCCTATCGGCTTTATCACTGGTCAAACGGGCAAAAACGTCAAGGCATTGCTCAACCATTCGCAAATGCTCTTTAAACAAGCCAACCAGCGAATCAGCACCGGACAACTCAACAAGCTCGTTAAAATTGCGATGGAGAAACATGAGCCACCGCTATACCAACTCAAACGGCCCAAGGTCTACTATGCAACGCAAGTGTCCGCCGCCCCGCCAACTATCGTTCTAGTTTGCAACAACCCTCAAGGCATCCCGGCTCCGTACCAACGTTATCTGCTTGGCTTCTTGCGAGACCACCTCCCGTTCGGAGAAATTCCGATTCGACTCTTCTTGCAAGCTCGAAAACGGGACGACGAACGAGACGATCTCGGTGTCTCCGAAGAAACGGGAAGCCCGAGCTTTACCGTTGACGGTGAAGTATACGAGCTGGATCCCGAAGATGATTTCGAAGAGGAATTCGAAGAGGAATTCGAAGACGAGTTTGACTCCGATTACGAGGACCTCGAAATCGAGTCAGAATCACCAACCGACCCAGAGTCAAAGAAGTCTCCATAACGCACCCATTACATCTTTTGTAGTGGACGACGCTAGGAGGCCATTCTGTTGTAGTGGATGACGCTAGGAGTCCATTTGCACGGGAGACCGCCTGATTCATACCGACAAAATTCTCTCCCTATTCGCGCCGAGCAACCGGGCCTCGTAGCCTCGTCCACTACAATACCGCGACTCATCCATACTGTGGTCAGATCGGCTACTAAACCAAACAGATTCCACACGTGCTAAACACGCAACTGCACCGATTCTCTATGGGCCGTTAAGCCTTCTTTATCAGCCAGTGCTGCGATATCGCCGGATATCGATCTCAATGCAGCTTGATCAAACTCGATAAGACTGCTGGATCGTAGGAAATGATTGGAAGATAAGCCCGAGGCCCAGCGTGCTGTCCCGCCAGTAGGCAGCACGTGCGATGGACCAGCCGCATAATCTCCCAGAGCAACCGGGGAATAGGCCCCGAGAAACGTCGCACCACTATTGCGAATGTTCTTAAGTAAACGACGGGGATTCTCGATCGCGATTTGCAAGTGTTCGGGCGCGATCATATCGGTGATCTTGCATGCTTCGTCTTCATCTCGGCACAAAATGAGACCACCGAACTCATTGAGGGAGGCTAGAGTTAAATCAGCTCGCTCGAGGGATTCTAGCTGTTTGGCGACACATGCTTCAATCTTATCCAACATGCCTGCGTCCCAGCTTACGACAATGCTTGCACCTGGAGAATGTTCGGCTTGAGCCAGCACATCCGACGCAGCGTAAGCTGGGTTGGTTGTATGATCGGCGAGCACCACAACCTCGCTCGGCCCTGCAATCGAATCAATATCGACTTCGCCATACACATATCTTTTGGCGAGTGCGACAAACAAATTGCCCGGCCCCACAATCTTGTCCACTGCTGGAATCTCATTAATGCCATACGCTAACGCAGCGACCGCTTGTGCACCACCCACTGCGTAGACTTCACGAAGCCCCAGTTCATAACAAACAGCCAGCATGTCCGGGTTATAAGCCCCAAGTGGAGTAGGGGGAGCAACGATCGCAATTTCATCGACCCCTGCACATTGTGCTGGGATGGCCGTCATCAAGACAGTTGAGGGGTATGCCGCGGCGCCGCCTGGTACGCAAATGCCAACACGGCGAAGTGGCTTGAAACACTGCTCGAGAACAACCCCAGGAGATGGCTCTATCCTGACCGACTTATGCAGGATGCTGGATTGGAAGACCGATATATTGTCTCGAATGCGGCGAACGGAATCAAGAAACGCGACGGAAGCATTCTTGTGTGCGGTCTCCATCATGTTTAAAGGAACACGAAGAGACTCCGCTGTGACCGAGGGATTGTCCAGTGCCCTGGCGTATCTTACGACAGCCTCGGAACCGTTGGCTTTGACATCGCTGCAAATTCGATGCACGACCTCAGAGGGAGATAATGCTGCACCAAATACCTTTTGAGTAAGCTCTCGCCCGCGAGGAGATACGACCGAGCCATCTGGGCTTAGTTTGGCTCGCAATCGTTTGATAGCGTCAGGAAAATCCTCTCGCGAAGCGTCCAACCGTTCCATTCGAACAGTTGGCTTATTCTCAGTTGGCATTTGGGAACAGTTTACTGAAAGGATTCCAATTGTTCTTGGCTAAAGTTAACGTTGGTGGCGACAGACTGAACGTCGTCATGATCCTCGAGCTTTTCGAGCAACTTCATAACGGAGATCGCTGTTTCACCGTCCACCTCTACCGTATTGCCAGGTACTCTCGCAACTTCTTTTGTTTCGATAGGAACATTTTGTGATTCGAGCGATTCGACCAATCCCGTGTACGCCTCAGGGGCACAGGTCAACTCAAAGTACTCGCCACTTTCCGTTACATCGTCAGCGCCGTTCTCCAACGCCAGTTCCATAAGCTTCTCGAGATCGATCGCATCTTGCTTGATGGAGATCACTCCTTTGCGTTCGAACATGTAGGCAACGCAATTGGTTGATCCGAGCTTGCCGCCGTGATTATCGAAGAGCTTGCGGATTTCCGGAGCGGTTCGATTTCGGTTGTCGGTCATGATATCGCACAGGACGGCGACCCCACCTGGGCCATAGCCCTCGTAGAGAATTTCTTCAACATCACCACCATCGAGTTCGCCAGTTCCCTTTTTGATGGCTCGTTCAATGTTGTCACGAGGCAGCGATACCGCCTTTGCCTCGAGGATCGCTGCGCGCAGACGAACATTACCAGACGGATCTCCGCCTCCGATCTTTGCGGCCACGATAATTGCCTTGGAGAGCTTGCTCCAAAGCTTACTGCGCTTCGCATCGACCGCAGCTTTTCGATGTTTGATGTTTGCCCACTGCGAATGGCCTGCCATGTTTCCAACTCCGAAACGTTAATTGGTTTTACTAAGGTAATTACTTAGGTTTTTTCTTAGTGATTTTGACATTGTTCGCCATCTTGGCGGGCTTTTTAGAGGCCGTGTCAGCCTTTTTGGTTTCCGACTTCTTCTCGGGCTTCTTTACTTCTTTGGCTTTATCCGCCTTTGGCTTTTCCGGAGTAGCTTTACTCGGTGCAGGCTTGGCTGCGGGAGGCTTTGGTTTGGCAGGCGTTCCCTTGCCAGGTGCCGATTTGTTCGTATCTGCCTTTGCGTTATCGGCTTTACCTGTGTCTTTTGACACTTTGATCGGTGGCTTCTTTTCGGTCTTTTTGACTGGAGTCTTTTCTACAGACTTCTCTGGGGACTTGCCGGGAGTTTTCGACGGTTTTTCGGGGGCCGCTTCCTTCGGTGCATCCTTGGGTTTAGTAGGCGATTTCCCATCGACTGGTTTCTTTGCCGATGCGGGCGATTTGGATTCCAATGCAGAAACGGAAGAATCGGCCTTTTGATCCTTTTTACTAGAAGCAGAACTAGAAGACGATTCTTTTGTTGCAGTGCTAGGCTCTTTTCCACCTGCTTTCGCCTTGTCATTCAACTCAGGCTTGGTTTCTTTCTTAGAGTCTGCAGCCTTGCTCTTAGCAGAAGAACTTGAGTTTGCAGCGGGTTCAACAGGTGCTAGCTTAGCTTTCGGAGTAACCCCTAAATCCTTGAAAACGGCCAATGAGCTAGCGTGCTTTTTGTTGAGGCTGAATTCAATTCCAAATTGATGTAGCAAGGACGCAAACTCTTCCCCTTTGTTTTTGGGGACAGCTCGCTCAGCACCTGACACCGATTTCTTTTCAGCTTCTGCATCGGTCAAGATGCCAGCTGCCCATAGAGCATCAACAGCAGAGGAATCAATCGGGATAGCATGGCCACCTAAGGCATGCTGTGACGCGTAGTTTAGCACGAATGGGGTCATCCCTGCCCAAGCCTGCATTTCCTCGGTCGCTTTGCCAAGGTTAGCCTTTTTCATATCCTCAAGATCGAATTGATATCGAGTTTCGAAGAGGGATTGCAAACATCGTTTGATTCGATGTCCCGCTGCTGCAGGGTTTGGCAGCGATGAAAGAACATCGCTTAATTCGATGGTGGTCGTGACCCGAACTTCGTTCCAATCGAAATACGACTGTTGTAATTTGGCAAAGGCCTCGTCGGCTTGCTCGCTCCTTGCATCCTCTAAACAGCATGCGTAAAGCAAGTGTTCTAACACGGTTCGCTCTACCGATACTTCGTTAAACTTGAAGTGTTTCTTCAGCGATTTATGAAGCTGCTCAAACTTTTCGACACGTGTGCTCATTATGCTCTAGGTGAATCGAACGATTCGAAATCTTTTGGCTGGAAGGGATTGGATTAATTCTTTGGGAGATGAACGTCGTCATCCTCGACAGAGTCATCTGTGTGATCTGGAACATTGGGTTCTTCTGAGTCCATCTCCGAAGGCTGGTGATCCGATTCGTCGTCCGTCACAGATTGTGTATGAGTGGCTGTTTCAGCCCGTTCGGCCGCAATCTGTTCCAGAATTTGCGAAACCGCCATGGACTTTTTGACGCCATCATCAAGGACAAACTTCAGTTTTGGCGTATACCGTGTGTCGATCCTATCTGCGATTTTCGCCTGTAAGAAGCCAGCCGAATTTTGAAGACCTCGCAAGCTGGTCGCCTGCTGAGTCTTGTTGCCCATAATGCTTACGACCACTTTTGCTTCACGCATGTCAGGAGCGACCTCAACCCCCAAAACCGTTACGTTTTTAACACGAGGGTCCCTGAGTTCTGTTAAAATCGCCATCGAAACAACCTCTCGAATTGCTTCGCCCGCTTTAAGTATTCTTCTTGCCGTCATTAGTAACTACGATCTTTCTCGCTCAAGTACTATTAGTAAGGTACGAGCGTTACTGTCTCGTGGAATCCAAAGTCCGCGCAAATTCCTCAATTCGATAGGCCTCTAGCAGGTCGTCTGGCTTGATGTCATTAAAGCCTGCTAGTTTGATACCGCATTCCATTCCTCGCGGCACCTCTTTGACGTCATCCTTGTGTCGCTTTAGTGTATCGAGCGCGTAATCACCGATCTTTCGGCCTTCGCGGTTGACACGAATCCTACATCCACGCTCGACCTGTCCCTGGAGGACGTAACAACCGGCAATCGCTCCGACGCGGGAAACAGAGAACACTTGTTTAACCAGTGCACGTCCAAGCTCCACAACACGTTCCTCGGGCTTGAGCCGTCCCTCGATCAACGCCTTGATGTCTTGTGCCAAGTTGTAAATGATGTCGTATCGACGAACTTCGACATTTCGAACGTCTGCCAACGCTCTCGCTGCTTCGTCCGGAATAACGTTAAATCCGACGATGACAGCTTGTGAAGCACTCGCCAAGGTCACGTCAGCGACCGTGACTCCGCCAACAGATCTTTGAAGGATCTTGATTTCAACTTCGGGGTGATCGAGTTTGGTAAGTTCCTTTTCGATCGCTTCCAACGAACCGCGTGCGTCAGCTCGAATGATAAGGTTGAGAACAACCTTGTCTTCTTTCACTCCGAGCTTGCCGGATTGCAGCAGTTCTTGGAAGGTTTCAAACGATACCTTCGGAGATGTGCCAGACAACGACTGAGCGCGAACCGCATTTTCGCGGTCTGCAGCCAACTGTCTTGCCTGGGCAATATCATCGAGTACAAAGAACTTTTCACCAGCTTCTGGAGCGGTATCCAAACCTGTAATGTTTACAGGAATCGATGGCCCAGCTTCCGTGAGTTGCTTGTTGGGTTTAAGTGTGTCGTAAAGGGCTTTGACTCGGCCAAACGAAGAACCGCAGACGACGATGTCGCCGACCCGAAGCGTTCCGTTCTGGACCATAACCTTGCCGATAACACCTCGATTAGGATCTTGTCCGCTTTCCAAACATACACCGGTCGCCGCTCGCTTTGGATTGGCGCGATATTCGTGTAGTTCGGCGACCGTAAGAACGGTTTCGAGCAACGTATCCATACCATGACCTGTAATCGTACTGGTCTCGACGACTTCGATGTCTCCTCCCCAAGCACTTGGGGTTAGTCCATGCTCGGTCATTTGTGTCATCAAGCGATTCACATCTGCCCCCGGCAGATCGCACTTGTTAGCCGCTACAACAATTGGAACGCCCGCTGCTTTTGCGTGCGAGATGGCTTCCTCTGTTTGAGGCATGATGCCGTCATCCAGTGCAACAACCAAGATTGCGATGTCAGTTACGTTTGCACCTCGAGCTCGCATTTCTGTAAATGCTTCGTGACCCGGTGTATCCACAAAGGAAACGAGTCGGCCATCTTTCTTGACTGTGTATGCTCGGATCTGCTGAGTGATTCCACCAGCTTCACCACGAACAATTTTCGTCCCGATCAAATAGTCCAGCAAACTTGTCTTGCCGTGGTCGACGTGACCCAAGAATGTCACAATTGGAGGACGTGTTTCCAGATCCTCAGGGTTATCTTCAACAGCTTCCAATTTGTTGATAAGGCTTGTTTCGAGTGACTCGGCTTGCTTGAACTCGATGTCAATTCCGATGTCAGCTGCAATCAACTCTGCTTGCTCTTGAGTCAAGGTGGAATTGATGTTTGCCATGGTCCCCATCATCATCAACGATCGCAAAACGCGAGCTGCAGGAACCCCTGCCGCCTCGGAGAAGCTTCGCAGTGAACAGGGCATTACCAAGATCGCTTTTTCTTTCCGAGCGATTGTGATTTGCTTCTTGCGGCCCTTACCGCCACCACCTCTGCGACCACCCTCTTCGTCCTCGATTAAATGAAGATCTTTGGTGGTCTGGATCTTTGGATTGCGAAGACGGTCGGCTCGTCCGGCGCCCGCCAAGGCTTTCTTCTTGCTTGCTGGTGTTTCCTCTTCGTCAACAACCTTTTTGTTCTTTGCATTGAGCTTGTTCTCAGCGTTGGCCTTGAAATCAGCCAATCCAGCGTGCATTGTTTGGCTCGGGGTCGCTGCACGCCCGGTGCTACCAGCCTTGCCACCAGCAGAACCTGGAGCTTTGGGTTTTTCGGCAGGCTTCTCCATGCCTTGGCCAATCCCCTTGATGACGTCTGGGGTTAATTTGACGATTGGCTTTTGAATCGCAGGTTCTTGCGACTTGGGAGTTGGAGATGGAGTCGCCGATTTTGGCATCGGCGAAAGATTTAGAACAGGTTGTCGAGCTTTCTTTTTGTCTGGGGCCGGTCGGTCTGCTGCAGGTTTGGTTGCATCGCCGGCACTACTACCTGGAGTTCCAGTCGTTCTGGACCTTCCCAAAACACGAACTCGTCCGCTCGTTTGGGCAGGGGCGTAGTAATCGTTCCTCTTCAATGCCGGCGCGCTTGTTTGCTCAGGCGCGGCACTCAGTGGAATCTCTGCAGGAGATTCAGGCGTTTCTTGAGTTGCCGGAGTTTCTGCAACAACTACCACAGGTGCGGGGGTAGACTCAATACCTTCGGACGGTTCCTCATCAACGACTGGCTCTGATACGGGTTCGACGACCCATTCGACTTCATCGCTTTGGGAGGAATCCTCCGGTTGGCTGTCGTCTCGTTTGGTTTGAAGTGGCGACCTCTTGGCGGTTGCTGCCAAATCCCTTTTTGCTGCTCCGAAACGTGCACCCGGGTCGCGAATCGGTACTTCCTTAATGGGCTCCCGTGTTGGCGTGGGAGTTGCCGGGGCCGCTGCTGCGGGCGCCGACTTCTCCGCCAAATGCTTCTTGATCTTGGTGATTTCGTCATCATCCAAGCTAGCGAGAGCGCTGCCTTTGTTTAGAATTCCCAGGCGCGTGCAGAGGTCGACGAGTTCTTTACTGTCTAGACCAATATCTTTTGCAAGCGAATAAATACGTACTGCCACTGAGCTGTTTTCCTTAGGCTTTCTGCCCGTTGAGACAAACACGAACCAAGTCCGGCATCGGATCGTGTAAAATCTCTCGTCTTGTAAGTTATCTCATTCGGATGCCCCCACGAGGTAGGTTGTGGGTCCTCCCACGGCGCTGTCTGTAACTTGACAATGCCACAACACCAGCATCTTCGACCGCTTGGTCGATAACGCACCTCTGACTCTTATGATAGTAACGCAATTCCTTGCATTACGGCAGGAGTCATTCATTAATTACGTTGACGATTCTGTGCCATTTTCGTTCTCCTTTGGCGGTTCCGGCTCGGCCGGCGGTGCTGGCGGCGCTTTCTGCGCACGCTCTTTGCGGTCAAGCTCTTCGGTTGCTAGCCGTTCTCGCTCTGCCTTTTCAGTCTGTTTTCTCTCGGCTTCTTGGACTTCTAGCTCTTCGGCTCGTTCCTCGGCTTGCATGACAATGGCGTCAACCTGCTCTTCGGTCCAACCACCCATCTCCATCAATGCATCAGGCTCGATCACTGACAAATCATCGTAGGACAAGTAGCCTTGCTCAACCAATTGCTGGGCAACCTCTTCTGACATCCCTTCAATCGAAAGGAACATTTCCATGGCTTTTTCGATCTGGCGCTCGAGCTCGGCGGCAGTCATGATTTCGATATCCCAACCGCATAGTTTGCTGGCTAAACGCACGTTTTGGCCAAAACGGCCGATCGCCTGCGACAAGTGCTCTTCATTGACCAACGCAATCGCTCGACCGATCATGTCACACAATAACACCTGCTCAACTTCGGCAGGCTGAAGTGCATTGGGGATCAGAACCATCGGATCATCGCTCCAGCGAACAATGTCAATTCGCTCACCAGCCAACTCACCTGTGACGTTTTTAATGCGGTTACCTCGCATCCCCACGCATGCTCCTACACAATCAATTCTTTGATCGGAGCTGCTAACGGCGACTTTGCTGCGATAACCCGGTTCTCGACTAATCGCGTTGACGCGAATCACCTCTTCTGAAATTTCTGGTATCTCTTGCTCAAACAGCCGCTGAACAAAACTTGGGTGGGTCCGCGAAAGAATAATCTTGACCCGATTCCCCGATTGCTTCACTTCGTAGATCACAGCCCGAATCCGAGATCCGTTGTGGTAGGATTCGCCCGGAATTTGTTCGCTACGAGGCAAGATTGCTTCTACATTACCAAGCTGAACGATGGTCAACCCTTTTTCAGTTCGCTGCACTACACCAGTGACTAGCTGCCCGACCTGGGGGTAAAACTCATCAAGACGCGCATCCCGCTCTGCTTCTTTGAGCTTCTGGATAATCACTTGTTTGGCCGTTTGTGCGCCAATTCGCCCGATTTCATCCTGACTAAGAGACTTGCCGTCGACCGTAACCGTGATCTGACCACCGTCTCTCGCGATGGATGCCGTAACCTCGGTCTCTTCGCCAAACTGACGCTTTATGGCGGTTACAAGAGCAGATTCGATCGCTTGAATAACGAGATCTGGGCTGATCTGCTTTTCGCGATGCAACGAATCGACAATTCGAAGCAATTCTTGTGGATTCATGCGGTTTAGTCGGTATGAAAGTGGTTTTGCGGGGGTGGCGGTGAACTCAAGAACCCCCGTTTTCACTACCGACCCTGTTGTAATACTGCACGCTGTGCAGCAAACCGTTAAGCTATACTGCAAAGGTATTTATGTCAACTCCTACTTATGTTGACGCTAGCACTCCGAACTACACCGAAAGTGCCGAACTATCCCTAGGCTTAATTCTTTTCGGTTCCTTTCCTCATTCTCAGGCACTGCCGCCAACCAAACATTCGTGAATAACAAATCGCCTACCGATCGCAAGCCATCGAACAGCCTAAAGCGGATCCTTGTGTTCATGCTATGGACGTATATAGCAACTCTAGCAGCATTGATCGTGCTAGAACCTCGAATGCTCTTCCCGGCTCCGAATCCTAGCCAAGGCGATTGGGAACCAGCGAAATTCGATGCGACGGATGTATGGGTACAAGGGGGTGACAACTCGCAAATCCACGTCTGGACTTTCAAGCACATCACCCCCCGAGCCACGATCGTCTTTTCTCACGGCAATGGTGAAGACTTGGGGTCACTCGGCGGAGAACTGCTGGAGCTCAGTCGCAAATTGTCGGTTAACGTGGTGGCCTACGACTTTCGAGGCTACGGAAAAACCGGAGGCAAAGCCAGTCAAGCTAACATTCTGGCAGACGCAGCGACCGTTGGTAAATGGGTGAGGGATCAACCAGCCTGGAGCAACGTTCCCGTCATACCTATGGGCCGATCGCTGGGCGGCGCGGCTGCAATTGAAATGGCAACGGAATTGCAAGCGCCAGGAATCATACTCGATCGAACTTTCTCGTCAGCGGTTGACGTCGCTGCCTCAATCTATCCCGTATTCCCTGTCCGTCTATTGATGAAGAACCACTTCCCTGCTGAAGAGAAGATCAAGCTTTACTCCGGGAGAGTCCTTCAATTTCATGGCGACGTCGACAGCATCGTTCCCATTCAGTTCGGCAGGAAACTATATGACGCGTGCCCAGCAGATAACAAAGAATTTGTAGAGGTGCCCGGCCTGGAGCACAACGATCTGCACTCCCAAACGTTCTGGGAAAAGGCGTCAGCATTTATCGAAGAGCTAAGCCTCGCTCCGTAGCAGAATGCAACTCAAGTTCAAGCTAAGGCAAATAAAAAAGAGGGGCCTCGATGATCCCCTCTTTTCGTTTGGTTGGAAATGATTCTCGACCAAGATATCTCGACAAATCTTACGTCTAGATTCAACTAGCTAACAGACTTGATGGTCTTGAGAATTCGCGACACGATCTTGTATGGATCGGCTTGCGAGTTTGGTCGGCGATCTTCGAGGTATCCCTTGTAGCCACTATTGATGAAGCTGTGAGGAATTCGGATCGAAGCACCACGGTCAGCAACACCGTAGTTGAACTTGTCGATCGATTGTGTTTCGTGCAAACCGGTTAGACGCAAATGATTGTCTGGACCGTATGCAGCGATGTGCTCGTCACGATACTTGTCAAATGCAGCCATAAGTTTCTCGAAGTATTCTTTTCCGCCTTCTTCGCGAAGCTTCTTGGTGGAGAAGTTCGTGTGCATGCCAGAACCATTCCAGTCACCCTTGATTGGCTTGCAATAGAATTCGATATCAACGCCATACTTTTCAGCTAGACGAATCATCAAGTAACGCGAGATCCACATGTCGTCGCATACCTTCTTGGATCCCTTGCCGAAAATTTGGAACTCCCACTGTCCCTTAGCCACTTCGGCGTTGATGCCTTCGAGGTTGATACCTGCATCCAAGCAAATGTCGATGTGCTCTTCGACGATGATTCGAGCAACATCACCTACGTTCTTGTAGCCAATAGCTGTGTAATAAGGGCCTTGTGGTGCAGGGAAACCTTCTTCTGGAAACCCTAGAGGCCGACCATCTGCGTAAAAGAAATATTCTTGTTCGAAACCAATCCAAAGATCTTCGGAATCTTCGACGGTGCATCGGAAATTGGATGGGTGAGGTTCGCCATTTGGCAACAAAACCTCGCACATGACCAAGAAACCGTTTTTGCGAGTGCTGTCTGGGTAGAGTGCTACTGGCTTGAGAACGCAGTCGGAACTCTTGCCTTCTGCTTGTTGGGTAGAGCTACCATCGAATCCCCATAGCGGGAGGTCGGCGACGCTCGTTGGTGCAGTGTCTACAACCTTCGTTTTGCTACGAAGGTTTGGTTCAGGCAAATAACCGTCCAACCAAACATACTCGAGCTTAAATTTCTTTTCGGAAGACATTTAGCTACTTCTCTCTCTTAAAAGACCTATCGACAAAACAAGTCGAGTGACCACGGAATCCCTCCAAAGAGCCAACGGTACTCAAACACACATTTGAACCCCGGAACCTAGCTAATCATTAAGAGTGCTGACGACTACTCGGTACCTCGATCACTACCTGTACCGTCAATGTCACGCTCTCAAGGAAACCCAGGGGCTGCTCTACCCATTCAGCACCTGTTTCTCCTTGCAACCCTCTCACGTCCATCCAGACGAGTGAGGTTCGCCGCCTAAGCGATGCTCTTATTGCTTGCTAGCTTTGCTCGACCGTGGCAATACATTACATTCATCTCGCTGCTTGAGCAAGCGAAGTTGATAGTCTATTTAATTCAAGCTCCCGCTCGTTAAGCTTTGCTTATCCGGCAAGAGCTTGGATCGTAGCGAAACAAGAAGCACGATTCCTCCGAGAATACCGGCCAAGCTAATCCAGGTAGCGATGCTCAGAGACGTTCCGAATTGTCCCCCTTCGTCGACTCTGATTAGTTCTTCAAGAATTCTAACGAAACCGTAAGCGATCAATCCTAACGAAAAGAGATATCCCGTTCTTGATGCCAAGCTGCTTAGGCTCATTGTCCAAAGAAACAGTATCAGCCCTCCTATGGATGCATACACCTGAGAGGGGTGAACAGGGATCGCTCTCTCAGGTAGATCGCTGGCTGAAACGACTCTCGTTCTGCCGTCAAGGTTTACCACAGCGTCAAACTGAGGATTCGCAAGGGGTTTAATTGGGGTAGGTCCCGCGACTAGTCTCGCTTGTACACCGCCAAAGGTGGCGTTGGGGTGAACACCATTGTTCTCGGCCCAAGATGGCGAGGTCACTTTAGTAACAACTCCTTTTTCCGTGACCAACCCTAGAATGCGCCCCGAATCGAGTTGCTCCATGTAGACAGGAGAGCCGCTGGGGAATCGTACCGTGGGTAGAGGCATTTCGCAGACACCGCCGTAACAGCATCCGTTCATCAAACACCCGAGCCTGCCAAACATAAGTCCAAGGAAAAAAGCAGGAGTTACAGCATCTGCGACAACCAACACTGGCAATTTGTATCGAATTGTCCAGACAACGATGACAATCAGTCCGCCGATTACACTGCCGTATACAACCAGCCCACCCTCTGTGACTTGTAGAACCGTCCAGAGTTTTTGAGAAAGCGTCTGCCCTGGAAGCTCGCTCCAATACTGGATTATGTAAAAAAGACGAGCTCCAACAATGCCCGCAGCCACAGTCCAGGTTGCTAGAGAAAGGAACGCCTCTCTCGCGATCCCCCGGGCCTCGCATCGTTTCAACGCGACATAGGAACCGGCGATGACGCCGACCATTAGAAAGACCCCGTAGCCCCGAATGGGGAGACCAATCGGCGTGTCCTCGATTCGAAACTCAATTCGAGGAAGAAGGAAGGCGATCGCAAGAAACGCGATACCCCAAGTGAACGCGTTGCTCTGGATTACCGCCGACCTGGCTTGCGCGTTTTTCGCAACTGCAAGCTGGATGACAGCGATTAGACCAAGAATTAAGGTGGCCCAACTGAACGCGCCAAACCAAGGAAATCCACCCGTTTCATGTGGCCAATAAAAAAGTGTCTGTCTCATGCCTTAAACCTAGAGCATGAGAGAGCCTGAGAAAAGAGCGAGTTACTTTTTATCCATTTGTGCTAGCTCATCTCCGAAATCAAGCCCCTCGGGAGCCGTGGTCGCTAACTCCGCTGGAGCATTGCCTTTTGCGACCTTGGGCCGTTTAGGACGCCCCATCAACGCCACCACGACAGCAGCCAAATACGAGGCACCCAAAAGGGCCAACCAAAAGTACGGAGTCAAAATGTGTATATTCATGGCACCACCCAATCAGGCCAATCAAGACTTGTCCTCAACCAACTCCCTTACCCTAATCCCCTTTTCGCCAAACTACAAGTTGACAAAATGGAGTTTCCCTGCCATGATACCCGACCCGATAGTTTTTTGAATTAGAAATTTCGATTTTGCGGAAGTGAGCCGCCGGAGAGTCCTGTGCCAAATCTGAAGAGCGCCAAGAAAAGACTTCGTCAATCCCTAGAGAGTCGATCTCGTAATCGTGCGGCGAAATCTCGTTTGAAGACCGCGATCAAGAAGTTGAGGGATACGGTTGTAGCCAAAAACTTCGAGGATGCAAAGGTTCAGTTTTCTGACCTGTGCAAGCTTCTCGATCAAACTGCTTCCAAAAAGATCATCCACGTCAACAAAGCTGCTCGCACCAAGAGTCGCATCAATGCGATGATCAAAAAGGCAACTACGGCTGCTTAGTTAAATAGTTAGTCCGAGCGTGACCAACGCTGGCGACCTTTTCGCCAACGAATATCGTAAGGGGTAAACGTAGTTGGGCTTGGCTTGCATCCTACAAAAGCAAATAAAAATCGCGTGGCCCCGCTCAGATTCGAGCGGGGTTTGTTCGTTTACGGACACAGAACTTAGCTTTCTTTCAGGGCTATGGGCGGCTGAGTTCCTCTTGAACGAATCTACTTTAACGGTTCAAAGGCGTCTTTGGCCTCGTATTTCTAGTTCGTTCGATGTGTTCTGGGACGAGAGATTCGTTTCGGGAGATAGCAACTCGTGTAGAGTTTTTTTCTCGTTTCCCAAAAGGGTGCCCGGATTCATGACCATCAACTACCTCCGAACCGGTCCCAATACGGAGTATCGAATCCTTGCAAAAGCGGCAAAACTAGTGGATCAAATCGCGGCTGCCCGGCATTGCCAGGCCATTGTCTGCCAAGTTGTCTCCAGCCGAATTTCTGCGCGCCTGCTGCTCCGCTGGGGGTATCTTCCGCATGCGAAATCTATAGGGAATGGGCACTTTATAAGGCGTTTAAAGTGCTAGCCTTGCTCCCGTTTTTTCGAGTTTTACAAAGCTTTGACAATTCGCAAATCTCGCTCTCACATCGAACGAGTTTGCTTAGGGTATGATTCTTCTCGAAACTTGAGTCTGGTAGTAGCTCATTTCATCACGCTTCGGCGCGAGGCATTTTTCACGCGATGCCCAATTCCTTCCAAAGTATTCTTGTAAACAACAGGGCGAATGCAAATGGGCGCAAATCCCACAGAATCCACTCGACATCACCACCCCGCCACGTTGAGCAATCCTGTTCAGCCACAGGTTGAAGAAGTTGCCAGCAGCTCCAGGACACCTAAGGGTGGTGGGAAACAATCTCCGGTTCCGTCGGCTTATTATGTCGAATGGGGCCCTGCAGCTTGGCTAATCGCATTGCACATCGGAGCATTAGCAGCTCCATGGACCTTTACATGGTCCGGTTTGATCCTCGCCATCTTCATGCACTGGGTCACCGGTAGTTTGGGAATCTGCCTAGGGTTTCACAGGTTGTTGACCCACACCGGGTTGCAAGTACCGAAGTGGCTCTATAACTCATTCGCTTTCATTGGAACATTGGCTGGCGAAGGTGGCCCTATCAGCTGGACGGCCAACCACCGCAAACACCACGCCTACAGCGATCAGCCAGGAGACCCTCACTCACCGCATGATGGTCCATGGTGGGCGCACATGTTTTGGCTAGCATTTTCAACTCACGGTGGCGATCCTCAGGGTTACGCCAAGAAGTGGGTTCCAGATTTACTCCGACGACCATTCTTGGTCTTTTTGGAGAAGTGGTTCTTGGCGATCCATATCGCATTTGGTGCGGCGATCGTAGCTGCCGGATATGCGATTGGTGGAGGCGAGCTGGCTGTATCGTGGCTGGTTTGGGTTGTTTGCGTTCGAATGGTTGCCGTTCTCCACACTACGTGGTTTGTGAACTCCGCATCGCACATGTTCGGATACAAAAACTACGAAACCAAAGACGACAGCCGAAACCTATGGTGGGTAGCGGTCATTGCTTACGGCGAAGGCTGGCACAATAATCACCACGCTCACCCACGGTTGGCTCAGCACGGGCACAAGTGGTGGGAGTTTGACGCGACCTACCAAGTCATCAGACTCTTGCGAGCTTTCGGTCTTGCCAAGCATGTTGTTGATTTAGCAGCAGTTGAACAAAAGAAAAAAGAGCGGGAAGAACGAAAAGTGGCTTAGAACACAGCGATCTTGGGTTAAGTAGCTCGCGGTAAGAATCAATGGCGGCGTCGAAAAGACGCCGCCTTTTTTTATTGCTCCATCACTAAAGCCGCCTACGTAGAGCCAAAGATCGATCATCGCTTCAGTGCTAGCATTTGTTCAAGGACGTTTTCGGGTAAATTTTGTCGGCTGTAGCGAGAAAATGCACCTTTGGCCCAACTTTCAATTCCGGTCGTGCCGATAAAGCGGGTGGTATCAGATTTTGGGAATCGCATCTCGGAAGGGATCGGTCCGAATTTGCTGATCATTCCATGGTGTGCGCGAGTAGCCCACCCGCCGAAGTCTACCATTAGGTCGAGTAGCGTTGGTGGCTGGTTTGATGCAATCGCATTTTTGCGTTGGAGAATATTCGATGAAGTTGCTTAAAGGCTGGAAGATACGCTTACTCGCTGGATTGGCTGCCGCCATTTCGGGCGAGCAATTGAGTGCACAGATGATGCCGGGCAGCCCACACCCCAGCGCAGCGGCTCCATATGCCCACCCTGCGGCCTACGCTTCGATGCCGGGCGATGAAATGGGGCAGATGGCGGACCCTAATCTTCCTATGATTGATCCTGGTGTGTCCTACGACGGTTCATCATGTGGCGGCTCAACAAGCGGCGACATGTGTTACGGTGACTGCGGTCCAGGTTTCGGTATACTAGGTGGAGGAGGTATCCGGGCTCGACTGGCTGAAGAACGATGCGATCCGTTTGGGCGTTCGTTCACAGGCTTACGAAAAAACATCTTCGGAAGTTTGAGCTCTTGCAGAGGCATACTTCGTCCTTACGGCGAGGGTGGCATTGCGACTCAGCGATGGTACGATGCGTCGGCCGAGGTCATTGCATTATCGAGAACAAAGGGGCCATCTGACTTCGTCGTTTCTCGCGACGGCATCTCTGGTCCTGTAGCGTTGTCAACAGACGCTGTAGACCTAGACAATATGCGAGCTGGTTTAGCCGCTCAGATCAACGTCCAAACCGGTCCAGGATCGAATTTGGAGTTTGGTTTCTTCGGACTAAACGATTGGGACGAGACCGCAACGGTCTCCGATCCAGTCAACCCTCGATACTTTTCGTTCTTGAGCAACTTTGGTGTTTTGCCTCCGGGCGGTTTCGATGATCCGGACCGTTCGCTACGACACACCCTCCGATATCAATCGGCGATGAACAATGCGGAGATAAATTTCCGTCGACGTTGGTCAGAACCACATGGCTTCTGGCAAGGCAGTTTCTTGGGTGGCTTTCGTTACTTTGATCTCGACGAAGTTGCCAATTTCATCGCACGCGGCACCAACAATAATGGTCCAGCAGCGACGGGTGAGCGATTTCTCGACTACTACGTCCGAACATCAAACAACCTGTTTGGTTTCCAACTCGGTGGTGACCTGTGGTACAACCTCTTCCCCGGCGTGAAGCTTGGTACGGAGCTCAAAGGTGGTGTATTTCACAACGATTCCGGCATGAAGGCCTCGATATTCTCGAACTCCCTCAACCCTGCCAATCCTCTCCGAACCTTCCAAGAGGCTTTGACAGGTCAAGGACGGACTGCGTATTTGCTACAGAGCTCGGCTCAACTGTACTACCGCGTTAGTTATTCGTGGGCATTGCGATCGTCGTATCAAGTAATGTACATCGATGGCTTAGCGTTCGCGACAGAGAACTTTAACAGTTTACCACCCACGAACGCAGCACGAGTTACGAGGTTGAATAACAAGTCGACTGCCGTATACCAAGGTTTCACCCTCGGTGCGGAATACACTTGGTAGGTCGGCATGCCCGATTCTAAGAATGCAAAAGCCTTGCGAATGTGGCAAGGCTTTTTCGTTTTGCTAGGTTAGTTTGTCAGGTTAGTTTGCACTCGGATGCCACGGGGATATTCGTCGTCGCGTTGTGTGCGGGGAATACCCGAACAACCTTCCCAGAGTTTAGCAACGCAGCGCCACCCAGTTGAAACCCATCCCCTTGGAGCTTGCCCACTTTGTTACCCTTGAGGATGGCTGCTTGGAATCCTTTTAACCAAACCTCTGCACCGAAGAGCTGAGAAAACTTACCTCGTGGCAAACCAAAGCGTCGGTAAAGAGAGCAAGTCGGATCAGAGATGTGAACCACGTCATTCAGCTTCGCACGATCCAGCAGTAGCTTCCCGTCCGCTATCGGGCTCATGTGAACAACCACTGGTTCGATCCCTTGGTCTCGCAATTCACCCTTTCGTGATGCCAGTTCGATCATGGTTTCCCCACAGAAGGTACAACCAGCATGTCGAACGAACACCAGTAGCTTTGTACCGGTCGCGAGAAACTGCTCTACTTCCTCGCCACTCGAAACCGATGTTTGAGGACGCTGATCCGCAGGGAGTGAAGCGTAGCGAACGTCGGGAGACGAGTGGTGCTTGAACGCGAGATAAAGCATTGATGCAAAGGGCGCCCACCAGATCAGATCGTTAGTCAGGATCGTCACTCCCCACTGGAGTGGGAGCTCTCCTGAGTTAACGGCTCCGATAAAGCCTATAGGACCAAAAATCTTTCCTAAAAATCCGACTAACACAATCGGCCAGTGGATCCGAAAGTCTCTGGCTGCAAACCAGTAGCCGATTCCGTAGACCCCAACAATCATTCCCACGCATTGCCATATGCCAGGGTAGTTGGGCCGTTCGATGCCGGTTAAATCAAATATGTGGTTTGGAAATAGGATCGTCCACGCTCCCCACAATAAGTTGTAAATCGCAGCAAGCCTTAGAACGATTGCCGGCCATTTAGGTGCGGAGTCCATAAAATATAGTTGATCAGTTGTCGCTAAAGGGAGGCGGGAATTGACTAGGTCGTTTTGATTCGGAATGTGCTGCAGGAGCAGGCGATTCTTGTGGATCGTCCTCGAGGACTTCCGTTAGATTTCTCATTAGGATCTCATAGCGGATTACGACATTGGGCTCACCGAGCAGATCATGCTTCACGTCGATCGGTATGTTGACTGCGTAAGCGATGATGTCCGTAAGAATCCCTAGTGGGAGTTGTTGCGTAAGCAAATCGCCGAATGTTTTCGAGTTCGCAGCATCGTGTGGAATCATCGCCCGGAAGACTGCCAGCAAGTTATCTCGGTATTCATCCAAAAGATGGACCGAATCAGCCGGCACAATGTCGTCGATTATTTCCACGTTGGCCTGTCGGAACGGGGTTTCAGCGTCCAACTCGTTTAGGAGCTTTGCTCTCGATAAACCCGCCAGAAGAATATTGTGACGTCCGTCGTCGGTCGGAGTGTGCGAGATAATCCGACCAATACAAACGAATTCCCCCATTTTGGGTTTCCGATCGATCTCACTTTCCCAGCCTGGGATAAGGAGTGCCATTGTGATGAGATGATCAGACTCCAATGAGTCGCTCAACATCTCGCAATAGCGTGGTTCAAAAATGTGCAACGCTTGTATGACGTGAGGAAACAAAACGAGATTGGGTAGGGGAAAAAGCCTTACAATCCCGTCAAAGTCGTCAGGTATTCTTGCGTTTTCCCAATGTCCCATAACGGTTTCCATGTGTTGCGGATGCTAAACCGCTCTTCGCGGCTCGCGAACAGTGTAGTTAGCTGGCTAGCAATCACGCCCCGCTAAGCCTCGACGGAGTGGCTTTGAAGGTCCTCGAGATCGACGAATTCGAGGGTGGAGATGTGGGTGGATTCGAGCACAATTTTTGGCGCTACACCAGCCTCGAAGGCTTCTTTCCATCTAAGAACGCATAAACACCATCGGTCACCAGCTTTGAGTCCTGGAAAATGAAACTGGGGGAGAGGTGTGGTTAGATCGTTTCCGCGAGATTTTGAGAATTCCAGAAAATTGTCCGTCATAACACCACAAACCAAATGCAAACCGATATCGTCCGCTCCCGACCGGCAACAGCCATCTCGAAAGAAACCTGTCATGGGATCGGTCGAGCAACTTTGAAGTGGTTGTCCCAAAACATTCTTGGCGTTAGGCATAAAGCAATTCTCCGACTTGAATCTCGTTTGTTGTTGCCAATTATTACCTCAAGCAATCAAAAGGCGAATCTCTTTGGGATGCGGTTCAGCATCACTTACCTAGGAGAATGGCTACATAGTACCATTTTCTGGCCAAAGGAAACTTAGACGCACAAATCAGACGTGTGCCATTGCATGACCTGCAGGACGCTTTCTGGGAGCTGCCCCCTACGAAACAGGGCGAAAAAGGCGGAATTCCTTTCCCGTGGATTTGATTCCTGCCTTTAACATCAATAATCCGATCTTAAGTTTGTCAGGCTCTCTCATTCGAAATTCCTCGATGTGGGGACTTAGAGCTGTCGGTTCACCACGAACAAATATCGATCCACCGATCATTCCCTTTCCCATTTCAGGCCCGACACTTCCGCCCACCACGATATTGCCATCAATCATTCCCATTCCGAGCAGACTTCCTGCGTTTCCACGAATAAGAATATCAGCACCCTGAAGAGCAATACCTACTCGATCGCCAGCGTTACCTTGCACAGCGATTAGCCCGCCGGCCCCCATTGCTCCGAGGCAATTTCCTACGTTTTGCTTTACCACGATGGAGCCTGAATGCAAGGAATGCCCGAGGAAATCACCCGCTTTACCTTCGATTACTGCGTCACCTAACCCATAGGACATAAGGCAGAAATCCCCAACAGAACCGTCCATGTGCAAGGTACCTGGGGCTCTCACTCCCGAGGCAATAAAGTCTTGATTCGAACATCCGCAAACGCAAATTTCAAAACCATCGTTGGTGGAGTCTTCATTTGGAGAGACCAGAGAGGCCAGCTTCTCGCGATTTGATTTCTCGGCAGAAGGTTGATTAAGATCAAATATGATGCGGAGAGGCACGGCAAATTTTTCACTTATGTGGTGGAACCCACGTAGGCATGTGGACTCGGCGAATTTCTTCAGAGGTTTAATTTCTCCATTCTAGTCAACTTGGCGTGGCTGCCCAGGGACAACAAATCGCATTAAAGAATTCGATATGCAAAGAGATTTCGATGGGCCTGTGCCTTTCGATCAAATCAGAAAAGTTGGATTATGACCCAAATTTGGTGTGAATTGAGTATGATATTCCACTCCAATTTCTGACGACGATTTTCAGCCCGACTTTCAAATAATTGATCCGAATTTCAAAGTTGTTCACTAACTAATTTTGCCCATGACAGAGTTTCGATCTGAATCCGAAGGTCCACTAGCTAGCCCGCCAAAAGTTCAGGAGCAGCTCAGCCCATTGCAACCACCCTCGAATGCCATATCCACTACGCCGGTCATGGCATCGCAATTGAGCTCTGAAACACGTGAGTTGTTTCAAAAAGCTGTTTCGGAAATCAGCAGGATTTTCGTTGGCCAGGATGAGTTGATTTTGACATCCATGGTTGCTTTGTTCTCTGGGGGACACGTATTGATCGAGGGGGTCCCTGGACTTGGCAAGACGCTTTTTGTTCGAACGCTAGGACATGTGCTCGGATGTCAATTCGGACGAATCCAGTTCACCGCCGACCTGATGCCTTCAGACATAACAGGAGCGCCGATCCTTGACTTAAAAACACAGGACTTTAGGTTTCGGCCTGGTCCTGTCTTTACGCAATTTCTTTTGGCGGACGAAATCAATCGTTCTCCTGCCAAGACACATGCGGCATTGCTCGAGATCATGCAGGAATATCGCGTCACCATCGACGGTGTGAGCCACGAGGTTCCTCGTCCCTTTTTGGTGATGGCGACTCAAAATCCAGTCGAGAGCGAGGGCACCTATTCCCTTCCTGAAGCTCAGTTGGATCGGTTTATGTTCAAAGCAATCGTTAACTACCCAGCGGAATCGGATGAAGCGAGGGTTCTCGAATTGCATTCGCGTCAAATCGACCTGGCAACCGTTCTCAAAAACGAAGTCAAGCAGGTCGCGAACGCTGAGATGATACAGAAGACCATTCGCGAGAACGCTTCTACGATTGTGGAGCCAAAACTGCTGAACTATATCAATAAGATTGTTCGAGCAACTAGGTCCTGGCCTGCCTTCCATCTTGGGGCATCGCCTCGAGCAGGGATCTCGTTGATGCAGGGGGCGAGAGCATTAGCTGCTTTTCGCGGACGAAACTTTGCGGTTCCAGATGATGTTGTCGAACTTGTTCTGCCTGCCTTAAGGCATCGCATTACATTGACCGCTGAAAGCGAGGTCGAAGGCCTTTCAGTGGACAACGAGCTTAGATCTCTGCTCCGAAGTATCGAGGTTCCCCGTCTCTAACACTGCGCCCTTTAAGCTCCGCTCTATTGCGGATTGACCCCACATGTTTATAGAAACGATTGGTGAGTTTCTGCCGTTCTGGGCTCCTTGGATTGCAGTCATCGTTCTCGCCGCAACGTTGCTTTCGCTTGCGTTGGTCCGGAAAATCTATCCGACCAAGCAGTGGTGGCTATTGATGGTTCCCTCCGTATTTCTGCTGGTGTTATCAGTCAAGTTTCCAGTGCTGATCCGAGTTGTATATGCCACGGACATTCTCGCACTGATCATAGTTGCGTTCGATTTTTTCTCCGTGGCGAAAGCAGCTAAGATTCGAATCGAACGGCAAATGATTCGGACTGCATCGTTGGGCGGAACTCAAAACGTAGAGATAGTGGTTGAAAATCGTAATTCCAGGGGGCAGAGACTTGAGATTCGCGACGGACTCCCCCCCAATATCACTGCATCACCCGATAGTCAAAAATGCTATGTTGCATCGCAACAGCGTCTCGAGCTTAGCTATACCCTAAAGCCAAACAAGCGAGGGTCCTTTCCATTCGAGTACATCTTTTTAAGGCTTGTCAGCCTATTTGGCTTTTGGTTTCAAGAGATCAAACGACCGCTACCCGCCACGCTTTCCGTCTATCCAGACATGAAACAGCTTGCAGAGTATGCCGTTTTAGCCAAAACAAATCGCCTCAGTCTGATCGGTGTTCGCAAAACGAGAAAGCTAGGGCAAGATAACAATTTTGAACGGCTTCGCGACTACACTCAGGACGACAACTACAAACATATTGATTGGCGATCAACTGCTCGCAGGAACAAGTTAACGGTTAAGCAGTTTCAAACAGACCAAAGTCAACGAGTTGTGTTTTTACTGGATTGTGGACGCTTGATGACGAGCGAATATCGAGGGCTGAGTCTGCTCGATTACGCGTTAAACTCAATCTTGATGTTGAGCTATGTCGCTCTGCAGCAAAAAGATTCGGTGGGACTACTGTGTTTTTCGGATCGAATCGAATCCTACGTTCCCATTCATGGAGGTCCCTCTCAAATGAATAGAATTCTCCATGCTGGATTTGATCGCTTTCCATCACTTCGTCAAACAAATTTCGATCAAGCCTTTTTGCACCTATCGAAGCATTGCCGCAAGCGATCACTGGTCGTACTGGTGACGTCCATTATCGATGACGTTACCGCAGCGCAGATAACAGGGTACCTATCCAATCTTTCGGGAAGACATTTGCCGCTGTTGTGTTTGTTAAGAGACCGTGCAGTCTTTGACTATGCGGATAATCCCGACATGGATCCCCATGTGCTTTATCGGAGCGCCGCGGCAGCTCAATTGTTAACATGGCGGCATCAAGTTATTCAAAGAATGCATCAGGCAGGCGTGTTGCAGGTAGATGCCTTTCCAGATGAGTTGACCTCACCTCTAGTAAATGAATATCTAACGGTCAAAGCCAAGCATTTACTCTAAGATTGACGCCGGCCATAGGCTAGGCGGCGAAGCGATCCGCAGCAGGAATTACAAACGATTCACGTCGACTGCATGATAGAGCGTCGATGATTTGTTCGGCAATCTTCAGAGCCTGTGCACCCATGATGCCAGGAACTGTGACATCTTGGCCATAGCGAATCGCTTGTAGCCACTCATTGTGTTCCATGGAAATCGCATTCGCAGAAGCCGGCTTATTCTCCGTTTTGTGAAGCCAATCCGAGAACAGTACGTCTTTTACCTTTGCTCGTTCCGACGGAGGCAGCTTGTCTGCGAACCGTTTACCCTCTAGCACATCATCATGGGGGCGGGTTCTGGTAACGGTCCCTTGGGCAAAGTCTATTTTTGTGACCTCGGAATCAGAGCAGATTTGCATGCAACGATTCATCGATTCGGAGACCCTCGATGCGCGAAGTTGTGCCATGGTTCCATTTCGGAAGACAAGCTGCGCCACGGCCATATCTTCATGCTGGCCGAGTACAGTCCAACCAAAAGCGTTTACATGCTCAACTGATGAAGGAACGATGCTTAGAATAAGGTCGATATCGTGGATCATTAAATCGAGAACAATTCCGATATCGGTACTTCGGCCCGTGTAACATCCCTCGCGAGTGGCTTCGATGTAACGAATTGAGTGGGTATCGATTGACTCTTTAGCAGTGGTCCAAACGGGATTGAATCGCTCGACGTGACCGATCTGTAGCGTGAGACCTTTGATATTGGCCAAATCGACCAACTGTTTGGCTTCGGATGAATTCGTTGCAATGGGCTTTTCGATCAAGCAATGAATGCCGTTGTTCAAGCACCACATCCCCACTTCATGATGAAGAAAAGTTGGGGTCGCAATCACAACTCCATCTACCAGCCCAGCGAGGCTTTTGTAATCGGCAACGGATGCCAACCCTAGTTGTGTTGATACTAACTGCCTGGAATTGCTGTCAGGATCTGCGACACAGATAAGTTCGCAACCCGTATTCGCTGCTAGAAGCTTCGCGTGAATTCGTCCGAGGTGTCCACCACCGACGACAGCTACACGCGGCGTAGAAAGTGAATTATTTGTCATCGCAATCGGTCTTGTTTTGAGTTACGCTGCGGCTGAGTTTGAGTTGTTCGCAGCAGAGCTTCGTCGATCCCGTCCTCGACCGTGTTTACCGAGGGCGGAATTCTCAATAAAGTTGAATAAGGTTTCGAGTTCCGGCAAATGATTGCCTTCTACATCGAGGATTTCACGAGCGTGTTTAACGCCGACTTTGGATCGATATAAAAGCTTGTGTGCTTCGCTGATCGCTCGGATTGCTGGAGTGGTAAAGTTTTTACGCTTGAGAGCGACAACATTGACGCAACGAGCTCGAGCCGGGAATCCCTCTGCTAGCATGTAGGGTGGAACATCTTGTAGAACACGAGATAGTCCACTCACAAACGCATAGCACCCGATGGATGCGTAATGGTGAACAGCCACGCCACCGCTGAGAGTTGCATCGTGAGCCACGTGAACGTGACCACCGAGCATTACGGTATTGGCCATGATAACGCGGTCTTCGATGATGCAATCATGGGCAACGTGAGAGTTAGCCATAAAATAGCATTGATGTCCCACGCGTGTGATACCTTCGTCCTTTTCGGTGCCGCGATTCACCGTCACGCACTCTCGGAAGACGTTGGAGTCTCCGATGATGACTTGGGTCGGAGAGCCTTTGTAGGAAAGGTCTTGAGGTTCAGCCCCGATCACGCAGCCAGGAAAAAAGCGGTTATCGCGACCGATCGATGTGTGCCCTGTAAGAGTCACGTTATTTTCCAGTCGGGTGCCTCTACCGATCTTTACGTGAGGTCCAACAACGCAGTGATGACCAATGCGTACATCGTCTTCAAGTTCGGCTCGTGGGTCCACAACAGCTGTGTGGGCTATGATGGTTGGCATGGTCAATTTCCCAATCTATTCATTGGTTGGAGAAAAGCTAAGGGTTCTTTTGAAAACCTCATCCCGCTTTCCTCATTTGTTGTTTATCTGTTAACTCAAAAAGTTCTTGAGCGAGTCTTCCGTTTAGATTGTGACCGCTACGATGAGCGATGATTTTTCCCTGAATCCGGTGTTGGCAAAGGGAAAGGTCGCCGATCACGTCGAGCAGTTTGTGTCTTGAACACTCGTCCTGATAGCGGAGTGAATTTTCAATTGGACCGTTATCACCGAAGATGATTAGATCTCTGTAGGTCACGTGGGTGGCAACACCTCGCGACTGAAGCCCCTTTGCATCCTTCTCTTCCAAAAAGGTTCTAGCGGGAGCGATTTCCGTTGTGAAGGTTTCGCGATCAACCAAAAGCGTCGATTCGCACCTGGGTACAGAGCTGGTTGGCCCGTAGTCAAGCACGTAGCGAATGGTCAAGCCTGGATCACGAGACGGAATAGCGAGAAGATAATTCGACTCGTCCCCAATTCGGATTGGTGCGGTAATGGAAACCGTCTTGGCCGGAGCAAACTGCTTTCGCAAACCGCATCGTTCTAGTGCGATGGCAAAGGACAATGCACTGCCATCCATGCCAGGCATTTCAGGAGCATCGCACTCTACGACACAGTTGTCGATCTGCAGGGCATACAAAGCAGCCAGAACGTGTTCCACCATCTCAACGTGTGCACCAGCTTGGACGAGGGTCGTCCGGAGCTGTGTGTCTCGCCTATTTTCAACATGAGCCGAAATGGTAGGCCTACCGGGAAGATCGACACGACGGAAACGAATTCCCGTGTTTGGCTCTGCTGACAGAAATGTCAAACTTACCGCACGTCCGGACCAATAACCTCGGCCGCTAACGTGCGATACATGTTCGATTGTGTTCTGATAGTGTGCGAGCTGCATTCTGGAACGAAATCCGTTTCGTGTCAAAACTCTGTAAGCGTCAATGGATTAGCGGCGCAATCCGTTGCTATTGCCGCCATTTAAAGTTGGCTGGGCAACTTGAGGTACTGCACCCTTGGTCGCAGGAACATTAATTGGAATACCCTTTTTGATGTATTGATCGCGGAGTACGAACAACACATAGTCAGTAATGTCCAAACCAGGTGCTTGGAACAAAACATCTCGTTGGAGTCCAAAGTTCACGCTTTGTGGTTTCTTGGGGTCCATTTCGTCTTGCTCTTTGCTGTAGCGGAGCACGACGTCGTACTTGTAAGCCGTCGCGACCGTCTTGATCGCGTCGTTGATATCGGTGTACGAATCGTAGACAACCTTGGCTTGCTTTTCGGCAAACTCTTTTTCCTGGCCTAGGAAATCAACTCGAAGCTTGCTCTCTTTGTTGAGCAGTTCTTCTTGCTTTTGCTTGAAGTCAGGAGTGTTAGGATCGTAGTTCTTGACGATGGTCTCGCTTTCGGTGAGAAGCGACTTGCGACGGTTTTCGATCGCATCATGGGCTGCTTCCATCTCAGCCTTGATCTTCTCCATCTCAGAATTCATGGTGGGGTGAGCTTTGATAATCGCCCCGACGTCTACCAAAGCGACAGACGTAGGCCCATTTTTAGGTGGTTGGGAGGGCGGCACATTTTGCGAGGGAGCCTGGGCGAAGACAGAAGCGGTGCCAAGGCCCATCAGCGCGACTGTCGCGAGAGAAAATCGAAAAAGCACTTTTGAGCACTCCATTGCTAAGTGATTTTGGAAAATTCAGCATTTTCGGACGACAATCGTTCCGTCGATCGCCGCTGAGTCCGGTGGTACGATCCACCAAGTCCGCCAGGATTCTTACAATTCAGGGATCCCGAGTAAATAGAGATCTTCCGTTTCAGCACAACTTTCCAGACCCGTTCATTTTCGCCAAGCTGCAAAAGTTGCCAAAGAACGGTATCGGATCAACGTTTACAATCTGATTCAACAAAATGCTTATATTTTTACGACTTTTCTTTCGCGTTACGGATTCGGGACCCCCGGAACTCCCCAAGTCCACGGAGTTTTGGTGCTCAAAAACAATGCCAAACCCTCCCGTTGCGTGGAAATCGTTCCCGGAAGAGTTGCAGTCTGGACTTGTGACGTTTTTTTTCTCCCCGTAAACTGCGTGGTTTCCTAAGGTTTTACACCTCAAATCAAGTTAGCCGAAACCCGTCCAAATGGGCCGATTTACTACTTCCATTCTAGCAATTTCCGCCATGCTAGTAATCGTTGACATCGATTACCACTGGTTGTCTGCGCAAGAAGGGAAAGAGGCCCAAATCGTTGCTCCGGGACAATCGGAGACGGCGGGTTCTGCGACGGGAAATGCAATCCCGGCGACTGAAGCCCCCGCGGAAGCGAACTCCCAAGGAACCGCGAACACCAGCGATTCCGGTGTGGTTTCTTCTACGGATGTCTCGGGAGAAGACTCAGGAACGGGTAATCCCGCTGCGAGTACAAAAGCTCCTGGCTCGGCTGACGCCACTTTTAGCGAAGCATTTTTCCGCAATCCGCTCAATTTGGTCCTCTTGGTTTTTTTAGCGATTTATGTCCTGCTTTTATTTTTGCCCAAACAGGCAAAGAAAGAACAGAAAGCGCTACAAGCGAGGCTGGTCAACCTTAAGAAAAACGACCGCGTGATATTGAACTCAGGAATACACGGGGTTGTCGCAAACATTAATTCGGATGCAGGAACGGTGACTCTACGCGTCGATGAAGGCAGCAATGCAAAAATCACAGTAGACCGTGACGCAATCCGAAGTGTTGAAGCCTAACGACTGAGATGTAACCCTTTCGAGTCGGACCTTTGGTACGGACTATCCATGTTTGAACAAATGAATTTGTTTGCCCAGAATGCTCTCGGAGATGGATCCTCGGGCGCTAGTGATTGGAGAAGCGGCCTTCTCAATTTAGCCGTCTTCGTTGGCGCAATTTTGATTCCGTTTCTTCTCGGGAAATGGATCGCGAAATTTCTCAAGATGCCTAACGCTACGTTTGGCTTCACAACGATCTTCTTTTTCCTAATTGGATCGTTGACTATCCTGCTTCTTCCGAAAATCGATGAGTCGGCTACCAAACTTCTCTACGGGCCTGACATCGTTGGCGGTATGAACCTTATCTACGAAGTGGATCGATCCAACGAGGATCCTCTCGCTCCGAGAAAAGTAGTCGCCAAGGATTTCGTCGTCCCGCTGATCAACCGACTTAACCCTGCAGGCACCCTCGAAATCAAAATCCGTCCAAACGGCGACGATCGAATCGAAATTACCTTGCCTGCCGTCGACGAATCAGAAGTCGCGGAAATCGAGCGACTCATCACCCAAGCAGGTATCCTGGAGTTCCGAATCGTTGCAAACCGCAGCGATCATAAGGACATTATTGATAAAGCAATTGCTCAAGCGAACTCTGATGACGCCAACGTTCGTGTTCGTAGAAGAGTCATGATGACCGACAAAGCGACAAACCAGGAGCGTGAAGTCGGCCTATGGCGACGAGTTGGTGCGGTCAACAACAACGGAATTGTTGAATACGACGGATATATTTTTGGTGACGTTGTTCGAAACGGCCAAACCGGCCGCATTATTGAGCCACCAGCAACCCAAAAAGCTGGCGAACTCGACGCGTGGCTTAAGTCACAAAAAGTCGAAGTGATGGAAATTCTTCTCGCCACCGAACGAGCGGGAAGACCGTTCCGCGTCGTGAACGGCCTACACCTCCAACGAGCTCAAAAGGGTTTCGGAAAGATGGGGGGCTACGAAGTCAACTTTACTATGACAGCCGGCGGGTCCAACGAGATGCTGGCACTGACCGGTGCTAACCTTCCGACAGGCGAATTCAAGCGCCGAATGGCAATCTTGCTCGATGAAGTCGTTTTGTCCGCTCCAACACTCAACGCTCACATCTCGAGCAATGGGGTTATCCAAGGAAACTTCTCCGAGCGTGAAGTTCAACGCTTGGTCGACATCCTCAATGGTGGTGCACTACCAGGTGTTTTGAGCCGACAACCGGTCGCCCGAAACGTCGTCGGAGCCAACATGGGTGAACAAGCTATCGCTCAAGGATTCCAAGCTAGCGCTTACTCTTTGATCGCTACGATCGCCTTTATGCTGTTCTATTACCGATTCAGCGGTTTGGTTGCGACCTTAGCTTTGGTCTTTAACCTCGTTCTGGTTATTGCAGTCATGGTTTTGATTCGACAACCACTAACCCTCGCCGGTGTCGCTGGTCTGGTTCTGTCGGTCGGTATGAGTGTTGACGCGAACGTACTCGTCTTTGAGCGTATGCGAGAAGAGATGGAACGCAAATCGGCACCGCGCGTTGCAATTCGAAACGGGTTCGACCGCGCTTGGTCTGCAATTTTTGACTCGAACCTGACGACACTTATATCCGGATTCATCCTCTACTGGGTTGGAACCGAACAAGTCAAAGGTTTTGCGGCGACACTCGTTATTGGTATCGCTTGCAGCATGTTCACGGCGGTGTTCTTCTCTCACAAAGTTTTCGATGTGGCTGAGAAACTTCGTTTCCTCAGTTTGAGCATGGCTGACTATGTCAATACTACCAAACGCTCCATTTTCGGAACTCAAGATGTTCAATTCATGAGTTACGCTCGACCGATGGTGGTTGCTTCTACCATCGCCTGTATTCTCAGTTTGGTGCTAGCTTTTATTCGTGGAAGCGAACTGTTTGATATCGACTTTAACGGAGGCACATCGGTCGTTTTCTCTCTAGAAAAGGGTGTACCTTCGGATGACGTGCGAAAGATTGTTGCGGGTGCATTTGATAAAGATGATGCTGGCCTACCTATCCAGACATCTTTGATCAGCGTTAAGCTAGATGAGGCGGAGAAAGATTCTGTCTACAAACTGGACACCTCAATTAAGAAGCAATCCGATGTTACTGACCGGCTTCTAAATGGATTTTCCAGTGATGCTCCCACACGTCTTGTTACCTACGACGTTGACGTTCGAATGACCGGCATCTCTGCCCCGCAATCTTATCGTCCTGCAACCTCTAATGTTCGACTGGTTTCTTTCCAAGAGAACGGCACAGCACAGGCAACAACTGAGCCACCCGTCGCTGAAATTTCGGAATCAACTCCGGTTGAACCGACCGCTACCCCAGCGACAACTACGGAAACTCCTACAGCAACCTCAGAAACGAAAACGACGTTTGGGCTATCTTTCAAACGTAGTTTGGGTGAGGGGACTGCCAAGATTGCAGCAAAACAACTCATGGAGGAACTGATTAAAGCTGCGGAGGCATCTGGTGTTGCACTCGTAGACGCTCAGATTGAACTAAGACCTGTCGGCTCAGGTTTTGAATCGTGGAACCGCGAGTCCTCAATCGGCGCTACAGAATGGGAGATCACCGTCCCGTTCGATGCTGCGACGACAACCAAGATTGCTGATTCGCTCAAGGCTCAGGTTCGAGCACGGCCTATTTGGCAATCAATCAGCCAAATCGAGGGTAGTGTTGCAACCGAAATGCAACGAAGAGCCTGGGCCGCGTTGATTCTCAGCTTGATTGCGATCACCGCCTATATTTGGTTCCGCTTCCAAAGTCTGTCCTACGGTATCGCGGCTTTGGTAAGCTTGATCCACGACGTGATCATCACTCTCGGAGTTTTGGCCATAAGCCATTGGCTGTTCCAGCCATTGGGATTCTTGCTCATTGAAGACTTCAAGATTTCGCTCACGATTGTGGCAGCATTCTTGACCATTATCGGTTACTCACTTAACGATACCATCGTGGTGTTTGACCGAATTCGAGAAGTCAAAGGCAAGAGCCCTCGCCTGACTCCTGAGATGGTTAACGCCAGCACGACTCAGACTCTAAGTCGTACGCTTTTGACATCGAGCACTACGATTTTCGCTTTGATTTTGATGTACATCTTTGGAGGAGAAGGTATCCACGCGTTTTCCTTCTGCTTGCTCATCGGGATCGTTGTAGGTACTTATAGCTCGATTTTTATTGCAGCTCCAACCCTGCTTTGGTTCATGGATCGAGAACAGTCTAAGAACAAACGCATTGCTTAGTCATTGCGTTACAATGACTCCGAATCAACCTGCCGGGCGATTAATCGCCCGGCATTTTTTTTAGGCGAACCAATTCCCTTCGCTCACCGAGACGGCGTTGTAATGAACACATACATCTTCAAGGGCTTCTTTCTTTTTATCCTTGCCAGCGTTTCTTTTAGCCACTGGTCGAGATCCCTGTCGGCTCAAAACATTGAACTGGAAATGCGAGACCGCGACTCGGGATCCGGAGTTCCTGCACGTCTTAGATTCACCAAAGGGGAAAAACAATCCGGTTTACCCCGCAATCTACTTAAAGTCGGTAAATGGACCCTCGCAGAAGCCGATGTTCCCATTGCACCCAAGCCTGGGGAATTCGAATTCCTAGCCCAAAGAGGTCACGAGTTTACCGAAATTCGGGGTGGATTCACCATCGAGAAAGGGGCTCGCGATGTAGTTACCGTTGAAGTGCCTCGCTCAACCAGCATGCGTGACGAAGGCTGGTACAGCGGCGATCACTTCTCGAGCTTGCCAACAGAACTCCTGCAACGATGGCAAGAAGCAGATGCCATTGATATGGTCGTAGCGAGGCGAGCTGCTGAGTCAGATCAGCAGGATGCAAAAGCCAAGGCACCTTCCAAAATGAAACGAAAGACTCAAGATGAGTCGGATATTGAGCTCGCTGGTGACAAGGAGCTAGGAATGAAGCTGTCAACAGAATCTTGTCGATGGCAAACACCTAGCGGATCGATTCTCTTTCACTCTTCAGACAATACGAAGAACCTAGCCATCGGAGATGATGCCAGCTTGCCACAAATTATGGAGCTACTGTCCGATTACGATCGCATTAAGGAATTCGTCCCCGAGCTCGAACAGCTATGGACGCGAGATGTTCCTATTCTACTAAGCAGCGATCGAATCAAGGCAGCTCAGATCTTGAATTCAACCAATACGCCCGACGGTGATGCCAAACTGGATTTCAAACCCAACCCAGGTTCCCAATCTACAATTCGGTTATTGGGAAAGATGATCAAAAAAGGGACCGTCGATCAAGTATTTGCACCGATTGAAGAGGAGGATCAAATCCGATATCGCGATGGCCGCGGGCTCGGATTGCTATCGGAGAGAATCTTTTGGACAGTACTGGAAACGGGAGTTCGAATTACCCCGACAGCATCTAGTGGTTTTGGTGATGGCGAATCTCATCTTGGCTATAACCGGACGTACGTTCACTGTGATAGCGATCTCGATCAGAAAAGCTATTGGGAATCAGTTGCGTTAGGCAATACAATGGTAACCAACGGCCCTCTCCTGCGTGTTTCCATCAATGAACAGTGGCCCGGTTCGACACTATCTTCCCAAGCGGGTGAACCGATAGAACTTAACATTGCAGCCTCTCTTTCCGTTCGCGATCCGGTGGACTATCTGGATGTCATCTTCAATGGCGATACCATTTATAGCGCTAAACTCGAAGATCATTATCGCAAGGGAGAATTTCCACCAATTTCCATCGAGCAGAGTGGGTGGTTGGTTGTTAGGGTAGTCACGTCTCACGACAATCTTTATCGCTATGCAACCACGGCGCCGTTTTATTTCGAGTTTGATGGTAAGTCGCGAGTTTCAACCAAGAGTGTAGAGCTCATGATTGCTTGGCTCAAACGCTCCTCGGAGTCAATATCGAAAGAGAACGAGATAGCCTCGGAAATGAAATCAACGCTGGAATCCGCCGAGGCATTCTGGCAAAACCGGCTTGAACAAGCAAATGCACCCTAGACACAGTTTGATCGCATCGAACCAAGATTAGGTCACAAGTCTGAGTCTCTAACGTGGCGTACTTTCCTGTGCAGTAGGTGTCAATTTCAAATCTTCGTCGTCTGTTGGCCGTGCACGCCACCAGCTGGCAAGGATGGAGCCTGATACGTTCATCCACGGAGCAAAGATTACTGACGCCAACGCAGCTTGTGTGCTTTTTAAGACTTCACTGGCTATCGTTGCACCCATGCCGCCGTTTTGTAACCCAACTTCGATCGCCACAGTCCTGCTTTCTGATTCGTTCAAACCAGTTAGTCGACTAATACCGTAGCCGAAAGCGTATCCAGCCAGGTTATGTATACCAACCGCTAAAACAAGGATCCATCCGACCGATTGTAAAGCGTCCCTCGAATCGGCCATGATGATGGCACAGATCAAGCATATCGCCAGCATGGCAAGACGCGACAACATTCGTTCTGCCGAATCAGTGCTCCATCCCCACCATCGGATCGCTCGATTCACTACCAAGCCGCCCGCAATGGGTAACACAACTGTTGTGACAATCGACCATAGCATTTTCCAGAAGTCCACTTCTACTAGTTGCCCCGCGAGCAACTTCATCGCCAGCGGAGTCATGACGGGCGACAGGAGTGTTGAACAAGCGGTCATTGTTACCGACAGAGCGATATTCCCTTTCGCGAGATAGGTGATTACGTTCGAAGATACACCTCCTGGACACGCACCAACTAAGATGATCCCCGCTGCGACTTCAGGTGGTAACCCCGACATTGTTGCCAGCCCCCAACCCACTAGCGGCATCACGCTGTACTGCAAACCGCAACCAATGGCTACCGCTTTCGGCATCTTCAATACTCGGGCGAAATCTTCTAAAGTCAAAGTTGCCCCCATACCAAACATGGCTAGCTGAATCAGCGATGGTACCACTCCCTTTAATCGCCATCCAAACCACTCCGAAAACCACTCAGGCCGCAAATACGCAATCCAAACAAAGGCTACGACCCAAAACGCAAAGCCAAAGGTTCGCGTCCGACTATACAAGCTCATCCCGACTGCGATTCCGAAAATAGCAATTTCAAATATCATTCCCGCACCGAATCATTTCTCGTTCATTTAGGCATGAAGCGTTGATAAACCTCGACAATCCTCGGAACCAAGACCGCTGGACCGAACCGTTCTCGCATCGATTGCTGTGCCTGCTTTCCCAGCCGCTGAACCTTGTCTGGCTCATCGATCCAGCTTTTTATCACCCTCATCAAAGCATCCGCATTTTTAGGTGGCACGAGCATTCCATCGATATCCGAGCGGATGCAATCAGGTACTCCCCCTACATTTGTTGCTAATGCTGGGACACCAGCTCCCATTGCTTCGAGCAACGAGATAGGCATTACCTCGCGCAAACTGGGCAAGCATGCACAATCCATCGCTCTAAGTATCTCCGGAATGTCGGTTCGTCGACCAAGCAGCTTGATGTGCTCTGTCATCGATTGTTCATCTATGAATTGTCGAATAATGTTTGCGTACGAATCTTCTTGTGGACCGACTGAAAGCAACTGAACATCTTCTCCAGCATATCGAAGCTTCGTGACCGCTTGTGCCAGGTATTGAAAACCCTTTCTCGCTTCCAACGTCCCGATCGTACCAATCAAAAAACTAGACTGCGAGACCCCCAGTTGTTCACGAGCTTGCACGCGACTAACGGAGCAACTCAATCGATCCGGATTGATGAAATTAGGGATAATGGACATGCGTTTCCTGGGCACCCAATTCATGAATCTCTGAAAACGAGCGACACTGTTGCACGGAACGATGACGTGGTCATTCCACCACCAGTGTGGCTGAAAGTGCGGCATGTGACAGGTGGCAACCGAACGAAACCCGTAGAGCCTAGCTAGAAGAACTCCGAAAAAGCTTGCGCCACTCAAGTGCGTATGAACGACTCCACAACCCTTGCCGCGAAGAAACTGAGCGACCCGTCCAAGCTCTCGTTTCTTCCGCTTAAGCGGTGATTCGAAAAGGGTAATGTTTCCGTGCTGAGGCTGGGCCGCAATCCAGGCACCAGGTCTGTGTAGCAGAAAGACCTCATGCCCGATCTTCGCCAGCTCCTGGGCAAGATCGTAACAGTGTCGGATAGCACCGTTGATTTCAGTGCCAGTAGTCAGAAGTGCGATTTTCATCATGGCAAGATACAACCCCGAGCCGCTTCAACCAAGTGGAGGAGCCGCTGCCCCGAATTCCAAATCCTTCGAAAAAGCATCTTTCTTGATGAGATTGTGTCTCAATAGGGCTCGTCAGGTGGGTTATTCGCATGTATAGTTGTGAAAAATCGGTTTGCGAATAGGGGTTTTGGGCGTGTCAAACGAGATTCAGCACACTTCAGGCGAAACAACGGAACAGGAGCAAGGGCGAGAGCCAATTGCTCAAGCCGCGCGTTGTCCTGTCCACGCCCCGGGCACGATGCTAAACCCATTATCTTTCAACGAGCTAGCCAACGGATCCGAAGAAGTCTGGATCGAAGGGGGCGGCCAACTTTACCGGCTTAGACAAACGAAGCAAAACAAGCTGATTCTTACGAAGTAACTCGAAGCGGTCCTGCTACTTCAACGGCAAATAGATATCTGTGATTGTCTCTGTCTCGCTCTGAGCGGAGTCAGCGTTTCGATAGATTTCATACGTGCCGATGCGAGACTGCTTCCACTTACGAGCCCGAACAATTTGGTTGGCTGCGCTCCACCCGTTTCCTAGGTGCCGATAACTGCCGACATGCTCGATTCTATAGGCTCGGCCGGGGGGCATTTTCCAAACCGTTAGTTTTTGAGAATGGACATCCACCTCATCGGGAATAACGTATCCGCAGATGCATTCAAAAACACCTGCCTTCATTCGAAACTTTGTGTAAACCGAGATCATCTCCCCGTTCATGGGAAGTCCCAATTTTTTGAATTCGGCTTGAGACTCCTCAAACATCTTTTCCGTCGCAGGCCCGATGTTGTCGACGGAACATGAGCCTACCACTCCGGCCATTTTAAACCCCTGAATCTCTTCTCGATCATGAAAAACGAGGCGAGAGGGAATAGAACCAGTCTCAAGCAAGTCTTTGATCATCGTTAGCCCTCGCTGATAGTCCATTCCTATCAACGTTTTCGTCATGGGTATCATCCAAAACAAGAACCATGGCATCTTACCCTGCATCGTCCATGTTAGCTTTGTGCCATTATTGACCGGTGCTATCAAGAAACCAGTTTTCGCAAGTGCCGGAAAGGGCTTGATGAATCGTAAATCCGCACTCATAGATTCATTGCGTTTAAGTTCGGTCGTAGTTAATTCACCCTGCCCGGTAATCTCTCCACTCCATTCATATTTGGATCCGATAGATCGGGGATCGCTCGAGACATTAACCTTGGTCGCTGGTTCAGCCAGAAGCCATGGCGACCATTTGGTCCATGTTGAGTAGTCAGAAACCAATTCGTAAGCTGCTTGGGTGCTGCAATTGATAGTGATCGATCGAGCGAGCTCATAGGCTGGCATGGCAAGGGACTCCAGAGCATTCCGCGGCATGAGAAGAGCGATAAAGAATAACAATCCAGCCTAGGAATTGCACCACCCCCCAGAAACTCTATCAATCGAAAATTGGTTTTGATGCGTTCATTCCTAGTGCGCTAACACCAGCAGTGAAAAAACTCAATGCGCAAACCACAAATACGATTCCATATCCGTATGTGCTCCCTAATGTTGATGCGAGCAACATCGGAATCAATTTGGCATGGAGCGCAGCCCCAAAATTTCCCCACATGTTCCCCCAACCGAAGATGGATCCGGTATTTCGCCCACCAGTATCCTGCATAATGGCCCACAACGAAGGATTTCCGATATCGGTCATTAACGAAACGACCGCACAGCAACCCACAACCACCCACAGCGATCCCGATCCGAGGCACACCAAGTAGGCCGCGCCTGCAAGAAAACTAGTAACCGTAACAGGTAGCACGCGCCCAATTCGAAGACCAAATCTGCGTACGCTCCAGTCCGTAAGTCTACCACCGATAAACTGCCCAACGATTCCCATGGCTAATATGGTTGTTACCATCAGCGCACCTCTTTGTTCGGGAACCTGATGAACCTCTTTCAAGTACGTAGGAATCCATGTCACCAAAAAAGCCCACCCCATGTTGATGCAGAATTGTACCAAGGCATTCAACCACAAGCTGGAACTCCTGCAACATCTCAGTAGGCCCGACGCAATCTCTCGAAGCTCAGGCCTCTTCTCATCATTGGGTGTGCCAATCAGCTGTCGTTCTCGCTCGTTGCAATCGGGATGTTCAACAGGTCGATCACGAACAATCATGTAGTAGACAATTGCAACAGCGATCCCGATAGCCCCGTACAACCAGAGTGCATATCTCCAACCACCAATATTCAAAATCAAGAACATTGTCAGAAACGGGGCGACCGCCCCTCCAAGCCTTCCACCAATCGAAATCAAAGAACTTGATTGGCCGCGTTCACCGAGAGGAAACCATCGTCGTACGATCGCGCTACTGGTCGGATAAGCCCCCGCCTGCGCTAGCCCAAACCCCAGCCTCGCAATCAAAATGCCTGTAAGACTGGTAACCATTCCGGACGCACCCGCCAAAAGAGACCAAATGAAAATGTAGCTGCTTAATGCCTTTCTCGCTCCGATCCGATCTCCGATCCACCCAGCGGGAACCTGCAGTAACGCATACGTGAAAAAGAATACCCCCATGATGCTGCCAATTTGCTGCTTAGAAATTCGAAGAAAGCCAGAGCTACCACTCGATTCTAATTTACTCAACAATTCGACAGCTTCGTCTTTCGTCAGTCCGTCAGTTATTGTTTGCGGTGCATGGATTTGTTCAGGCTCTTTACCAACGATCGAGCTCAATCGCGTTGCATCTCCAATGTTGGTGAGTTCAATCGAAAATCGAGTCGAAGGAGACGAGAGAAGAGTTGGGTCTTGAAGGAACGATTCAGATTTCACAATCTCTGGCATGGAATTTCGCGTTAGATAAAGCGAAAAGGCCATCAAGACACTTACCATAATGATTCGGTAACGAATCTGTGATGGGGAGCCAATGTTCTCGTCTTGATGCGACCGCAGTTCTGGCTCACTAGATTTCATGATGCACTTTCATGCCAAAGGGCAAAGCAAGCGTCGCAGCGAATCTGCTTCGACGCTCTCCTGCAAGTTTTTCAGGCTGGCCGAGATAACCTGTTACGTTGGTATTGCTAGACTTCGATTAATCGCTGCAACCAAGGCTTGCAACGAAGCCTTGGTGATCGATTTGTGTTGTCCGACCCCGAATAGCTCTTGGCCTCGCGGAGTTCGCACTAGTATATAGGCAACCGCCATGGAATCGCTACCAGACTCCATGGCGTGTTCGTGGTAATCGAGGATGTCACACGATAAGCCTTGGGAATCGCGAATCGCATGCACAAACGAGTCTAACGGACCAAAACCCTCCCCCTCGATCTCACTCTTGTTCCCGTCATAAGTAATCGAGAATCGGTATCGCTCTTGATCGTCATCATTGCATTCAATGGGGATGAAACTGGTCAAGTGTAGTGTGGCAGGCGGATTCACGTAGGTGCTCAAGAATTTGTCCGCAACCTCGCGAGCCGCAATCTCACGCCCTGTTTCGTCCGTGATTTTTTGGATCACTTGGCTGAAAGCGATTTGCAAGCGACGAGGAAGCTGAAAGCCAAGCTCGCTCTCGACCAAAAAGGCAACGCCCCCTTTTCCACTTTGCGAGTTGACTCGAATCACAGGATCGTACTGCCGGCCAATATCTGCCGGATCGATGGTCAGATAGGGTACCTCAAATTGTTCTTGCTTGGTTTCTTGCATCGCGGCATAGCCCTTCTTGATGGCATCCTGGTGAGAACCAGAGAATGCGGTGAAGACCAGATCGCCAGCGTACGGCATTCGTTCATGAACCTTTAGTTCTGTGCAGAACTCTGCTATGCGTCTAATCTCTTTCAAATTCGAAAAGTTCAATTTGGGGTCGAGGCCTTGGGTGTACATATTGAGAGCCATGGTCACGATATCGAGATTGCCGGTTCGTTCTCCGTTACCGAACAATGTTCCTTCGATTCGATCAGCACCTGCCATAAGACCGAGTTCGGAAGCAGCGATACCCGTACCACGATCATTGTGGGTGTGCAGAGAAATAATGGTCGATTGTCGCGGTTTGAATTTGCGACAGAATAATTCAATCTGATCGGCGTAGACGTTTGGCGTTGCCAGTTCAACCGTAGATGGCAGATTGATGATGGTTTTGTTCGTTGTAGTCGGCTGCCAAACGTTGCAAACGGCTTCGCAAATTTCAACGGCGTAATCAATTTCTGTCCCGGTAAAACTTTCGGGGGAATACTGATATCGCACGGAGCCAGGCGGGCATGCGGCCGCTAAGGATCGGATACACTCGGCACCCTCGATCGCCAAATGGATGATCTCCTCGCGAGTCGCCTTAAATACGACGCGACGTTGCAGTGTAGAGGTCGAATTGTAGAGGTGTACAATCGAAGACTTGGCTCCCTCGATCGCTTGAAAGGTTTTCTCGATCAAAGCCTTGCGAGCCTGCACGAGGACTTGGATCGTAACATCCTCAGGAATTAGGTTCCGCTCGATGAGTTCGCGAACGAACGTAAAGTCCGTCTCCGATGCGGCAGGAAAACCGACTTCGATTTCTTTGAAGCCAATCTTTACCAACGTCTGAAAGAGCTCGTGCTTCTTGGCAGGACTCATTGGGTTAATCAAAGCTTGATTCCCGTCCCGCAAGTCTACCGAGCACCACATTGGGGCTTCGTTGATAACGCGGTTTGGCCACATCCGATCGGGAAGGTGAATCGGAGGAAAAGGTACGTACTTTGCCATGATTGAGTCCGCAATGTCTGCCTAGGTCAATAAAAAAACCCCGAATCTCGCCGAACGAGCTTCAGGGTTTGGTTCTGTCAATGGAATAGGAAGATCCTGTCACCCCGGCTCGTTTTAGACGAGTCGAAGCAATAGCGCTGTTAGTTTGCTCAGGAGTCGGTTCTTCATCCCATCTAGACTATCTCGCAAGATCGTCTTCGTCAACGGAGATCAGACGTAGTTCGGTGTAGGTGGACGATATTGATCCAAATCAATGGTCTTGAACCAACGAATGGTCTTTTCCAAACCATCTCGGAGTGATATTGAAGGTTCCCAGTTCAAGTGCTTTTTGGCCAAAGTGATGTCGGGCTGCCTACGGCTTGGATCATCGGGCGGTAATGGTCGTTTCTCCAGCTTTACCTTGGCTCCCGTTAACTCGACCACCAACTCGGCAAGCTCACGAATGGTAAACTCTCCAGGATTACCAATATTAACGGGCCCAATAACCCCTTGATCGTTATTCATGAGCCTGAAGATTCCTTCGACCAAATCATCTCGATAGCAAAAGGACCGAGTCTGTTCACCTTCTCCAAAAATGGTGATTGGCTCCCCCTGAATCGCTTGGCGAATGAAGTTAGAAACGACTCGCCCGTCATACGGGTGCATTCGGGGTCCGTAAGTATTGAAAATACGGACGATTCGAATGTCCACCTTATTCATCCGGTGGTAGTCCATAAACAGAGTCTCCGCGACTCGTTTGCCTTCGTCATAACAAGAGCGAATTCCAATGGTGTTGACGTTTCCCCAATACGATTCCGGTTGTGGGTGAATCAAGGGATCCCCGTAAATTTCGCTAGTGCTAGCTAATAATATGCGAGCTCCGCATCGCTTTGCCATACCGAGCATATTGATCGAACCCATCACGGACGTTTTGATGGTTTTAATGGGATTAAATTGGTAGTGGCCTGGAGCAGCCGGGCATGCCATGTGGTAGACCTGGTCCACCTCAAGGAAAATGGGGAGCGTGACATCGTGCCGAATCAGCTCAAAGTTAGGGCGGCCCAACAAATGGGTAACGTTCGATTTTTGCGAGGTAAAAAAATTGTCCAAACAGATGACATCGTGGCCTTGTTCCACGAGCTTTTCGCACATGTACGAACCGAGAAAGCCCGCTCCTCCTGTCACAAGGATCCGTTTTACACTCGACACAGTCACTCTCCAAAACTCCACCCGATTGGTGGAAAATACGAAATTGATTTGATTCTCGACGCGGCAGTCCTACAATCAGGCCAGTAGAAAAAGGGCCAGTTCGGATCAAACCGGAGGTCTTCCGGTTGCGTATTGCAACTGATTCTACGAATTTTGCAGCTTGGAAGCGATTGCAATAACGTAACATCCATGGTCGAGGTAAATCCTGGCCGGATGTGCCCCACTTTCTTTCCCATCTCCTGGAGAGTTTTTGATGAAGGTTCTATCGTTGAGTTTGTTGTCGGCCCTGTTGGTGTCCGGCGGATTCATGATCGCTGGCGATGATGGTCAGTGCGATGCCAAGTGCGCGACAGAGTGCAAATCATGTCCAGTTACTGAAGGAATGGCTAAGCTCCCGCAGTTGGTCTACAAGGTAGGCGACGAGCTCGCATGCTGCGAGAATTCCGCAAAGTCCATGGCTGAAAGTGCCGGTAAGCCTGTGAATTACGTGGTTGGCAAAGAGGCCTTCGATTGCCCAGCTAAGGCATTTACGAGCCTTGTGGAACAAACCGAGAAATACGTCTCCGCATACGCGACCCCAAAGACCTGTAGCGTCTCCGGCAAGACAAGTGTCGCTGGCGAAGAAATGACCTGCCCAGTTGCAGCAGGAGAAGTCGCAGCCAAAGTGAAAAAGGCGATGGACTCAGTAGCTATTTCCTACAAGGTTGGCGACAAAACATGCTCTTGCCCAGTAGAAGCCAAAACGCTGGCTGAAACTTCTAAGGCAAAGACCATCTACGTCGTCGAAAACCAAGAGACCGAGTGCGAAATGACCGCTCGCCTCAACGTTGCTCGTGCCAAATATAAGGCTGCTTTGATGGCATCCGCTCCGGCAGCACCAACTGCCACTTCAACAGCTGTTGAAAGCGCCAACTCCGCACCGGCCAAGATCAACTAATATCTCGAACACCTACGGGATTTTGCTAGATTATCGAAACCGCAGCTTCACAGCTGCGGTTTTTTGTTTTTAGGGCGTTGTCGATCCGCTAAACTAGCCAGAGGTTGTAGCTCAGATGCTCCCAGCTGAATGTATCAACTCCGCAAAACCAACACGCCGCACAAACTGGGATGTAATCGATTTCTTCAAGCATGTTAACTTTCGCAACAAAATAGGATTCGAGTCGCTATGAGTGATTGGTTAGAAGAAGGCACAAAAGCACCTGCGTTTACCGCCGTTTCCGATAACGGTAAAAAGGTCAAACTATCTGACTTTAAAGGTAAACCGGTCGTTCTCTATTTCTACCCGAAAGATGACACCCCTGGCTGCACTAAAGAAGCCTGTGCATTTCGCGACAAAAGCGCCGACTGGCAAGCCCTCGGTGCCGTTGTTTTGGGTGTTAGCTGCGACGATGTTCAGTCTCATGCTAAATTCCGAGACAAGTATCAGCTCAACTTTCCATTGCTGGTCGATGAGGAACACAAGATTGCCGAACTCTTTGGAGCTTGGCGAGAAAAGAACATGTATGGCAAGAAAAGCATGGGCGTTCAACGGAGTACATATCTCATCGATGCACAAGGCAAAGTGGCCAAAGTCTGGAAACGAGTTAGCGTGGACGGTCACGATGAGCAAGTCTTAGAAGCATTGAAATCATTGCCAGCATAGACTAAAGCAACCGAATGTTTCGAATCCTATTGAAAAAGTATGTGCACGAGTCCCTTCTGCTTTGGGGCGCGTGCGCAGTCATTTTATTTGCGTTTCCATGGGTTCGCATTTGGACCGTCAGTCAATTTGAATTGAGCAGCTTTGCGTCGTTGCTCGAACAGTTCAAAGCTTTCGAGAAATTCTCACCAGTGCCTCTTGAGCAGTTCCTTACCTACCAAGGCATGGTCGGCTTTACGTTTGACGAGCCGGTACTTCTTCTCTGTGTATTGGTTTGGAGCATCGCACGTGGCTCTGACGTGGTCAGTGGAGAATTGAATCGCGGAACGATGGAGCTCTTGCTGGCTCAACCTGTCAGCCGTAGCAAGGTCTTTTTGGCTCATTCGGTTGTCACCATCGCCGGCCTAGCGTTACTTTGTGTGCTCGTTTACATCGGGCTATACCTAGGAATTCAAACCAACTCGACACCAGTATCCAAAGGAGGACTTCTCAGTTTGCCTTGGTTTGGCTTCCAGCTCGAGAACCCACTCCTATCAAAGAAAACCGAGCTTGTTCCTTTGCGACAGTTCGTGGACCCAAGCCTGTATGTTCTGCCGACCCTAAATTTGTTCGCGCTCGGTTTTGCGGTTTTGGGACTAAGCGTATTTTTCAGTGCACGCGATCAATATAGATGGAGAACGATAGGCACTGTCATAGGTATCTACGTACTTCAATTGCTTCTGTTTATCTTGTCCAAATCAACGGCACAGACACATTTTTTTACGCCCCTCACTTTTCTTGCAGCCTATCAACCCGACTGGATTGTGCAACGAGTTTCAAATCAGCCCGCGACAGCTTGGCAATGGATTGGTCCGGGCGATTTATCTCGATCGGGTGCAGACCTAATGATGAGCCGATGTGAACCACTGGCGTTTATCACAATTCTCTTGGTCCTAGGGTTGGTCGCCTATTTCTTGGCATGGAATAAGTTTCGCGTGCGAGACCTACCGGCACCGAACTAAATTACGGACATAGAGACACGCATGCTTGCGGTAGCCCCCTGGAATTAGAGGTGGTGTGTCCCGAAAGGGACCCACTCGCGGGGTTTTTGTATAGACAGAAAGATACGTGACCCATTTTTCTGCGTTCGATGTTTCTGCCAATTCAGGGTTTTTGTTCTACTTGAACAGTAGGGTAGATCGGTGCCACCCACACTGATGCTGACTGCCTTGGCGGAAGTTTTTTGTTCTTTACGCCAACGGCGTTGCTCACCATAGCCCAGGGGAAAGGTTTCGCGAGCGTAGCGAACGAAACCGCAACCCTGGACTAGGCGACACCGCCCAGATCCCCCCATGGGTTTTGGGGGCGGAGCCGCCCAAACCCATGGGGGGGATGTCATGTATGGTGTTTTGGTCCTAGGGTAGCCGGGTCAATCGCCTGGGCGATTAACCCGGTTACCCTAGGCTATGTTGAGTAACGCCGTTGGCGTATCAGAGGAGAAATGTACAGGAGCGTTTTGGGAAGGACGCTTCAAAGCCCAGCGGCTTCTCGATGAAGCTGGTTTGTTGGCGTGTTGTATTTATGTGGATTTGAACCTGATTCGAGCCGCCATGGCGGAATCCATTGAAGATTCGCTGTTTACGTCCGCTTACGATCGGTCCTGGGCAACATGGTCCCTTGGCTAGTAAGACTGGGTATCGAGCAAGCGACAAAGGGTTCCGGAACATGAGCTTGGAGGCATACTTTCAACTGCTGGCGTTTACCGGTAAACAAGGGCGATCGGACAAGCGGGGTAAGATCAAAGCGGATGGAGAAACTCCTACGACTGGCTCTGCCACTGCGATATTGAGCAAGTTGGGAATCGCAGACGGGATGCGGTGCGATTTGGTATGGAACTTTAAGAAGTACTTTGGTCGCAGTCGCGGTGCGGGTTCGCCGGACAACATGCGTGAGGATGCGGTATCGCATAGTTTGTCCTTTCAGCCAGGGCAAAAGAGGGCAAAAGAGTGTTTCGCTAAGGCGAAGTACTCGGCCTCTTCTGCGAATCGATTGAAGGGGCCAAACAAAACCACTTATAAGGGCAGAAAAATCGAACGCAGAAAGATACGGCACTCATTTTTCTGCGTTCGATATTTCTGCCCATTAAGGTTTTTGTTTTGCTTTGAATGAGCAACCAGGAACAAGTAACTCCGCGTACTAGCAAAGTCAGGGGGGTGCGAGAGCTGATCGTCTTGTTGAAGAGAAAGAATGGAAACGCAGAGACGCTGAGAACGCAGAGTTGATTTCATCGGTATCACTCTGCGATCTCATAACCTCTGCGTTTAATCGACTTTCCCTTGCCACGGGACAAATGTGTGCACAGACAAACAGGACAAACAGCGACAAACAGTGCCACCCACTTTACGAGAGAGGCGACGCGGGTAGAATGCGGGTAAGGAGATTTTCAAATGCCTAGACCGTTGAGATCGGAACTGTTTTTGCCGCATGAGGTTTCTATTTGCCATGTCGTGCAACGCTGCGTGCGGCGGATGTTCCTGGCGGGTTTGGATGACGAAACGGGCAAAGATTACACCTATCGCCGGGAATGGATTCGACAACGACTTGAGAAACTCGCGTCTGTCTTC
>JBKDKR010000048.1:0-91128 GCA_046344995.1 Pirellula sp.
TACGTAGAGACTGCCGATATTGGCTGTACTCTTAACAAGTCAAAACGGCTTTGCAGCTCGCAATAGCAGTGAAAGCGGTTCCCGACATTTGCTGTGGGCAAAACTTAGATCAAACCTAATGCTACAAAACGTGGATGGCACTTATTGATGCCAATAGTACCAGATTAGAATCAAGAATGGGCTGGCTCATGGGGGAGTCGATGTCGATCTCAATCGGGGCTTGATTTTCAGGAACCGCTCCCATGCTTCCGAAGTCACCTCCGTGCGATCGACATGCACCGCCTCAAGTCTTGTGCAACTCTCAAGTATCTTAAGCGTTTCGTCTGTGATCTTAGTTCCTGATAGCCATATTGTTCGAATCGATCGATTTCCAGCAATATTCTTGAGGCCCAGGTCGGTTATTTGGCAATTGCTCAAATCCAGTTCTTCGAGTTTTGGCATTTGAGAAATCGCATCAAGGCTAAGGTTGGTCACCTTGGTATTTTCGAGACTGAGCCTGACGACATCCAATCGAAATTGGTCATTCACGATCACAGTGTCATCGATTGCATTAAAAGACAAATCAACCCAATTCCATTTCGATCTTCTGGAAAATAGTCGTATAAGCCGCTCAGATTCAAATCCACACCGACTCAAAACCAAATCAGGACGATTGATGTACGGCAAATACTCGCTTGCGTTCCTGGGACCGTTTTGCATGTAATCGGCATAGACTCTCGGCAGGTCTTTATCATTCCAAGGTTCGAGGTACGAATCGACGTCTTGAAAGTAAAGATATCGCAAGTGTTGTATCATTTGGTTTCTCGATAAATCCCCTGAGTCCATCCATCGATGTACGAGCCCGCCAGCAAAACTATATCTCAAGGCGATATCATCGGCTTTGCGAAATCCAGACCCGGATAATTTGCCGAACGAGTCAATCGAAAGCCAAGTTTCGTTCCTCAAGAAGTGAAAGCGGGCTGACTGCAATCGCGGGGAATCCCAGCCACCTACATCTACCAGAATTGCTGGACCAATTTCACGGATCGACATGGACTCCATATAAAGAGCCACGCCCTCAGCAACCCAAAAGCCGGGCGAGGCGTCTGGATCAAATTCAAGATTGGACGAAGTGGCTTCCGCAAAGAATTGGTGTGTTAGCTCATGCACTAAAGTTGCGTAGCTTTTAGTTTGGTCAAAATAGAAAAACGAATGCCGAGTATTTTGATTGTAGTAGCCAGTTGAGAGCTCTACATTTGGCACTTGTCTCTTCAGAGTCTCCTCATATTCACGTTTACCTGAAAACAATACGACTTGAAAGGGTGTATTTGCAAGTGAGCTCGGAGCACCTGGCTGCTTGTATTCATTCGCCCAGTAGGGATAAAATATTTGCTGCCAGACCGCGTAGACTTGCTCGCATAGCTCAGCCATCATTAACGCGTCAGCCTTAGATCCACGCGATGCGATATCGAAATGAGGCGTGCGGGTCCACTCGTAGGACGATCCTCTCCAACCGGTAACGGGGTGATTCGGATTCTGATTGGGGCCGGGCCGCTTTGGGTTGAGGATTGCTTGAGCGGGAGCCCAGGTTTCGAGTTTCAACTGGTTCGCTAACGGGCTAAGTCCGGCATGGAGCCATTTCAGACGCAACGATTGCTCTGTTCTGTTGGAATCATCTTCAGCTTTAGCTTTAGCTCGGATCTCAGTTAGGAGGGCATCCACGCGAGACTCAAATTGCATACGTTCCGCGTCGGACGAGAACGCTTGCTTCAGCACCATCGATTGGCGTTTTGCTTTAGTTTGAGAAGTTGGCAATACAAATCGTTGGCGTCCGTCAGATGGTGCTTTCAGTGCTGATTGCAGAGACTGGAAGAACTCGAAATGCGCATGATCTCGGTTCTGGGATTGAGGAAGCGCATCAAGCCAGTTTGCAAGCTCCTTGGCTGCGGGTAACTCTGCGATTTCGTTAGCAACGGATTTGGGATTCGCGATGCACAAAAGAGCAGAAACCAGCGAGACAATTAAAACCGGACAAGACTGGGTAATTGAAGGTGACCATCGAGTTGAAACCGCCAAATTCCGGAGATTAACTAACGAATTGGGGACTTTCATTCGAACTCCGATCATGAATGCTATACTGTTTCCAACGCTTCCAGCACCTCTATTTTAACGCATAAACACAAAACGTGACCCAGCCTCGTCAACGAATCAAGCTAATGTTTTGCGCGTCTAGTATGGATGGGGGCGGGAGTGAGCGGCAATTGCTTTACCTGATGAAAGGGCTAGACCGCAATGTGTTCGAGATCCGGCTCTACTTGCTTTATCGTCGCGGCAGTTTGCTCGCCCAACTGCCCGATGATATACAAATCGATTCCTTTTGGGATCAATACAAATCGTCTGGATGGAATTGGCCCGGCAAGATTCATCGGGCCCAAGTGATTCATTTAACGCGGATACTAAACCGAGAAAAGACAGACGTCGTTTACGAGCGTTTGTTTCATCTGGCGATGATCGCAGGGCCTGCCGTCGCTAAGATTTCGCGGGCTCGCAACGGAAACCATAACGTTCGACGCGTATCTGCAATCGTGTCTCCTCCGTCCCAAGATTTAATCAGGTCCGAGAAACGATGGCTCTTCTGGAAACGTAGGCTGCTTAGTCGGTCCTATCGTGAGGCATCGAGATTGTTGGCAGTTAGCGAAGGGACAGCCCGCGACGCTATTCATTTCTATTCGTTGCCTCAGGGAAAAATCGAGGTTGTTCCGAGTCCAGTCGATATCCAGCGAATTGACGAACAATCCGTTGCACCGATCGACAATGCTAATTCGTCACGTTTGTGGCAGTTTCGGGGCAACCCACGAATCCTATCGATCGGTAGGTTAAGCGAAGAGAAAGGGCACCGATTTTTGATCGAGGCCGTCGCGTTGTACAACCAACATATCAGAGGCCAATCGCGCGCAGTTGATTTACATTTGCTGGGTGATGGAGTTTGCAGGAACGACTTGGAGAAGCAAGCCCGCAGGCTCGGCATCGATAGGCACGTATTCTTTCACGGCCACGTCGACAATCCGTTGCCTTTTTTGAAGCAATGCGATTTGTTTGTGTTGCCCTCTTTGTACGAAGGGTTGCCAAACGTTTTGCTGGAGGCCATGGCATGTCGATCTCCGATCTTGGCGACAAATACCGAATCTGGTGCAGGAGAAATTCTTCGTCAGTATCCATTAGGGAGTTTGGCCGAGCCCGCAAGCGGCGCAGCATTAGCGACACAAATACAGGATCGCTTTGCGAATGAAGTTTTTTGGCAAAAACACGTTGATTTAGCTAGGGAATTTGTCCTCAAAAGGCACGATTTGGGGCAATGGATTGTTCGCATGTCCGACATTTTCGTTAGCACTCGTGGAGACAAAGGAGCGCATGCCGCTGTCTCGATGTAAACAAGGCGATTTTCGCATCCCTTACAAGCACGTGAGTTAGCTGAATTGCTTCTGCGTATATTTGCTGATTGTGAGGCCGTTATGGTGTGGGCGGACCTTTACGCGGACTGATAATTTCGAGAGAATGCCGAACTTCGCAATTATCTTGACCGGCAGTCTTTTCCTTTGTGGGTTTAACCGATAAAGGGCCTGGGTTGGCGGCTGAAAATCATTTGGGAATCTTGAGAAAGACGAGTTTTTATGTCGGATGCTGAAGTTCTGGGGGATGTTGACCCTTCGGTGTTGGCCGCAGCTGGCCAATTAGCGGCACCCATTGACGTGGATCCAGCAGAAACTGGCGAATGGCTGGGATCACTGGATTATGTTCGGAAAAGTAAGGGTGATGAACGCGTTCAGTATTTGATCAAGGCTTTGGAGAATCGTGCACGCAGCTCAGGCGTTCAGATTCCTTTCGATACCAACACTCCTTATGTCAACACCATCCCCGCATCGAAGCAACCGCCTTACCCAGGTAATCGCGAGATGGAGCGGCGAATCAAGAGCATTATTCGCTGGAATGCAATGGCGATGGTTGTTAGAGCCAACAACAAGAACAAGGGCCAAGGGGGACATATAAGCACCTTTGCCAGTAGCGCGACCATATATGAAGTTGCCTTTAACCATTTCTTCCGTGGCAGAGGCGAATCCGGTTACAACGGAGACCATGTTTACTTCCAAGGCCACGCTTCTCCTGGAATGTACTCTCGCGCTTATGTCGAAGGCCGTCTGGATGAGAACAAGCTAGAGAATTTCCGCCGCGAGTTAGCAGACGGCGGCGGTCTTAGCAGCTATCCACACCCATGGTTGATGCCTGATTTTTGGGAATACCCAACCGTTTCGATGGGTTTGGGCCCAATTATGGCGATCTACCAAGCTCGCTTTAACGAGTACCTCAACGACCGCAGTTTGAAAGATACGCGAGGCCAAAAGGTCTGGGCGTTCTTGGGCGACGGCGAGTGTGACGAACCCGAGACACTCGGAGCAATCACGTTAGCATCGCGAGAAAAGCTCGACAATTTGATCTTCGTTGTGAACTGCAATCTGCAACGACTTGACGGTCCAGTTCGCGGCAATGGCAAGATCATGCAAGAGCTGGAGGCAGTCTTCCGAGGTGCAGGTTGGAACGTCATCAAAGTTGTTTGGGGGACTGATTGGGATGTGCTTCTAGAAAAGGACGAGTCGGGGCTTCTCGTTCAGCGCATGAATGAGGTCGTGGATGGCCAGTATCAAAAGTATGTTGGAATGCCTGGCTCCTACATTCGCGAGCACTTCTTTGGCAAATATCCGGAGCTACTCAAACTCGTAGAAAACTATTCGGACGAAAAGCTTGAGCGGATGAAACGAGGTGGCCACGATCCAGAGAAAATGTACGCGGCTTACAAGGCAGCAGTCGAGCACAAAGGTCAGCCAACGGTTATCTTGGCTAAAACGATCAAGGGCTACGGACTTGGTGAAGCAGGCGAAGGCCGTAACATCGCTCACAATCAAAAGAGCATGAACGAGCGCGAGTTGCTCGAGTTTCGCAGCCGGTTCGGTATTCCGATTTCAGATGAAGAAGTCGCCAATGCACCGTTCTACAAGCCACCAGCAACAAGCAACGAAATCAAGTACCTCAAGGATCGGCGAGCTGCTTTGGGTGGTTCCTTGCCGAGCCGACCAACCGTCATACCTAAGATGGACGTACCGACTCTCGATGACTATCGAAAGTTCATGAGCGGATACGTAGAAGGTAAGAACATCAGCACGACAGCGGGCTTCGTACGTCTTTTGGGTCGGCTCGTCAAAGACAAACAAATTGGTCAACAGATCGTTCCGATCGTTCCAGACGAATCCAGAACCTTTGGTATGGAAGGTTTGTTCAAAGAGATCGGTATCTACGCTCATGCTGGCCAGCTATACGAGCCAATCGATTCCGACCAAGTTGCATACTACAAAGAAGCACGAGACGGACAGATCCTCGAAGAAGGAATCACCGAGTGTGGATCGATCAGTAGTTTCGTAGCAGCTGGTACAGCTTACTCGGCGCACGGGATCAACATGATTCCGTTCTATATTTACTACTCCATGTTCGGCTTCCAACGAGTTGGCGATTCGATTTGGGCCGCGATGGACATGCGAGCGAAGGGTTTCCTGATCGGTGGCACCGCAGGTCGAACAACACTAAATGGCGAAGGGCTTCAACACCAAGACGGCCACAGCCACCTGAATGCGATGGCGTTTCCAATGGTTCGTGCCTACGATCCAGCTTGGGCTTATGAAACAGTTGTTATCGTTCTAGATGGTTTGCGACGTCTCTACCAAGAAGGTGAGACTGCGATCTACTATATCACCGTTCACAACGAAGACTACGACATGCCAGCGATGCCTGAGGGTGTCGTGGATGGAATCATTCGGGGCATCTACAAGTTCAAGTCTCGCGAAGTCGACGGTGCACGCGGACGCGTACAGCTCTTTGGTTCGGGCGCCATTCTAAGGCATGTACTTGAGGCCCAAGAAATCCTCGCTGAGCAATATAAAGTCGCCAGCGATGCGTGGAGTGTCACCAGCTACACTCAACTGCGACGTGAGGCACAAGATTTCGAACGATGGAACATGCTGCATCCTGATCAACCTGCCAAAAAGTCCTACATACAGCAAGTCCTTGAGGGAGTCGAAGGACCGATCATTTCGGCTAGCGACAACGTTCGAGCCGTAGGCGAGCAATTGCTACCTTACATCGACCAGGACTACTACGTGCTCGGTTGCGATGGTATGGGTCGCAGCGAGACCAGGCCAGCCTTGCGAAGACACTTTGAGGTAGACGCACAATCCATCGTCATTGCGACTCTTTATCGGTTGAGCAAGAAAGGCTTGTTCGACGTAAAGGAAGTTGCCAAGGCGATTCAGGACTTGGGTTATAACCCAGAGAAGCCTAATCCTCTGTTTGCTTAATCGTTGAAATTGGTTCCGGGGTTAGTCTTAACCCCGGAGCCTTAGTATCAAAACTGTTTTACTCATCCATCCCCTAGCAACGACCACTCAGTTATGGAAATCAAGCTCCCTTCACTTGGCGAAGGCATCGAATCCGGAGACGTACTAGAAGTTCTCGTCAACGTTGGAGACGTAGTAAAGAAGGACCAGTCGATCGTTGAGATGGAGACTGACAAAGCTACCGTCTCGGTTCCTTCTCCCGCTGCAGGAAAGATTCTTAGCATCGCGATCAAGGAGGGGCAGACTGTTCCTGTGGGAGGTTTGATCGCCACCATCGAAGCGGCTGAGTCTGCAGCACCGTCGAAACCTGCACCGAGCGCGGCACCGGTTGCCGCCCCTGCTCCGGTAGCGCCGCCAGCCGCAGCGGTTGCTCCCGCTCCGGTAAAACCTGCACTAGCGCCAACTCCTGCTAAGGTAGAGGTTGTTCGGCCAGCACCCGTGGTTGCACCTGTCTTCGTTCCACCGGCTCCTGTTGTACAAGCAGTTGCACCGGAGTCGGGGCCCATCGCAGCATCTGGTACGCCATTCGCCGACGATGTTATTCCTGCGGGGCCCGCTATTCGAAGGCTGGCTCGGGAAGTTGGTGTTGATCTGGCCGGTGTGACCGGCACTGGTGAGCATGGCCGAATCACTCGAGAGGATGTTATGACAGTTGTTCGAACTGTTAACCAATCCGCTAGAGCAGGTGCATTGGTTCCTGTTTCAGTTGAAGTGGCAGCACCCGCACCGGCCCAGCAAACCGGACTGGGATCGTCTTCGGCCAGCAAGGGCCCGAAAGCGAATCTTCCAGGTACTCCATCACAAGATGATTACGGTCCGATTCGTGTTGATCGAATGACCAAAATCCGTAAGACGATTGCTGCACAAATGCACAAGTCTTGGGAGACAGTGCCTCGCGTTGTGAACTTTGACGACGCGGACGTCACAGAACTCGAAGCGTTTCGGCAAACGAGCAAGGACGATTATGCGTCGCGTGGGATCAAGCTCACAACCATGCCGTTCTTGATCAAAGCTGTAGCGACAGCCCTCAAACACCATCCGTCGCTCAACGCGAATTTGGATATGGAGAATGAGCAGATCATTTACAAGGATTATGTCAATCTTGGTATCGCAGTGGACAGCGATAGAGGGTTGGTGGTCCCAACGTTAAAGAACGCAGATCAGATGTCGATTCCTGACATCGCCTATGCGTTGGCAGACTTGGCAGCACGCGTACGAAACAATGACTTTGCTGTCAGCGATCTAAGAGGTGGTACTTTTACCATCAGCAACTTAGGTGCGATTGGTGGAACCTACTCAACTCCGATCGTCAACGTCCCGGAAGTTGCGATTCTTTTAGTGGGTCGATCACGCAAGCTGCCGGTTGTCATGGACGATGACAGCATTCGTCCGCGTTTGATGATGCCACTGAGCTTGGCCTATGATCACCGGCTTGTGGATGGTGCTACAGCAGCACGGTTCTTAAACGACGTGATCGCTTACTTGGAAGCCCCAAGCCGATTGCTGTTGGCAATCTAACGCGACAGGCTAGTAGAATCAGTCTTTAAATTGTTTGGGGTAAGGCTTGTCGCATTTATAGTAGGTTGCGTGCGTTTTGGCCGACCTACAATTGCTGACGAGCCTATATGTCCGCTCGTTCGCTGAAAAGGCAATTTCTTGATAAATCAACCCCTAAGCCACCGCCCCACGAATCGCCTGCATCGGATAGTTTCCTAGCTTTTGCAGGTTCACAATCGTTGCTTATTGTGGTTTAATGAGCCCTCTTCTTGAGTGCGAAAGCACTGGGAGTGTAATTCTTGGGATTGATCTCGGACTACGGACCGTGCGCAATGGACAGGGATTCAGTTTAATTGTTAAGGGATTGCGGAAGTTTTTCAAAACAACTTCCAATGAGACTCAGTTACGAAAGGGAGTGTAATGCGATTTTCGATAGCGTTCGCTGTGTTGATTTTGGCCATGCAACCAGTCGCTGATGCTGGGCTTTTCCGTCGCAGCGTCAGAGCATCTAACGCAACTTCGGTCAAGGCCGCCCCAAGACCAGCTTCAGCTGTTCAAGTGGCTCAATCAGTGCAGGCCGGTGCTACGGTTCAAACAGCACAGCATTCAACGACGGAAGAGCCGTCGGGAGCTAAGCAAGCTAGCGTCCAAGAGGTAACAGACGCATTGGCAGAAGTAAATGCGGCTCGGGCTAAGCGTGGTTTGCGGCCGTTTCAACACGATCCGCAGTTAACGCAAGCAGCCCTGCAGTGTGCCCAGATAAGAGCATCGCGACGAATAGCAGGACATTTACCAAACGACTTCGCCTATCTGCCAGCCGGGTCAACCGCTCGTTCCGCAGGCTGTGGGGCGATGGAATCAAGCTGGGGATGGGGTACCTGCTGTACGTATGAGAATTACACGTACGCCGGTGCAGCGTGGGTTATGGGGGCTGATGGCAAGAGGTATATGCACCTCTTCGTTAGATAGCGTTCATTTCGAAAAACGCTCTCACCGTGATAAAGCCTCTCGTCGAGTCGTTTACCCATTTGTTGCAAACGATCTCCGAGTGGCTTACGCATCCCAATCCGAATGCGTAAACGAAGGACAGAAAAATCATTATTTAAGATCTGAGATTGTCGGTTTCCGATCGGCAATCCTGATTTGCAAATCAATCGATCCGTCGCATTCGATTAGTGCTCGGTGGCTTTGCGATCAGATTACGAATGCTTCATGATAGTCATTCGACTTGCGACCTGTTTACTTGCTCAGCATACATTTACGTGTGATGTCCCCATCTCGCATCGGCGTATGGCGAACGAGCAGTGCCGTCACTAAAGACTACTCTTTTGCTTCAAGTCGAACGAAATGAGGACGAATCAGGGCCGCGGCAGTCAAAAGATTCATTTCGACTTCTTTCTTTTGTTCGTTGGATATGGGAGTCTTTGAAGTGATGATAGCCTGAATTTGGTAGGTAACTGGCTCCAAAAAGGTCTGCTCAAAACGTTCCAGGCCGCGCCCCGCAGCTTTGCTTCTGACCGGAGTTCCATCGAGTTGAAATTGGGTAAACGCCACGTATGCAAACTCGCCTGTGTCTTTCGAAAGATCCAAGAAATGAACTTGTGCAGGCTCTGCACTTGTTATGGAAGATTCTCCTAAACTGGAATCAATACTATCTCTATTCTCGACTTGCTTCCATCCTGCACCTTCGTAGCAAATATCCAACAGGTGAAACCCTCGAAACGGAAAATCGACCGATACCGTACCTAGCTTTGAACCAGCATCGTAGAGCCAAACTTCTGAAAATTGGCCCATCACGTTGTCTTTGGCCCTTTCGACATCTTCACGTTTTACTAGCCGCCAGCTCTCAATTTTATCGGGGAGCACGAGATCCGTCTTAAGCCGACTAAGCGAGCTTTCCGTAAATTCAGGGAAGCGAAAAATCGTTCCTCGACTCAATACTCTCGTTGAGTAAGCGCCGACTCCAAGAAAGCAAACCATAATCAAAACGGAAAAAGCCTTAGATAGCCTTCCAAATGGAAAACCATTCGAAACCTTGGCACTACTTAACACCTTGACCGACTCCAGCGGTTCTTTTTTGACATCGTTCTTTACACTTACAGGAGCGGTCAAATACCCCAAGAACTTGATAAACGCGTAGTCGCAACCAAATGCAATGAGAAACACGAACAGCCCAAGGATTGTGTGAGGAATCCCGTCTGACAAATCCAAGTTAAACCACTTTAGCCCCAAGACGATACAGACGAGTCTAAGGATGTTGCCACATGAAGCCCAAACGATAACCATGCTAAGTGCACAAAGAGCTACACCAAGCTTTTGCCTCATCAAAAGCACGAGCGTCAACGAGATCGCCATCAGTGCATAGAGACTATCGACACCGCTACATGCCTCATCTACAAACAAACGCTTATCCAACAGTTGCAGAACGTTTCCTTCCCTAAGGTGCGGGATCCCCAGGACATCAATAACGGAGCTCGCAGCAAAGCTCGACTGCGACTGCAAATACTGGATCATTTTTTTGTCATAGCCAGCTGGCAAAGGCACCGTAATCCAAAGCAGACTTGATATAGCCAATGCCGACTGCCAAGTCATGTTACCAGCTCTGGCATACATCCATGCCACAACGATCAATACGCCAGCTACATAAGAAAGCCAAGGAGATGAAATCAAAACCGCTTCGATAGAAGCGACGAAAGCAGTTAGTACCAGCCCAGATGCAATTACCAACCGAGGCTTCGACTCGGCCGTCTTGAGACCACCGCTGCGCTGCACAAAGAAGTATATAAACCCAACCCAAGCCATCGGAAAGAATTGCAGGTGCGGCCGACTCCAGATCGAATTGCACTGAATCCAGATCATGGGCGCGAGGCTCAGCAGAAGAACCCCAAACGCAGCATCGAGCAATGACAAGTTTCCCAAACTGATCGACGCTGGCTTAGTCTTCGTCTCAACTACACTCATGATTCATTCTTTGAAAGCGTATTTCTTCCGTGCACCCAAACGCAATTTGATTCTATCTGCAACACCACTAACCAATTGTATTCTGAATGGCAACTTACCGAAAATAAACTCAAATTCTGTCGTTCGTTCAATATTGCAACCCGAAACTAGCCCGCCGCCAACCGGCCACATGCGTCTCGAAATCGAGGTTCGAACCCAAATGCGTTTGAGCTCAGTCTGCTTTCGTTTTCTCTAGGTCTTTCTGATTTGCCATAAGTCAGGGCGGCGGAAAGGCCGTGTGCTATTCGAGTTGCGGTTAGGAATGTGTTTAGAATCGTGCTTGAGCGGAGGGCCTCGTGGCCTCGTCCACTACTGTGAATGGCCTCGTAGCCTCGTCCACTACCTTGGATGGTCTCGTCGCCATGGTGAGAACGGGAATGTTAGATTCCGAATACTTCTTTCAATATTGGTGATTCAGGCTTCGGTAAGCCTGGAAACCAACCCCAAAATCCACGCCAACCAGGCATCAGGACCGCTAAAGCAGTTGCAAACAGAATCTTTAAATCAGTGATGAACGATTGGTTTTCTACGTACCAGCACTCGAGTTCACCTTTGAAAGGCATGATATCCTGACGATAACACTGCCTGACATCTCGACCTTCTTTTTGTGCCAATGTGACAATCGATTCTTCATCTCGAAACACAATGGAACCAATTCCAGTCAGACCTGGTTTGACGTGTACAATGGTTTCTCGCACGTGCTGAGGGTAATCAGCAAAGCCCTTGGGCATCAAAGGTCGCCAACCTACTAGGGACATTTTCCCCAAAAACACGTCGATCAATTGAGGCACTTCATTGAGTTTCGACTTACGCAGAAACTTACCAACGGGTAGTACGCGAGGGTCGTTTCGTAGCGTGATGTCCTCAGTTCCTATATTCGGACTGTTTTTCACCATCGTCACGAACTTGGTTACTTTAATGGTCTTCCCTAGGTGGCCAACTCGTTCTTGAAAGTAAAATGCTTCCCGTTCACCAGTCAACTTAAGTATAACGATGACAACGATTAGGACTGGCGACAGAAGCAATAACACACAGCCAGATACGAATAAATCAAAGAGTCTTTTCATTTTTTCTTTGTCTGCCCTACATGCGATTATCCAGCGTTTTCCCAGTTTCTTTATGTGCGAAATTGGGCAGTAAACTCGAGAATGCCGCGAGCAAGTCCTCTTTCGACCATGAATGGCTAAGCCTCATGCTCTGTACGGTCCGTTCGAAATCCAATAACTTATCTCGGTCGACAACAAGTTCATTTTTCACTACCCCAATTTCCGAGTAACGATCCCAATCTACGGACTCACTGGACGTATAGAATTCTTCGAAGTCCTTCTCACCCGTTGTGTCGCTCGCAAAAAAGTAGCAAGGCCATTTTCTTTGAGTAACGAGTTCTTTAACGCGGCCACGAGCTTCCTCCTCTGAATGGCATTCAACCGCCTCGTATCCCAAGGATTCGAGGAACTTAACAGCCATGCTGGAAAAGGTGACCAGGTGCAATCGAGGGCTTAACTTAGGAAAATAGATTTCTCGATCGTTCCCTTGAAGAATAGAGAACAAGCATAAAATCGCGCTCTCTTGTGCTGTTACGAAATACCTTCGAACGTCGTTGGGAGCTGCCAAAGGTTGAAGCTTTTGAATACGTTGGGTCCAAGAGTGAGGTAGCGACCCATCGGAGAAAGCAACATTGGCAAAACGAGCCGTTGAGACAGCCGTTGAATCTTCGTTACCGATTAAAAACATTTCCATAATGCGCTTAGAACCGCCCATCATGTTGACGGGATTGGCGGCCTTATCCGTCGAAACGCAAAAGAACTTCTTTGCACGACAGTCGCGAGCAAACCGAAGCAATCGTTTGGTAAGAAAAACGTTTACGTCCAATAGTCTCATCAACGTATACGGATCCTTCTCACTCCTTACGTGCTTCAACGCTGAGAAATTTAAAACGTAATCGTAGCCTAGCCCAGCATTTAGGCTGTTATGGGCAAAAGATTCGAACTCAGGCCCGAGACCATCAAAACAATACGCATGGAATTCGCCTTGGATGTAACCCATCGACGACCGAACATCTCGAACAAGTTCCGCCAAGTTGTTTTCTGAGGTATCGATCACATGCAGCGCCTTTGGGTTGCGTGCAAAGAGTTCTCGAACGACTGCTCCACCGATGGAGCCAGCCCCACCTACAACAAGAAATCGACTATTTTCAATTTCGCGACTGAATTCGGAATCGACCGATTTTAGATCCTCTTGAAACAGAGGCTCCTGCCTGCCGATTTGATAGAGGACGTTATCCATTTCGCAACGCTTTCCAGTAAATATTGAACATTGGTTATTTAAATGGTTTTGCAGGAACCCCTTTTACCCAAACGCCATTCGGAACGTCTCGCGTTAAAACAGCGCCAGCAGCGATCATCGCTCCATCACCTATTTTTATTCCTTGAATGACTGTACACCCAGTTCCAAGATGACATCCTTTACCGATCTTAACGTTTCCCGATATGGTAACTCCAGGTGCGACGTGACTACCTTCGCCAATGTGACAATCATGATCAATTGACGCCTTAGTATTCACAATAACGAAAGGATCGATCTTCGTTCCTGGTTGAATGACAGCCCCGGCGTTGATTTGAGCAGAGGGGTGTATATACGATTCGGACGCAACCCAAGCAAAAGGATGAACGAATCCTACGATTTGATAACCTCTACCTGTGTAGTACCCTACGACCCGACGTAGAAGTGAATCATCGAGGTTCGGCGTGACAGATCCTAAGCCTAATACGATGTTGATTTGATCTGGCGAGTATTTCGCCACAAGCGAGTCATCTGTTAGGACTTCTCCCCTCACAAGCCGCACATCCTCTACAGATGGGTCCAAACAAGTATAAGCAACGATGTTTTGTCCTAAAGCTCTCAGCGCTGAGGACACCACTTTCGCGTGTCCTCCGAACCCGATTACCGCGACAGGCCGCATAAAAAACTTTCAACAGGAGAAGATTCGAAGATGTAGTAGACGCTCGCAGAGCGACGTATTTCCAATACCATACGACTCTTGTAAAAAGGCATCGTTAGCACGTACCTAGTTACGGTTTACCGAGAAAAGCAGAGCTAGGCAGATTTATTATCTCACACTTTAATGCTTCAGTGCGACGTAAATCGGACCTCGGGCAATGGGCATAGATTGGTAATTGATGCATCGGTTCCCAAATAGGACGACTTTGAAATCCCGCATCATTCAAGATCTTCAAGACTGAATTGCGAATCTCCAACGACTTGCCTGGCAACCGTATCGCATTCAACCAATAGTTGCTCACGCTGTCCGAAGGCTCGGCAACGAAGCCTACCTCGGGAAGTGCTGCAAATATAGAAGCATAACGATTCGCTAGTTCTCGTTTACACTTAAGTATTTCGCGAAGAACTTCAAGCTGAGCCACACCCAGTGCAGCATTGAGATTTGGCATACGAAAGTTCCATGCGATATGATCATGGTGGAATTCCCATGCGCTCGGAACCTTGGCAGTCGATGTTACATGTTTCGCTAAGTCGGCAAGATGATCGTCATCACAGAGAATTGCTCCGCCTCCACCTGTCGTTACGATTTTATTCCCGTTAAAGCTTATGGCTGCAAGTTTACTAAAACGTCCAGTGTGTTTCGATTTGTAATAGGATCCTAAAGATTCGGCAGCGTCCTCAATAAACAACAAGTTAAATTCGTTGCAGATTGATGCTAGTTGATCTATTTCACCAGGGTGCCCAAAGCAATGCATCAAACATAACGCAGAAATAGGCCGACCAGTCTCGCGATTTAATGTCCGTCCCGATTCATCAACTTTTGCGATTCGCTTCAGATGCGACCGGAGCGATTCAGGACAGATCGAAAGTCGCTCAGTCGAAACATCTACAAAATGGGGAGTTGCACCACAATGACTGATGGCATTGGCCGTCGCTACGAAGGTAAGCGATGGACATATTACTTCGTCGCCAGCCTTCACACCCGCCAACCGAAAACAGATTTCTAACGCGGCAGTCCCATTAACGACGGCAATGGCTCGCTTAGCTCCCGTTACATTGGCTAAGAGTTGTTCAAACTTCGTTACATAAGAACCTGCAGAACTAACCCATCCCGTCTCCACACACTCTCCGACATATTGTGATGCCGTTGGTGGAAAAAAGGGCTGATGAAGCAAAACCATTTTGTTGGGTTTGCCAATCGCTTGCTCAACACAAACTAGAATCTCTTTCGCTAAATCCATCGTCCTATTGTTCTTTCTTCAAACGAGGAACCGGACGAGCGATGCGAACGCTGCACAGCATCGATGGGAGCAAGTTCCGGGCAACATAAGTCAAGGCATCGATTTGGGAATCATCTCCTATTGAAATACCCGCGTTTAAGAAAGCATTGCTACCGACCAGGACTCGTTTGCCAATGCGAACGTTTCCGCTAACTCGAGCACCCGGCAAGATCGACGTATATTCGCCTACGATTGAATCATGGCCTATCGAAGCATGAATGTGGATAATCGCATAATCTTCTACGGTAGCTTGAGTAGAAACGACCGCTAGAGGACCAACGAAAACACCTTTGCCGATTTTTGCATCACGTGAAACAACGGCCGTCGGATGAAGAATCGAATGCGGAATCCAATTTCTTGCGACGCAGGCGGAAACGATTTCTTGCTTTGCTGCAACGTCTGCAACTCCAGCATGAAAGTAGACTTTCGAATACTTGGACTCGAGTTCGGGGGCAATTGAATCGGAAAATTCGGGTTCCGCAAAAAAGCGAACGAGAACGTCGTCAAAGGAATTGCTATCGCAGTTTTCAGCAGCCTCAGCTACTTCTAATGCAGTGCGACTACCAAAGATGATCAATACGGCCATATGGGCAGCGCGAAGGAGTTGGGGATAATGAAGGCGAAGAATGGTTCTCGGTTCATGGTGCCTGGCTCTTGGTTACAATTTTGAGCGCGAGAGGGCGAGAGTTCTTCGATGGGTGTTAATGAGGATTCGACTTTGAGCCTCTCGGGGAATGTCATTACTTTTCGGATTCATCTCGCTGCGAAATTGGATGTCACCTAGGAAAAGGGCTTTTACATACTACCAGAATCAACAATAAAGTCTTGTCCTGTTACCGACCGGCTAGCGTCACTTAACAAATAGCAAACCGTTTCGGCTACGCTTTTGGGATCAGTGGGACACCCTAATGAAGATCGACGATAAATTTTGTCGCGTTGCTCTTGAGATAGTGTCGAGGACATATCGGTTTCCATAAAACCTGGCAAAACGCAATTGCTACGAATTCCTTTGCTACCCCATTCTCTCGCCAATCCTCGCGAAAAGGACTCGATGGCACCTTTGGTTGCGGCGTACATCGCGAGGCCCTTGTATCCCGTTCGACTGCAAATTGAACTGATGTGGACTAACGCCCCGCTTTTTCGGTGTAACAACATGTTCCGAATTGCAAACCGACTTAATTCCATTGGAGCGAAAACGTTTACCCGAAAGCTCCGCTCAAGATCCGGGACATTCAGATTGGTCACTAGATCGTCGTATGCAATCGCCGCATTGTTAACGAGTCCGTCGAAGGATAATCGCGTTGGATCGAGCGAAGTTGCAAGTGTATCCTTTAGCTTTTCGGGGTCACCGAGATCGGCATAAACCCAATTCACCCGATCTGCGAGATCTTTTGGCCAGCCCTCGTGAGACTTTGGGTTTGTGGCAATAATCCAAATCGAATCCCCTCTGCAAAGTAGTGATTCCGCTATCACTTTACCAAGTCCGCGGGAGCCTCCGGTCAATAGGATATTCACTGAAGCCGTTCCTTTTTTAAAGTGTCGGTAGCTCTATTTGCATCCCGCAAGGTAATAACTCGAGGTACTGCAACGGCCGGTAGTACCTCCTGCATACGCTTTCGTATAGTCCCCACATCAAGTTCTGTTGAGCCATCTTTCGACAACTCAGCAGCCACCAACTGACCGGTTACCGAATTTGCAATGCCAAAGACTCTCGCGTCGATAACTCCAGGTATCGCTCGAAGTAACATTTCGACGTCATGAGGATTTACCTTTGTGCCACCAACGTTTATCCAATCAGTGCGACGCCCTGAAACCTTTAGTCGAAGAGGATTTTCATCAACGATTTGAACCTCGTCTCCACTATCCCAGAATCCATCAATGCAATGGTCTTGGAGATTTTCAGCGATGAGACTTTGGTGAATCCACAACCTGCCGTCACGTATGAGAACAGAATTACGGATCGAATCGGGTACAACAAAGCAATCGTCTGATGAGTGCAAAAGAGTCCCCATTTCACTCGATGCATATACGTTTCGAAATCTCGCGTTGGGAAAAAGGGTTTTCAATTTTGAGAGCAATCCGGCATCGCACACTTCTCCGCCGACAGTTACGGCACGGACCATAGGAAATGGACAGCTATCTGCGGCGATAAGGCGAAGGTAGGTCGGCGTCGCACTCAAGTGCGAGATACGACATGCGCGAATCTGCTCACGAGTCTCCACGATTGGTAGACCAAACAAGTTAACGATAGTGTTTCCATTGCATATTGCTTGCAGGAGAACTTGCAAGGCAGCGATTTTGGTAGGCTGGTAGGCAAGTCCCCAAACATCCTCGTGGTGTTTATCGGAGATCTGAACAGTTCTGGTAAGATTTGCTACCGTCTGATGAATTGGTTTAGGAGTTCCGGTGGTGCCGGACGTGAATAGCGTGATGCGACTCTTCGATTTTAGAATTCGATCTGTCAGATTTGCGATACGGTCAGGCAGAAGTTGTGCAGATTGCTCTTCCGAGGATTGCGGGCCCGATGATCTTGTGACGTTGTTGTTTGTGCTATCGTTGCGAATATCGAGTGGACTAAGATCATTGAGAGTGAGCGATTCACCTTTGCTGATCGCTGCAAAGAGTCGAATCAAGTAACCATACAAGGTAGCATCAGAAAGGCGTTGTCGCTTGGAAGGATCGAATAACTGCAACGAGTCATGATCATTAACGAATGAGTCCAAATCCCTGAATAGCTGCCCGTACGTAATGGTGGCGGTAGATACGGATTTCGAGTCCACAAGAAAGGGATGATTAGCGTTCCAGTTTTGCACAGATCTGTCCAACGGTCTCGACGATCCCGTCCGCAAAAACATCGATTCCCGTTTCCGCTTCGATCTTGACAGTAAGCACCGCCAAATCGAGGGAATCGAAGTCAAGATCTACTTTCAAATGTTGTGTATCAAGAAGTTCGCACACGGGAGAACGGCCAGATTCCTCAAGAACCTCGTTGACAATCTTAAGAATCGTGTTTGATCGTTCATTCATCGAATAACTCGATTTCTGTATGCAAATCATTGCCGCTCACAGCGACTTCAACAACAGGCAACTTGGACTTCTCACCATAGTAAAGCGATTCCCAACCTTCGGCAAGAAGACTTGACACGGGTGACTTGCTGCTAAATTTGATTCTACACACTTTCTGATCTTCGATGGTTCCTACAACTTCCGAATCCAACAGAGACCATTGCAACCGTGGACTGAGACGCCAACGACAAACGCAACTAGATATGTGATCACTCCTGGAGAGTGATACAAGTGAATCCTCGATCGTATATCCCCAGGAGTTGTGAACCACTCTTCGTCTATGAGAGTAGGGAAATGGAGTATTGAAGCGGATCATTGAATCTAATTCTGTATCCGACATTCGACGATCCATCACCGTCGGCCAATTAAACCAAAGAAAGTTTGGCCCTTTCTCCATCTGTTCTTGCTCGTTTACCTGAAATGTATTGTGTGATTTAACGGAATAAAACAGACTCTTTAGGCTCATATCACGATGATAGTATTGAAAGCTACCACCGTCACGGAGAATGTTGTCATTGCGGTGCCACACATCGACATGCTGTGCATCGCATTGTCCAGGTCGGTCGCGATATTGTCCGCCTTTTAAAAGCAGATATCCTTTCGAATGACGAAGAATAGCATAGCCTCCAACCGGGGAGTCCCAGGAATCGCCAAATGAAAAACTGTTTTTGATCCGGGGAGAACAAATGCAGCCTTTGAACCAACTTGCTTTCTCAAGCGCCAAACTATAGTCACGTTCCCGTATCGGCAAGTCTAACAGAACCGAGGCGGTGACGATAACAGGTCGATAATCTAGATAGTCGCTACACGAAAGGGGAAGAATGTTTGCTCCATCATTTGCTCCCAGGTTTGGTACTCGTCCTGTTTCCTCATCGACAAACTCATCTAACCATTGTACCGCCTTTTTAACCCTTTCGATTGTCGATGACGAAAACGCCATGTCGTTGAGATCGCCCAATTGAATCGCCCACAGCATGTCGTCGAGCATAACACGATGGTAAGACATTGAATGTTGAACGTATGCACCATCATCGTAAACCTGACGCTTAATCTCATTCTCTAAAATCGATTTTCCTTGAGACAACCACGTTGAAGAATCAGGTAATTCAGGAAAGAGTATCCCTAATGTCCACAGGCCAAGGGCTTCGCTTAGGGCATGATTGTTTTCCTGGCTGATAGCGTAATTAATGTTACTTGCGATTCGATGCCCAGACTGCCATGCTAGCGTGTCAATTTGAGCTAGCCGATTTGCATCAGTGGAAGGACTGTCGAGAACACAGAATACGCTGAACAAGATTGCCATCAACCTAAAGGCGACTTCTTGTCCGCATCCCCATGCAACGGTTTGATTCACTGGATTCTGTTTGATCCAGCTTTCAATACAATTCCAGATCGATTCGGCATAAACCTCGTTGCCATCGTATCGGTATGCACGCGCCAAATGATAAAGAAATGTTAATCGAGAAGGCTCCCAAACCAGTTTTATATCATCAAAGCTCCCACCTGATTTCGTCGTTTTGGTCCAAATCGGGCCGACTGGCCAATCGAGCTTATTCGTTGCATCATGGTTAAAATTAGGTGGCCACCCGAGCGGAGACGACCAGCGACTAAACATCGGATAGTCACCTTTAAATGCGTCGTTTATCGGCGCAACAACTTGTTCGTCCCAAGTTGTTGGGGGCACGATCTTTCTTAGCTCGGTCCGGGATGGTGTCTTGAAAAAGCGTTGCGATCGAAGCTTCCATTGTGATAGTCGATCGAAGGAAGAAGTTGTGTATAGCGGGCAAAGTTCGGGACGAAACAAGCTCGGATTCTGCGATCGGCTCAGCTTGCCCGTACGAATAGAGAAGGATTGGTAAAGCCGACGAGGAATGTTGTCCCAGCCAACACCTTTTGCAATCCAATAGGCTTTTCGTAGAGGATTCAATTTGATTAATTCTTGTCAGCTACAACCCGCGTGGCAACCAAGCATGCAGAAAGAAAGTTGGCTTGGTACAATCCAGTCAATCGATTCCTAAATTCTCGAATCAATCGACTAATGAACTGAAATCGCTGTTTCCAACGTATCAACGAACTTGTCGGATAGCTTATCGCGATCGAATTCCCTGATCGCCAGAGATCGTGCTGCGATTCCCATTCCCTGTGTTCGATCGCGATGATCCGCAAGCCAGCAAAGAGCATCAGCGAAGGAATCGGGATCTTCGGGCGGCACAGCTTTTCCGCAATCATTCTCAACGACCATGTCCGCGACCCAGCCAGGATAGTTGTTCAGAACGGGCAACCCGGCCGACAGATAATCGAAAAATTTATTGGGCGACGTGCCATAATAGAACGCAGGTACATTAGCCAGAATTTGCATACCTACATTGGCACCCCTTAGCAACCCTGGCACAAGATCCTTACGAACACTACCCAAAAAAACCACGTTGCTAAGCTCTTCTACCTTTGCGCGTTCCACCAACGCATCCTTGTTCTTACCGTCTCCGACTAATAAGAGCTTGATGTTCTTTCGTCCTTTACCCTTTAAGACTTTCGCGGCATCCAGGACAGCATCAAGACCATTTGCTGTCCCATGTGTTCCTGCGAAAACAGCTACGAAATCGTCACTACTGAATTCATCCGGACGCCATGGTACGACCAATTTTGGGTCAAATAGATCCAGGTCGCACCCATTAGGTATCAATTCGATACGATCGCGGGAAATATGTTTGGCAATGCCGTCCACGATTCCCGGAGCAAGTCCAATGCAACGGATGGAGGAACGATAAGCTAGCTTCTCTAGAATGGCCATAAGAAGAAGAATGATTGGATTCTTTATGACCCCCATTGCTTTTGGTAACTCTGGCCATAGATCTCGAACTTCAAAAACAAAGGGTCTCCAACGAAGCCAACTAGCAATCAGACCTGGAATAGCCGCGGTAAGTGGAGTGGACGTCGCAAACACTAAATCGCATTTGGTAAACAAAGCAATCCACGAGCTTCGAAGTGAGTATTTGAGAAAAGTCCAAGTACGCTTTAGAAGATTATCGCGATTCGATATTGGGAGTTCCAACTCGATAACTCTGATACCATCGACTGTACCTTCACGTCGACCGCGATGAAACGGCCCGTCAATGCCCGTTTTTGCAGCACCATAGCTTGCACAAACCATCGTCACTGAGTGCCCGCGCTTGATAAGCTTTTGAGCCATCTCGTAGGATCGCGTTCCGGTGCTACCCTCGCGAGTGGAAAAGTATTGGTGAAAATACAAAACGTGCATCTTGCTCTACAATAAAGGTAAATTAGACATCAACACACTAGCGGCGTGACGCAAGCCGCCCGTTGCCGGGCCATTCGCAGCGAGACGGTTCTGTTTTTGTAGGGTCTATTCCAAGAAATCTTGATGGACGCTCGCTTGTTGGCACCCGACCATTGGTTTTGCGTCCTTGCGTTATCATTTTTTGGGAAAACAACAATCAAAGCTTTTTCGCCGACTGCTATTAAATCTCTTTCATCATTTCTTCGATCATGATCGTCCGTTCCGTCTCAGCTGCATGTACTGCGGCAATAGACGCCAAAGTTACATTGGTGATTTCGTCTAATGGAATAAGCCAATCTCCACCTTTTGTTACTCGATCTATCAGGGCTGAAAATTGTTGCTTGTGTCCCTTCTCTTGCCGAAACGTTTTGAGTTTGGAAAATCCTTTTACTCCGTAACCCCGTGTTAGCCGAAAATTGTCGATCTCCAAAATTCGATTATCTGAGAAGATCGATATCCTCTCCTTTGGATAACTTTTGCTTCCGTTCGCGAAGTAATTGATGCTGGCAATAGAGCCATCCGAGAGTTGCAACGAGATTGTCATCTTATCATCGCGTACCGAGACATTTCCGCCAAAACGACTTGCAGATACCGAGCGAATAAGACTGTTCGATAGATGAACAACCAGATCCAGAAAATGGCACGCTTCACCGATTATGCGCCCACCACCCACGATTGGATCGTGGACCCAGTGGTCCGCAGGGATTTCTCCTGCGTTTACTACAATATTGATCGCGATCGGGTTTGCTCTTCCTCGCAACAGTTCGCGACACTTTTGAATATGGGGACTGAACCGCCGATTGAAACCCACTAATAGTTGTTTCCCCTGGGCTTTCTCAACTGTATCCAAAACCCTTTTGAGCTGCGACACATCGAGTGCCAACGGCTTCTCTACGAAAACATGTTTGTCCGCGAGCAAGGCTCGGCAAACAAGATTTGCGTGCGAGTCATGGTTTGTGGTTACCATGAGCAAATTCACATCGCGATCACCTAATACTGAATCCAGGTCCGTTGTCGCGTTTTCTACGCCAAACTTAGAGGCAGTGTGCTGGATGGCAGCTGTACCGGTACGTCCGACGATGTATTTCATCCTCGCGGGGAGCTGCGTCAAGACCGGCATCATCGTCGCTTTGGTAAAGTTTCCAGCACCGACGACAGCTAAAACGGTAGACGATTCCATTACCGGCGAGGAGTTTCGTCGAACGGATTTAGCGTTTGTTAAAGCAACCGTTCTAGATTGGTCCGCGTTATCGGAGTACTCAAGGACGACGCCTAATGAAGAGGGCTCGTTTTGAATTGTCTCGTACGCAGCTATGGCCTTTTCGAGGGAAAAGCGGTGAGTGATTAATTTGCTGAAGTCCAGTTGGCCGGACGAAAGCATCGACAGAACGGCCTCAAAGTTTCGCTGTTCTGTCCAGCGGACAAAACCAATAGGGTAATCGTGCCCAGATTGTTCGTAGTTCGAATCGTAGCGACCTGGTCCATAGGAACAAGAAACTTGAAAGGTAAGTTCCTTTTCGTAAAAATCAGCTCGGTTTAATTGCAGACCGATCACACCTACCAATACGATACGGCCTCGTTTACGGCATGCCTTTGCTGAATCGCTGATAATGGAGTCCGTTTTAGCTGATGCAGTGATGATTACAGCATCAGTTCCTCGGTTATCAGTGAGAGCCATGATCTTGGCCGGGATATTAGCGCATTCTTTTCCATTTATCACCTCGGCTCCGAATTGCGTTGCAAGAGACAATCGCGATTCATTGATATCGACCCCGATAACGCGGCACCCGGATGCTTTAAGCAATTGGACCGTCAGCAATCCTATGAGTCCGAGTCCGTAGACCACAACTGTTTCCCCGAGCGTTGGCTGCGCCAGCCGAACGCCTTGGAGACCGATGCTAGCGAGGACAGTAAAAGAAGCTTGTTCGTCAGAAACGTTATCAGGAATCTTTGCGCAAAGTAGTTTAGGAACGGAGACAAACTCAGCATGTGGACCATTCGAAACGACTCGATCACCGACGGCGAATTCGGTTACACCTGAACCGACCTCGACAACCACGCCGGCATTGCAATAGCCCAAAGGTAAAGGCTCACCTAGTTTAGCAAAAACCGCATCAAGCGTTGGTAGCAGCCCATCAGTTCTGATCTTCTCAATAACTTGTTTTACTTTCTCAGGCTGTGCACGGGCCTTTCCGATTAGACCAGCTTGCCCAAATTCGACGAGCATCTTCTCCGTACCCGCCGAGATAAGCGTACGGCGAGTCTGTATTATCAAACGTTCCCTTGACACTCCAGGCGATGGTACAACATTTACAGACGTGGATCCGTTTGTCAAGTCCTGTAGAATTTGCTTCATTTAAGCCGTCTTAAATCCTGTTTCGTGAAGAGTCTTCAATGGAAGATTTCCATCTGAATCTATAAAGTTTCTACACCATAATTCGATACAGACCAATGAAAGCAACGTGTAACCGGCATCAATTGTTCCTTTGTCATTGGAATCTATGAGATTCTGAACCGCGTTGGGATCGAAAAGTCCACGATTGCTTAAACTATCCGAACTCAACACATCACTTACAACGTCTCGTAGTTCGAAACGCATCCAACGCCTAACTGGTCCACCAAATCCAGTTTTAGGTCGATAGATAATTTCTTTGGGGAGGTAAGGTTCCATCATTTTTTTGAGAATCCACTTACCTTCGCGTCCCTTCTGCTTCATGGAACAGGGGATACTACCTGCAAAATTCACAAGGTCAAGATCCAGAAAGGGAACCCGAACTTCCAAACCCACTGCCATCGACATCTTGTCTGTATACAGAAGATTATGATCAGGAAGGAAGAAACGTTGTTCTATCAACAACATCCTCTCGAGCTGCGACAAATCCGAAGGCAAGTCGTGAACATACTCGACAATTGGATCCACACGCTCTGACTTTTCTAGTTCTCGTTTAAAGTCCTTGCTGTAGAGTCGATTCAAATCGGAACGATCTATCCATCGAAAATAATTTACCAACCTTTCGTCAGCATCGAGCGAAGCACCATTGAACATCTTGCGAAGTCGTCGAAATATTACGGGCTTTTGATTAAGCGTTAAAGCAGCAAGTTCGAACCCTCTTCGGAAAATCCTAGGAAACCACGACCAATATCGTTCAAGAAGCAGCGCATGATGGCGACGATAACCTGAAAACAAATCATCACCTCCCGCCCCAGAAAGCAATACCTTGATGCCGTTTTCACGCGCAAGCCGACTTATGTAAAAAACATTGAGAGGCGCAGGATCGGCCAAGGGCTCATCGAGCTGCACGACCATCGACTCTAAATCGCTCGCCATTAGTCCGCTGTCCACAGGAACTATATCAAGACTTACATTTAGATGCTCTGCGACTTTCTTCGCATAGGGAAGATCGTCAACAAAGCCATCCTCATTACTAGATGATTGCATCGTGAAGCATCGAATATTCGAGTTCGTCTCCCTGGCGAAATGGACAATTGTGCTAGAATCTAAACCACCGGAAAGAAAAGCGCCTACCGGAACGTCGGAAACCATTTGTCGATGCACGGCGTTACGAATATGCGATTCTAAATCTTTTGCGACATCGCTTGCGGCATCGCGACTTATAATCCTTTGCTTATCATCCCTCCTTTTCAGTGGCAACTGGTACCACACAAATTGCTCCTTTATCTTTCCCTCGGAAATGACGATCGCTTCGCCAGGATTCAACTTGCGCACATTCTTAAAAGGAGTTCCGGAACCAGGACACCATACATAACTCAAATATCTGTCAATGGCCGAATGGTCAATTTCACAACCAACGGGTGCAGTAAGCAGCAGCGTCTTTATCTCGCTCGCAAAAGAAAACCTAGCGTTAGCATGAGAGTAGTACAACGGCTTGACACCAAGTGCATCACGCGCAACAAGAAGCGTGCCATCGCAAGCGTCCCAAATCGCGAAAGCAAAAATTCCATTTAGCTTTCTTAACATATCTGGGATATTCGCTTTATCTTGCCTGTAAGAACAAAATAGTTTTAACAAAACCTCTGTATCGGAATCGCTTGAAAAGGAAAAACCCTTCGATTGCAAATCGGTCCGTATGTCCCTAAAGTTGTAGATTTCCCCGTTGAACACGAGGACTACCCTACCCTCGTCTGCCATCATTGGTTGATGACCATTCAAGGTAAGATCAAGAATGGCCAACCTTGTATGTCCCAAACCAATTCCATACTCTTCAGAAAAATAAACACCAACATCGTCAGGCCCGCGATGACTCATTGTATTAACGACCCGTAAAAATGACTCAACGCTCCTTTCGACGTCAGGCGATTCTGAATAACCAGCAATTCCACACATCAGATATTCCTAGGCTGTTTTATGATAACCGACGGCAAGAAACCAAATCAATAGCGAAACACATATCAAAAACACAGAACATTTCCCATCACAACAACAACGACTTTATATTTTTTAAAAAGCCAACCGCCGTTCTCTATCTTAGTTTTCAACATTCACGCCACGACAGTTTCATCACCTCAGCATCAAGGTCAAGATACCAAAAACCCATCGAAGCAACAATATAAAGCGTCGGTCTTTCCGACGAAATTTCTTCTTGGCAAAAGGTTCATTGTTTTTTGAGCACATTAATTTTAAGATAAATTAATGCATTTGCCGACTGCTGTCACGAGGGAGTCGACTGCTTTCCCAACTGAGAACTTTTCTATCGCCATTAAATGCCCGCACTGCGCCAACCCTCGCATTGCAGAAGGGTTGTCCATCATCAATAGCATGGCTCGCTTCAAAGCCTCCACATTTCGAGAAGGAATCAACAATGCCTGCTCTCCGTCACTCACGAGATCAGGAATGTTTCCAACATCTGTTACGATAACAGCCAATTTACAAGCCATCGCTTCAATCATCGAATTTGGGAAACCTTCTGTCCACGATGGCAACACGAAAACATCATGTTTACTGTACAGTTCAACAAGTGAGGCCCCCTCAACCCAGCCTGAAAAAGAAACATGTTGATCAAGGCCTTTACTTTTCACATACTCCATTGCTTCGCGCTCGACACGACCGCGACCAGCGATTGTCAGCAAGAACTTTCTTTCCTTTGCAAGTGCAGCACATGCTTCAAGAAGTTCAAAAATGCCCTTCTCCCTCTCTAGCCAACCAACAAACAAGAATCGAATCTCAGGATTTGTTTCCTCGACTTTCCTTTGGGTACCTACCAGCAATAAGTCAGAAGTCGCTGTCCAATTCAGCACAACCTCCGTCTGTTGCTGAGGAAATCCAATCTTATCGATGGCGAAACGTTGCCAAGATGGCCCCTGACAAAGAAAAATTTTTGCACCCTTGAGCAAAAACCTAATCCAAAATTGTTGCCACTTTTGCTCATCGTAATCAACCATCAATGCACCGCCTCGAGGGAAAATCATCGATGGTACACCAAGGCATCGTGCCACCCAGGCCATCATTCCTTTCTCCACCAAACTAGCACCCCTCGAAGTGAATAGGAGAACTGTGTCAGGTCGGAAAATGATTAATTTGACAAGATAATTCATGAAACGTCGAGACGCCAGAACTAGCCGAACCAAAAACATTGGTGGTGGATTGCTAATTTGTGTTGTATCAAGCAATTCCAACTGAAAGATCTCTGCGAATTGAGAGTTAACGAGAGCACGACAAGAAGTAACTATGCCCCCGTAAACCTTCGCGCCTTCTGGAGGAAATCCCCCCACAATTAGCAGCTTTGACCTTGTGGTCTCTGAAGAAATATTCACGCTCGAACTGGAAAAAGAAAACTATTAATTGCTTGACTTTACCAAATGAATCGCGTTACACCTAGCACACAGCTGTGTTCCGTGGATAAAATCTAATTTGCGTGCGCCCCACCGAAGGCGTTATAGCGATGCAGCAATCCAAAACAAACTCCCAACAGTAAATTTGGTCCACGCGCGTCCAGTATACCATGACTAATGCTACCGTAGATAGCGAATATCCCAATTGCTAGAAACAGAAAACCTTTAATCGTTGAATTTGAAACACGTAATGAATCTTGAATATACAGGAGAATCCAAAGCATGTAGAAGAGGAATCCCACCAAACCTACCTCCCCCAATACAGTCAAGTGTGTATTGTGACACCCCAATCCCCCAAAATATCTGTAAGGCATCGCCCGCATGGTTCCCAATCCGTTACCAAAAATTGGATTTTCTCCCCAGTAATCCAAACCAGCTTCAACGCCACTCCATCTGCTACCTAAATCAGCCTCACTAAGTCCGTCGCTAGAAATCATCCTGTTAATACTTTCAAGTCGAGCACGTTGCTCATAGGTCCACTGAAAATCCTTATAACCTGCTGAGAAAAACCAGTATGCAATAGTCAATCCTATCGATGCTGCAATCATGATTCCCAAGAAACTTCCGTGTCGTTCTTTGGATGAGAGGAGATACAGCGATCCGATTGCAATGAATGAAAGAACTGCCCCTCTAGAGAATGTCAGAAAGACAGCTAACAATAGGATCAGAACTGAAGAAATCATGATCAGCCTTGATACCATGGTTCGCCTATAAAGCTGGTAGGTAATAAGGCAGCAAGCTAAAGCGATTACAGCAGCCATCCCAGTTTCATTCGGATTAGCAAAGAAGCCCAACCACCTTCCCGCGTTCATAGCCATCTCAGAATTCTTAATTCTCGTGTAATACGGGGCTAAAATTGGTGTAAGGAATACTGTGCTAGCTCCTAGCGTCGTGAAGACAGCTAGCGGAAGCATAACAGCCTTTGCTCCATTTAGCCTTGAAAGTTCGAATGCGGCAACTGAACCTACAACAACAATGAAAATTGAGTTGAGATGGCTAACAAACATCGGGAATGCAGAGTTCCCTGCCATACCAAGCGTAAGATAGACAAGCATGAACAATACGAAAGCTTTACAACTCCTACCAATGCATTGCTGAACCTGGCTTCTCATGTTCAGCAAAATCGTCAAGCCACACAAAAGGAGCGCTACTGACATGACTCGTGACTGTCCAAGAACCATGGCCGTTACTCCATTTAGGTTCATGAAGCATATCGCAAGCAACCCCCAAAATCCTACTTGCAGAAAAAAATTTCCGTGCTTGATTACGGACGCTGATACATTCGCGGTTGTGTATTGAAGCGTTCTAGTCGATGGAATATCCATAGCCATCCAATTTTCTATAGCTTGAAGACTTCTTTTTTTATAACTAAAATCATTATATTCTGGTTTGAAGTGAAGCAATCACTAATCAGCAAACGAGGCGTTCAACTTGATCAGTTATTCGAATGCCTACAAGTGTGAACCATTTCTTCAATGATTTGCGGAAGCGAATACGTGATTCCCCAATTGGGAAAGTGAGACTTCATTTTACCTAAATCGGTATAGTAGCATATGTGATCTCCGATTCGATTCGTCTCCGAGTATGATAAATTTGGGCGAGAGCCTGATATATTTTCTATTAAATCAACACATTCCAGCAAGCTAGCCGCATTTAGTTTTCCGCCACCCAGATTGTACACTTCGCCGTTTCTAGGCTGCTGTGCAAAATGCCAAAATGCGTTGATCACATCATGGCTGTGGATTTGGTCTCGAACCTGCTTGCCACCGTATCCGAAAACAGTGTAATCTTCATTACGTATTGATTGCTGAACTAGATAGCTTAGAAAGCCATGCAACTCCACTCCAGAGTGAGCAGGACCAGTCAAACAACCTCCTCTGAACACACCAGTTTTCAATCCGAAATATCTTCCGTATTCTTGTGTTAATAAGTCGGCGGAAACCTTCGAAACACCAAATAAAGAATGCAAACATTGATCAATTGGAAAACTCTCAGCAATACCGTTTTGATACCGAGAGTCAGCAAAATCCCATCGTGTTTCTTTCTCAACTAGTGCAATCTTGTTGGGCCCATCACCATAAACTTTATTTGTACTCATAAACACAAACACAGAATCGGGTGCATGTCGACGCAAACTTTCGAGTAAATTTAATGTACCGACAGCATTTACATCGAAATCTTCATAGGGTCGTTTTGCGGCTAGATCATGACTCGGCTGAGCTGCAGCATGAATGACTAAATCGAATCGACCAACCCGAATGAGTTCTTCAATGGCATCGCGATCTCGAATGTCTAGATGTTTATGGGTGAAGTTGCGACACAAGGATTCGAGTCTTTGTAGATTCCAATTCGTATCGCCTTTCGGTCCGAAGAACTCTGCACGTAGGTTGTTGTCGACACCCGTCACGGAGAAACCAAGGTTGTCAAAAAACGTCACAGCTTCAGAACCTATAAGACCGCTACTACCAGTAACCAATACTTTCACTTCATTACCTTTTCTAGTCAGTTTCTAGTCAGATGATTTCAATCCCACTCTTGAAGGATTGAAGTACCTTGTTTTGATCAAATTCAGGTCGGGACGACCGAGATTGTTACCTTTTCCTTAAGCAGGAACGCTTGGAAAATTCAAGTCCACATTGTATTCTTGCACCCAGATACAGAAGTTAAGCATTTTCCACAGCAGAAACCCCCAGTTGGCTGCACCTGACGTATGTTCCTCAATTCGTTGACTCAAGTTTTCTATATCGAAAATGTCCAGCTCGCGAACAGCTCGACTATGAAAAACATCCAACATGAATCCTCGAAGCGGTCCTTTTATCCAATTCTGATAAGGTACGCCGAATCCCAGCTTTGGTCCAAACAACACTTCGTCTGGAACGATCGATCTTAAGGCCTTTTTTAACAGGTGTTTTTGCGTACCATGTTTCATTTTAAGTCCAGCTGGCAATCCTAGAGCAAACTCTACTAGATTGTTGTCAAGAAATGGCACACGGACTTCCACACCATTAGCCATCGTGCTCTTATCAACCTTTTCTAGAAACTGGTCCGGCAAGATTATACAATTGTCTACCCAAAATAATCGTTGGACCTCGTCTTCCAGAAAGTCAAATCGGTTGGCTACTTGCTGATAACGTTTAAAGGGATTCGTTCCCTTCAACAACTGGGCGAATCGATTGGAAAGTATTTTTGCAGGTGAATTGGTGCCATCAACCTCAACAGTAAGAAACTTGGCTAAACGAAGCCCTGGATCCTTTTCGGAAAAAATGGAATGAAATCTTTTAATCTGATCGTAACGTCGTCGAGACCGAACGATTGGCAAAAATTGATTGAGCAATGAGAAGACCATTTGATAACGCACTCGTTGCTGCATAATGCGATACCGATTGTATCCACCAAACAATTCGTCACCACCATCACCCTGCAGTATCACCTTGCATTGGGATTTGATTTCACGGGTCATTAGATACAAAGGAATATTCGCTGCATCACAAAAGGGCTCGTCATGATGCCGAACCAAATCTACGATAACTTCTTGTAGATTACTCCCGCGAATCATGATTTCGTGGTGTTCAGTATTGAGAGCTTTGGCCACTTTTGCTGCAAGTGGCAATTCACTCTTTTGGTCGCCAAAGTCAAATCCCGCCGAATACGAACGCAGTTTACCGCTGTAATGACGGACTGCAAACGCTGATATCGCCGAAGAATCAATGCCCCCGCTTAGAAATACCCCAACAGGAACGTCACTTACCAATTGCCGAGCTACAGCTTCCTCAAGCAATCTCCTCGATTCAGAAACCGCTGTTGCCTCGTCGATAGAGCGGCTACATTGACGGTCGATATCTTCCAGCTTCCAGTAAGCCTCCGTTCCGGCGCCTTGCGCTGAGACTTCAAGCCAACACCCTGGGAGGAGACGTTTCACTCCCACGAACATCGTCGTCTCTCCGAGCGGGTTACCGTAGTAAAGGAACTCATGAAAGCCCTGCGGTTCCAATTTAGCCCGAAATCCTCCTTGCTCGATCAAAGCCTTTATCTCAGAGCCAAATTTGAACAAACCTTCAGAAAACTGATAATAGAGAGGCTTGACACCCATCCGATCACGTGCGAGCAGTAACGCTTTCTTTTCATTATCCCAGATCGCAAAGGCAAAAATGCCATTTAATTCTTTCAAAATGGCGTTACCCCAGTGCTGAAAGCCGTTGACTAGGACCTCGGTGTCAGAATCGCCGCGGAAAGTATAGCCCGACTGAGTTAACTTCGCACGTAGTTCACGATAATTATAGATTTCACCATTGAACACAACTACGAACCGACCATCACTGCTGGTCATCGGTTGCCGTCCAGCAGGTGAAAGATCAATTATACTGAGCCGACGGTGCCCTAGACCAACTAGTGGGTTTTCGAAGATCCCCTCATCGTCAGGTCCCCTATGAGCAATACTGTCGAGGGCCGCCCGAAGGTTCGGTCTCACGGCGTGATTGCAGTCAACCTGAAAATAGCCAGCAATTCCGCACATAGTATTTAGATTTGGCCCTGAGTTTTTGTAGTTTCGATTTTTGCCCTACCAATCGCCTCGAAGACGACATTCTCGAAAGATTGAGCAAAAATCTTGGGGGCAAATAATTTCTCTGCACGGTCCCTAGCCGCACTTCTCCGATGCGTACTTTTAGAGGTTTCTTCAAGTGCAAATTCCGTCAAGACCCTCGCAATGTCAGGAGCCGACTTCGGATCAAACAAACTCCCGCAATCGGAACCAACGATCATCGGCAAGTCGCTAACATTACTCGCAAGAATGGGCAATCCCGACGCCATCGCTTCGCATACAAAATTAGGACATCCTTCAAACACTGATGGTAAACAGGCAGCATCATAATGTTTGAATCTCAAGTGTAGATCATCGACGACCGGATGAAACTGGAAACAGTTCTCCAATCCAAGTTTCTTCACAAGAGCTACGGCTTCCAAATAATATCCAGACGCAGCGGTTGGCTCCCCATTTACAAAGAAATTGTTTCCATACCAATCGATATGCAGCTTCCCCGGTGGAAGTCGTCGAACAGCTAAACTAACCGCTTCTAGAAATCGAAGAGTGTTCTTTGCGGGATTTACACTTGCACCGACTATGATTCGGATCGGAAATGATGTGGTTTGAGGCTCTCGTGGATGGAAATCATCTAAATCGACAGAATTTAGAATGGTTCGAACCTTTTCAATTAGAAATGGATAATTTTTATTAACAAACTGAGCTTGAGAATAGGAGTTGGTAACAATTCTAGTTGCAAACCGAAAGGCCTGAAAGCGAACCCAATTAACCCAAGTCTTACCATCTACGTTTAAACTACGCTCTGAAACAACAACTGGGATTCGAGTCAAACCCAGGGAGCTCAATACCGCCATCAGATTAGGTGTGTCTAGAAATGAAATGATACAGTCCGTTTGATTTCGACGAATCGCACGTCGTACACCCAAAAACCTTAGCAACTTTGAACGAGTTTCAACATATTCCGGCTCCACTCCAAGCGATTTCACCTCGGGCAAAAAGTGATCATATTGCGGATAGTATGTGACGAGACGGACTCTGTGGCCTTGCTCTACCAAGGCGCGAATCAATCGCGTCATTTGGCGTTGAGCACCGCCTGATCCCAGGCTGTCGATCAAACAGCAAAGATTGTAGGACTTAGTGGGCATCATCTAGTTCTAAGTGCTGCCGCAATTGTACAAACGATGAATTGAACCGATACGTGATAAACCTTTTGAAATCCATCCGATTCATCGGATTGAGTAAGGATAGGTAATCAAAAAGTAAACGGGAAGTCCTAAGCTGCGTCGCATGAAGAAAGACGGCTTTTTAGGTTTCGAATCACCTCTGGTCCATAAAACACTTGTGCTGCACGCCAAGCATTTTCTGAAAGCTCGCGGCAACGACTAGGATTCCTGATGAGGTTTTCAAAGCACGAAATCAACGCGTCCTTATCGGGCACATCGACAACCTCGGCACAATCATATTTTCGTAACCATTGAGTCAAGAATGCATTCGGAGGGGAATGGGCAATTATCGGAATGCCCGACAACAAATAAGGAATCGTTCGGGTGGGGAATATTGTTTGATACTCAATATCGTTAAGCCCACCATGAAACCCGTGCGGAAGGAAAAGAAGATCATGCTTTCGCAATGCATCCACGACTTCGTCGAAAGCGACTCGGGTATGATTGATCGATTTTCCTTGAATTCCAAGGGACGCGAAATAGGAAGCAGCGTTCTCTGAATAGGTTGTAAAGGAACACTTTGGAAAGTGGGTCAATACGCTGGTTACCCTCGAAAAAGAATCCTGATTTGAACTATTAAGGCTCCCCATGAACGCAAGGCGAAAATTGCTATCGACTAATGGAATCTTGGAAAGCGGCGTTGGTAACTGATCGAAGGTGTGAACCAATGGGAGAAATTGGATGCCTGGGTTACTTTGCGACAGTATCTTCTCCATTCCCTCGCTCATTACGAAGACTACGTTAGAGTCACGAAAGACCTTGGGTTGCAACCACTTCGCGAATAACTTCTTAACTCCACCCCGGTTCTCTAAGTAGGTGTTGTGAAAATAGGAGTAGAGAGGGACACCGTACCATCGTGAGATCAACCAACTAAGGAACAAATAGTACTCGCATGGAAACATTGCAAGAATTTGTTTGGCTCGACTTTGTTTGAAAACGCGACTAAGTCGCCATAGCACAATTGGAATCAAGAAAAGGCGAACTGTTCTTTTGAATTTCCATGGCCATTGCTTGTGGATGAAATAGACCTCGGGTTTGCTTCGGCCTTCATCATCCCATTTATTTCGGTCTAATCCAGGCCAGTTCTCTGCAGCGATAACCATTTCGTCAAAGCTGAATTGCCTGGCAAGTCCCGCTGCAATCTGAGACGATCCAAGCAAAACCGGTGGAAAACTCCAGGTCACCATCATAGTTTTCGGAATTGATCGATCGCTTTCTTGCCGTCGTGCCATCATTATCTCCAGTTGGATCTTGCAAGTTCCAAAAGCTTGTGCGCTGTTCGGACGCCGGATTTGCCGCCCTGTTTACCCAACTGTTGAGAAACAATGGCTTCCCGGCCAATACGGTCAGCACCTAGGTTCGATTCGTATAGGTTCATCGCTTCGGCAAATTGCTCGACAGAATCGGCTATATAGATCCCGCCTGTCTCTAGTATCTTGGCGTAGTAATTATGTGTCCAGAGAATAGACTTTGCAAAAACGGGTTCAATGTGTTCGGTCGCCACCATTGGCAGGCATTTTTCTTTAGCGGGACTAAACACGTCGCACTTGGCCAAACTGAAATTGATTACAGTCGTAACGCGGCAGCATTAGGAGATTGCTACGGACATCATCTTGATGGACATGACGAGGGTCCACATTCAATGCGAACTTGCAATTTGCCTGATGTAATAACTCTAACGTAATTTGATTGAACGAATGCATACCGCCATACGGAAAGCAGAAGGTGCGTACTCCAAGCCCTCCCGTGGCAGCTTCTAAAAACTGAAAGCAATCATTAATCTCGTGGTATTGCTCTACTTTCGATAGTTTGCTTAGCACTGGATGGGTAACACTATGTCCCCCGATGATCATGCCGCCATCCTGCATCTCCCTCAGTTGTTTAGGAGATACGTAGAAATGCTCCACTAGCTGCCTTTCATCGATCAACTCGTTCACAAGTTCTGCCAACAAAGGCTGGCGAAATTCTGCGGCAATATAGTAATTGAATATTCGCTTAAACTCATTGGTTGCGGAGTCGTTTTCTTGTCGCGCATATGTGCGTTGCTGAAATTCATAAACGTGGGCATGAGACAGCATTTCAGTGCGAATGCGTCGTTGCACCTTCTCCATCATTGAAAATCCGCCGCAACGTCCCAGCAAGTAATGAATTCGATGTACATCGAGGAGTTGGTGACTAAAGTATTGACCTGTCGGTACGTAAAAAATTCCGAATAATCCGCGACGGCGAAGTTCTGGAAATACATGGCTATAGTGATCGCTTACGCCGTCATCGAAGGTTAGCACGTAACCTTCCGGCAGTGGCCCGCCGTTGAGTGCGTCCATCAATTCATCGCGTGATACGAATCCTCCGGTCTCACGAAAGTAGTCAAGCTGGGCACAAAAATCGTCTAAATGCAACGCCTGGAAGTAAGGAAGGCAATCATCAGTTGGCCTTACGTAATGGTACATGACGAATTTCATGTTGTTTTGCTCTGAGCGGTCAGCCAAGGTTGTTGGATCAACGGGACTTCTTTGCAACGGGCATTCTCGTTATTGAGGTATTTTTCGATCATCCCCGTGTCGAATTGATGTTGAAGATGCCGGAGTGAGTCTAAGGTGAAGTCTTTGCGTAAGCAAAGCTGGAATGGTATATCGCTTGACGGTTGTGGCAAATCCACGACTCGATCAAATTCTGCGACAAGCCGCGAGTAGATTTCAGCTGCATCAGCGATAAGCCGATTTCCAATCAAATGCGCCGAGTCGCCGTGGTAGATTCGGGCACGAATTTGATGAATGATTCGGCCTGTGTCAATTCCGCGATCCAAGAACATGAACGTCGCACCGACATATTCTGGCCGCCCCTGAACCAACGGAAAGTAGTTAGTTCCTGAACCTCGAAAATATGGTGACAAGCCCAAATGTAAATTAATGAAGCGTCCCTCGAACCTAGTCAGTAACTCGCTTTTGATTAAAGAACATCCATAGGCGCACAAAATATCGGGATTAAGGCAAACGATCGAATTAACCACTTCTGGCGTATTGACTTGGCCTTTCTCTAAAAATTTAGGATTTGATGCCTCTGGCATATACTTAAGCGCCAATCCGAAAATATCTCTTTCCGTCTGTTCTCGGGTCGCCGCATAGAGTTGCTGTTCAGTGTTATCCTCTTCCGCTCGAGAAAGTCTAGCCGCTAAACTTTGCTGGGCCCCTTCGCAAAAAGCTGTCAGCATGCGCAAGTTAGGATTAGCAGCCAGCGCTCGGCGGACGTATTGATGCCGCAATTCCGATCCGGTTAACAGGACGATGTTTTTCATAAAATTGGCGAATTAAGACTTTTACTTACGTACTGTTGTTTGAAACACAAGCCACAGAGTTCAAGTAACGCTTGAGCAGTTCGTTCGCCCGCCCGTCCATCGAGTCCGTTGAATTGTTGCTGCAATATTGCCTTTCTGCCTTCCCGATCTAAGCCTGGATTATCGAGATACCTTTCAATTGCTGGAATAAACTGCTCAGGTTGATCCACAATCGCGATGCCTCCGGTTTCCAGTATTTTAGAATAATGGGTGTAAAACCGGAACCGCCGTGCAGTCATTCCCCTCGCGTCAAATCCGGTTGAATCGTGGAACAGATTTACAATCGGAGTATCAACACACGCTGCGTCAATTGATAGTGTTGAATTAGGGGTGATCACGACGTCCGATGCCGTCAGTAAACTGGCCAAATGTTCAGCATCCTCCTTAGGAAGATCCCAGTTAAGGCATGAATCATGCACCGGAGGAACTTCGATGTGCACTCTTTCACATTTTAGTGCCAAATAGTTGTCCACGTTTCGCCGATAGACACCTTGCACTACTTGTGGGTGTAGTCGGACCCACAAATGCACCGGTCGAGAAAATCTGCCATTTTTCATCCAATCTACAATTTCACTTACTATTTGATACTCATGCGGGACTAATGCCGGATTGATTGTTCCGTACATCAGCAACGGCGCATCGTTGGGGATGCCGTATTTCATACGCCAAGTATTTCGATCAAAATTCTCTCGGAATGTCGCATAATGGTCGAATTGAGCTGCACCCACTTGATGAATTTTCGATCGCGGGTAGTTGTGATATCGAACTGCTTCGTCGGCCATTAGGTCACTCCACACCAATAGTTGATCGGGAATCCCATTCATGTAACCTTTGGAGGTAAGATTATCCCACGAGAGCATTACAGTCGCAGTCGTAATCCCGAGACGCTTTGCTGAACGCAACGCATGCACATCATGCAGGTTGAATCCAGGAGTACCAGTTACCACCAAATCAGGTTTATGCTGCTTCATTAGTGGGTCAAATTCTGTGGCGGGGAATAAACGATTTTCGGCCCGCATGTATCCATGTCGAAGAAGGGGAATATTTCCGAGTAACAGGTTTAAAGCTCGAGTCAAATAGTAACGCTTTGGCTGAGCTCGACGAAAACTCTCTAACTTATGATTTAACGTACCGCCCAACGACGGATTCATTAGTAAGTATTGCCGCCATATTGAAAGTCGATTTTCCCAAGTGCTGGACTTGGTGGGCATCTTTACTAGAGTTATTTGCGGGTGACTGAACTCACGCACAAAATAGGGCTCATCCGCGTTCAGACTACAAACGACCAATTCGGCGCCGGCTGCAAGGAGAGTCTCTGCAATACTGCTCCGCAACAGCATCCGAACCTGAAAGCCATGCGTAATGTTCAGGAGGATTTTTGGCGTTTTCTTAGCCATAACTGGGCTGCACTTTCTTTCGACTCAGTGACAGATAAACACTGACTTTTCCATTTGCTTAACGGCCAATCACTTGGTCGACGAAATTTTGATCGGCTGATCCGGCAACAGTTCGAGTGGTCACAAGCAAGTCCATTTCGAAATTCTCAGTACCTACAATTCGTGAAATTTCCGCTAGGCGTCCCTCCATTAATTTACAGGGGGGATGATGGTGGGGCAGCGCGAAAATTTGCAGTTTGGAATGGAGTTCATTGAGAAACGTCTCCGGATCAACACCCGATAGTCGTATGAGATTCGGGTTGAATTCCAAGATTCCCAGAAGGAATTTCGAGCGGTTAATCAACGTTCGCATGCCAGAAAACACAACGGGCTCGAACCCCTCCACATCAATCTTGAAAACTACTTTCATCTCTTGTAAGGTCACATCACTCAGTAAATCGTCGATGGCAACCGTGCGGATTCGCGTAGCAATAGATTCTGTATCAGACCGTTTTACTGCCGTCGATCGCCCGGATGAACCTTGGTCGACAAAAAAATCAAGTTCCTGATCTGATTTTTCTGCAGCAAGCGCGGTCAACATCGTGATTTTTTGGCGGTCCGGATGTTTTTGATGGGATTTTTGCAGAAAAGGACTGAGTGCCGGATTTGCTTCAATGCTGATTACCCGCTTGGCCATCGGATAGCGTTCGCCAAATACAAACTCCCCGTAGTTCGCTCCAATGTCGAGAACGATATCGGGAGCGATCTCAGTAATTGCTCGATGCCACATCCCTTTTAAGTTTGGTTGCCCTTGTGCACCACAAAGAAGCACGCTGCGTCCACGCGAATCTCGTCGATTGACGAAGATGTGCGATTGAGAATTTGGAAGGCAAACCGAATCGGGAAAGAGCGCACGATAGCGCAACGCGAGTTTGCACTCCTCAATCCATCGACGTAACATTGGCTGCCGCACAACGCGGTCCCAAATCTTCCCGAAAATCGGAATTTTACTGATTATTCTGGTCAAACTTGAACTCCGCAGGGCGAAAATTTAATGGAGACAATCCGTCTATTGTCGCCAAAATGACGAGTGTTATTGCGAAAGCGATTCATTGAATATTGCTGGTGTGAGGCATCCAGATTACGACTGTGGTTTTGGATAAAATGGAAGACCGATGAACAACTGTTTTAGCCATTCATCCAAAATGCAAATGGTTGCAAACGAATACTGCAGTGCAGCGAAATTCGTTCGCCGCCGGGTTGCCCGACACTGCGGCGGTGGTAGCCACAGACATTGGCCACGACCAACGTATTTTGTTTGCACTCCAACGCCATCTCGTTCCAACCCATCGCCTTCAGTTCATCCGGCGTCACACGGCGTGACGGAGTTTTCGGATTGCAGCTATGTTTGTAAATGTGTCTTGCTTGTTTCCCGGTAAGACGATGAGACCCTTTCACGTAGACCAATGGAGCGTCCTTTGGCGTCACGTCAGTTAGGTATAGCCACGCCTTGTGAGTATGAAAAAAGATGTCCGAATGCAATTCAGTTTCGGGGTCGCCCTGGGTCGTTTCCTTTCCTTGACGCACTCGTTCAATCGCCCGGTGAGCATTCTCCATTTTAAACTTCGTTTTTTCTGCCGCTTGCATTAAAGCGTACAAGCGAGGGTCAGCATAAAACTTTCGGATGTAATCCTGTTTCGCATCCTGGAATTCTTTGAGCACCGCTATCGAGTATTCCGTCGGACCGTGCATTCGCGTGTTAAGGCGACTCTCGTTGTTCGCAAGGATGCTCAAGCATTCAGTTTTGAGGGCTTCAAAGTCAGTTGGAGAAAAAAAATTCTCCATAACAACCATGCCATCGCTACGAAGTTGTTGTAGATGATTCTTGATACTCAGGTCAACCGGCGATGGTCTCAGGTTGTAGAGCCATCGGGCACCGTAGGTTCGAGCGACTTGTAAACCCATTCGATTCAAAAAATTATTCTTTACCAATTTGATGCCGGTAAACGACTGAACTAATGCAGTTTCTTTTAAACCCATTTTTGCTTCCGTAAAAATATCAAAAATGACATGAGCAATCTCAAAACAGTTGAACTCTGGCTGAAACGATGCCAATTTGCGTCAACTGGCGACTGCCGCAAAACGCGAACACCAAAACCTGTATCGCTGTCTTCACTATTTTAGAGCAGGTTAAGATCTGAGCAACTTTGTTAACTTTGCAATTTCGGTTATCCGGCGGGCTTTCCACGAAATCGGATTGTTGCAGCCCTCATTTGACCCATGATCCATTTCCAATCCGCCAACCGGAATGCAAATGCCTTCATTGCCTCGCGAGAATTTTGCTGCCAGAGGAAATACCACATTATGACGGCGATGATCAAGTAAATCATTGAACTGCCGATTGCCCCTCCGATTCCCGACCATTTCCACACAAGGATAGGTGTTACAATTCCGCCGACCAAAAAACCAACCAACTGGGCGATACTGGACCTTCCGGGCATCCCTTGACTTGCGAAGAAGGAATTGAGAATCGTAAACGACGCAGAACAAATGCTGCCAACCAACAAAATCAAGAAGACGATTGGGGTTTCTTCAAATTCTGGCATTGCGATCGGCAACACAAAATAACCAATGGCGCCCAATATTGCGGAGGCTAAGGCAACGATCCAAAAGGTTGACCGATGTAACATGACTGCCTCGCGAACGGCTTGATGCCGGTCGAGTCCGATTAGCCGATTCGTGAGAACGATGTTAATTGCCTGGGGCATCATCATTACGCTCCTGGCTATCGTCACAGCTATCGAGTAATTCCCCATCGTCGCCGCTGACATGGTCCAGCCAACAAATAAAGAGTCAAGGTACATATTCAAAAAGATCGACAGGCCACCTATCCAAATTCGTAACCCGTAGGAATAGGATCTCCGACAAAAATCCCAGTCAAATCGCCGTATCGGAGCATACTCGCGAAAAACGTAAATGATGGTTGCTAAAAAGCTGCTTCCGCGAGTTGCGAAAAATGCAAGATTTGCGCCGAACAATCCCCATTCAAACACAAAAATAAACAGCATTAAAAGCAATGGGTAAAGAACAGCGCTTCCTAATTCCATCTGGTTAATAAATTTGTAACGGGCTTCGCCAATCAATGCCCGATTGAGCACGGACTCGACGACCATTAACGGAATGGAGACGATTATGACCCATTTGATCGATTGAGGTATGGCATGAGTAAGTGAACCCAATAAATCAACTTGAACTAATAACAAGATCGAAAACGAACCGACAAGGCCGTTAACGAGTCCCATAACGATTGACGTCCACGCCAAATGCTTAAGTGTTTCGGTCCGGCCTGCCAGCAAAAATCGTATCGCCGATCCGCAACCGAAGCCGAAGACATAGGCCGAAATACTTACCAGCACCATAATCCAAGCAGCAACTCCTTTGTCGGCTGGGCCAAGGAAATTTGCGGCAATGATGCTAACTGCAATATTGAAGGGCTTGGCTACAACTTTTGTTGCAAAAATGCCGAGCGAACTCAACGCCGTTGCCCCACCAGTTGGATTCCTTGCGGGTGCTGGTGTACCAGAATCTGGGAGTTTTGATTCTATTGAAATGACGCTACTCGAACGGCTATATTCATTTGCTTGCGGTGAGCAGCAAACATGAACTGGTGATTGAAAACGTCCTCAATCGAGGAACGAATCCCAATATTGACCTTAACGCGTAGTACCGACGATAGATCGGAACAATGAAAAAATCTTCGATGCGACTATTATCCGAGTAAAGTTTCCAATACGGATTATAGGAAACACAAACGGCATTAGAAAAGCCGACCTTGCGAGCAACCCTTAGATACTCCTCAGCGTTCGTTGAAGTGCGAACCATTGTAGATTCTGAACTTGTCGAAGCCCGCCTCAATAATTTTTTGACAATTTGTCTCGCAAGGCTCAGCGGGTTGAAGAGGACGCGGGAAAGAATTGAGTGTGAATAGGGCATTGCAGGCACAATTGGCATAAAAATCTTGCCACCTGGTTTCAGCAAACGCAATGACTCAGCCAAAATTGCCGAAGGATCTTCAAAGTGCTCCAAGACTCCAATGTTGTAAATACAATCAAACGAGTTCGGTGGCAACCCTGTTGCTTCCGCATTTCCGACAATGGTTTGTGGCACCTGGAAATTTTCAGAAATGAAGTTCTTTTTTGCTTGCTCTAAAGCCGATTCGGAAAGATCTAACAGAGTGATGTTCTTAAACCCTTTACTCGCCAGATACGTCGAGGTAGTTCCTCTACCCGATGCAAGTTCCAAAAATGCCCAATCTGGTTGAGGTTGCATCGTCAGCAACAAATCCTCGAAGTAACATTTTTGCCAAAACTCATAAATAGTTTTGGGCGTAGATCGCGTGAATACCTTTGCGCGTGCATGCCCTAAGTCGCCGACTGTTTTCCAAATAGCATCCCATTCCTGAGCGCTACCATGTGCAGAGTCATTCGCCTCAAGTTGTTTGTTCATTTCCAGCCTCTCGTTTTCGCCAACACAACCAATTTTTGCGCAAGGAAGTCTTCGGTTCGTGACAACGACTCAACGGTGTTACCACCAATGTGAGGTGTCAAGATGATACCTGGGTTCTGTCTCGCCAACTCGCGCAGCCGCTTCAGAATTTCCCCGCCGTCATGTTCTTGGGAAATCACATCCATCGCCACACCACCCAAACGCTGTTCAAGTAAGGCGTCCAACAAAGCCAATTCGTCAACCAATTCACCACGTGCTGTGTTGACGAAAATAGCGTTGGCACGCATTGACTGAAATTCTCGTTGGCCAAAAAACTTTTCGTTTTCCGGCGTGTAGTTCGCGTGCAGACTGACGATGTCGGAGTCGGCCAAGAGTTGATGCAGTTCTCGAACCTCGAAACCATCTACCTGGCGTTGCCCTGCAAATTTTGGATCGCAAATCAAAACCTCGGCACCAAATGCTTTGAAGTATCCCGCTACAATGCTCCCTAACCGTCCGTAACCTACTATTCCGACTGTCTTTTCGTAAATCTCGTGCCCTTTGAAGGGAACCCGATCCCAGCCCCCGGCGATAACGTGCTCGTGTGCCGCGTTTAATTTCCTTAAGACCGCCAGTGTTAAGGCGATTGTCAATTCGGCCGTCGCGCGAATCGTCTTAAGGAATTCTACTTCACCTTGCAAGGAAACAACGCCTACACCATGCTTCTCAGCAGCAATCAGGTCAATGTGATTGAGGCCGGTTGTGTTCGTCGCAATAACTTTTAGCTTTGGAGCGGCGGCAATCAATGAACTATCGATGAAGGTTCTTAATCGCACCCACAAACAATCAATCTCGCTCATTCGACTAACAAGACCAACTCGGTCTAAATCATCGCATTGAATATGGAAAGCGCTCGACAAGATTTTCAATGCTCTTGGAGAAAAGTCCTTGCTTTCCGCAATCAGAAGAGAGGGCTTCACTGTCCTGCAGCCTCCCCTGGGTATCGAGAAATGTCTTGCTGCAGAAGAAAGTCGCACAACAACAAATCAAACGGCTCATCAATGTTTAGCGCCCGTTGCGTTGGAATCAACCAAGCACGACAATCACTCCCCTTAATGGAATTATGTTCCATCAGAACATTTCGACGCGTCAAATACACAGAACCATCCCGCAAATAAAATCTTGGTAAGTCCTGTCGCCGCTGCCCTTCGAATTGTTCAGCAAACGGTGGATCTACAACCCGCCCATCAATCGCAAGCTCTTTCATTCGTGCGGGATGCCGCTCACCAACATCACTGAACCCAATTACGGAATCGCAACCGGTCTGTTTCATCAACCCTACCGCCCCATTGATATCCGAAACCAATCGCAAAGGGTTGGTTGGCTGTAAGGTAAAGACTGCGTCGTAGTATTCTCCTGCTTGCTCCAATCTCCGGACGACATCTTGAAGAACTGGTACGGTCGGCGTAGTGTCGGTTGCTAGTGCTGCAGGACGTAGAAAGGGCACATCGACGCCAAGCTCACAACCAAAATTTGCAATCTCCTCATCATCGGTTGACAGGACCACCCGCGTGAGACAGCTCTCCAAAGCAACTTCTGAAGTATAGGCCAAGAGTGGTTTACCACGAACTTCGACGAGATTCTTTCGCGGGATCCCTTTCGAACCTCCGCGAGCAGTAATAATACCTAGTGTTTTCATAGCTAGCTCCCCACAACCTTGCTGCGGCAACACATGCTTAGAGCGGTGTCTAAAGCCGCCAAAAAAACTCATATGGATGCGTTATCGAAATGACGCAAACATGACTTTCCTGCACCTTTCGCAATCAATGCCGACTGAGGAGACAAGCGACTCCACTGTCGGATGACTTCTTTGACATTGAATTCACCATCCCAAGTCCTGCCGACACTCCATCGGTATCGCGATCACATCACCAACAAATCCAGAAAGACTCTCTGAAAGCGGACGCTTTGTGTTTTGATCGAAAACAAAATAACCATGGCCTGACAAAAATTCAACCACACGCCCACTATGCCAGCCAAACCCGCTAAGCAATCTGTCGTCTAGCTCACTAAGCACTATTGGTCTGAATCGATCAAGAACAACATGGGCTCCGGAAAACACCAGTCCCTCAGCGCCCTCTACATCGACCTTGACAACTGAGGGTGACAAATTGTGTGTGGTGACAAGCGTATCGAGAGTAGAGCTTTTCACTTTCACTATGCGTTCATTATCACGCTGCCCGTGTGGATGAGCGATCTTCTTGATCGAAGAGTACTCCTCTGCTCCTTCTGCTGTATGTATGGTACATTCGTCTAACGTATCTGATGCGACTCCATCAAAAACAATGACGTTATTCAATCCGTTCCTTCTAATATTCCCTTGCAAGCAAGAGACCATTTTCGGAACTGGCTCAATAGCTAGAACACCTCCCTCACTTCCAACAATTGCGGCTGAGAGCACGGAGAACAAACCTAGATTTGCCCCAACGTCGATCACATGGTCTCCATCTCTAAGTATCGCTTCAAGAATCCGTACTTGTGTTGTCTCGTAACAACCCTGCAAAATACGCTTTACCATATTGTTAGAAAGAGGCATCTCAAAGGTACCACGGAAGGCATTTACGCTAGCCACCACCCCACTTGCTTTAAGATCGCGCACCATCTGATCAATACGGCGACTACACCAACTTCGCTTCAGCTTTGCTTGAATCCTACTGTATAGCCCTCTAGAAACCGTTCGTGGCGTAATCAAAACCTCTCCGAGAGATTGAACACGCGGCATCTCTCGCAAATCACCATTTTTAGCATTCATCATTCACTAGCCCAACAAGAAAAGGATTTAACGCAAACAAGCAAGATTTTCTAGGTGCCAAAGCAGATTCCCTTACATGACAAACCGCTTGTCAATACGTTATTTTCTTCGCAATTTTCAGTTGGCATTCGGAAAGCACGTCAGCAATCTTCTCGCCGGCTTTTCCGTTTCCATAAATCCGACTGCTTTCAAACAGCCCATGGGAAACCTGCTTCTTGATGGCGTCGCAAATATCGGACTCCAAATAATCCACATCAAGGACGTTATGGCCTCGCATTCTACCAGCTTGCCGCGAACCAACATTCACTACCGGAACTCCTAAAAACGCACACTCACGTATCCCGACACTTGAATTGCCAATTAAACACTTGCTGCGGTAAAGCAATGTCAGAAAGTCATGAGGGGCCATGTTTTTGTAGAAGTGGAAGTGAGAGGTATCATGGTTTTCCCTAAAACTCCTGATGCCGGCGCTAGTGCCATCCGCACCAGCATCAACATTTGGCCAAAACCAAAGAACGGGCAACTTTACAGAGGCTGCGGCACGTAGGGTCTGCTCGATATGGTCGCGAGACTCGCGATATTCCGTGGTAACCGGGTGCTGCATGACCACGATGTACCCGCCCTTTAAGTCCAACGATTTGCCTACTCCCGTGTACTTTTCCATAGGGTTAAAAGATGCGCCAGGATTTTGCATTATCTCGTATGCCAAATCGATCGAAGGACAGCCAGTGTTAAAAACCATTTCTGGGTCTTCGCCCAGTCTGACGACACGTTCGAATGCATCTTGTGAAGCCACCAAATGTATGTCGGCTAACTTTGTGACTGAATGCCGAACTTTTTCATCAATCGATCCTGTTACTTCCCCGCCTTGAATGTGAGCGACAGGAATGTTCATGTACGCGCCAGCGATTGCTGTTGCTATCGTCTCGTAACGATCCGCAATGGTGACCACAATATCGGGCGCCAAGTTCAAAAAAGTAGTGGCCAATTCCATGACTCCCATTCCGGTAGTCTTTGCCATAGACGTGGGATTCTCACCTTCGAGAACCATAAAAACTTTTTCATTTATTCGAAAGCCGTCTTTCTCAATCTGATTGACAACACTTCCGTATCGATCCAACAACGCAGAGGCTGCAACGACCAACTGAAGTTCCAGATCAGGATGCGACTGGATCGCTGCTAATGCAGTTTTTACTCGGCTATAACTCGGCCGGGCAGTGATGACTACACAGATTTTTCGTTTGATTGACATTTTATAACCTGAACGCGATCAATACGGCCTTCTCGTCCGTCGTTTGACTTCTTCTCAAAACTCTCTTTAGGAATGGAGTGGCATTAACGAAAATCACTCATCGTAAAAAAATGATCTTCAATAACATCGTGTTTTAACACCTTCCCTACGAAGGACTCCCAGCGATTCGCCCCAATTCCGGTCCCTGGTTTCTTGAATGCCAAATCGTCGAACGTGAGCGTATGTCCTGCGGAGAGCTTTCGTGAGGCAACTATGCTCTTGGTGAACAGATGGTGTAAATGTATCGAGGATGCCGCTTGTGTATCCTTGTCAATCGGATTGTGCATTGCAATATGCACTTGCCGCACCGAATCCACCAATTCCTGAGTCTGCTCAAAGGTAAGGCTAGCTTTCGCATCAGGCCCGAACTGAATCTTTGAAAATGCTACGTGAAACTCGAGCATGCTCGCTCCCAACGCAGTGGCTACGATACCCGGCGTGGTGCAGCCACTATGATCGCTTAATCCTACTGGGCATGAAAATCGACTGATTAGCTCGGGGATGATGTTAAGCCCCCATTTTTCAGGCGGACAAGGATAAGCGGTTGTACATTGGAAAATTCCGAAGTGACTACCTTGGCGGTCGATGAAATCGATTGTTTCTTGCAACTCCTGCCAACTGCTCATCCCACTTGAGACCAACAAAGGTTTCCCGGTTTGGCACATTTTTTTCAGCATGGGATAATTTGTGAGCTCACCGGACGCAACCTTCCATGCGGGTACATCGCATTCGACAAGCCAATCAACTGCGAGGTTACTAAACGGTGAACTGAGAAATTGAAGTCCTTTTTCTCGGGCATGTGCAGCCAACTCGAGCCATTGCGATTTTGAAAATGAGGTCCGCTTCCAGTAATCGTAGCGAGTTGCGTCTTGAGGAAAAACCCTCACTCTAAACTTCTCCTCCGATGTACTTTCTTGCTCTGCGATATGCGTTTGAAATTTGATGGCATCAACTTCACAGGCGGCCGCTGCATCGATGTACGCATGCGCCGCCCCTAAGCTTCCATCGTGCGCCAGTCCTACTTCTGCGATCAGAAATACACTCTGATCCCTTCCGATCAATCGATCACCAATTAACAATTTCAAGGGCTGGAATCTCCCATCTCGTCGTAAGCATATTTGTCGCAAAAAGCAGGTTTTTCAATTTGTTGCACCTAGTACGACATAAACAGTCAGTACTTAGCGATTAATCGTTTTGCTTACAAACCAGTCGATAGTTTTTTTCAGTCCCTCATGGACCCTTACGACAGGATTGTAGGAAAGCAATTGCCGGGCTTTCTCAATATTCGCAAGCGAATGTCGAACATCTCCAGCGCGAAAATTTCCATATGTAAGTACGGCATCTGGCTCCAAGTCGAGCATCAACCTGTCACATTTATTTAACTCCCAACAAATCGAGGACACCAAATCATTCAGTGACGTCTGTTCGCCAACAGCGATATTGTAAACCTGATCGCGAGACGTCTGTTCAGATGACGCAGACAAAATATTGGCTTGCACCACGTTCTCGACGAAGCAAAAGTCTCGGCTGGTCTCACCGTCGCCATTTATGCAAACAGACTCTCCAGAGAGGAGTTTCCCGATCCATTTTGGAATTACTGCTGCGTAGGCGCCGTTTGGGTCTTGCCTCGGACCAAAGACATTAAAATACCGCAATCCGATGGAACTGAAGCCATAGGTTCTGGAAAACACTTCCGCATAGAGTTCGTTAACGTACTTGGTTACTGCATAAGGCGAGAGAGGCTTCCCTATCTTGTCTTCAACTTTTGGCAAATCGGGATGATCTCCATAGGTCGAACTTGATGCTGCATAGGTAAAGCTAGCTACCCGGGCGTCCTTGGACGCTACCAGCATGTTTAGAAATCCTGTCACGTTAGATTCGTTCGATGCAATCGGATCTTCAATCGAACGCGGCACTGACCCAAGTGCTGCTTGGTGCAATACGTAATCCACACCTTCTACCGACAGCCTGCAATCAGCAAGATTCCGGATGTCTCCTCGATGAAATTTGAATCGACTCCATTGCTCATCTGTAACGCACCGCTGAACGTCATCAAGATTGTGCTGATGACCTGTGCTAAAATTGTCTAAGCCAACAACTCTTTGGTTAAACTTAAGTAATGTCTCCAAGAGATTCGAACCGATAAATCCCGAAACACCCGTTACTAACCAAGTCTTCGGAGTTTTCTCTAACTGATTCAGTATCTCTTCGTATCTGGTTTGAAACATTGTCGATTAGGATAAAGCTCTTAAAGCAAAGAAGTTATCACGTACGTGGGGAGGGCGGATTCGCCATCCTACAAACGGCCGTCGGTTGCTTCGCGGGGGAATATTGATTTGATGTCGTAAACCACACACTCGCGTCGTCCGAACCGTCGCAGCCCGTCGATTCCGATCGACAAAAATTGCTCGTGGGCTACCGCCAAGACAATGCTGTCGTACTTGCCACTCGGTATCGATTCGATCAAGTCGATTCCATATTCATGTTTTGCATCCCCCGGATTCACCCAAGGGTCATATACGTCAACATTAGCACCATAATCGCGAAATTCATTCACCAAATCGATCACTTTGGTATTTCGAATGTCGGGACAGTTCTCCTTAAACGTCAGACCTAGTATTAGCACGTTCGAATCCTCGACATGAATTCTTTTCTTTAGCATCTTTTTTACGACTTGAGCTACCACGTACTGCCCCATACTATCGTTGATCCGACGGCCAGCTAGGATTACCTCTGGACTGTATCCGATCTCCTGTGCTTTATGAGTTAAGTAATAGGGATCCACTCCAATACAATGGCCTCCTACCAAACCAGGACGAAATGGCAAGAAATTCCATTTAGTTCCAGCTGCAGCTAAGACCTCAGACGTATCGATTCCCATCCGATTGAATATCAACGCCAACTCGTTCACTAACGCAATATTAAGATCACGTTGTGTATTCTCGATAACCTTTGCTGCTTCCGCTACCCGAATTGATGTGGCTTTGAAGGTTCCTGCTGTTACTATGGAGCCATAGAGCTTATCAACAAATTCCGCGACCTCTGGAGTTGATCCTGAGGTGACCTTCTTAATTGTTGTAAGCCTATGTGCTTTGTCCCCAGGATTGATTCTCTCCGGACTGTACCCTGCAAAGAAGTCTTGATTGAACCTCAGTCCTGAAATTCGCTCTAATACTGGAATACAATCCTCCTCCGTCGCGCCCGGATACACTGTCGACTCGTAAATTACCACGTCACCCTTTTTTATAACCGAGCCAATTGTTTCGCTCGCTTTAATAAGAGGCGTCAGATCGGGACGTTTGTGTTCGTCTACTGGTGTTGGCACTGTTACAATGTATACATTGGCGGAATCCACTTCCTTTGGTTCACTCGTAAATTGAAGGTACTTGCTGCTCACGAGTTCATCTGAGTCAACCTCGAGCGTTGAGTCCTTCCCCGACTGAAGTTCTTTAATGCGACTTTGATTTATGTCGAATCCGAAGGTCTGAAAATGTTTACCAAATTCTACCGCTAGTGGAAGACCGACGTAACCAAGACCGCAAATGCAGATTTTGGTCGATTCTCTAGAGAGTGATAATTTTGATGTCATAGCATACAGAGAGAAGAGAGCAAAGTTTGATGCTTCAGTCAAATACTGCAGAGCATCTGTTAGGAAAAACGTTCCGACTCATTTTAATACGCAAAAGATTTCCACTTAATCGAAGTCAAATTTCCAGGGAGCAATTAAGGGTGACTTGATAGAAATGTTTCGGCGATCAAATAAACTATTAAATGATCACTAATTACAAATACAGGAAAAAGTGAAAATTACTTCCAGCACCCCCGTGTATCAATAACCACTCGTTGATCGAGAATGCGTCGCGAGAGTCGTTTAAACGGTCGGTGATCGACTAAAAGGACCACTATGTCCGCTTTTTGTATTGCGTCTTCGGCTAAACCTAATGTTGCTTTGCCCGCCAGTGATTTTGGTAGCTCTCTGATATGCGGCTCACAGACGATTAAGTCATCGCCGTACTCTTCGGCTAATCGTTCTGCGATGGACATGGCAGGGCTTTCACGCAAATCATCCACATCCGCTTTAAAGGCCAAGCCAAGGCAAGCTATGATCGGCTTGCGAAATCTCGCTGCTCGTTCTCGGATTTGCCCCAAAACGTGTGCTGGTTTCGAATCATTGACTCTTCTTGCAGTTTCAATTAATCGAGCTCGATCCGGACATGCAGAGACGATAAACCATGGATCGACCGCAATGCAGTGACCGCCAACTCCTGGGCCAGGGTTAAGGATGTTTACCCTTGGGTGCCGATTTGCCAACTTTATCAACTCCCAAACGTCGATATCCAACTGATCACATATCATCGACATCTCATTGGCAAACGCGATGTTGACGTCTCGATACGAATTCTCCGTTAACTTGGCCAACTCCGCGGTGCGAGCATCAGTCAAAAAAATCTCGGCGGTACAAAACGTTTCATACAAACGGCAAGCTCGTTCAGCCGCTTCCGGCGTCAATCCACCTGCGATTCTATCATTGGTGACTAATTCCTTGAGCATTTGCCCCGGTAATATTCGCTCAGGACAATGTGCAAAATGGAAATCATCCGCCACATTATTTGGCAATTCCTCTAACAACCAGTCTCGCATTTTCTCCGTAGTGCCAACGGGAGACGTAGACTCCAAGATGATCAAGTTGCCTGGCTTCACAACATTAGCGATCGATTTCACTGCGGACTTTACAAACGACAAATCGGGCCTAACACTCTCTTGGTCATGATGAAAGGGTGTCGGTACCGCAATGATAAACGTGTCGGCCTCCGCTGGTTTAGTCGCAGCTTGCAAATTGCCGCTTTGAACCGCTGCACGCACTAGGATGTCCAAATCAGGTTCCTCGATGTGGATCCTGCCATCGTTTATGGTCTCTACAACACGCTCAACGACATCAACGCCTAGTACCTTTTTGCCCTTGGTAGCGAAAATGGAAGCAGTCGGTAATCCAATGTATCCGAGGCCGATAACACAGATGTCGTAATTTGAAGTCATGAAATTTGCAGTTAGATCTTGGTACTTAGTTCTTAGTTTTCTTATGTAGGTTTATACTTTTTGTGATGCCCTGCTGGCTCTACATTACGACAACCGGCTTAGATCCATTGTGTCGAGTAGGGGGATTTGCAACCAGGTTCACTGCAGGGGGCGGGTTAGCTAAGCCTTGGTCTTTAGGCAGTTAAGATGTCGCAGATTCGTTTTGCTGATTGCCCGTCTCCATACGGATTCTTAAGTCCCGATCGGCTGGCATATTCGGTCTCACTGTTAAGCAGTATGCTCGCCTCTTTGACGATCCTTTCTGGATCTGTCCCAACCAATCGACATGTTCCAGCAGTGACTCCCTCTGGCCTCTCTGTGGTATCGCGCATGACTAGCACAGGTTTACCTAAACTAGGTGCCTCCTCTTGAACTCCGCCCGAATCGGATACGATGAAATAAGCCCTATCCATCAACCATATAAAATCTTCGTAACCAGCGGGTTCGATCAATGCAATCCTCGGATTGTTAGACAACAATCGATTCACGGGTTCGCGAACATTGGGATTTAAATGAACTGGATACAATATTCCAATCTCAGGAAAAAGCCTCGTTATCTCGTTCAACGCATTGCAAATATGTTCGAACCCTTGTCCAAATGATTCACGTCTATGACCTGTTACTAAGATCATTCGCTTGGGTTGGCCCTGATTACTGAGTAAGAATTCCTCCGCGAAATCCGCAGGAATTCGAAGCTTGGTCACAACATCCTTGGGGTCCCTGTGCTTGATTTTCTCACGCATCCACAGCAGAGCATCAATGACGGTATTGCCGGTCACAAAGATGTTGTTTTCATCGATAGATTCCTTAATTAGATTACTCTTGCTCCACTCTGTTGGTGCAAAATTATAGGTACAGAGTGGTGTCGTAAGTCGTCGGTTCATTTCCTCCGGAAAAGGGGAGTGCATATTACCGGTTCTCAAACCTGCTTCGACGTGTCCTATTGGAATTTGCTGGTAGAACGCAGCAATTGCGCCGGCCAAGACGCTCGTTGTATCACCTTGAACTAGGACACGATCCGGTTTACTTTCTAAAAAGTAGTCCGATAAAGCACTGATGGCACGAGCCGTTAACTCCTGAAGAGTTTGATTGGGAAGCATTAATCCGAGATCATGATCAGGCGTTAAATCGAATGCACTGAGTGTTTGCTTTAGCATCTCGCGATGCTGCCCAGTGGAAAGCAATATGGCTGTGACGTCCCTGCGTGATTTGAGCTCTCGATAAATGGGAGCCATTTTTATCGCCTCAGGACGCGTGCCGACTACTATGCAAACTTTCATATGCTAACGTTCAACTAAAAGTCTTTGCTGTTATTTCAAAGTAATTGACTAGACCCACTTATCGTGACGAGCCCACAAGAATGTTGCTAGGTAAGTGATATTCATCCCTTTACAATCTTCCGTCGGTTGTCTCTTTCGGAAATAAAGATTTCAAATCGTACACGACACACTCGCGTCGACCGAACTTTCGGATTCCTTCGATTCCCATCGTGATGAATTGATTGTGGGCTACCGCTAATACAATCGCATCATACTTTCCATTAGGTATCGATTCCATCAATTCAATTCCATACTCATGCCTCGCATCTGCGGGATTAACCCACGGATCGTATACGTCCACATTGGCCCCGTACTCGCGGAACTCTTTGATCAAATCGACTACCTTCGTATTACGTATGTCGGGACAGTTCTCTTTGAATGTTAACCCCAGTATAAGAACGTTCGAATCCTCGACGTGCAAACGCCTTTTGAGCATCTTCTTGACCACTTGCGCAACAACATACTGCCCCATATTGTCGTTGATCCGACGACCCGCCAAAATCACTTCGGGCGTGTACCCGATCTCTTGAGCCTTGTGGGTCAAATAATAAGGGTCGACCCCAATGCAGTGACCTCCCACAAGCCCCGGCTTAAAGGGGAGAAAGTTCCATTTGGTACCCGCTGCGGCCAAGACCTCGGACGTATCAATCCCCATCTTGTTGAAGATGAGCGCGAGCTCGTTCACCAACGCGATGTTCAAATCGCGTTGCGTATTCTCTATGACTTTCGCAGCCTCAGCGACTCGGATCGACGAGGCCTTGAACGTGCCTGCCGTCACGATTTTTCCATATAAATTGTTGACAAAGTCGGCAATTTCAGGGGTCGATCCTGATGTTACTTTTTTGATCGTGGTCAGACGGTGGGCCTTGTCTCCTGGGTTAATTCGTTCCGGACTGTAGCCAGCAAAGAAATCCACATTGAACCGGAGACCCGATACTCGCTCGATCACCGGGATACAATCTTCCTCGGTCGCTCCAGGATAGACCGTGGATTCATAAATCACCACGTCCCCTTTCTTGATCACTTCGCCGATGGTTTCGCTGGCTTTGATGAGGGGAGTCAAGTCGGGTCGTTTGTGATCATCGACCGGAGTCGGGACGGTAACGATAAAGACGTTGGCGGCCGCGATCTCGGTTGGGGAACTGGTAAAGACCAGATGTTTGCTTTCGCTCAATTCCGTACTATCGACCTCGAGCGTTGAGTCTTTGCCAGCCTTGAGCTCGTTGATGCGAGCTGGGTTGATATCAAAGCCAAAGGTTTTGAAATGCTTCCCGAATTCGACGGCCAGCGGTAAGCCAACGTAACCCAATCCGCAGATACAGATTGTTGTAGGTTCCATAGTTTATAAAAATGCTGCAGAGCGTAGAGCGTAGAGCTTAGAGCTTAGAGCTTAGAGCAGGGAGCGTAGAGCGTAGAGCGTAGAGCGTAGAGCAGGGAGCAGGGAGCAGGGAGCGTAGAGCAGGGGGCTAAAGACTAAATACTAAAGACTGTTCTTATTCGTGTACTTCGTGTTGTTCGTGGGCAACGGCTGTTTCTTCTTTTGTGGTCTTTTGTGACTTTTGTGGCTAAAGCTTGGATCTCCGAACGGGCCTGGAGACCCGTTCTACCCCGGGGGGCTCGCACCCGATCCGGTATAAATTAGGACTGAAGACCGTTTCGGTTGGTAGATCCCTCGCTTGCGCGGTCTGGCTGGGATCCCCGTACCCCGTACCCCTTAAACCTTAAACCTTAAACCTTAAACCTTACCCCTTACCCCTTACCCCTTATGACTTAATCAATTGCCATCGAATAGGTCGCTGAGATTCAAGACGGCGTTGGGCTCAATAAGCGGGCTAATGACGTCTTTACTCGCGAAGATCTGGTGCGATCGATAATCGTCCCCTTGTGGATCGCGTAAAACGTGAACACTGCGGCTTTGGCAATCTACGATCCAATACTCAACAATACCGACCTCCGCATACATTCTGCGCTTGATTTCAAAATCCTTCGTTAACGAACTATCTGCAACTTCGATTGCCAACTGGACATCTTGAGCCTTGGGATGTCCACCACGATATCTAGCACGCCGAACCCAAAACACATCGGGCTCCGGACGACTATCGATTTCGGGCATATCCACGCCGGTTTGGGAAGTGATGTGCGTACGTTGCTTGTCTCGTGAATCGCTCGACCAATTAGTAAGGTACAAAACGTAGTCATCATGAACCGGTCCGGAGGGATTCACTTCTACTATTTCTCCCCGAATCAACTCGACCTTGAAGGGACTGTTTTCCAATACGCCACTCCGAACCAAATGGTCGTATTCTGCCCAAGTCGCATGGTGTGATTTCAAAATCATGGTGCATCTCCCCAAGCCCGCGTACGAACCGTCACGCGTTCAGTATAACAGCTTCGCTTTTGCATGGCGAATCACATGGGTGATTGCGTGCTAACGATATTAATTGCAATCTGCTATCAGAAGGAAGAATTCTTAGCCACGAAGAGACACGAAAGACCACAAAAAAAGGTAGGGAAGAAGATTGACCACGAATGAGTCGAATAACACGAATAGAGAGCGGGGAGTAAAAGCAAGTAGTCAGGGATAAGGGCTAAGTGGTAAGGAAAACAAAAGGCGAAGAGCAGAGAGCACGGAGCAAAGGGAAAAACAAGTAGCCAGGGGTCAGATGTCAGGGGGCAGCTAAGGACTAAAGACTAAAGACTAAGGACTGTTCTTATTCGTGTACTTCGTGTTATTCGTGGTCAACGGCTGTTTCTTCTTTTGTGGTCTTTTGTGACTTTTGTGGCTAAAGCTTGGATCTCCGAATGGGCCTGGAGACCCGTTCTACCCCGGGGGGCTTGCGCCCAATCCGCTATGAATAAGGACTAAAGCGGTTTTGGTTGGGGACGCCTCTTGGAAATAGGCTACTACTCGTTACAGGGCTGAAGCCCTGTAACGGGATGCTCCCAAGGCTCCTGCCTTGCGTCCTATTTCACCCTCCCGCGTGCGGGGGGATCAACATGCGGACGGGCCAGGAGACTCGTCCTACATAACCTTATTTCACCCTCCCGCGTGCGGGGGGATCAACATGCGGACGGGCCAGGAGACTCGTCCTACATAACCTTATTTCACCCTCCCGCGCGCGGGAGGGTCGGCCGCTTCGGCCGGGGAGGGTAAACCGGGAGGCAGAGCCTCCGGGACAGTGCGTTACAGGGCGAGAGCCCTGTAACGAGCTCGGTTTGGTAACCAAGCACGAAGAACAAAGCACCAAGCACCGCCGCTTCGGAGCGGACTTCGTTCCCGTGGGTGGCCTGTTATCCCGTTTTTGCCCTTAAATCATCTGGAAATTAGAACGCAGAGCTACCTTAAGCTCGCCTATAACAAGAATAGCTACTACCACTAAGGTGAACGATCCGTACTACCTGATCCGTGCCAAGTGTGGACGAGACCGCCGCTTGTGGGGGGGGCGACGGTACGAAATGCACGGTCAAGCTGGCGTGGCTGCGAGTCAATCTACCAGTGATTTTTGGTGGGAAATCACCGACTTCATGATCGTAACTTACTCTTAGGAATTGTCACGAGCGTAAACCAAACCCTAACAATAAAGATGTAAGCTGCAAGTGATCCTTTCGGATTGCGGTGAGTCTAACGCCCCTGGTCGTTGTGCTGATTTTTCCAGTTTCAACGATTTTGATGCCAGGTGCCGCAACGCTCCATACCACTAGATCCAAATCACCCGCAAATAGTGGCAGTCTATTCAACTCAACGACAAAAACACTTTTGACATCATTTTAAAGCAACCGCGTCGAGCTTTTTTTACGTAGACCGGTTCGACGCTCTTGATAATCGCGACACCTCGCGTCTTGTCCTCGCATTTCCTACTAATCGTGAGCGACAGTTGAGGAGATTTTTGAGGAGAGATTTTCGAAGTGGTCACTATTCCTTGGCGACGCTAATCGCATGACCATGTCGCTTCAGTAACGCATGCTTACGAGCGCGATTCAAATCCGCAGCGACCATCTCCGCGCACATCTCTTCACAAGTAATCTCGGGTACCCAACCTAATTTCATTTTCGCCTTTGTTGGATCCCCTAACAAAGTCTCGACCTCAGCAGGACGGAAATACCTTGGGCTAACTTTGATAACTGTATCTCCCAGGTTCACATCCGGCGCTTTCTCTCGATCCAGTATCGCAGCGACTTTACCTACTTCGCCTACTCCTTTGCCCTCAAATTCAACCTTTATGCCAGCCTCGAAAGCAGCTAATCTCACAAACTCGCGAACACTCATCTGTCGGCCAGTCGCGATTACATAATCCTCCGGGGCACTTTGTTGCAGCATCATCCACTGCATTCGGACATAGTCCTTAGCATGCCCCCAATCTCGCAACGAATCTAAATTCCCCAGGTACAGACAATCCTCTAGCCCCTGGGCAATGTTCGCAATGCCGCGAGTAATTTTGCGGGTTACAAATGTTTCGCCTCGACGAGGAGATTCGTGGTTAAACAAAATCCCATTGCAAGCGTACATACCGTATGATTCGCGATAGTTGACCGTGATCCAATAGGCATACAACTTGGCTACCGCATAGGGAGACCGTGGATAAAAAGGAGTAGTCTCTTTCTGAGGTACCTCTTGAACCAAACCGTACAATTCTGATGTCGATGCTTGATAAAACCTAGTCTTCTTCTCCATCCCCAAGAATCGGATGGCCTCAAGCATGCGGAGTGTTCCGATGGCATCTACGTCAGCCGTATACTCGGGGGATTCAAACGAAACAGCAACGTGCGACTGAGCACCTAAGTTATAAACCTCATCTGGCTTTACTTCATTAATGATCCTAGTGAGATTGGAACTGTCGGTCAAATCGCCGTAATGCAGCCTGAATTTTGCGTCCTCTTGAGAAGGTGGTTGATAGATATGATCGATTCGTTCCGTATTAAATGACGATGCCCGACGTTTGATCCCATGTACCTCGTATCCTTTCTCGAGCAAAAACTCCGCTAGATACGAACCGTCTTGTCCTGTTACGCCAGTTATGAGTGCAATTTTTGACATGGCATGGAGTTCTGAGAACTTCCCAATTATGGTTAAAAGTTGATTGTCTTGGTTAGGAACTGAGCATGTTAAGCCACTCGCCCGGCAAATTGCGATGGACACCCTCTATCCCATCGTGGGTAACATTTAAGTTCTTTGCAAGTCCATTCAGTATCGACAACGATTCGCCGGGGCAATTTCGGGTTGCAATAATTTGACGCAAATACCGACAGGAGAGTTAGCAAGTATTTCAAGACACCTAAATCTCTATGACCGTATCGCATGAGTTTTTGCCTTGGACTTGTTCAGTTTATTCGTTCGGTCTGATAACGCTCGAGTTTACTTGGTCGAGTGATCGGTAAAACAATCTCTCTATCGAATAACTTTTCAAAAAAATCTGCGAGCATCACAGTTTGGGCTTCATTTGAGCGAATAAGGCGGCGATGTCATCGGAAGATGCCGTCTCTCGTAAGTCTTCAGGGGCAGCAGGCGCTTTATCCGGCTTGGGGTCGACAGCTACAGCCTCCTTGGGAGGAGTCTTAACTTCCTTTGGCTTCGACTCTTGCCTGAGCGTGGTAAACAACTCTGCGATGTCATCCGAAGTAGCACTTTCACCCAACTCCTCAATTGATGCTGAGGGACTTGATGGCCCCGAAGTCTTGGCCGTACCTAGGCCGGTCTGTACAGCTTTGAACAACTCGGCAATGTCCGCAGTCGTAGCGGACTCCGACAGATCTTCGATCTCTTTGGCGAAACGATTATTTGCAGGGGTGGTAGGTTTGACCGGACTCGCTCCGCTATCCCTATTCTCTTTTTGCACTGCTTTAAACAACGCTGAGATATCGTCCGCGCTCGCGGTATCAGCCATGCTATTAAGTTCCGCAATTCCGGCACTCTTATTGTCGGCTTCGGATGGATTCTGGGCGTTCAGCGGGGCTGCTGGCTGAGACGTTGTAGAAGACTGAGAGTTAGGCGATTCAGCAGGCTTTGTCTTTGGCGCGGCGACTGGCTTGGCAGCTGCGAAAAGCGATGCGATATCATCGGCGGATACGGATTCGTCAGCATCTTTTTTGGCAGCCGATTTTTTTGATGTTTGGGTGCTGGGCTCTGTCGATGCTGTTTCTTGTTTTGGTTTTGACGTCGGCTTGGCAGCTGCGAATAGAGATGCGATGTCATCAGCGGATACGGGATCGTCAGGATCTTTGTTGGCAGCACCGTCGGACGATGCACCTGGAGTCGAATTGCTAGAGTCCGTTTTGGCTGCGTCAACCCCGGCATCTTGCGATTTTCCAGACTGGTTTTCGTTCTTTTTGATCTGCGCAAACAGGGCGGCAATTTCTTCGTTACTTGCGACGGCTGATACGTCTGCCGATTTACTTTGTGCTGGTGCATCTTGTGTATTTGAGCCGAGCGGGTCTAGTTCTTCGCCTCCATTCGATTTGCTTGTTGCTTCGGATTTAGAGTCGTTTTCATTTGCTGTCGCCGAACCAGTGGTATTTGGTGAGGAAGCGGCTGACTGTTCATCTACGGCAGTTTCAGCCGTGGAAGTAGATTTTGGTTTATTGCTTGCCGAAGCCCTTGCTTTAGTACGCATTGAAGATGATCGAGACAAGGCTGTCGAGCTTGGGATCTCGCTTGTCCACTGGCTATCTTGTTTGATAAACCACGTCTCTCCTGCTTTGATAGCGGCCTCAGCGCCTGCTTCAAGTTGACTCACCGCATGTTCGAACGATGGCAGTTCATCGGACAATTCAACAACGCTGGAGACCAGAGCCAACGGCTTTGGTTGAGTTTCGGGCGCAGCATCCGGATCTGAACTAGCAACACTCGCCGATTCAACGCACTTGACTCCAACTGATGGATCCGCATCAAATGTGATTATTAAAAAACGATCCGGTGGTAGCCTCGCTACGATCGCATGGTCAGCAAACTGGCTTTTTAGTCGATTACCCAAGTCCCGTAGCCTCAACTCAACTTGTACGGGACCTATCTCCCGCACTAATTCTGTGTAATCCGTGAGGGAGACCATCGAAAGATAAGATCCGAGCCGATTCTCGCTGGGAAGAGCCAACCATCTTTTCAAGAATAGATCGAGAAAGGGCCTATTATACGCTCCACTTACGCGATCAAGCCATCCAAGTGTCTCAGCATCGCTAAATTCGGAACCAAGTCTTTCCGTGCAATCCACATCCGGGCGAGTAGTCTCTAACAATGCCAAACGTGATAAGCATTGTGCAATCTTTTCCTCCAAGAAAGCACGACGAGCCAACTCTAAAAGAGCGCGAGCTTTTTCATCATCTGAAGTAGATTTGACCTTGGCACATCTTTCAGGAATCGCAAACGCTAGCAAAAGCATCGCCGCAGTAACTTCTGCTGCGATACAAAGATTTTCGACCGTAATGAATCGAGACCAAGACATGAATCGGACCGAAGGGGGAAGCACAGACGTCGCACGAAGTAGTTTCGGATCCAAAACAAAGAAAGCATTTGCGCGGCTTAGAGAACGGAAGTAATTTGGCCAGATTCAGCACAAGGAGTCGGATTATATCGATTGTAATACCGAAGAACCCCTCTTGTTGTGGCAGGCTTTCTAAGCGACGTTCGTTTCGCCAGTTTGGAGGTTGTTGGAACCAATCCGCTAAGCAAGCATACAGGGCAAATGATTCGGTTAGCGTGTTTACCACATTTGTTTTATTTCCCCTTGGCAAACTCTTGACAGGTTTCTTCGCAGTTTTATGTTCAGGAATATCTCTAGGAGAATTCGGGGTTAAGCGTTTAACACGCCCAAGGAGTGGTCCAATGATTGATTCAGGATTTCAGGATGTGGCTGGATTGGCGAAGAGATTACTTTTGAACAGTAGTTTTGCATCTGTCCGAGCGCTCCACGTTCGGCTGCTTAACGAACATCTAGAACTTCACGGTGAAGTGGAATCGTTCTTTATAAAACAAATTGCTCAGGAAACGATTCGCTCCGCAACACGAAACTTCGAGGTCATCAACGCCATCGAAGTGAAAGAAGAGAATTGAGTACCTAGTATTTGATGCCTGGTCTGGTCATCAGTTTTTGGTACTAGTTTTTCTAGTGAGTTCCAGTGCGTGTCGGGTTGTTGCTTGACTGAACCGCTACGCGAAAGCGTCCGATCGGATCCCCTTAATCGGCGGAAAGTCACGGGGAGAGTCTTCGTATCGATTCAGAACTCAGACCACTTGTTCATGGCAATGGCCCTACTCGCTGCATTAGCTATCAAACGAGTAGCGGGCGATTTCGCCTTGGCGGATGATGAACACGGTTTGCATGACTTTCATGTCAATCAGATTGCGGCCCGTGAAATCACTAAAGGCAGGGAACACTAACATGTTTCTTTGCAACGCGAAACAGGCTAACTTCTCTCGATTGTCAGGCATGCAAAACGCTGGATGTAAGTGCCCCGCCAAACACAGGAAATCAACTTGAGACGCGGCCATCTCAGGTAACTCGATCGGATCATGGACACATACGAAGTCTTCGAATCGCCACGGTGGGCTTACGATCCGAATCGGCCAACGCTTTAACTCCGTCTTAGCTCGCCGATCATGATTCCCCTCGACTAATATCCAACTGCATTGCGATCCCCCTGCCCGCTGTTCCCAGAACTGACTCATCGTTTTGCGAAACGTGCCACTAAAGGAACTGGTACCGTGGACCATATCACCCAATACGACAACTCGCTTAGGACGTAATCGTTCCACCAAAGAAGCTAAACGATTCAGAATCGATTCAAGCGATTGAACGGGAACAGGTAGACTCGCTCGCTGGAAAGTAGCCTCTTTTCCCCAGTGCAAATCCGAACAAAAGAGCGTCTCTGTTTCAGCATGCCAAGCGGATTTCTCCGCATGCAACTCTAATTCGATGCTTCCATACCGTAACAACTGAGTCGCAGTTGTTGCCATGATCCTACCTGTTCTCAACTTCTAATTGCGTCTGCAATTTGCGAATACGATCTTCCAGTGACTCGCTCGATAACCGCTGCCGCAATTGTTCCACGACTAATGGAAACGCTAACGGTGTCGGCCCGCAGGGCTTAAACATCTCAATCGAGCTTTCAGCGATCCTCGCCAATGCTTGACGCATTCGACTGACCTCAAATTGATTGTCCAGCAACTCCCGGTCCGCTTGAGCAAGCAATTTGTTTGAAGGATCAAACTGCCGGAACGCATCATAGAACATGTTCGCAGAGGCTTGCAAGTGCCGACCGGGTTTCGTTTGCCCGGGAATCCCAGGATGCACTAACCCAGCAATTCGAGCGATCTCGCGAAATTGACGCTTGGCTAACTCGGTTGCATTCATGCTCTTTAAAAGATGCTCAACCAAAAAATCTTCTTCGAACAAATCGGCAATCTCTTGTTTGGTCAGTACCATCTCCTCTTTGGACTGAAACATAAATCCATAGTCATTGGCAGCAATGGATAAAGTGACGCCTCGTGACTCAGCGAATCGCCACGAGACCAAGGCTCCTAGCCCCTCGTGAACGAGTCTCCCCTCGAAGGGATAAAGACACAAACAATAGTCTTTCTTAAGCCGAAATGACTCTACAAGAAGAATGCCTTTGCGAGGGATCATGCTTCGCCTTTCTTGAAGGTCAAAAATGGGTTTCAAGCACGCCATCTCTTCACCTTGAAATATTCCACTCCCGGCCAGATCGAGTTGCTCACGAACCTCGGCAGCCAACATAGAGGACAATGGCATGCGGCCTCCGCCCCAACGTGGCGTTGTATTGGGCTGTTTGTTGGTCTTTTTTACAATTGCGGCCCCTTCGTGAATCATCATTAACTCGAGCGTCTTTCCGGCGAATTGAAAACAGTCGCCTGGCTTTAATCGGGTTATGTAGCTCTCTTCTACCGTTCCCAGAGTTCGGCCGCTTGCATACTTAACCTGCATGACAATATCGCCGGCAATAGTCCCCATGGCCATGCGGTGCATTCTGGCGACTCGTGCATTGGTCACTTGATACCGCCCATCTTCTAAAGTGACTCGATGAAAATCGGGATAAGCCGCCAACGAATCACCGCCGTGCACTATGTAACGCAACGCCCAATCGAGATCCTCGTCGCCTAAGTCCTGATAAGCATATGTTTGCTTGACTTCATCCAGAATCTCTTGTCGCGAGTAAGAACCCGCCAAGGCGATTGTTATCGCGTGCTGCGTCAAACAATCGAGCGGATTCAAAATTGGATCTTTAGATTCGAGAACCGAGGCTTCTTTCACTAAATCTCGGACAGGGAGGCTGGATCTGCTTGCGTCCAATCTTTCTGTGGAACCGACGACGAGGGATGTCTTAGCCATAATGTTACGGGCGGCGGACAATTCGATTAGCTCAAGAGCGTGTGTGGGAACGAAGAGCAGTTTGCTCACTTCGCCGGGGCTATGTCCGCTCCGACCTGCTCGTTGCAATAGTCGCGCGACACCTTTCGGACTGCCGACTTGGATTACTTGATCGACTGCCGAATAGTCTACCCCAAGGTCTAGACTACTTGTGCAAACAACACACTTAAGCTTACCTCCACTTAATGCGTCTTCGACCCACCGACGCACCTCTCCATCAAGCGAACCATGATGGAGAGCGATGATTCCGGACCAATCAGGTCGAGCATGAAGCAAATGCCGATACCATTGCTCTGTTTGATTTCTCGTATTCGTGAATACTAAAGTAGATCGTGCCCTTTCGACCGCTTCGATAACGTGAGAGACCATAGTGAGCCCCAAATGCCCAGCCCATGGAAATCGATCTACTTGTTCTGGTATACACGAGCGAACCTCGATCTTCTTGTCTGTTTCACCACGAATGCATCGACTGGTTCGATCTCTGCTTACTCCGCACAGAACCTGTAACGCTTGTTGAGTGTTACCAAGTGTTGCACTTAATCCACATCGGGTGGCTTGCGGAGCTATTTTATTGAGCCTAGCCATTGCCAACTCAGTCTGAACACCTCGTTTGGTGCCTAACAGCTCGTGCCATTCGTCTACGACTATCGATTTGAGAAATTGAAAGTTAGCGATGGATTCAGGATAACTTAGCAATAGAAGCAAGCTTTCGGGAGTAGTGATCAATGCCGATGGCAGATGTTTTCGTTGACTGGCTTTAACAGACGCAGATGTGTCCCCTGTTCTTCGCTGAAGGGTCCAAGGAACCTTAAGGCCATCAATTGTTTCCGCCAATGATGATTCGGTATCTGCCGATAACGACCTAAGTGGAGTTATCCAGAGGACCGTAAGTGGCGGAGCGGGAGTCACTCCTCGTTTACGTGTCCAATTAGATTGCTCATCAGGCGAATTGAGGAACTCAATAATCGGCCCTCCCCATGCAGCAAGCGTTTTTCCTGACCCTGTATTAGAATGAAGTAATGTATCCGAACCAGTAAGATAACTGGTCCAGCATTCACGCTGAAACGAGAACGGGCTCCATTCACGCTGCGCAAACCACTTCTCTAGTTTGGACAGCCCCTCCGACGATTTTTGCCCTGTAAGATAAGCCGAATCAATCTGTGCATTATCGGACCGCTGATTAATTCGGGGCCCCTTGATTCGATTCATGATTGAACCTGCATTCCATGGGTGCGAATTAAATCGCGTAGATCATCGAGACTATTCGCATCGCGAACCAGCTTATCTCTCCTCCATCGTTCAATTCGTGGGAATCGAACCGCAAAACCACTTTTGTGTCGACTCGACAACTGTATATTTTCGAAAGCCAATTCCATTACGAGCACAGGGGTCACCCCTCGAACTGGGCCAAACTTTTCCTTGACGTTAGCCCTTATAATCTCGTCAACCTCCCGAATTTCTGAATCGGATAGGCCGGAATAGGCCTTTGCGAACGGGACCAGTCGCCCCTGATCCCAAAGAGCGAATGTATAGTCGGTAAACAAACTTGATCGCTTACCGTGACCCTTTTGTGCATAGACCAAAACGGCATCAATGGTGAGCGGTTCAATCTTCCACTTCCACCATGCGCCTCGCACACGCCCAACCTGATAAGGACTGTCCCATCTTTTCAACATCAGTCCTTCTGCGCCCTGGCTTCGGCTCGATTTTCGAATAAGAGCAAGTTCCGACCAGTTTGGCTCACCGGTTAGTTCGGATCTAGAAATTGGTTCCGATAGACGAATCTGAGTCTTTTCCAGCACTTCGGAAAGCCAAGTGCGTCTTTTAGATAGTGGCTCAGAGCGAACGTCTCGACCACGGTATTCGAGCAAGTCGTAGGCCATGAAAACGACAGGAATTTCACGTAGCAATTTCGGGGATATCGTTTTGCGTCCCAACCTCTTTTGGAGTTCAGAAAATGGCCGAGGTGCATTATTTTGCCACGCTAGTATTTCGCCGTCCAGCACGGTTCCGTCAGGAAGATGTTGAGCGAGAGAACAAATATCCGGATATCGTTCCTCGACACGCTCCTCACCACGCGTCCAAATATATAGCTCACTCGATCGCTTGATTAATTGAGATCGAATGCCATCCCACTTCCATTCCGCAAGAAATTCATCAGTTCGCCCGATCGAGTTTGGATCGCCATCAATTGAGTTTGCCAAACAAAAAGGATAGGGTTGCGAAGGAAGCATCAAATCAGTCGCGTTCGCAATCAGTGATCGAAACGAAACTGCTGTGGGATTCCAAGTGCCAGTCAAGCGATGCGCGACTAGTTCCGTTGGCAACTGGAAAGCGTCTGCGATAGCGCGAGTCACTAATCGTTTGCTCACGCCCACTCGCAAACCACCAGTCACCAATTTGAGAAAGAGAAAACGTTCTGCGGGGCCTATCGATTGCCAACAGATCGTCAACTCGTTATGAATTCTATCAGGAGAAGCCGTTTTCAAGGATTCGATTTTCTGATTAACCCAAAAGGCGAGCCCTCCGTGCGTGTCTATAGCCTGAGATGGAACAAGTAATGCGATGGTTTCCGCCAAATCGCCAACCCAGCTATAACTTTCCTCGAAGAGCCACTCGGACGTTCCACTCGATCGGACAGCCCATTCTCGTAAGATTCGAGTGTTGATTAATCGTTTTAAGCGTTCCCCAGATAAGAAGAAGACAGCCCATGCCGCATCCTCATGAGATGCTTTGAGGAAAAAAGCTTGCATCGCTGCAAGTTTCGCACTCGTCTTGGTCGTTTCGTCGATCGATCGGTAAAGCTCAGAGAATTCTTTCATAGAGATTCTCCAGCGGGGTTTGTGGCAGTTTCTTGGTCTTCTGTACTCTCCCCAAGAAACTCCGTTTTGAGAGGTGATGCGTTCCAGCCAAGGTCACGAAGATGCCGACTGAAAACATCAGCAAATCCGTGAGTCACCCAAACTTCTTCCGGTGCGACTTCCTGAACGGTTTTGATTAAAGCATCCCAATCAGCATGATCGGAAAGAACAAACCCACGGTCAGTGGAGCGTCTTCTTCGATTCCCCCTAATTTGCATCCAACCAGAAACCATTGCAGTGGAGCGATTGCGAAATCTATTGATCCAGGATGTGCCATGAACACTCGGAACAGCCAGAACCATCGCATGACTAAAGTCAACATCTTTGGTAGCTTGGCTGATTAGCTTTGTCTTTGGCAGCTGTACTCCGGCCTCGCGATAAGCATCGATCGGTTTTTGAAGAGCGCCATGAATGAAAATTGGTCCGATATTGGAATCGAGCATGTTCAATATACGTTGCGATTTACCGAGAGCGTAACCATACAGGATACTCGTAACTCCGGCCGATTGATTATGAATCCACCATGAGTTGATCTCCTCAGCCGTTTGTTTTGGATCTGACCATCGAAACACAGGTAGGCCAAAGGTTGATTCAGTAACCAAGCAATGAGCGGGGAGTGGTTCGAATGAGGAACAGGTTGGATCGTAGTCGCGTTTGTAGTCACCGGTGATGAGGGAAACGTGTCCTGCGTTTTCTATCCGAATTTGACTCGAACCCAAAATGTGACCCGCTGGGTGGAATGATAGTCGAACTGACCCGATCTGAATCGATTCACCATATTTTAAGCCGGTCACTGCGATATCTCGACCAAGCCGATCTGTGAGAAGCCTTACAGAACTGTCGACGGACAAATATTGATTGGAACCCCAGCGAGCGTGGTCGCTATGCGCATGAGTGATGACCGCACGATGTACCGGACGCCATGGGTCAATATAAAAGTCACCTGGGGGACAGAATAAACCTGCTGGTCGCATTTCGAGAGAACGCGACGTCATTGTTGTTGTGGGAATCTCCAATGGTTGACTCACTGGGGCGACGCGGTTTTGGTGTCGGCTTTAGAACGCGACCGTTTGCAACGCTCGCTGCAGTACTTTACCTCGGTCCACGACTTTTCCCATTTTTTTCGCCATGTGAACGAAAGTTGGCATACGGGGCAAATTTTGCTGGGTAAATTCTCTTTCGTCTTTTTCATTGGGTTCAATACAACGTGGGCCACGGAATTACGACATAGGCGAAGCAGCCGAGCAATGGAATAATTGTCTGACGTCGTCAATCCCCTTGGAAACCAGCTGGACTTCGCGGTCGAGGAGACCGCAGATGCCACTGGGCGGCCTGCACCTCGAACGTGAAGAATCTTCACGAGAATTTGAATGCCAGCTTAGCGGGCTACAGATTCGTTTGGTACGATTGTAGATATGGAGTTATCAATTCGCAGGGTTTGGAGAAATGCATGATAATTGAAGCCGCGTCGCAATACCGATACTTTTGGCTATTGCTACTCGTTTTGATCGTGCCTGCAATGACCTTTGTCGTTTTTCGTAAACGATTGTGGATATCAGTCTGGTTGAGAATGTTAGTATGCCTGCTGTTGATCTTGGCGTTGGTTGACCTACTCTGGGTTCAGACCGTCAAAAACAGCGATGTCATATTGCTGGTTGATCAATCGGATAGCTTGGGACCTGCACAAAAGCAACAAGCGTGGGAGTTTGCTCGCCAGATAGCCAAACGGCCTGCCTTGTCGACTGGCAACCATAGAGTAGGCGTTGTGTTATTCGGTAAAGATGTAGGAGTCGAACAGCCTCTCATCGAAAACGCGGAGCTTAACACTCAACCTGAGATTAAAGTAGACGGATCGCGTTCCCAACTAGGAGACGCGCTAAAATTCAGCGGGACTCTTTTCGACCGACCGGCCTATCGACGAATCGTAGTCGTGTCGGACGGTGGCTCTACGGAAGAAAACTGGCTGGACATGGCCAGTAATTTGTACAGCCGTGGCATTGAAATTGATGTGGCCCGAGTCATGCCCGCTGATGCGCAAGATATCATCGTTGAACGCATTGAATCACCGAATCGATCCGCCCCCAAAGTTCCCATCCCGCTCTCCATCAAAATTAGAAATCTGCGTTCCCAGACGAACGTTTCCAGCTCCGGTAAGCTGCAGATCCGACGAACGAGCGGAACGCAAACAACGCAAATCGCAGAACTAACCATAAGCGAGCTACCTGAAACAGAAATTCTTACGCTTCAAGACACGACGGCTCCGGCTGGGATGCTTGTCTATGAAGCACTATTCACCCCAGACGATCCACGGTCGGATCTATTTGGCCAAAACAACCGTGCTTCAACCATGTGCGAGGTTGTGGATAAGAACAAGATACTCATCATTTCGATGCAATCAGAGCTTGAAGCTTTAAAAGTTCGATTGAAGCCCCTGCTCGAGCAAGGTCTGAGTTTCGAATTCCGAACCGAAACAGAGACATTTCAATCGATTGCGGATCTCATACAATTTGATGCCGTCTGGATTGCCAATGTTCCTCGCATTCAACAAACTGACGACTTACCAATAATTCGATTTAGCGACGAGCAGCTGACGCAACTGAATCAGTATGTCAATGCGTTTGGTGGCGGTTTGCTCATGACCGGCGGGCCGAATGCCTTTGGTGCTGGTGGTTGGATGAACTCTGCCATCGAAGAGGCTATGCCAGTTAAATTTAAAGTCGACGATGACCGCGTCGTTGCGAGCTGTGCCATTGCGCTGGTGATAGACAAATCAGGTTCGATGTCGGGCGAAAAGATTCTGATGTGTCAATCCGCCGCCGTTTCCGCTATTTCGATGCTTAACGATAGCGACTACGTCGGCGTGTACCCCTTTGATTCCGGCTTGAGCTACCCCATATCATTGCGCAAAGTAGGAAGCGATCGGGCTCCACTCAATCGCAAGATCAAAAGGATTACGGCGGACGGCGGAACGGATATGACCGAAGCTCTGGAACTCGCATACAAGGAACTGCGAACTAATAATGCGTCAGTAAAGCACGTGATTTTGCTGACGGATGGTCAGTCCTTTGGAAAAGATTTCGCTCGCCAAGCAGCAGCGATGAAAGCCAAAGACATTACGACAACAGCCGTTTCTGTAGGGTCCGATGCCGACAAAAAACTGCTCATGTCAATTGCACAGCGTGGCGGCGGAAGGTTTTATCAGGTTGATAAAAGCAGCATGATCCCCAAGATCTTTATCAAAGAAGCGAGATTGGTATCTCGCCCCTTAATCCAGGAATTCGAGGGAAGCGTTCCAACGTTTCGAAATAAGTCTCATGAGATTACACAAGGAATAGCAGACAAGACTAGTTCAATCAATGGGCTAGTTTTAACGACGTTACGCGAAAGTCTCTTAGTGGAGCAATTGGTTCGCTCCAATCAACCGGAGAAGCCGAACGACAGCGTTTTAGCCGTTTGGCAATACGGTGCAGGACGAACAGCAGCCTGGACGACCGATTTAGGCGAACGTTGGGCTTCGCAATGGTCTGAGTCAGGAGAGTTGGATCAAGTGCTCCTGCAGGCTGTTCGGTGGATCGGTCGATCGAACTCGAAAAACAATCACTTTCTTCAGATTGACACCAATTCAAGTGTAGCAAATCTAAAATTCCAATGGGATCCAGAGGTGATCGACGTTCCCTCCACGTTGCCAGCGATCATAGTCGGCGTAGGAAGTTCGGAGACATACAAAGTTCAGCTACAACGGACGGGCCCTAGATCCTTTCAAGCAATTCAAGAGGATTTGCCTGACGGAAATTACGTGGTTGCAATCGAATCGAACGACTCGACCGGAGTCTTCCGACAGGGTTTCACAATCTCTGATTCCAGCGAATTCGAACTTTCGGCGCAAATACAGCAGCAGTTGATTGCCGCTGCAAGGCTAGGGGAGTCGGAAAGCTTGGGAGTATCGACTCGTTCTGACACGTTGGAACAATTAGAGAAAACAGGACGTTGGATTTCCATTTCATCGGCTAACGATAACTGGAGTACCGCCCCGATTGCTGATATAACAAGACCGACCGCTACCCCCGATCGCAACTCGTCTTCAACATGGTCCAGCATGCTTGTTCTGGCTGCAGGGGTTTTTCTAGTAGAGATGATTGTGCGTAAGTTTGGGTGGGATCGCCTTGTAGATTTTTCTAAATCAAACGCGAGTCTCGGGAGACCCGCTGCGCGTACTCAGCGGAATCGGAGCCTATCTGAACAAACTAAAAACGGCCCTAAGTCAGGTCGTGCACTGACACTTACTAGAGAAGAAGACCTCTCCTACACGGAACGATTGCTAAAGACGAAGAAGTCAGGCGTAAACAAGTAGCAACACCGATTGTCGCCAAAAGGGGAGGCCTTTTTTAGGATCTTTTAATCGTTACAGACGTCATCTTTCACTTAGACGTCAAATTCTTTTTCGCATTATTGAACCTAAGACATAACATCTTCATTAATTAAACCTATGGTTTTAGGTCCGAAATTTAAAAACTTGGGCCTAAAACGCTTCGTAGATTATTGACCAATTCAAAATGCGATCACTAGTAACTTCAATTGCCTCCTTAACTCTCGTCGTCTCGATGAGTCTTTACGGACTTGCGCAATCGAGTATTACCAGAAGCAACAGCTATGATACGCAAGGAGTTTTGGCCCCATATCTGTCTACCGAAGTCGCAACCGCCGAGTTAGGTATTTTGAGAGATGTTTTCGTCAAACCCGGAGATGTTGTCAAAAGGGGAACACCGATGGGGCGGCTTGATTGGGAGTTGCAGATTGCTGCTCTTAATGAGGCTGAGTTAGAAGCTAACGCAGTCGGCGGAGTTGATGTTGCGAGATACGAAGTGGAATTCCAGCAACGTCGATACGACTTGACCTTACCTCGCGTTCAAAAAGAGACGGCCAGTCCTCAGGAATTAGAACGTTTTGAAATGGAACTTAGGATTGCCAAGGCACGTCTTCAGTCCCAAATTGAAACAAAAAATCAGTCACAAGCGAGGCTGGCGAAAGCAAGAGTCGCGTTTGAGGAACGAACCATTAAAGCCCCGCATGACGGAATCGTTGTCGAGCAAGTAACGGAGATCGGCGAGTACATCGCTGGAACCAATCCCGTGCTTTTTAAGATTTTGGACACATCTCGTCTACGAGCACGTTTCTCCATTCCTCAGGAATTGGCAGATAAGTATCGAGACAAGAAGTCTGCAGAAATCCGATTACCGAACAACGCGGTGATCGAGGGAGAGATAGAGTTTATTGCCCCATTTGAAAGTCCAGAAGGAGGCGAGATTGAAATGACAATTCTCGTCGACAACCAATCTGGATTGGTACGCTATTCCAAGTGTTCCTTAGTGCTTCCATAATACGGCAATTATCGTGAACATCACTGCCACACAGTCCGACAAATCTCGCTCGACTTCAGAGGGCGGCAATCATGCTTCTTTACAAAAAAGCGATGTTTCTAATATAGAGTTCGTTGTTGTTGATTCTCTTCAGCAACTAATTAACTCCGGCTGGAATCTCGATCAAGCGCTAGAGCTTATCTCCATACAAAACGATCCAGACGAATCGGGTCAAAAAGCATCGAACTCATCGCAGCGACAGGACCGAAAGACTCAAAACGAAAGTTTTGTCAATGATATAGGAATTGTAGACAGTCTTGAGTTACTGTTGCGAGAGGGAACCGAGATTGAGAAGTCCCTAGAGCAGAACAAAAAACGTATCTCTGGATTCGCGAACCTAAGCAATTCCGTTGATGAAAAAGTTTTGCCGATCGAAGCCGTTGTTGAAGAGAACGAACCTCACGAGCGGATCAGCTTTTTCTCAGAGTCCTTCCTCTACAACTGGACTAACGAATTGTCGACTTTTCTCGATGCCGGGGTTACGATCGCGATCCTTAATAGTCGGCGAAAAGTATGCCACCTTCAGTTCGCGGGTTGGGATAGCGCTCCTTTTCGCGTCCATAGCGAATTGATGGGTGATTCGGCACGCATTGCAGCGAGTCAAAATACAATTTTGCAATCCACCATTCTTTACTCCTCAGCCGAGAGAAACAGATCGAAACCCAAGAGCACTGATAATCGAGATCCTCGAAACGCCGTCTGCGTGTTGCTAAATCGGCTCAGTAGAAGTGTTGGTCATGAGCTGTTAGCCGTTTCTCAGAAACTTGACAACTCCAACGGAAAAGTGGTACTTTTTCTGGATTCATCTTCCATTGATGCCAATCGCTTGGAAGAGATCTTGCTAAAGCCTGAATGGAAGAACCGCATTCACGAATTAGATGCATGGTTCTTAATTCGTCGATTTCAATGGAGCGTACGATTCAATTCTGCGATTGAATGGATTGCGTCCCATCCGAAATCCATTCTTGGAATCGTTGCTCTGCTTCTTGCGATATTGTTTATTCCCATTCCGTATTATCCAAGCAGAACATGTGTTATTGAGCCCGAGTCGCGGCAGCATATCGTAAGCCCCGTGGCCGGCAAGATTGCGAGCTGCAATGTTCGACCTGGGGACCTAATCAAGACTGGTCAAGTGCTGGTGCGACTTGACGATGAGCAAATCCAACGAGACTTAGCTGCCGCCCAGGCCGAATATCAGAAAGCGACTAAAAAGCTCGAATCGGCTATGGCAAATCGCATGAAAGGCGAAGCCAGTCTTGCAAAAATTGAGATTCACAAAGCAGAGTCGCTCTTAGAAAGCCTAAAAAGTCAACTACGTGACTTAGAAATCAAATCTACTTCTACAGGAATGGTCATCCAAGGCGATTGGCAACGAAGCCTCGGCATGCCCGTAACAATGGGACAGAATCTATTCGAGATCGCCGAACTATCTTCTCTAGTGGCTGAAGTTCACTTAAGTGCAGAGGACCTAGGTCAGATTCGTGTAGGTGACAAAGTATCAGTACGAGCAGATTCTTCCGGCACGGAGAGATTCTCAGGAAGCATCAGCCGAATAGAGCCACGCGCGTCGGTTTCCGACGAAGGTGTTTTCTTTATCGCGGACGTCATGATTCAAGATGCAGAACAAAGATTGCGACCAGGCATGAAAGCTAGTGCTGTCGTCGATGCAGGTTGGAAACGGATCGGATCGATATTGTTCTCGAGACCATACCGTTGGCTCTCCAATCAATGGATTTGGTAAGAAAACGAGTACGCCATAGATATGGACAATAAGCAGATTCGACTCAAACCAGAGATAAGCTTTCGAGCATCGTCGACCGGCAACAAATTTGTCGCAGAAGATCGAGTCCAACAAAAATTCTGGCGACTCGGAAAACTAGAGTATGAGCTCTGCGCGTTTCTCGAGTCTCCGGTGCTGTTCGAGGATATTGCTAAACTAACACCGCGCGCCAGCCAAGCACTATCTCAAGCAGAACCTGATAAAATCGCCAAAACCGTCATATGGTTGATGCAGTCAGGGCTTGTTGAAACCATTTCGGTCAATCCCAACGCGACCGACCCAGACCATCAGCAGAAAACACCAGCACTCAAATTATTCGATCCAAGCTTTTTTAGAATTCACCTGTTGAGTGGGGATCGCATTGAACAACTTGCCAAGCCTTTGGTTTGGTTGGTGTCATATCCCGTACTTTTGATCGCGATGGCACTTTGGCTAGCAGCATTAACGGCCGGCTTTCAAAATCTCGAAAAGCTCACATCACTCAGTGGAAAACTATTCGTACCCGGAAGTCAATGGTGGTTTCTCATTGCGTGGACGTTGCTCAAGTTCATTCATGAGTCTGGGCACGCGATCGCATGCTTGAGAGTTGGGGTGCGCCCCTCATCGGCAGGTGTCGGGTTTATCTTTTTTACACCATCTCCGTTTGTTAATGCCACAAATTCCTGGAATCTTGACGATCGTTGGTCGCGAATCCTAATTAGTTCCGCCGGCATACTTTTTGAAGCGACCTTTGCCTGCGCGGCCCTTTTGGTTGCGTGCTGGTCGACGTCGCCATCGATGCAGTACTTATGTATCTCTATTGTTACGCTCGGTACCATTTCCACCTTTGCTTTCAATGGAAATCCGTTGATGCGATTTGATGGTTATTACATCCTCATCGACCTTATAGGTCGCCCCAATTTATGGCAGGATGCTAATCGTACCCTAAAGCAATTCGCTTGGGGATTAGTGTCTAAATCGTCGAGTATGACGGAGACAGCCCCAATATTGTTGGGATATGGATTGATAAGCTTTTGCTATCGAATGCTTAGCTTAACAACTATCGCCTGGGGGCTCTGGGTCGCCTGGGATGGTATCGGCTTGTTGATTGCCATAGCATTTGGAGCGCTGTGGTTTGTGATACCTAAGTTAATCAAACAGAAAACACCGACCAAACCAGGCCAAGAGGGTAAACCCTCGATATGGTCAGAAATCTCGACGAAAAAGGTATCGAAGCTTGGAGCTGTAGGAGCGTTGGTCGTCGGGCTAGGCTTTTTGCCATCGCCCTTTCAAATCTATTGGCCAGGCTGCGTGGATTTCGTTGAACCAGTTGAAATAAGAACAGCTGTCCCTGGAAAAATCGTAAAAGTGTTGCATCATGACGGACAAGGCGTGCGCAAAGGGGACGAGTTATTGAGACTCTCGAATCCAGAACTCGAACTTGAGTTTTCCAAGGTCGAGCTGGAATGGCAGCTCGCTCAGGAAAAATGCAACATGCTACGGGCGCAGAGACGTGATGCCGAATTGAATTCTGAAGAGTCGGAACTCGAAGCATGTAGATTCAGATACGAGAGTTTTAAAGAAAAAATATCCAAACTTTCCATACGTTCACCGCGAGATGGAGTGCTCATGATGCGAGGCTCTACTAACTTTACGGGAATGTTTGTCGAGGAGGGGAGTGCGTTGGGGATCGTCGTTGATCCCTTTCGTTTGGAGGTACGTGCCTCAGCGCCTGCTGATCAATGGGAGCCGTTGGCTAAGTCACCTGGAGGAGAAGCTGAAATATTGCTTTCCAATGGCGAAATTTGGAAAGGCGAACTCCTGCAAGTTTTACCACGAACCACCGATATTCTAGAATTCCCCGCACTGGCGGGACAACACGGAGGAGTGTTAACAGTGAAGATGACGAAAGGGGAGAACGGAAAAGAGGAACAACGGACCCTCGATCCACGTTGTCAAATTCGAGTCGAACTCACACCAAATTCGTTCGAACGACGGTTTCTTTCGTCGAACTATCGCCCAAACTTGCCGCCGCCTGGAATCGTCTGTTCGGTGAAATTAATGAGTCATCAGGAATCGGCTTGGCAGACGGCTATACGTTGGATCAATGCTGCCTTGAAAGTACGATTCCAAACAGAGTCCATCCCCAGTTAGAGATATCGTTTCAGACCTCGGAGCTAGCTGGACAGGTCCAGATCTATTGGGATCGCTTTAATGGTACGTTAGCCACTCTTGACCGAATAGAGCACCGTTGACTGTCAACAGGGTCTATCAATCATCCTGCAGAATCCGTTGCTCGGAAAGCAGATTTGTTTTGCTCTAGAAAACAGTTTCTAAGATTTATTCGGAATTGTGGCGATTAGCAAAATAAATGTCTTTAATTCCAGGTCATTGAAATCGGCAATTTTCTTGAATGCCGAGACGTCAAAAGCTTGCAAATAGCAATGGGAGTCCCTTAAGATTTCTGGACTTCTCCATTTCTAGTCTTTGCATTTTGAGTTTTTATCATGCCAGATATTTCGCCCGCTTTCCCACGAGGCATTAGCAAGGATCACGGACGTTCCCGCAAACAGAATCACAAAAAAAGGAACCGCAAACGCTTTCGACATCTCGTAGTCGAGTCACTTGAAACTCGCATGGTTATGACATCAGATTGGCAGAACCCAGTCCAACCACTCGACGTCGACAATGACAGAAGTGTTTCGCCTCTCGATGTGCTGGTTGTTATCAATGCAATCAATCAAGGCAACCTAGGTCCGTTCGAAACAATCAATGTTGCGGATGGATATTATTTAGATGCCGATGGCGATGGCCAACTGTCACCGCTTGATGTATTGTCAATCATAAATCATCTCAATAATTCTAATCAAGGAAGCGACGGCGGCAACTCGTCAGATCCCGGCAGTAATCCCATCGGATTTATTGCTATCCCGCTACGACAATTAAGTGGCCAGACAACCGATCTGGTTACTATGTCTGCACAGATGGTAAATGGTAATATAGGTTTCAAAGAGATGGGAATCTACGTTGCCGAGAGTGCGAACGGCCACGTAGCAGGATTAGAACCAGGGCAAAGCGGTTATGTCGGTGCTGTCCTTCGCTCAACGAGTAAACGCGTTCTCTTATCCAGTCAATCGAGTGGGCGGATAACAGCCAATGTGGAGGTAAATGCATCCAGTCGCCTATGGCTTTATATCTCGCAACACACTGTTACGCATCCAGATCCCTACCGACATGTACGAGTTAACTCGATCGCAGGTGATGGCATTCAAGTAAGATGGGAGGAGACCGCCAGTTCAGGGTTTTCCAGTGTTGTAGGTGATCGAGGATTTGATGATGCAGTCGTAAATTTCTCCTTCTCCGCACCGTTCCGCCGCAACACCAACCCAGTTCTAAGTCCTATCCCCAATCAAATCGTAACGGAGGAAACTTCCTTTGGCATTCGCGTGACCGCCATGGATCAAGAAAGCTCGCCCTCTCAATTGCGGTACAGTCTGCTCGCGAGTCCAAGTAGAGCCACTATCGATCCCATCACTGGATTTGTAAGTTGGTTGTCCGAAGAACAAGACGGCCCGGGACGATTTATGTTTGATGTTCGAGTGACCGATCCGCAAGGTGGTTCCGCATCCCGATCTTTCTTCGTTGACGTTGTCGAGAGCAACAAGCGACCGACTTTGCTAGCGATGGACCCGAGGACGATTCAGGCGGGGGAAGCGATTACTATCCAAATGAGTTCTTCCGATCAAGACCTACCATGGAATACGTTGAGCTATTCACTTCATGGAAATGTACCGGCCGGTGCAACCATCGACAATCAAGGAAGAATCACATGGGTAACATATACGTTCACTCCGTCGGGAACATATCGATTTAACGTTCGCGTTACCGACAACGGAACGCCGATGTTGTCGAGTGAGGTACCCATCACCATCCAGGTAACATCGCCTAGAGTCGACATTAAAGAAGATGATCGATTTATTACCGAACATCGCATACCAATAGCACTTAATGCTAACACTGCCACATTAGAAATTGACTTCGAAGCCCTTCAGTTCGACAGAAGCTCTCGTGGGATGATTCGAGATGCATTTGAAATAGCGTTGGTGAATTCTGAAGGTGAGCCTGTTGGCGCAACAATATCTCGAGGAAAAGATGCATTTTTCAACCAAACGGAAAGTTTGGCTACTTTGGTAGCTGCTGGGGCATCGCACTCTGTTACCGACGTTGGGCCGGCCGATCAAGGAGGAAGAGTTGTGCTAGATGTAGCTCATTTGCGAAATGGGTTTGTTGGCGAATTGGTCTTTCGATTAATCAACAACGATCGAGACAATAATACACGCGTTAGAATCAACCCGCAGATTAAACAAATTTCCGGAGCAAAGCGACTAACAAGTTCTCTCGCAGTTCTAAGGCCTTATGTTCAAATTGATCATACAGTTGGCTTGCCGATGACTCATGCAGATTGGTTGCAAACGACACGACTCAATAACCGGTTTAAAGTCGAGTATGACTTTACGACGTTTAACTCCCTAACCAATGTGATTACCACGGGAGTAACTCTAACCAATATTAGTTCCCATGCGGTTCCCTTTCCGCTTTGGGTATCGTTAAACAGTATCACGAGTTCACAAGCTGAATGGGAAAACTATTCCGGACGTCTACCACTCAATCGCGGGAACGAACAAGATTCGTCGATGGCGTTATTAATGGGACAACCTGTCTTAAATCTAACGAGCACCATTACAACACCTGCGAGTGGATTTAACACTGTACCGTTCATCGAGCCAGGAAACACGACACGATTTACGTTTGATTTTTCCAATGACTCATTAGAGAGATTCGAGTACAGTCTCGATTGGCTCGGAAGAATCTCGGATCCTCCCGTAATTACGAGTTCACCCATCTTGGAGGTTCCGACAGACGAACTGTTCTCGTATCAAGTTACAGTTACAAGCGAACACGAGGACTCACTAGCATATTCGTTGATCTCAGGGCCGGATGATATGGTCTTAAATTCTGAGACTGGAGAACTGACGTGGGATACGGCCACCTCCGATGTCGGGTCACATCAAGTCACTGTGCTGGTTATGGATCCATTCGGTGGTCAGAGCACTCAAACATTTACGATTCAGGTAATCGAGCCGGCCTTAAATCGACCACCGATTTGGATAACCTACCCAGTGGTCGATGCGTTTGTGAATCAAGAATACCTTTATCCATCCCAAGGAACAGATATTGATCATGATGTTCTTGAGTACCGACTCGTTTCGGGTCCAAATGGTTTCGCAATAGACGCTTCTAGCGGTGTCGCTTCTTGGATTCCAAAAATCGAACATATAAATCGTAGATTCGACGTTGAGTTGGAAATTAGCGACAGACGTGGTGGTTTAGCGACAAAGTCATTCACGATTCAAGTAAATCCCAATCCAAACAACCGACCGCCGGTCATTATTTCCCGTCCTCAAGTCGAATACGATTTGTCTAGTATCGGAAGTGCTGGATTCGGAACAGTTACCCCCCGCTTGATCGATTTAGATCTCGAGGCTGACGAAGTAGCTCGCGTTCCGGTTAGCGTTATTGTGGAAAGCAATATTCCAAAGGTCGACATATTCCTTCTCTTTGACGATACGGGTAGTTTTGCATCAACCGCACCGCAGCTTGGTAGTTTGTTTCCAGAAGTCATCGATAAGGTAACAACCAGCTTGCCAAACGTGGATTTCGGTTTTGGCGTAGGAAGATTCGAAGACTACAATCTTGCCCCCTTCGGAACGCCTGTTGATCGGCCATTTATTCTGAGCCAACCGATTCTTCCGTTATCTCACGAGGTCTTCGAGGATGCGATATCGGCAGCTTTAAATAGATATGTTCCGGGGTTCGGAAATGATACTCCGGAAAGTCTTGTAGAAGCTCTTTTTCAAACGGCGACCGGCGTTGGATTTGACGGAGACTCCAACGGTCTTAACACAGGGAGCGGGGTATCGGGACAAATCGGGACTCAAGTTGCTCCAGGAATTACGGGCGACGTCCCTCCTTTTCTAAAAAATCCGAATAGAAGCTTAGCTGACGAGTCAGACATGCAAAGCTTTGTTCCGTTCGGCCCAGGAACGAGAGGTGGCGCAGGCTTTCGCGATGGCGCAATCTCAATCATCTTAGTAGCAACAGATGCGGGGATCGGTTACCAACCAGACAATACAAGTCATGTTACAGGTTTTCAAGGCATTCGAATTCCGACGGAAAACTTTACGGGTGCCTCCAGACCGGAAACCCCAAACGGAAGAGGCGCATCGATCCAACAAGCCATTGACGCCTTACTTGCACAGCATGGGCTCGTGGTCGGTCTGGGCACGAACAAAGATATCAATGACGTTCCACGACGTACATTAGAAGCATTCTCATTAGCGACAGGAACAATCAATCGATCCAATGCACCTATCAATTCGAATATTGCTGACGATCCGATCCTACCTGGAGAACCGCTTTATTTCCGGATTGCCTGCGGAGCTGATAACAATGAAGATGCCAACGATCCTTTGGGTGAAGGGGAATCAGGTATAGGCGGTGGTGGCCCCGGATCTGGAGACTCTGATGGGGACAACACATGTGGTTCAAGCGCGAACGAAATGTTGATAAACGGCGTTTCAACGGCCATAGAGGCGGCGGTCCGATCCGCTCCTATCCTCGTGTCTCTTCAATCGGACGATTCTCAAAGCATCTTTCGCAATCTCTCCGGCAATGTATTAGGCACCAACCAAGGACGATCCGAATTTTCTGCAGAATTTAAGGGCGACGGCCAACCCCATCGATTTGAACTTCAATTCGAGCGTGTAGGCACGTCTGAGTTACTCGGTACGATACCGGTCGCAATTAACGATCGCTATCGATACGACTCACATGCGATAGATCCGGACGGCGACAAGGTCACTTTTAAACTTACGGGGGAAACACATGGAGCGGTTATCGATGCCAATTCAGGAAAGATTCGATGGCGTCCCTCAGCCCCTGGCGTTTACAACTTCACCTTGATTGCAACGGATGAGTATGGCGCAACGGATTCACAAACTTGGACGATGAGTATCGGAGACATTCGCCAGGACAACCACCAACCGGTTATAGAATCCATTCCCGATCTATTTGTCATGCAAGGAAATACGCTTCAATACGACGTATCTGCCCAGGATCCTGACATTGGAGATCAGTTGAGATACACGATCTCAGGTACGATGGCAGACCGCGAAAGAATTTTTGACGGTTTGACGATTTCCTCTAGCACCGGAAGGATCCACTGGAAAACGTCAGACTTGAATGTCGGACAGCATCAAGCTTATATCAGAGTGACTGACGGTCGTGGCGGAGTTGCAGAAGCGCCAATACGAGTTACGGTACTTCCGCTAGGAGCTAGTCTTAACACTAGTCCCACCATAGCTTCAGAAGCCAGCGTGTTAGCTGTAGTTGGCGAAACATATCGTTATCGCGTAGATGCCTTTGATCCAGACTTTGATCCGCTTGAGTTTCGCTTGCTAAGTCATCCTCAAGGAATGGTCATTGACCCCGATACAGGCGAGCTTGCTTGGAGGCCATCAATCGAAGATCAAGGAATTCATGATGTTCTTTTGCTCGTTAACGATGGAAGAGGCGGAAACGCAAGCCAAAGCTTTTCAATGTTCGTACAAAATGGAAATTTACCACCCGTTTTCCATTCGCAGCCTATTTTAGAAATAGGAGCCGGTAGCAATTGGAAGTACCAGCCAATCGCGAATGATCCCAATGGAGATTCGATCGAGTTCTCACTTCTGAATGCGCCCGAGAACATGCAAATGGGACCTTCTGGATTGCTGACCTATTCATCAACAGGACAGGGATTGCACCACGTAAAAATTCTTGCTGATGATAAAAAAGGCGGCACAGCTGTTCAAGAATTCCTATTGGAAGTAGGCGACAATACTCCTCCTGAGATCAAATCTAACCCCAAAACCAAATCGATAAAAGGTCGCGAGTATCGATATCCAATCGATGTATTCGACGCTGATAGCGACCTCGTTCGAGTGTCTCTGGATCAATCATCGTTGGACTCTGGTATCATTATTGTCGGAAGTACGCTAAGTTGGTCACCACAATCAACTGGCGTTTTTGCAATCCAACTGTTCGCAACGGATGAACATGGTGCGACTACGATTCAACAATTCTCATTAGAAGTTGTTGAACCCGTAGATGGAAACACTGCTCCCGAGATCATCTCTCAAGCACGCGGTCCGGGAATGAAAGATTCCCATTGGGCCTATCAACTCATAGCATTCGATTTAGAGGATGATCCGATAACATTTTCTCTCCAAGCCGGCCCGAGCAGTGCAACAATCACCCCTCAAACTGGAATTCTAAACTGGTTACCCACTAACCATGGTCTATTCGAATTTACCGTCACTGCTACCGATTCGTCAGGGGCACAATCAAAGCAGAAATTTTCACTTACCGTTTTACCGAACTCACCTCCTCGCTTCGTTTCGACAATTAAATCAAAATTAGAGGTAAACCAGTTACATGAGCAAACACTGGTTGTAGTGGATCCCAATCCCGAGGACTCTGTCACCTATAGTCTAAGAATAGTGCGAAATCTATCAGAACAGTCCGATGGTTTTTCTATCCCTCAAATTAATAGAGATACCGGTCTATTGAATTGGCTGCCAGATACCTCGGGCGTTTACGAACTTGTATTTGAAGCCAGGGACAAATCAGGGGCTATTGCCTCGAAGCGAGAAATAGTGTTAGTCACGGACCCGAGTTTACCTAATCGGCTACCAACCATCGTAAGCTCCCCAAGACAGTTGGTTCAAGCAGAACGAACTCTCATTCATCATTTCATTTCCATTGATCCAGACCACGACGACCTTACATACAAATTACTGAGCGGCCCCGATGGAATGGAACTGACTGCCAATGGTTTTCTTAAATGGAATACTTCGATAAATGACGTCACTACGGGAACCAATCCGCATACATTTACAGTGCAAGTCAACGATCGTCGTGGAGGGAAAGACATCAAGTCATACTTTGTTGACGTCACGGAAGAAAGTGTCAACTCTGCGCCCATCATATCCTCTATACCTCGACCAAATGCGGTTGTTGCCAAATCGATTGAGTATCAAGCGATCGCAACTGACGCCGATCGGGACACTCTCATTTGGAAGCTAACGGCTGGCGATGGGACTTCCCTTCCAGTTGCTGGAGCAACAATCGATCCCTCATCAGGTTTGTTCCGTTGGATTCCATCTCTCAATCAGATAGGAACTCATCATTTTCAAATTAGCGTATTCGATCCGTTTGGCGGTATCGATAGGCAGAAGTTTAGCATTGCTGTTCGTGGGGTAAATCGACCAGCCAATATCGAAAGCACGGCCCCACGTATCGCAGTTCTTAACACAGAATATGTTTATGACGTAATCGGATTCGATCCAGATTTTGATGAAGTCTCATATGTAATAGTAGGTTCTGCCCCAAGCGGAATGGTCTTGGATCGAAAGACGGGCCTTTTCAAATGGGTCCCCAAGGAAATCGGCTCTTATCAAGTCCAGATACGAGCCGTCGATACCCTCGGAGCGGGCACTACTCAAAGAGTCTTTATTGACGTTTATGCCGAACGGCCGAATTCACCGCCAGTTTTTGATCCTGTAAATCCAGGTTTCGCGGAAGCTGGAAGAACTTATCGAAAGAAATTCGTTGCCAAAGATCCTGATGGTGATGAAGTCACATATCGTCTGGAAAATCCCATACCAGGGATGACGGTCAACTCCGAAACTGGAGAAGTCACTTGGACTCCTGTTGCTTCCAATATTGGTTCCGAAGTAACGATTAACATCGTTGCCACGGATGAGAAAGGTAAAGTAGCACGCTATAACGCAAAGCTTCCTGTCCTCGCTCCTAACAATCCTCCGGTTTTTCTATCTCAACCGAAAGTCTCTTTAATCGCCGGTAACGTTTATCGGTATGACATGAGGGCTGAGGATAAGGATGGAGACAGATTAGTCTTCAGTCTACTAACCGTTCCACCCCAAGTCACCTTGGATGAACGTTCAGGACAGATAAGCTGGGCTTCCAAAATTGAGGATGCAGGTAAGTCCTTTACTTTCCGTGTTGCTCTTACAGATGACAGAGTTGAACAACCAATTATTCAACAGTGGACCGTGACTTTATTAGCCGACAACAATGCCCCTACTGTCAATCTTTTAGTTGTCGGCAACGACAAGGATAACTTTTCGTTTGATCCTGGGACAAGCCTGGGATTTGAGGTGCGTGCTCACGATCTCGGTCGCATCACGTCAAAGCGTCTGCTAGTTAACGGCGAACGAATCAGCCTGAATGACTCTGGATTTGGGCGATTCACTTTTGATGAACCTGGCATATATCGAGTGACTGCTATCGCGGTCGATGCATTCGGCAACGTGGGTTCGAAAGTCCGAGAGATTCTTGTACGTAACCCCAATTCCTTTGCTCCCTCAAACGTGCTTCACTCGCCAATTCGTGGAAGCGTATTGACAGCCCCATCAGCCATTCGCTTAAGTGTTACCGATAATGATGATGACCTGAAAACGGTGCGTGTATTTTTTGCACCACTTGATCAATCTACACCTTATCAATTGCTCGCCGAGCGTTTAGCCCCTGTCGGCTCGACTCTCTCAAATATCCAAGATGAAAGTATTGGCATTTTCGATCCGACAATTCTTGCCAACGGCGAGTATATCATCCGCGTCGTTTCGACCGATGGTGCCTTCAATCAGACAACAACAGAATCACAAGTAACTGTCACTGGCCGACTTAAACTAGGCAACTTTACCACAGACTTCGTGGATCTATCACTTCCGTCGGCATTGATCCCCATTGTGATCCAACGAAGGTATGACACCCTTAACGCAAGTAAAATCGGTGATTTTGGCTACGGATGGAATTTGGAAGTTAAAACCGTTAAGTCGCGCGTCGACAGAGAAACCTTGGGGGGACCTGGTCTCCAGGGACTGCGGGCTTTTGTCGACGGAACACGCATTGTCATTACAACACCGGACGGGAGCGAACAAGGGTTCACGTTCCGCGGTATTCCCGACCAAACCCTCTTTGGCATAGTTCTAAGTTGGAAGGCATGGTTTGAGCCTGATGCCGGCAACACCTTCACTCTGTCCTCTCCCGCTAATGGTTTGCTCAAAGTTGGGGAAGAGTACATTTCGGCATCTGGTACCACTTTCAATCCAGCTCATTCCGAGTTCGGAAACGTACTCGATGCAAAGTCAATTATCGAGAAATTAACCTATCGAATCAACGCGAGAACAGGGTTGTCTTCGACTGTTATCGATCGAAATGACAACTCCATTACCATTACTCCAGACGGTGTTATCTCTAGTGCCGGAAGATCAATCCTATTTGATCGAGATACTCAGGGACGCATCGTCGCTATCACCGATCCGCGAGGTAGCGTCATTCGTTACGAATACGATTACGCAGGCAACTTGGTGCGCGTTATCGATCGAATGGGAGATGCCGTTCAGTTTCACTACCATACGGAACCGGCACATTATCTTGACCGAATTGTCAATCAACTAGGATCTACGGTCGTCAAAGCACGTTATGCCAGTGTCGATTTCACTAAGGGGGCTTCCGATGGGCAGAATGGTGACGGCGAACAATCACCCGTTCATTATGGACGATTGAGCTCCATTGAAGACGTGAATGGAGTGGTAACGCAACTAAAATTCGATCCGAATAAACGAGAACAAGAAATTCGAAACGACGATGGATTGATCGCCATCGTAACTCTAGATAGCTTTGGCAATCCAATCAAAACAATCGATAGAGCAGGCACTCAGTTTTATAGAACCTACAACCTTCCAGATAAGGGATTAGTCACAACGGAAACCATGATTGTCGGTACACTCGACAAAAAATCAGGAGAAGCGAACGATCTAACGATCCGATACTCTTACAATGGTTTCGGTCAAGTAACCTCGATGGTCGACTATCGTGGAAATGAAACGAGATACACCTATAGTCGTACAGGTGAACCGAGGTCTACGGTTTCACCGGAAGGGATTAGCACCTATTTCCAATACGATGACAAATTCAATTTGACAATGCAATCCTCCTCTGAGGGAACCACATCATTCATCACTTACGACTCTAAAGGTAAGCCGACTGAGATCCGATCAGGTCGCTTCAATACGTTCGATGGCGAGGGCAACGGTTCAGGAAGCGGATTTGGTAGTGGTGGATCCGATGAAGGCCCCCAGGGAGGTGTCTTAAAAATCGATTACAACACATTCGGAGAAATTTCCAAACTAACGGATACTGATGGTAAAACACGGTCTAACTTCTATGACTCCAATGGCAATCTCACACTCTCGGAGTTCGAATGGGTCGACCCCGAAAACGCTAACAATAGAAGATTGCTCGCGATCAATAATGACCACAATTTGAATGACCAACGTGTCGGAGCAAGAAACGCGCAGTCATCGGTTTCTTTCGAGCTAGACGCTATGCGCCGAACCTCGCGAACTATCGACGGCGACGGATTTGTATCGGAGTCTCTCTATAATAGGTCGGGCGCAGTCGTTGAGAACCGGTCTCAGCGTACAGATCAATTCGGCGAGCTAAAGTGGTATGTAAGCAGGTTCGTCTACGATGATCTAGGGCGTGTCACACACTCGACCGAAAACGCTCTTGAAAATCACGCGAACTCGGGAACTGCAGGATCGGCTATCTCGTACGACAATTTAGGGCGAATCCGAAAAAGCGAGGGTCGTCAAAAAGTCGTGATTGCTATAGAGCCAGATGAAAACAATCCCTCGATTTACACGTCGAGGCTAATCCATGCAGGAACAATAACGTCGGTTTCCGAAACGACTTTTGATAGCCTCGGTAGAGAAACCGAGATCAAAAACATCTTTGGTAACAGGACACAGACGTTATACGACGCCTATGGGCAAGTTATCGAGAGCCGACGAGAAGTCTTCGATTCTTCAGGTAATGCATCTTGGTTGACGAGTAGAGTAGCCTACGATTCACTTGGGCGAATACTTGTTAAGACCTCGGAGTTCCCGACGGAAATCACTGTTCCCATCGGCATGGCTTTATCTCCAAAGGTAGAGGGTTCCTCTTATGTATATGACTCGTTGGGGAGGGTGGCTAGCGTAAACTCTTTAATCGACGTTGAGATCGGAATCTCTTCTAATGACATCGGAGTGTATTCGTTTTTGAACGCTGCGGGTTCGGTGATTGGTCAGTCGAAAAAGATCTATGACAATTTAGGGCGATTACACAAAGATGTTAATACGCGAGGCCAGATAACAGAATATGAGTATGATTCGAGAAATCGAAGAACTGCTACGCTTGGTCACCCTGTGCCCTCCAAGTCTGTTGGCCTTGAGGCTGAGTATCCAGGATTGATGGTGCGGACTCGTTCCGAAGTGATCAATAACGAGTACGGGCAGATGACTAAAATTCGAAGCAATATACTTCAGATCGAAACAGTGAACGGTCTCATTGTAAGCATCGATCGATCAAAGATGCACGAGGTTACGCAACGATTCAACGCCGAGGGTAATCTTGTAGAATCCATTTTCCCGGATGGTTCTTCGATCAAGTCGGAGTACGACGCTCTGGGTAAGCTTGATTCCGAAATCGATCAAATGGGAAATAGAAAGCAATTCGACTACGATTCCTCTGGCACCCTATCCTCAAGCAGTCTGCCAAGCTATACGAATCAGAACAACCAAACAGTAACACCTACCTACGAGTATGCTTACGATGTTCAAGGGCTAATGGCTTCTCTCATTGATCCATTGGGACGCAAAACGGAATTTACATATTCCGCCACTGGCTTAATGAAGACCAGAACCCTTCCCTCGCAAGAAAAAGAGACCATAGATTACGATGCAAAGGATCGCGTAATTCTCAGAGTTTCCTTTGAAGGTATCCATCAACGAACTATTTACGACGATACCAAAATTGGGGAAGGCAGGTTGCTGGCCCGAGAATGGTTTGCCAACGCAACGGACTACAACCAGTATCGAGTCGAAGGCGGATTTAACGGCAATTTACCTCCAAATACAAAGTGGGAGCGATTGAGCTTCGAATATGACATTTATGGTCGAATAACAAAACAAATCCATGAGACATTCCTTGGGGCGAAAAATGGGACACCTGTTGTCGTCGAATCACGACAAACATGGACCTCCGAATTTAATACGAATGGTTTGGTAACACGGGTGATGGGCCCAACCGGATTCATATCTTACGAATATGATCCTTTGGGGAACAAACTAGCGACCGTTGGTGGAGATGAAGCTGGACGCGTCTTGCTTCGAATCGAATACGAGCACGATGACCTCGGTCGTCTTCAAACCGTGAGTACGGTAACAAGAGATGGAGAATTGCTAGACGCGAATGCTTCAATTGATGGTAACCAACCAGAAAAGACAACGTATCATTACGATCCGTTTGGAAGGCTATCCTACCTCAGCATGCCAAATGATGTCGTTGAGGCATACGAATTTGATATCCTGGGAAGACTTTTGAGCATGAGGCACTATAAATCCGATAGCAACAACCAAACTTTGACAGACAACCCAAAGTTGTCAGAGTTTCGCTACGACTACCGACCTGATGGTAAACGAATTTCGCTCGTTGAAAGATTTTGGAATCAAACTATCCAATCCAATCCGCACCAAGAAAATCGCTATGATTGGGAGTATGACCCAACAGGAAGATTGGTTCGTGAGATACTAGACAGCAGCGATGATACGCTCGACAGAACAGAGAGTTTTGTAATGGACGCAACCGGAAACCGGATGGAAAGAAGGTTGGATCGAGTGGGAACGCAAAACGATCGCATCGAACTCTATTCTTACGATGTGAATGATCGAGTTCTCGCCGAATACGAGTATTCGGTGGCATTTCCGATCGTGGGCGAATTCGTTCCAGAAGAGTCAGATTTAATCAAATCAACGAGTTATGACTGGAACGGTACACAAAAGACCGAGAAATCGGAGACAACCAAAGGAGGAGGAAAGGTAACGCACATAATGGAGTACGATTACCAGGGTAAGTTGGCAAGTGTTGCTATCCATCAATTTGACGCGAACAGTGCATTTGTAGGTGGAACCAAAGAGTTTTATCAATACGACCAAAATGGAAGTCGCATAGTCACTAAACGGTTGGAGAAGGTTGGTTCAGAAAGTAGTGATTGGGTCGAGTTGTCGACCACAAAATATCTCATCGATTCCATGAACTTTACTGGTTACGACCAAGTCATATTGGAGAATCGTGCGACTACTGATTTTGGCGTTAGCGGGGGGCAGACAAAATTTACCAGGTTATCCTATGTTTACGGGTTAGATGAGATAACGCAATCGCGATTAGATAGCGATAACGTTGACGGGTCTGAGTCACCGAATACCGAGACATCTACGGTGACGTTTGTTCACGATGGGCATGGAAGTGTCCGAGCACTGGTCGGCCCAGAGGCTACGCCGGTGCAAGCGTTCGTTTATGCAGCGTATGGCGAGATATTAGCCGTCTTAAACCCGACAGGGATATTGCTTCCTGTAACCGCGATTCAAACCAACATGCTTTACAACGGTGAAGCATTTTCGAAAGCGACAGGTTTGTACAACATGCGAGCCCGATGGTACGACCCATCTCAAGGCCGATTTGAGCGACTAGATCCATTCGCCGGGAGCCAGAACAATCCTCAAAGCTTCCACAAATACGCCTTCGTCCACGGCGACCCAATCCAAAACATCGACCCGACAGGTGAATTTTCAACAATGAACGTAACCATGACCATGGGTGTCATTGGTGGCATCATCGGTGGAACTATTGGTTATTATGGTAAGGGTACAATTTCGGGAATGATTGGAGGAATCGTGGTAGGGGCGACACTCGGAGTGGGGGCAGCGTACCTCCTCTTTTTGGGTGCGTCAAGTTTTGGAGCAGTCGCGGCACAGGCTGGGACTGAAGTTGCTTGGTTTATGTCCGCACTCTTTGGTGGTACCGCAGGGTTGATATCACTATTTACTTATCCGTCTCAAATCAACAATCAACAGCTCCATCTTCCTACTCCTGGTCAAGCGAGATGGGATTTCGAATATGCAACACTCGCAATGGGGATGTACGGAGATATCGGCATAGGTAATCCTGGGGTAATATCAAATGCTTGGTCATCGACCTCTCTCTATATTAATAATGAATTCGGCTATAAAGCTATTTTCTATACGAACACTAATCGAGGAGAAGGGGTGATGGCCTACCAAGGCACAGACTCGATGCTTGACTGGGCGAACAACATTGTCCAAGGTCTTGAAATCTTCGGAGACTCCTATCAATATCGACGCGCCAAGCATGATATCTGGGATGCGAGAAGGCGTGCGTCACAAATGGGACTGAGCTTTGTAGCAACAGGACATTCGCTTGGCGGGGGTATGGCGACTACTGCTGCTATAGAAGCAGGCGTTCCAGCGGTTGTGTTTAACGCGGCGGGAACAAGCTACTCGAGCAGGCAAGCTCGGCTCATAACCAACTACCGAATTCGCGGGGATATTCTGAGCACCCTTCAAGATGCTGGCCTATATGGATGGGGGATGCCAAACTCGACCCCTAGTACAACGTATTGGTTAGAACATCTCAGCTACAATGTGATGGACCGGCATGGCAAGGACGTACTTCCTGCAATGAGGAGATTGTTCTAGCATGAATTTATTGAAGAGATTTTACCGGGAGTGCAATTGGTTTAATAAGTGCCTTCTTTTCATAGCTGCATGTTTACTTGTCTCCTATTTGTTTTTTGAGTTTCGCGCCTTCTTGATGTACAACGCAATAAAACAGGACCGCGTCGAAACAATCATTGGCAAACCACTAATTACTCGCGATGTGATGGACAGGGGACTACAGTACGCATTTACGGATAATAAGAAAGAAGCCTTTTCCACTCTTCTTGATAGCGGAGCCAACCCAGATACATACATCTTTCATGAATTGGGTTGGCGGCGAATTGGAGCATATGCCATCGAATCGGAAGATTCTTTTTGGCTAGAGAAACTGATTTCGCATGGAATGACTCTCTCCAAAATCGGCCAGAAAGGGCATCCTGCTTTGATAAGATCGTTCTACGCTTCACGGCCCATGAATTCAAAACTACTTATTGAATATGGTGCAGATATCTATACGACGGATCACCCGCACGAGCCGTTAGGTCATGCTGCTCTTGCCCGCGAGACTGAATCACTGGAGCTTTTAATTCTGTTCGGCGTAGATTTGAACCCGAAATGTAAATTCGAACACAGTTTTTTCGCAGTATACCGAAACATGAGATGGTATGACCCGATCGGGATAACGGACACTTATGACGTTTTGTGCCTAGACTTTAATGCTGCAATCCGAGAGTGTAATCTTGACCCGAATGAAATGCGTTTTAGTGGAGGTACAGATGAGAAGGGCGTCTGGGAATTTGCGAAACTACGACCGGACGAGGAGCAGACATTTGACATTCGCAAGCCGTTTGTTGAACTACGACTCAAGCGTCCCGAATCGATCTATAACGATCCCGAAAAATGGGGCATCGCCGAAAAACTCAAGCCCTTTCTTCCTTCTCAACCACAAGCGAACACACACACAACCGATTAACCAAATACCTAAAAAACAAATGGAGCCAGCCCCATTGTTTGCGACTGGTAGCAGCAAATGGTGCCATCCACTTTATTTGACAGTTTATCTTTGGGCGTTAAGATTGGGGTATACTCAACCCTACAAGGAGACAAAACATGGGGCGTCCACAGCGAAACGAACAGTTCCGGCATGACGAAATTGCTGTCGTG
>JBKDKR010000049.1:0-19161 GCA_046344995.1 Pirellula sp.
TGGCGATCGATATGCTAATGCTTCGGGAGCGTCAACTGGCCATCGATCCCTCTGCTCGCGCATCGGGCTTGTATTGATCCCAACCCGAACGCGTAAGCGAGGGACAGCTTTCAATCCCAACCCGAATGCGTAAGCGAGGGACGGTTCGCCATACCAGCCCGAAAGCGCAAGCGAGGGATTGCCCTTTTCTAACCCCAGCCTAATCCGCGCGAACCGACTATGCGAAAATCTCGCATGCGATTGGTACTAGGGGGACTGGCGATCGGTATGCTAATGCTTCGGGAGCGTCAACTGGCCATCGATCCCTCTGCTCGCGCATCGGGCTTGTATTGGTATTGATCGTAACAGAACTAGATTTCTACAGAATCGAATAACGATGGGATCGTTACTTTGGAAAATCCCTTAGATGCGAGATGATCTCGGAACGCGATCTTGGCCTCTGATTCGCCGTGCACCAAACAAATTTGTCTCTCTGGATTGACCGTCTCCAACAATCTCGCCAAGTCCTTTTGGTCCCCGTGTGCCGAGAAGCCTTGAATCTGCTCGACCCGAATCCATTTGTTCCAAAACCGACCTTGAAACCAGACCTTGGGGTTATTCGAAAGAAGCTCGGCGCCTAGCGAATCGGGAGCTTGATAGCTTACCAAAATGAGACTGTCTCGCGGATCATCTATGTGATATCGGAGATGGTCCATGATTCGCCCACCCTCGCACATCCCACCGGATGCGACGATTATGCACGGCTCCTTTGAAGTGGTTCGCCACCATGCCTCATCACCAGACTCAAGCCATTCGATGGAATCGGTTTCTGCATCGGATTCGGAAATCGTTTGCAATCCATCGTTACCGAATTCGCGATAGACATAGTCGAACTGTGACGCCAATGGGCTATCGATACATATAGGCACATTGGGAATTGCTTTATTGCGAATCAGCTCCAGCAAGCAACACTTCAGAAAGTTCGTTCGGCCTAGACTGAACGCCGGTATCAGAGCCTTGCCTCCACCCTCGATGGTCTGGTTGATCAACTCGGCTAGTTTTGCGAGAGTGGCATCAAAGGGTTCGTGAAATCGATTTCCATAAGTGCTTTCACAAACGATCAAGTCACAATCGGGAATCGGAGCAGGAGTTCCAATGAAGGGAAAATCATATCGCCCGAGATCTCCTGTAAAGACGAGTGAACGAGTCCCAGCATCGGGACTCGTAATCTCCATCTCAATCATACTGCTCCCGAGCACGTGGGCTGAGTTCTGCATTCTGATTTTGGCGTCGGGCAGAGGCTGAAGCGACTCGTTGTAATCGACTCCTTGAAAGAGTCGCAACGTCGCATCCACGTCGTCGTAAGATATGAACTGAGAATCGCTGAACTCTCGTTCTCTGCTGCGACCACGTCGTGAACCGGGATAGTAACTGGTCCGTTCGAGTTCACGCTCATGGATTCTCGCAACATCGTAAAGAACGATTTCCAGAAGATCTAGCGTCGAATGGGTGCAGAGAATATTGCCTCGAAAACCCTGTTTGACCAGCAGAGGCAAGCTACCGCAGTGGTCAATGTGGGCATGCGATATGAGAACTAAATCGATATCGCTGGGGGAAAAAGGAAACTCGACATCTTCGTCTTGTCGCGATTTGCCACTTCTAGCACCGAGTCGACCTGATCTAGCCCCTGGGCGAGACACGGTAGGTTCTTTTTGACCGAAACTCTTTCCGCAGTCGAGTAGAATCTTGGAACGCCCCGTATCGACTAGGTGCATCGACCCACTTACCGAGTCTGCGGCGCCATAGAAAGTAAAGATAGGTCGTTGTGACGAAAGGGATATGGATCGCGGCATTTCCAAATGATAGCCATCATTTCAAAACCCGCTAGGTAGAATGTCCCGCTTACGCTTGACGCCGCTTTGAGGAAATCGGTATTCTCACGCAAAATTGTCTCGATACTCGTGCCATCCTAAAGGTGCATTTATGGCAGCAGGGAAGCTTGCCGGAGTTCCACTCCTCGATGTAAATCGAGGAAATCTACTGGTTCATGAAGAGATCATGGACGCTATTGAATCGGTAGTCCTCAGTGGTCGTTTTCTTCATGGCCCCGATGTAGGAGAGCTTGAATGCTCCGTAGCGGGCGTTTGCGAAACGAAACATGCCATCGGCTGTGCTTCGGGAAGTGATGCGTTATTGCTAGCTCTCATGGCTCTGGACGTACAACCCGGTGATGAAGTGATCGTCCCTAGCTTCACATTCTTCGCGACGGCCTCGGCTGTCGCCCGCCTAGGCGCTGTACCTGTTTTCGCAGACATTGACCCGCACACCTACAACATCGATCCTTCACAGATCGAATCCAATATATCTTCGCGAACTCGCGCGATCATTCCGGTTCACTTGTTCGGTCAATGCGCGGCCATGGATCGAATCTGCACTATTGCAGAATCGAAAAAGATACCCGTGATCGAAGATGCCGCCCAAGCCATCGGAGCAGCCTATCATGGCAAACCTGCTGGTGCTTGGGGTGACATGGGCTGTCTCAGTTTCTATCCAACCAAGAATCTTGGAGGCATGGGTGACGGTGGCATGATGGTCTGTCACGATGACGATCTAGCTGCCAAGCTTCGTCTGTACGCAGCACACGGAATGCAACCTCGCTACCATCACAAAGTTCTTGGCATCAACAGTCGGCTTGATACCATACAAGCCGCTATTTTGAGAATCAAGCTGCGCGAACTCGACTCGTACAACCTCGCAAGACAACAAAATGCCCAGCGATACAACGAGATGTTTGCAAGCGAAGGGTTAACGAACGAATTCGAGTTGCCATTCCAGTCACCTCACGCAAAGCACATCTGGAATCAATATGGAATTCGGATTGCGAATGGCGAACGAGACGCTCTTCGACAATACTTGCAATCCATCGGTATATCAACAGAAGTCTACTATCCGATTCCTTTGCATTTGCAAGAATGCTTTAAGGAACTCGGATACTCCGAGGGTAGTTTGCCCCACACCGAAGCAGCGGCGAAGGAAATCCTTCACCTGCCAATCTACCCGGAACTGACTCTTGAGGAACAAGTGGCCGTAGTTCGGGGTATCAAGCAGTTTTATGGCGCTGCATCAATGAGATTATCCGCTTAGAAGTACCGTCTTAGATATGACACGAATATTGGTTTTGGGAGCCCATCCGGACGACGCCGAGTTTTGGGCAGGTGGGTTTCTTGCTAGACAAGCAAAGTCTGGTTCGGTGATACGGATGGTTAGTGTTACGAACGGACAATCCGGGCACCAGTCGATCCCTCAAAAAGATCTTATCGCGATCCGAAAAGCAGAGGCAGCCGAAGCAGGCAGGATCATCGGGGCGTCTTATGTCACAGGTGATTTTCCTGACGGATCGCTACAACCGAGCTTGGAACTGAGACATTGGATCATCAAAGAGATTCGGGAGTTTGCTCCTGATCTAGTTTTGACGCACCGACCATTTGACTATCATCCTGACCACCGAGCGGTCGGCCAGGCTGTTCAAGATGCCTCGTACATGGTTATGGTTCCCAAGGTGGTGCCTGATGTCCAGCGGCCATCTGAAGAGCCGATTGTGGCCTATATGGTGGATTTGTTTACTCGACCATGTCCGTTTCGTGCGGATGTTGTGCTCGATGTTTCGTCAGAACTCGAAACCGTGCTTGATATGCTTTCGTGCCATCGATCGCAAGTCTTCGACTGGCTTCCATGGATTGAGGGTATCAGAGATCAAGTGCCCAGTAGCGGACCTGAGCAAAGGGAATGGCTCAAGCAGTGGTTTATGGCCAAAGCGAATTCGAGGATTCACGCGTTCTGGAGGGGCTCACCCTTGTGCCCGGAATTGGTCGAAGCCTATGAGATCTCGGAGTATGCAGGCAAGCCAACCCAAGAGACCTTGAATCGCCTCTTTGGCCTCGACGTCGATCATAACCCGACGAGTAAGCAAGGGAATTCCCAGTAAGCCTGCTTCTTGCTCACTCCGCGGGTTACGATTTCTTAGTCTCCCCAATCAACGCTGTCTCCAAGTTGCGGCATTACGGATTCTTCGCCGCCATTTTGGCCTGGGTAAGAATTTGCTTACCGTTTACGACAGTCTTATCATCAGCTTCCCGGTATCCAGGAACCAATCCTCGTGAAGCTCGTCGAGGAGTCACGTCGTGAGACAGAACGAGTGACTTGCCAACAAAGTAAGTGTGTTGGTCTTGAACCTCGAGATTGTAAGTTTGCCGAACATCAGATTCTGACACTGACGTCACGAGCGATGGCTCTTTTGCACCATGTATCCAATCGCCAGATTTGATCTCGCTTGCTTTCTTCCATCCATCTCCGGACACCCAAAACAGGTGGCCGCTTGTACAAGATAGCTTCTCTTTCCCGATCTGAATGGTACGAGTTACCGTAGGAGGCTGAGTTGTGGTAGCCACGACGGCCTGCCAACAGATTCTGCCCGACTCAACGTCCCTGCTAAGCACTAAATCGCCGACGGCTATAAGTTCAATCGGCTTGGGACCGAGTTGTGTTGAGACGAGCGTACCACGAACGAAACATTCGTGGCTTACTACGGGAACTGGAGTGATGTATTCAGGAATTCGCTCAACAAGTGACACATAATTGTATCGTTGAGGCTTGTAGTACTGGTAGTTCGTTTCGTTATAGGAATCCCACCAGTTCCAAACTGCTTTAGAGTCGAAACCAAACTGCTGTTCCGTAACGGCAGACAACAGTGTTGATATGGCCTCGTTTCGACTTCTGATCTGCTCGTTTTCTCGCGCAACGTTTTGCTGGGTGGCCTGCAATTCCCTGGTCACTGCGGCTAAACGCATTTGATTCATGATCCGGTTGTAGTACGCATCGATCGCCATCTCGGTATTTCGCAATAACCTATTGGACCACGAACTTCGAGCGGCTTGTCGACCTAGGAATAACTCATTGGTGGTACTCTCGACGCGTTGCATGGCAACCCTCTGAAAGTCGCGATCTGCCAGAGACAGTTGCACTTCGTTCATGCCCTCTTTCGCAAACGCTTGTCGATACCCAATCAAGTTTCCTTGCGAGTCAAAAAAGGGCTGAGCCGAAAACTGCATTGGTCCCGAGAGCATTACGAGTAACTCGGGCACAAAATCATAAAGCGGCTTCTCCTTTAGCCTCTGTGTTGCATCTCGTCGGATTAAATCATTTGGGAAGAACAATGCGAACCTCACCAGCGCTTGCGATGCGTCGGGATCGTCGATCGCGCTCAAGCTTTCGAGAATCGTCTCGACCGATTTTTGAGGTTGTCCAACGGAGCGGAACTCCAAAGTTGCGACAACCAGCGAATCCTTTATGGACAATAGCTCTTGTCTCGCCTTTTCGGAGATTTTTTGAGAACCTGTTGCCATCTTACTCAGAAGTGTCGACACTCTTTCGCCGTACTTCAGGAACGATTCACGCGTACGCCAAGCCCTATCTTCGAGTTCTCTCTGTTCATCGATCGTCATCCAACGACCAGCAAACACCAGATGCCCAAGTGCTGTTCTCGCTCCTACATGGTTCGAATCTTGTTGGACGACCTGATGTAAATGAGCCGCACATTGTTGTCCCAGTCGATTTTCCGCGCACCATAATGCAAGCTTCCAGTGGTCAGCCACAGAATTGGTAAGCTGACTCCTGTGGTGCTCGTATTTTTCCAGCAATCGCTTTTCGCGATGAATACTGACGCTGGCCTCAACATCTCGCCATGTATTGTCCAAATCTAATACCTGCCCGAGATGCCAGCGGGCGGGTGCGTATTTTTCCGACAAAGTGATTGCATCGGATAGCAGTTTTTTTCTCTCTGCAACGCTCCCGTTAGCTTCCGCTTCCAATGCTTTGTAGACAAGCTCTCTGGCTTTCTCGGCATCCTCCGTGGGATCGCCAGCGTACAGAGCAGCTGGCATCCAAAGCATTCCATAGGCAACAAACACTCCTAAGGCAAACCTTCGCAATCGCATCGTATCATCCTCAACTGTTAGAAAAGAAACCAGGCATGGCTCCTGCAGCACAAGTTATGTTCGCAGAGACATATTGAAGAACCAGGACGGGAGCAAAGGATCACAAACAAGAACTTGTCAACAACACCATCAATGACACTTGGAAGTAAACCCGACCGCCTAAGTCTCCAATTCTAAAAGAGCAAAATCTACAATGCAACTAGTAGCCGAGCCCCCTCGAATGGTTGTTATGTCCATAGAACTGCTGAACAGCCAGAGAATTACCCTTGGCATTACTTGTAAAGAAGCTCCAGATCCCCAACATCATTGCGCAATGCTTTAGTCCATTCTCCATACGATGGGTTGGGTAATATGATCCATTCGATACCGAACTTGCTACTAAGTTCGTCTACAATTCGATTGCGCCCTTCGGTGCCACTAGCGGCGTTGAATTTGAATCGCTCATCGAAGTCGCGAAGATTGTCCCCCAAATAGAGCACCACATTAAACGTTTGCTCCACTCGGGCGCGGCGACTCGTTTTATCACTGCCTGTTTGGTCATCAGCGAGCAGAATCTGGTTTTCGGGAACGCTGATTTCAAAACGTTTTAACGTCTCCATCGTTTGCTTCAAGGCTTTGTTATTTCGATTGGATATAAACACTGGTGCAACACCGAGCTCACGAAGCTTTTTGATAAATGCAACAGCACCAGGAATGACGCGAACTTTCTCGGCCCCTTGCTCCTCCCATGCAGACCAACGTTTCATGTCAAAGGCAACTTGATCTCGAATTTGTTGGGATTGAAACCAACCGTTATCCAAAATCGTTTCATCCAAATCCATTACAACTGCCAAGGGTTTCGCATGGGCTGAGTCGGTTTCGGCTCGATGCAACTGTTGCTTGAGTTGCACAACCATTTCCGCCCATCGAAAGCACTGATGGCATGCGGCACGATATTCAGCGGACGTTAGCATGTAGAGGCTTGCATCGAGTCCTCGAAACGGGACCTTTTCGGTCGGTCCAGGGGGCAATTCCCAATCCGATTTTGAAACGGTATCTGCTGGTTTGGTCGCCTGCTCTTGCCCGAACAACATAGGTTGCATGCTGCAGCAAACCATTGCTGAACAAAGAAGCACAATGACAACGCTTAGTGAAGTGCGTGATGATCGAGCGAGAGGAAGGTGAAAATCTTTGCGATTCATTGTCGTTTCTTTGGTCAAAAGGGGCAGCGTCGTAGTGGAGTGTTCTACAGGAATCATCTCAAAATGGCATACCTAAAGTCTGGGGTAACTTTACAACCATTAGAATAGACAACCGGATAAACAAGATAAACAGGGAGAGCCAAATGAATGAATATTTTGAAGAGGCCATTAAGGAAGCAGAACTTGGTTTGCAAGAAGGAGGAATCCCGATTGGATCGGTGCTCGAACTCGATGGAAAGATCATAGGACGAGGGCATAACCGACGCATACAGAAAGGGAGTTCTATACTTCACGCTGAAATGGATTGCTTGGAATCGGCTGGTAGATTGACTGCCTCTCAATATCAGCGAGCAACACTTTACTCTACGCTATCCCCGTGCGACATGTGCAGCGGAGCATCGCTCTTGTATAAAATTCCAAGGATCGTTATCGGGGAGAACATCACCTTTCGCGGCCCCGAGGATTACGTACGAAGCCGTGGTACAGAATTGGTGCTTCTCAATGACGAGCGCTGTATCGATTTGATGGCCCAATTCATAAAATCGAATCCCAGTCTTTGGAACGAAGATATCGGAGAGCCATAACTTGCTTTTTGTACCAAAGTCCGCAACGGTCACGTTTTGCAAAGTGCAATAGTCAGCGTGCAGGAGATTTTCTACGGATAAAAAAGAGTAGTCGTTACCATCCGTCGATGTTGGTATAATCCTTAGCAACGAATTGAAGCTGCCAAACGTCGATCAGCAACGATGCAAACACCCTCTAGAACTAGATTAGATAGGCCAAAATGTCCAAGGACGAGACGCTCAGCAGCGACCCCAATCAATGCGCGACCTACCTCAAGGCACTCGGCGATCCAATTCGTTTGAAAATTGTTCGTGCATTGCAAGCTGGTCCGCTGAGCGTTTCCGACCTATCCGAGCTACTCGAACTCGAGATGGCAAACGTATCGCATCACCTGCGAGTTCTTTTTCACGCAGACATCGTCACGACAGAGCGCGACGGGAAGTTCATTTACTACGCATTGAATCCAGAGTTTCTGAACTCCCGAGCCGCGGGACGATCACTCGATTTTGGCTGCTGCAAAATCGATTTACGCGGTTAGAATGGCTCTAACATTCAAACGAGTATTTCCGCGTGTTAAAACTAACGTTCTCGAAAGCAAAGACCCATGAGTGACTCCCCAAGATTCATTATGATTGGCGGCTTCTTAGGAGCTGGCAAAACCACAACGCTCGGTCGCTTAGCAGCTGTCTATCGAGCAAAAGGGAACAATATCGCGATTGTAACCAACGATCAAGCGACCGATTTGGTCGACACCCTGCTGCTTCGTTCACAAGGCTTCCAAGTTGGGGAAGTGGCAGGCTCATGTTTTTGCTGCAACTTTGATGGCTTAACGGGCGCCGTTGAAAAACTGAGCGCACAAGAACGTCCCGATATCGTCTTCGCCGAACCAGTTGGAAGCTGCACCGATTTGGTCGCAACCGTCATTCGGCCGCTCGAACAAGTCTACGAAAAGTCATTTGATATCGCACCTTACGGTGTCATTATTAAACCAAGTCACGGCATCAAAATTCTCGGTGGCGAGGGGCAACGAGGGTTTTCACCCAAAGCAGAGTACATTTTTCGTAAGCAGCTTGAAGAAGCAGATTTCCTGATTTTGAATCGCATCGACGAACTCTCCTCGGAACAAGTTCAGTTACTTATGCGGCTCCTGGGAGAACAATACCCGAATAAAGCAATCATTCAGTTGAGTGCGAAAAACGGAGATGGAATCGATGCTCTTTGCGAATATCTAGATCGGCAAGGGGTCTTTGGACAGAATGTCATGGACGTCGATTACGAAATCTATGCAGAGGGAGAAGCGGAACTCGGCTGGCTCAATTGCCAAGCGACCTTTAATGCAACGCAATCAGTCGACCTCGATCAGCTCCTCATCGATATTCTCAAGAGATTGCATGAAGGCTTTGTTCAAAGTGGTTCAGAGGTTGCCCACCTCAAAGTTATTGGCATGAACGACGGTGTCTATGCGGTCTCTAATCTGGTTAGCAACAACAGCGCCCCGGTACTATCGCTCGCATCGAAATGGAGCGGCTTAACTGCCGAACTCGTCATCAATGCACGGGTGGCGATCGACCCGAATTCATTGGAGAATCTGGTGCGGAACGCTGTTGCAGAACAAGCGTCAGAATTGCAAGCGAAGATCGACATAAAAACGCTGCAATGCTTTCGACCAGGCAAACCTGTGCCTACCCATCGAATTACGACCTAGCAAACTGCGACAATCTGATTCGTGTTAAATCGATCCGTTTGTGCATAATCAATACGCCCAACAAGCTGCAAAAACCAACGGATCTATCTAATGAAGTCTGAGGAAATCGACCCCACGAAGATCCCCCCAACAAAGATTCAAAGTGCAGAACGCCCGGGCTTCACCGCAGAACAATGGAGCTTGCTCCTCGTTCTTGCTACCGTGAACTTCACGCACATTCTTGACTTTGTGATTGTGATGCCATTGGGTGATCAACTGCGTCATCAATTGGAGATCACACCTGCCCAGTTTTCGGCCGTTGTCTCAGCATACGGTCTCGCGGCGATGATCGTTGGAATCGCAAGATGCCTAACTGGTTTGTTTGGAGGTGTCGCCGCGTCTACTGTTATGGCTATTATTGGCGATGCCTTTCGGGATCATCAGCGAGGAAAAGCTATTGGAGTAGTGACTTCCTCCTTCGCTGTTGCATCAATCGTACTGTCGGCATTTTTAGGTCGTTATCGACCGACCTAAAGCCTAGCGATCAAAGAACTTTTTGAACGAGTAGATCGTAGCGGCACGACCAGCTCGGGCAATCGAGGTCGTCAGAGGAATTTCTTTCGGGCAAACCGCAACGCAGTTTTGGGCGTTACCGCACGCCTGAACTCCACCGACACCGACGAGTGCTTCCATTCGTTCATTAGCGATACTCTTGCCAACTGGGTGTGAGTTGAACAACATCGCTTGTGAGATTGCATGAGCGCCCAAGAACCCTTGGTTGTAGGCCGCTTCTTTTCTGCCTTGGAAAGCTTCGTCGGTTTCACCCGCTTGACGTTGCAATTCGATCTTGGTGAATTGTGGGCAAGCTTCCAAACAGCAACCGCAGCTCATGCATTGGCTGAGGGGGTAGTTTTGTTCTTGGTCTGCTCTTGCAATTCGGGGACCAGCACCCATATCGTAGGAACCATCGACCGGCACCCACGCTTTGACTCTCTTCAAATTATTAAACAGTCGGGAACGATCGATGAGCAAATCCCGCAACACGGGAAACTTGGTCATCGGACGAAGTTCAATCTCTTCAGGATTGTCTTCGAGCAGTCGGTCCACCAACGCGCTACAGCTTTGTCGGACTCGTCCATTAATAACCATGGTGCATGAACCGCAGACCTCTTCGAGGCAACCGCAATCCCAGGCTACGGGGCAAACCCTTTTCCCCTCTGCCGTGGTCGATTGAGCTGCAATTTTTTGTAATACGCTGATTACGTTCATGTCAGGCTCGTAATCAACTTGATGGCGTTCCCAGTAGGGAGGCATACCTGGGCCATCCTGTCGCAAAACGCGAACGTTAATCTTGGCTGGCTTACGTTGTGGAGCTTCGGATCCTGGAGCGATCATGATGGGTTGTTTATCGAAAGTAAGTTTCTACAGTGTGAAATCCGTTATCGGTTAAACTCGTTGGCAAGTGTTACTTACCAAATCGTTTTTTGCCAACCAAGTGTGTTCGTTGGCTGTTTTGTTGGACGGAACGTAATTCTAAGTTGCTGCTGACGTCAGGGAACCAGCGTCGCAGTTGCTTCGTTCTTTCCAAACTTGTTCGATCGCTTCTGCACCAACCAATCCGTAGAGTCTTGGTCTCGGCGACATTAGTCTCAAGTCGATATCTTCGAAGCTGTGCTTTGGCTCTTGTCCGCCCCAGGTGCAGATGGTTGATTTCAAGAACTTTTCGTTGTTCTCCTCGAATGAATCACACCATTGTTCTGCTTCGATTCGGCGAGAGGCTTCGTCGGTCGACTTCAAGCTCGGTGGAGCAAACGCGGGTTTGAAGTGAGCACCTCGACATTCATCACGCATGCGAGCACCTTTGAGGATACTCAAGGCTACCGGGAACATATCTTGCACAGACTTCGTGAAGATCACGTTTTGGTTAGTCCAGCTGCCGGTATCGCTCAGCGAGCAGTTTTTCGATTTCTCTTGGAGCTCGAGAACTTTCGCGTACGCTTGGTCTAGCTGAGTGTTTTCTCTCACGACAGTAGCCGCTCGTGTCATCGTGTCACCGAGCTCTTGGTGAATTAGGTAAGGGTTCTCCTTGCCCGAGTTGTTCGATAGCAACTGCTGGTGACGGGCTTTTTGTGCCGCCACAGCTTTTTCGAATACGCTAGGTGCTAACGACGACGGTGACTTGGAGCTCTTCATCCAATTCGCGATCCCCGGTGCAACGAACAATCCGCTGAAGATGCAACTTAGCAATGAGTTCGCACCCAAGCGATTCGCGCCGTGGTATTGATAGTCGCATTCTCCAATCGCGTACAAGCCAGGAACATTGGTTACTTGGTTCTTTGGTGAGCCAGCCAACAATCCGCCGTCCGCGTTTGCCTCGTAATCAACCCACAGTCCACCCATGCTGTAGTGAACCGCTGGGAAGATTTTCATAGGCTCTTCGCGTGGATCAACCCCTTGGAACTTCTCATAAATTTCGAGAATACCGCCGAGCTTACGATCCAGTTCCGCACGAGGAATGTGGGTCAAGTCTAGGTAGACGCACATGCGAGTTGGGTCGACCGACAGTCCTTCGTTGACGCAGATGTTGAAGATCTCGCGAGTCGCGATATCGCGAGGAACCAAGTTACCGTACTTTGGAAAACGTTCTTCGAGGAAGTAATATCGCTCGTTTTGAGGAATATCCTTTGGATACCGAGCGTCGCCAGGCTTACGAGGCACCCAAACTCGGCCCCCTTCACCACGAGCCGACTCGCTCATCAAACGAAGTTTGTCGGCGCCGGGGATGGCGGTCGGGTGCACCTGGATAAACTCAGGGTTACCGAGTTTGGCACCTGCTTGGAAGCATCGGCTCGCGGCGCTGCCTGTGCAGAAAACCGACATGGTCGACCGACCGAACACGAGGCCGTTGCCCCCGGTGGCGACGATAGCAGCCGCAGCAGGAAACGCTCGAATTTCCATGGACACCATGTCTTGGGCGGTAACACCCACACATCGTCCGGAATCATCAAGAATAGGCCCTAGGAAATCCCAGAACTCGTACTTCTTGATAAGTCCTTCGCTTTCGAAGCGACGTACTTGTTCGTCGAGGGCGTAAAGAAGTTGTTGGCCAGTTGTTGCACCGGCGAACGCTGTACGTTTGAACAGAGTTCCACCGAAACGTCGGCGGTCGATAAAGCCTTCTGGGGTTCGGTTAAACGGCACGCCTAAGCGGTCCATTAAATCAATAACCTTCGGTGCCCAGTAAGCCATCTCCTTAACGGGTGGCTGATTCTGAAGGAAATCGCCACCGTAGATTGTATCATCGAAGTGTTTCCACTCGTCGTCACCTTGTTGGCGAGTTAGATCGTTGACGCTGTTAATGCCTCCTTGGGCGCAGACGCTGTGCGATCTTTTCACGGGGGTTAAACTGAGCAGATCAACGGAAATTCCTAGCTCAGCCAATTTCATGGCTGCGGCAAGCCCCGCCAATCCACCACCTACTACGACGATTCTGTCTGCCATAATCTTGTTTTTCTCGTTGGTTAATGCTTTTGAGCCTATCCAAGAAACCGGTCGCTTCCGAAGCAATTAACGGAACGCACCAGCTGGGATTAAGGGACCAATCGGGATTTCCCGGTCAAGGCCCCTTCGGTACGGTTATTTCATGCCAATTGGTTCTGGGGTGATGTCCTTGTGGCCATCTGTACGTTTGTGGTCATTGGGCGTTGTCATGTGAGCCTTGACCCGAACATCGTACATTTCATCTTCGATCTGCTTCGCTTCTGTCGGATTTGTCGTTTTGACTGCGACCAAGGAGGTGATACCGGCCAAGCCGATTAACACGCCAAAAATCGCACAGAATACCGATGCTCGGCTTTGAGCTTTCGGTGTCAGCCACAATCCCCAGGTGATCCCGGCTGTCCAAATGCCGTTGGCGAGGTGGAAAGTGCAAGCCAAAACCCCTACCAAGTAAAATATAGGCCAGACTATGCTCAACGAATCCATCGCTATCGCAAGCGAGCTCGCCGCATTATAAGGCCGGAAATTCGCCATTCCGAGCGGCTCAGCCACCCCCTTGAGCCACCAATCCCAATGAAACCATCCATGAAGGTGGAAGACGTGGGTAAAAATGAACAGGATGGCTATGTAACCGGTAATCCGTTGCAGGTAGTAGCGATAGTTATTCGCCAACCTGTAGGACTGTGTGTTGTTTCGTCCCGTTTGAGCGATCCAAACCCCCACGACCGCGTGGAAGATGATGGGACCGAAGATGAATGCCCACTCAATAACGGGCAGCATCGGGAGCGCATGAATATTGAACACATTGTTTTGAAACGTCGCTGGTCCAGCGATCAAACTGGCGTTCACGATTAAGTGTACGCACATGTAGGCCCCGACTGGAACCAAACCGCTTAGCGAATGCAATCGGCGGATCAAAAACTCGTGTCGGAGGAAAAATGAACTCGGGACGGGGGGGGTTGAACTGCTGGCAGTCATATTTCTTTGATTTTTTTGGGATCGCACGGATGCTACTGTCCAGGGCCGTGCAACAGAATTTCTGGCTGTTCTACTGTAAAGATTCTGACGGTTTTAACTAGGTCACGAAGTCAAATCGGGTAGTCTTTTTCTCAGAACCGTCAAAATCGGATCAAGCAAACTAGTTTAGCACGGTGTCTATGTCCGCCCGACGGTGTTCGCGAATCGCCGGGGCGACCGTCCGGATTGGAGACATTCGGACGATTCGGAAAGCTTTTCGTTGACAGTCGAGAAATCACCTAATTATACTCGAACCTTAGCGTCTCAAACTTTGTTGGAAAAACGGCTCGTAAGACCTTTTTTCCGGGCTACTTTGCCACTCGTCGCATTCCTTGTTTCGGTGACACGATGAATTTTCTCGGTCGAATTTTCGTAGGTCTCATTTTTATCGCTAGCATCGGGTTCTTTTTCGCTGCGATCTTCGCGAATAGTTCCCACATGGACTATACCGAAAAACTGACGGACCTTCGATCTAAGAATGATCAGCTAACCCGAACGGTTAACGAAGCCAAGCTGGCTCAGGAAAAGCTCCAAACGAATTTGCTCCAAGAGCAGGTCGCTCGAACCGCAGCGCTCGCTGCTCTACAACAACAATTGGGCGATCAAAACGAAGAGCTTCAACAAGCTAACGCAAAGCTGAGCCAAATGAACTCGGTCAACACGACCACAACCCAAAAGCTCGCTGAAACATTGGATCGTTTGAAAGCGACCCAAATTCTCAACGATACCCTTCGATCCGAAAACGATAAGGTTATCACCGACCGAAATGTTCAACGCAAGAAAGTTATCGAAATAACCGACGACCTCAACGAACTTAACAGCAAGCTTGCAGACCTCAAGGAAATGCGAGATCAGTTGCAAGAGAGCGAAACCGTTCAACGTGCTTTAGCAGAAACCAGACTTAACACACTTCGTCTGGCTGGCATTCAAGATGCTGAAGATGTTCCACCCTCCGACTTGCATGGTGAAGTTATCGCGGTCAGTGGAAACCAACTAGAGATTTCTCTTGGACGTGATGACGGCATCCGAACTGGACATACGATGGAAGTCTATCGCGGTGCCAAGTATATCGCCCGCGTTCAAATCGAGCGAACGGACACGGACAAGTCGATTGGACGCGTGATGAACTCGTACCGAAAAGGATACATCCAAACGGGCGATCAGGTTTCCTCGAAGTTGCTCGACTAGTTTGAGCAATCCTGAGCATCTGTTGCTTAGTGCCCTTTACCAACTTATCCGATTCCAAAACCAACGACGATCAATCCGAATATGTCTAGCCAAAAGCATCCGATGTCTGTTTATCACGTGATGTTGATTCTGTCAGCGATCTTCATGTTCCTGGCCTCGATTCTGATGGCTTTGGAAGCGAGACGTTGGTGGGATACAGGACCACGAGCCCAAGTGGTTAGCAATCGAATCGCTTAGTTCGATTTCGAACCCAAACTTAAGAAAACACACTACCCTTCGCTGATCGAAATCAGCGAAGGGTTTTTTATGCAGAAAATGACATTTCTCGCTGATCGCCACGAACTTCACCCTCCCCAAACGAGGGAGACAGCTGATTCAGTCCCGGCTTGTTGGTTCATAGCGAGCCGTCGGGCGCTAGCCCCGGTTGCCGCCTGTGGCGAAGCCAATAGAACTGGCGTTCGATAACTTTTGCACGGGAATGTGTCTCTACGTTGCAGAAACAATTGAGGGCAATTGTTCTACTATGCTTGGCACGCGACAACTTCGCAGCGGCCGACTTCTGAGCCAACAGTTGTTCTTTTGCTAGAATGCTGCATCGCAATTAAACGCAAGATTTTTTTGCACCGATGAAATCCTCGCAGGGAACCGTACATGAAGTATTGGCTAATGAAGACCGAACCCGACGTCTTTTCTATTGATAACCTAATTCAGGCACCCAATCAAACGACTCATTGGGATGGCGTGCGCAACTATCAAGCACGTAACTACATGCGCGATGAAATGGCGATTGGAGATGGTGTTCTAATCTACCATAGCAATGCTGAACCTCCTGCGGTTGTCGGAACTGCAACAATCGCCAAAGCAGCTTACCCAGACTGGACCGCTTGGGACAAATCCGATCCTCATTACGACCCGAAAACCGATCCACAAAATCCAAGATGGTTCATGGTCGATATCCAATTCGAATCCAAATTAGCACGACCTCTTCCGCTTGCTGAACTACGAACCGTTGCTGCGCTCGAAGGAATGGTGCTGCTGCAAAAAGGCTCTCGACTCAGTGTTCAGCCTGTCAACAAGAAGCAATTCACAACAATTATAAAATTGGCTTCCGAGTAACATTGGGTCAGAAGTCAACTTGGCATCGCAAGCCAAATGCATCGGTTTGCGATTCGATACTCTGTGCGCCGACGAATGAACCGTTCCGAATGGGTCGCGACTCAGCCCAGCTTCGAATGTAATTGAACACACACTTGCAGTTCGGATTAACGTACCAGTTTAGCCCCGCGGTCATGTTCTCCATTTCACCACCGTTGATTCCGCGGTCACTTAGATCAAGATACGATAAACGAATCGCTATCTCCCATGCACCTGTGCCACCCGTTTTAGAAACGCTGCTTTTAGGGATGATTCGATCAATGGCACCAGCTTTTCTATCGTAGGGGCGATGTTCTCCAGTGAGAAAATAACCGATCTGAGTGTAACCGCCCCAAAGATAGCCATTACCTACTGACGCAGTGTCGACATGTGTACCGATATACTCAGATTGCCAGCTTAGAGGCCCACTGACCCAGAGGCATTCTGTTCCGAAGCTTTGCGTCAGACTGGTTTCTGCAAGAGTACCAGTATCAACGAAGAATGGTGTTCCATTCGCAACTTCGTTCACAGCCTGCCCACTAGTCCCAACTGGTCCACCAGGTGGTAGCACGAACTCTCCCACATAGATCTCAGGAATGGAACGAAACCGAGTTCTCTCATTGGGAGGCGCATTAAGATAGTAAGCTCCGCCGATATGCAGATAGTCTTCCCCACCACATCCGTCGTGCCAAAGCAAATGAGTTAAACGACCCGCCATACCATTGCCGCCATTGGTACTCAATGAACTAGCGAATTGATCCTGCCCAGTTCGAAAGTAGGAAGCAGCCCAAGTCCAGTTAAGATCCTCGGAGTTATCATAGAAGCCTACCCCCAAATGGCGAAAAGGGACAAAGGCTTGGAACGAACTCGATCTTTCCATAAAGGTTGTGTATCGAAAACTGCTAACGGTCTCGAGCGAAAAAGGTTGCTTCCACTGACCAACTCGAACCGTTCCCAGCAGACCAGCCTCCTTGAAATCGGCCCACACATCGGTAAAAGTCGGACGGCCGAAGAAACCGAAGTCCATCTGCATCATGTAATCCATGCGATCCGATACGGCACCTTTGGCACTTAGCCGCGCACGCCGAAAATCAGCACCACTCTCAACACGCCCATAAGCCGCACGACTCTCGTCGTCTTGATTGAAGGTAACGGCATCAGCCTGAAAAACGCCGTTGATGGCGACGTTAGGTAGCTTAGGCTTTTCGGCCGCAGGCTTCTTCTCTGCTTTTTCGTACTGAGCAATTTTCTCTTCAAGTAAAGCGGTTCGAGCGATCAGATCCTCAACCGCGTCTGCACCTGCAATCGGACTAGAAGTAATGTTCGCCGGATCTATTTCCCCTTCGCGTGGGGACTGAATTTCAGTACCCCCGTGATTTGCTAGCTTATATTCCAGTGGGGGTATGTCGAGCTGACCATAACAATTAAGAATATTCAGAGACGCAGACGCCACTAGCATGCCAACTGTCAATCTGCAAAGACTAGGCAAGTGAAAAGCTAACATGATGGCTCAATGTGACATTATTCCGCGTGAATCAACTACGTAGTTTATAGGAGATCGGAATATGGTTGTTGCAAACGTCACCTAAAGGCAAAAGTAGGTTATTGATTCAATCGAATCCAAATGGCTACATTGGACGCTTGCCTATCTTCACACGGCTTGAGACCTTGACTTCTCTCGAATCAATCCACGCTTCAGCTCGAAACACATATCCATGCGAGAGGCCAATACGGGTGAATGAGTCACGATCAGCAGTATCGTGTTCTCCTCTTTTGGCAGTTCTAGCAACAACTGGGAAATCATCTCGGCGTTGTCTTCGTCCAAGTTCCCAGTGGGTTCATCAGCGAGCAGCAGTATCGGTTTGCGAATCATGGATCGGGCTACCGCAACCCGACCGCGTTCCCCACCGGACAATTGACTAGGCAAATGTGTTAAGCGATCTTTCAAACCTACTCGTTCCAATAGATCTTTTGCACGACTGACGGCAGCGGCATCCGGTGAGCCTTGGGCAAGCGTCGGCAACAGCGTATTCTCTAGGACGTTCCATTGCGGCAACAGATGGTGATCTTGGAAAACAAACCCGATGCGATCGTTACGAAACTTGGCTTGGTCCTTTTCTCGGAGCTCAAACGGATTGACCCCATCGATGGCAAGCGTCCCCGAGGTGGGAGGATCCAATACTCCCAGGATATTCAGCAATGTGGATTTACCGCATCCACTCGGGCCCACAATCGCGGCGTTTTGTCCTCGTTCGATCTGCAGCGAAACATCATCGAGGACCACCAACTCTTCGGCTGGTGTTGGGTAGGTTTTTCGTAAATTCAATGCGTTCAACATGACAACAACTCTTCCACCAAGATTGGAGCTCCGCTGCACTTTTCGTCGACGGAGCAAATTCAATTGGTAGAAAGCCTAGCGTAAATCACTGGATTCATCCACCCGATGCACGAATCGCTGGACGTGATCGTTCTGGGTTGGTCGACGCAAAAGTTGAATTCTCGGTTTTTCCATGTTTTTTTACGCCCCCCAGCGCAGGGCGATGCCCAATGCGGTGAAACGATACAGCTAAACTACTACCACTCGGCCATCACATTCCCGTCGCGTCGGTTACCGAGATTCCGGTACACTCGCACATCAATCGTATACGGCAACAACTGCACCGAACCATCGCACATCACAAAATTTACACCAGCACTATGCGCTGAGCCAAAACTTCCAATCGACATTTCCCCTCGCCGATCGCGCATCAACGGCCAAAACGGATGCACGCTGCGATGATTATCATTATTAAAGCCCCCAAAGAGCGGCTCATTATCTCCCCAATCCCGACCCGTTTGGTAGTTCTCGCGGCTCATGTACTTTTCACCTACTAAGAACGTATGACTCAAGCCGTCGGTTATCTCGGCAGTTCGCACGCCCACT
>JBKDKR010000050.1:0-26631 GCA_046344995.1 Pirellula sp.
GATTTGTTTGAATTCTCGAAGAGCATTGATGAGCGATCCTCGCGAGGACTCTATACAGAGCTTGAGAGGTAGATTCGGGTATTGCCTTACCCATTGTTCAACCCATTGGCGGATTGCATCCGGCTTGTGTTTGAATGAACCGAAGTGGAGCTTACCGTCTGGGGTTCGAATCGCGTAGGCGTGTTCTTTGTCAGCCCAATCGACGCCGATAAGAATGGAGTGTGGATGTATAGCAGGCGATAAAAATGCTTCGCGTGCTAGAGATGCTTTTTTCATGGTGAGAAACCTTGATGAAAACGAATAGATGGTAATTGCGTCGAGAGGCTACAGAGGTCGAAGTACTTATTGTGGTCTTTATTTCAAGACATCATCTGAGGGTTCGTTTGTCTGTAACCAGCCAATGGGTGCTAAGATCTTCGCTGAGACTTCAATCAGGCTAAAAGCAGCTGAGTCAGTGGCGGATTATTCGTCACCCATTGGCTCGAGGCAAAAGCCCAGAGACAGACTCTCTGGGTTAATTCGAGTGTATTTCGGAAAAGCCAAAAACGCCGAACACGGACTAGTTTTTGACCTTCGTTCTGAGCTGGGGAATGGCTCCCACTCAGGTCATCTGTTAGGATGTTCGGATTACAATAAGTGCTCGATCAGCCGTTTTGACTTGAGTAGCGTCTCCTGCTCGCACTGGCTGAATTTAGCCGTTCGATCGGATCCTTATCGTAGCAGTGATATGAAGGTTCTTAGTCTTGCTTCACAGCCAGGAGAACCGCGATACTGCCAATCCCTGCAGGTGAACTATTGGTTCTGGGAGCGTGGTTACGAGGTTATTCCTTTCGCACGAGATGCCCTGCTTTCTGGAAGCCTTGATCATTACCTTCATGATGAACGCGAAGATACCATTGTCTATGGTGCTATGTTGGTTGCATATTCATTTCGTCGACAATTGCTCGAAGCTCAGGTCAAGATTGAATCAATTCAACGAGAGCTAGATCAATCTCGCCCAATCAGTTTTTGGAGCGTAAAGCACCAAATCAGAATGGCAACTCAGGACATCGCTCCGTCCGAGGTCGCTAGCGTCCACTACAATTCATTGCGGGATCGATACACAGTCCAATTTGGATGGACAGACAGTAGCACGAAGAAACTAATAGGCACTGCAATAAACTTCGAACCGGACGGTCAAGGCCGTTACGTTGGCCAGTTGTTATCGGAGCCTTTTGCAAAATATACTCTTGACCCAGATGGTGATCGGATTTGTACTCCGTTTGAGATCATTGTCAAAGACGATGTTTCCCTAGGAAACGATTTAGCAAAGCAACATGGAATCAAGGAATACAAGATCGAACATTGGCGAACCAAATGATGGAACGTAGTGCTCGATCACGGCGCGCTGGCGACGCCACGATTTCCCCTCGCACTCGGTCATTATAGACGTTATTGTATTATACAAATTCGGATGCATTGGATCGCGATTCCTCACACCGAGCACAGTAAGCGACAGACCTATGGAAAATCAGCTTGATCATCTCGGGAAACTTCTCATGACAAATCTTCGTGATGTTGCGTTCGAACGTGTTGAGGGCTTATGCGAGAACCGATTCGACTCGCCGGGGCATCGCGCGTTTCAGAAATTGCTTGCATCAATGTCGCCGGAACAGAGAGAAATTGTACGAGATACTGTCCAGTATTGCGTTGATGGTGCTCTGAACGATTTCCTATTTCACCTTGACAAAGAACTCCGCCGAAAAAAGCCAACGCTGCGACTGGAGACCGGTGGAATCTCCGTGACCGAGCAAACTGAAAATCTTCAAAAAGAGCTTTATGGTGCAACAGGTTGGAAGGCAAGATTCAGCCATTTCAGGGAAATAACGGCAAAATAGCTGAAGCTTACCGAACGATGATGATCACACAAACGGAAACTCCAATAACAAAGCCATGCACACCGAGCACGCGATCGGCCGTTTTTGACAAGGCGGCTTTACTCACGCGACTGGGGGATTCCAGTCGTTCCACTACTGAAAACAGAATGAAGATCAAACTGCTAGTCGCTGCTTTACTGTGTCTTATTCCCGCAATGGCCTACGCTTCGCTCTATCGTTGGGTCGACACTAACCGCCCAACTGTAACGCTTGCAGCCGCGTTGGAGAAGGGCGAGGCCCTGCTGGCGGACGACGCTATAAGATACTACCCGGTGGGCGTCAGCTTGTACGGTAACGCCGAGGGCGACGGCAAAGATGGTGCATGGAATATCTTCTACGGGTGCTCTGATGGCTCAAAGAAACACGTCTATGTCAACATGCAAGGAGAGGCTAATATTAAAGACTGGAATGGTCCGGTTGATAAGATGGCTAAAGAAGGGCGCGTCACTGACCTGATAGACCTGAAGCAGCGGCTCGAAAAATTTATGACTTCTCATAACATGCCATTGGATTCGATTGAACTTAAAGACGAGTCTCTTTCAATTCGCAGTAGAACTCGGGAATTTCAATTGCACCCCGATCTTGATGATGGCGAATACGGTCAAGAAACGGTCAAGGTCATTGGACCGAAAGCGAAGGGTATTATGATTGATGTTGTCCTACATAGCAAACAACCGCCTTCAAAGCCGTACCGTTGGAAAGGACCGTATTGGGGTGTTACCGAGCGAAATTACATTCTCGCTAACGGTAACGGTTACCTTGAGCTTTCGTTTCTGCACGGCTCAGCCCTATCTTCTGACATAGTTAATCGAATGGAACGGTGCTTCGGTGAACAAACCGAATAATGGGGGGGAAGAAAGACTTGCAGACGAAGGCCTCGATCGGCCGTTGTTGACTTGCGTTGAGTCAATCGCTCTGGCTGGGTGATCGCCGCGGTACGTCCTACAAGAGATACAGTTCGAATAACACATGACCGAGAATCCTTTTCTTCACATTCGATCCACTAAACTGCGAATTTTGCCAGGCGAAGACGACGAGCTTGTTAACGAAGGCATGTATGGCAAAGCTTGTGCCCAATACCTGCAATCAAATTTGGCGAGTCGCGGATATTCCATTCCCTTTGTCGTTTGCGAGGACTGGGGATGGTGGGTAGAAGTCAAGGGATTGGATTTCACATGTGGTATCGGGGTTTATGGAATGCAAATCGATGATTCGGATGATCTGGATCTTTGCGTGACAGTACTCACCCCCAAAGGTAAGAAATGGAGTTGGAAAAAATTACGATCGATTGACACGTCCGCCGAGGTTGACAAGCTTCATGAGACGATTCGAAGCATTTTCCAGGACGACGTTGACGTCACGATCGTTTGTGAATCCCCTGACTTTCCGTTAGGATGACCCGTTGTCTACCCACGGAATGCGGTCGAACAAAGCGATGCGCGCAAGTCGCCGGTCGACTGCGTGATTGCCAGTGTTCATCCTTCAAATACTATGCTTGTCACGATTGAACGAAAGAGACTTGATCCGCACCGGCTCTATGGCGTCATCGTCAATGAGTCTGAGCAATTAATTTGCCTTCACCGAGAAGTCGACTTTCAATTAGACGGCTACGTCTTCATTCGCAAAAAAGACATAACCAGCCGCATGTGTGATACGCCATCTCACAAATACACTGAGGCGTTGATGCGAAAAGAAGGCTTTTGGTTAAAACCTGACCGATTCGTTCAGCGATTAAACATCGAATCGTGGGAAACAACCATTACCGCATTAATTGGCAAACCGGTCTTGTTGGAAAACGAAAATAAATCAGCTCAGTGCTGGGTTGGAATCGTAGATGCTTGCACTCGGACAATTGCGACCGTACACTGCTTTGATGGTTTGGGAGTATTTGACGACGATATTGATCGAATTCCTCTTCGGTCGGTAACATCGATCCAATACGGCGACAGATACACGCAAACGCATTACAAGCACTTAAAAACTAGGGCAGACAAATCGATGCACCGAGGTCCTGGATCGGCCTTTTCCTGATGGTAAGTCCACTTGCCGCGACATTGGTGATCATGGTCGTTCTGCCAACACTACCGAAAACTATCACGACACCACATCACAGCCAAGCGACCGAACGGAGGCGAAATGAAGAAGGCAACCCTTCAGACTGCGGATGGCCCGACCAAAGAACTGTTTGCTGATGGTACGGTTTCTGGGGAAGGCAAAATGAAGTTAGGCAAACGTCATGGTAAATGGAAGTTTTACTACCGCAATGGACAAGCTAAAGCGGTTGGCAAATATGCTGACGGTGAGCTCGACGGATATTGGGAATGGTGGCGTGAGAATGGGCAACCGCTCCAAGCTGGCGCATTCGCAAATCGCGTGCAGGTTGGGGCATGGAAGAGATACTACGAAAATGGACAACTTTGGGACGAAGGCGAATACCAAGACGGCAAGAAAATTGGTGAGTGGACGACGTACGACAAATCGGGTGTTGTAAAGCAACAGAAAACCTTCAAACCCAAGTTGACGCCTAACACCTGACTTGTGGTAGAACAAAAAATGCACCCGAGACTTCGGTTCTTCATGTGAGTAAGCTTACAGCTGAAGTTAACGATGACATTGGAGTCTAGATCGATCTTATATTGGAAAAAATTTAGGGCAAAAGCATGCTCACACTTTTTGCTGGTGGCATGTTTTTGCCCATCCATTTTTTTGCCGAAATCGAATCCTGTTGTTGCAGACTAACTGACGACAGGAATCGATGGCGACATGTTGTAACGGATCTGATGCAAGCCTTGCAACGTACTGGATTGACGCAAGATATTTGGAACGCTTGAAATGATTGCAGCATGACACCAGAGCTCGTAGAATGACGAGCAAGAATCAAAACAGGGATCGATTGGCGCTCCATGAAAAATAAGAACATTTTGAGAACCAAGCTTCGGACCGGAAGGCTCGATCATCCGGCGCTGGCTTGCGTCGAGATCACCCCTTGCCCATCGGTTAACGTGGTCTTTATGCAGCAGAGTTCGTGAGTTGACGCCAAATGGAGCCTTTACTTCTCGATGTTCTGGAACCACAACAACCGTTCTTTGAAGTATGGGTCGACAATCAAAAAATGGCCGACCTTATCGAACCGGCGTGGGTAGAGATGTTTTGGTGTTCCTATAAATTGATTCCGGTAGACGCGGAATGCAACCAGCGGCTCCGCAAATACGAGTTGTGGAACGAATGTAAGTTTGAAATTCGACATCCAGCAAGTGGTCACATTGCTGGCATATCGCTTGCTGGAGGATGGAGCTTCCAAGAGTATTGTAAATCTCAAACAGAGCGAATAGATTTTCGCTCATTGTGGCCTCCAAAGGAACGATTCAAAAACGGCCCTTCCATCGTCGGCAGGCTGCTTTATTGGCTGCGATCCTTTTGGACGAGGAACCGCCGAGATATAATAGGACAGGACCACCGCACTTGAAAGCCACTACAACAGTTGTCGCTGCCGGTCTTGTTTCAACGGTTCTCTGTTTGTTAACGGCGGTTGTTTTGAGACTTGCCAGCGGTGGTTGGTCGACCCTAACGCTATTGATTCCGAATGTAGTCGCGCTCATAGTTCACGCCGCTTTAGCGGCCCTAGTACTGAGTCGTTCTCCATCAAGTCACCAATGCATGATAGTAATACTGTCGGGAGTCGCGTTCCTATTTGCTATCATGTTTCAAACGGATTATGGCGATGGTAGCGGCGTTTGGTTTGTATTCCAGGGTATCGTATACAGTGGCTCTGAAGATAGTGTCCGAATTCCAACTTGGTGGCCGTTGCGAGGAAATGACCTTAAGGACATCTTCCTCTTTGTCCCTTGCGCAGTGCTATGGCTACTGGCTCTTCTAGGGTTAAACCAGAAACAATTCAGAATCATGGCAGAACATAAATAGGCTTAGATGTTTGTTGGCCAGCTCTTAGCCAACATTTAAGCCCGTTTTCATGAAGCCATGCGGAAGGATCAGGGAATTGCTCTCGTCTATCCTGCTTAGCTGAACAACCTATGGCTTCAGACGGGTACAAGCCCGCCTGAGAGCCCTCGTATCGCGATGCCTTTCCTATTGCAAGTGCGGCAACAAACGGGCGTTTTATTTTCTTAACCACAGTCTTCGCAGTCTACAGTCCTAGAAACGGTACCGTTGTTCGCGCCTGCCGCGTTGCCATTCTTGCTGAGCAGGATATCGAAATTGTTCAATACGCACTGCATTCCGACCTTAGCAACTCTAAGGACATATCTACTTTCTTACGCTCACTCCGTTATGTGATTAGAGCGAAGCAGGTGATTGGCTTTACCCTCTCCAGATGCGCATTGACTATAAGCTGCCAAGCGTCAAAAAGATAGTTACCGGTATCCGGAGCCCGACCGAAAGATGGTAACGTTCTGCAACGCGGCACAGATAGAGAAGCGGGAAGATAAATGAAGAGCGAAATCTCATAGAAGAGGATGAATCTACCGTGCGCAGCGACGAATAGGCTAGCAAAATCCCTAAAGCACAGCGAGAGTTCTATGATTTTGTACACTTTATGGATTGAGAAACGAATATTCAATATTTCAAACCTCTTCCTTACCGTTTCCAATTCAAGCGACAGGACGAGGACGGAGTCGTATTGATCTATATCGATTAAGCTGAATGTGTTTATGCGCTGGAATAATCGTGCTAGGATAGCACCATGAACGCTAGCTACCCCAACCAGCCAACAACTTATTCGCTACCGGCTGTGGATATCCCCGATGATGTACGAAAATCGCTGCATCCTTGGATCGCCGAATTTATTGGGCTCACGCCCGATGAGGCCACTAAAAGTTTGCATGACCGCTGGAAGAACATCAATCGACCGTCACTAGTGTCACTTCGCGATACTCTCTCCGAGTTTGAGGTACGCGGAATCGTCGACTACGAAGCTGGTGGATTAATCTACGCGGTACGCCGGAACGCTAAAAACGATGATGTCGGCAATTCGTTCTTTCTACCTGCTCCGATCGAACTAGGCACGCTTGAATTGCGATTATCATCGGTATCCCTCGGCGACAATGAGGCGGTGCGCGAGTTCTTGGTTTACTTTGCTGGTTTAGCAGAGGACACCACAACGGCAGGACAGATTGTCTATCTCGATTCACCCTGGCCAACATTCACCGATTCATGGGATGGCAGTATCAAAGGATTTGAAGAATGGGAGAACTCGCTGCTGCTCTATTCCGCGCGTAATGGGTGCCAACTACTTTTGCGCATGGACGGCCAGGTAGCGTGGTGGGTGTTGCAGGAACATCTCGTCAGACAACAGGCCGACGGTTTCGACGAGTGGATAAAACAGTTCAGTGAACACCGAAAACTTGCATGGCCTTACGATCCATATAGAGCACTAGATTCAGCACGATGGAGGTCCTGATCTTAATTTTGTAGGTAGCGTAACTACCCAGTGCGCTCGAGCCAGCGATTGGGTGTTTTAGAAATGGAATCGCTAATTTTACGGACTGATTGAACCCCGTCATTGAAAGGATAGAGTCAAATGATCGTAGTCGATCCCGAACAAAGTCAATCAAGCTCTCTGGTTCGTGTCTTGGGCTGCCTAGGCATTATCGCGATTATTTGCGGCGTCGTTACCGTTGGAATAAGTCAACTCCATCATCAAACGCAACTGTCTGTAGAACGAACCAAGGCTGAATGGCGACAAAAATTTTTAAAGTATGTAAAGGATGGCGATTCTTCAGCGCTCGTAATGGACTCAAAACTATTGCCGATGCTCGCAACTGACGTTGATTGTCAAAAGAATCTGAAAAGGATTGATTTCGCTTCGACAAAGATAGATCCGTCGGATTGTATATTCGTCGCAGATCTTCCCAACGTTACTTCGATGTATTTCTACTGCACAAGTGGGACCAAGGACCTGCTGATTGCGGCTCGGACACTCCGAATTACCAGCCTCTATTTTGAGATGCCCGATTTGCCTGTCGAATCATATCTGATGTTAAAGGATTTTCCACATTTGAAGAACGTCCGGTTCGAACATGTGATGGACGACGAATGGATAGATCGATTAAAATCAGAGTTGCCCAACGTAAAGATTGATGCTCCCTACCCACGATCCCATGAGCCCGGGGGAGCGAGGTAGAATACGAACTCCGCGATGCACCGAAAGCACGGTTCGGCCTACTTCAAATCGTCGCTTTACCTGACGCGACATCGGTGAGGGATGGGATAATTCGAGAGAGTGTATAGTGATGGTCGAATTCGAGCCACTTGATCCGAATTTACTACCGTTCGTTCAGGGCGTTAACCTGTGCCACCCAAAAATTAAATTCGCGATGGTCTATCCCTGCTTCTATTCTCGAATCAACCGACTGTTCCACCATCTACAATCGAAATTAAGCGAGCTTGAAAGCAATAATACATGCTCTCAGTCCACATCAAATCTCTGGACCTACGATCAAATATTCGATCTAAAAAACCCTATCACACCGGTGGACGATAAACTTTACTATCGTTCAGTTGGTGACTTCTGGACTGCTCCTGAGATGCTTGCAAATCCAGCCGACGTGTTCTTTCACCTAACCAATTCAGAACATAAAAACTACCGACATGTTATGTCGCAAAACGAGCAAGATTTTCGCAATCGCCTGCCAGACACTGTCAATGTATATCGAGGACATAATTCGCACCTGATACACGGCTACTGCTGGACACTCAACTACGAAATTGCCAAGCAATGGGCATACGGATTCCCTGGCAATAATGCAATCTCCCGTGGTACCTTGAAATCCGCGGATATTCTTGCGTACTTTAATCGACGCGGGGAGGACGAAGTTATTGCATTGAGCTGGAAAGTGACCGATGTCAACACAACGATAATCGCCCAATCATTGGATGCGATGGTGGGGCAATAGTCGATTTCCCGTTATATCAATATCAAACCTCGCTGCCTACGGAATCCTAACGCTGGCTTTTTAGGAACGTATCGACCAGAAAAACTGTCCAATACGAGATCGCCCCTGCAGAATATTGACTTTCGTAGTGTACGATAAGACGATGTCAAAGATGGTCTCCGACCGAGAGTAACATATCACGATAGCGGACGACGACACTCGATCCCCCGGGCCAGAACGCGCGAGTCGCTAAGCAGCGGATCCGCTTAACGTTTCAATCCATCGGACTTACGCGGTCATTGCGCCCGTGACCGACGTGAGTGATCTTTTTTCGTTCGTACTTCCAATACAGCCCTTCCCTTCGAACCGGAGTTGCGAATTGCTCGCATCAAAACGAAATTCGTTCGCGACAGGCTTCCTAGCTGCAGTGGCGATTTGGTTGATTTGGTGGATGCTTGCGAACTTTAATTTCCAGGGCGGCCACATTGAGGACTCGCCGTCGGGAAGATATTGCTTGATGATATTCGCTCCAATGGATGAGACCGCTGGGGGAACTTATGACGTGACGCTAAAGGATAAATCAACGGGCCACACTCTTCGATCTGCGACGATCACACTCGGTTCTAATGAGAAGACACGATCGCTGAGGGGTTTTCCCGTTTCAATGAAATGGGATGCATCTGAATCCTACTCAGACATCGTAATCGATGGCGAGGTTCTGATACGCATCTCCGTACCAACTAAAGCGGATTAGTTTAATGATAAGGACGGACAAACGTTTGCAACCAAGCTCTCGATCAATGCGATCGTTCTGCTGATTACGGAAGACATAATGGTCCAAAGAATGAATTCTGATGTCGTGATCGCTCTGGTAGTTGGATCATTTTTTGCATTCGTGGGATGCGTTTTGCCTTCCATCGCTCGCTCCCCGAAGTTGCTTGATCCAAAGGAACTCCTTGTTGCTTTGAAAGTCGAATTTCCGCAGGGTGTACCTTTGAGGGCCGCGCAAGAAAAAATGGAAACACTAGGGTTCAAGTGCGAGAGGGTAGTTGACGGAACTTTCGTGTCTCATGTCCGTAATGATCAATGGCGACGCGAAAAGCGAACTCGCGAACACATCGATTTCATTCTGTGTAAACGGCAACTCAAACAAGGTCGAATGGTAACATACATTGAGGCAGTGGCATTGGTGATAGAAAACGATTTTGTCGTGGATGCTTTGTATGAGATGAATTCTCTTGGCCCTTGACCACTTTCAAAAGATTGACGTCACGCTTACTCCTGCAACCCACAGAAACACATGCTGAACATAACTAGGCTTAGATATTGCGTCGGGTGGTTGGGGTAAGGCGTACGTTGAGCCAGATGGTTTATCTTGGATGTTTGTTGGCCAGCTCTTAGCCAACAATTAAGCCCGAGTTCATGAAGCCCCGTGGCAGGATTGATTAATCGATTTCTCCCATCCCGTTTTAGCCTGCAAACCTAGACCTCTGACGGAACAAGCCCGAATGGGAGCTGTGGTATCGCGTTGTAGCGTTTAGCATTTAAACCTCGCGCTCCGGTTGGGCAAGCCAACCGGGGGCGAGGTCTATTGTAGAGGCCCACTATGGGCTCGAGTCATCGAAGCCAACGGCTCGCATCTAGAACGGGTAACGCTGTCGGTACTGGGGCACCATTGCTTGGTATCGACGATGTGGAGCAGGTATTGTCGGAGAGGGAGTTGCGGGTCGCGCGTTTCTCGATGGTCAGGTCTCTCGCCGCAATCCCGTGATTTCAGTCGCTATCCCGCTTGAGTCGACGCTGTTTACTTGTCTTCTTTCTTGCCGTACAATAATGACATGAGTCGAGCATACACAGATATCGTGGACTTCATCGCATCTGGGACAACTCCGCAGACCGTGGCATCGTTTTGCCCTTCACCGGATTCAAAAGACCGTGTGGCTGACTTGATCGCCCGTGAAAAAGCCTCTGAGCTTACCTTAGAAGAACGCTCTGAGCTTGATCACTACTTGCAGATTGAGCACATCATGAGACTAGCAAAGGCCAAAGCGCGGAAGCTCGTTTCGGAATGACGTCTTAGATTTCGTCTGATCTTCGCCGTTTGGTGATCGAACGTGCTGCCGGTAGATTCGAATACTGTCGTGTCAGAGAATCGGATACATTCTATGGTTGTCAAGTCGACCATATTATTGCCGAAAAGCATCATGGCGCAACGATCGAAAGCAATCTGGCACTTACATGCGCTTACTGCAATCGTTATAAGGGAACGGATATCGGTTCGATCGCTAAATCAACCGGTGAATACGTCCGATTCTACAATCCGCGGACTGATGATTGGCATGAGCACTTTCAATTCGCAGATTTCGAGATCCTTCCATTGACTCCAATTGGCGAAACAACATCCGCGATCCTGAGATTCAATGATCCCGATCGTATTCTTGAACGAGAGGCAATCGGTGACGAAGAGAATGCGAGATAACATAAATAGGCTTAGATGTTGCTTCAGTTGTTCAGGGGAGGGCGTACGTCGAGCCAGATGGTTTATCCTAGATGTTTGTTGGCCAGAGAATAGCCAACATTTAAGCCTGTGTTCATAAAGCCCCGCGGTAGGATTGAGGAATCGCGTTCTTCTATCCCGATTTAGCCTACGAACCTAGAGCTTCGGACGAGACAAGCCCGTGAGCGAGGGACGATATTCCGGCAAAATCCCTCGCTTACGCGTCGGGTTATGATCAACATCATCTCCAAGTTGCGGCACTAGCAAGATATCAGGACGCACAGATCGCGCTTGGCTCGTTTTACTGCAAATTCACGTTGATCGTGCGACGTTTCAGCGGACGACGGGAACCCGATCACTATTGGTTATCTCACATCGGCGATGGACGCAAATTGCCTAGTACGAGAACTAGAGTCGCGAGGTCATATGTAAACGTATTGGATCGAGTACCATTGAAGGCTTGAGTCGATTCGCTACCATGGTTGATGTTGATTCGGAAAGGCCAGTTTGTGAACCGGGGCGGAGTGGTGTTACCTGGAGTAAATACATCGATGAGACAGTGGCTTATCGCATACATTGAACATGCGTTTCGCGGTGTCAAGCTTGATGGAGGCTTAACGATTTACGAAGGTGAGTCTCGGGATCGCTATGGTGACGAGGCGGAGATGTGCCTCGATACGACTGCGGAGCGAATGGACTGGCGGCGTGTACCTGTCGCGGACCTGCCGTGTCGCCATGCTGCTTTGAGTTTCATTGATGCGGCTGGATTTCGTTTTTATACACCCGCAATCATGACAGTTATCGTTAGTGGCCATGATGGAAATGGAATACTGACCGATGCGTTTCTGTTTCATCTTCACGGAATCCGATCTTCTTGTCGCGTTCGAGAAACACCTTATTGCGAGCTGTTTAATGCATCACAGCGAGCCGCAATCATCCGCTTCTTGAAATTCTTAGCATTTAGCAGTCGAGGTTGTAATGGGGATGATGCGTTGCGAAAAACACTTGCGAAACTTCCTGCTTGTTGCAAACGAATGCGCAACGAAAGATGAAGACACATGGGACAGGCAGAATTTAATCAGGTGTGAAGATACGGAAACGTCTCTCGAATCGTGATTTGAATTTTTTTTGTAAGCAGAAGTCTAAAGGAGGAGCAGATGCCACATGGTTGTGTAACCGAGATAATACCCGCATCTAGCGAAGAGGTATTTCGGTTATTGCATGATTACAACCGAAGGCTGGAATGGGACACGCTGCTCAAGTCTGCTGTGCTGGACGAGAAATGGACCGAGACGCAGCTTCACGCAACAACCGTCTGTACTAGCCGTTGGTATTTGGGTGGGGTGTCAATGAGGACCGAATATGTTACGTACCGTCCGCCAGATATCGCGGCGGTGAAGATGCTCAATCACCCGGCCTTTTTCGACACATTCGCTGCCACAATAAAACACCACGACTTGAATGATGGCTCGTCATCGATCGAGTACCGTTACAACTTTACAGCCCGCCCGCGGTGGCTACGTTGGCTGCTTCATCCGGTGATGGAGGCAGTCTTTCGATGGGAAACACAGAAAAGATTGCTTGGGTTGCGTCGTTTTTTTCTAGAGCAATCATTTGATGGAAAGGGACTTGACTAGTGCCGCAACGTAGACGTGATGTTGATCATAACCCGACGCGGAATGGAGGGATTTTGCCGGGATATTGTCCCTCGCTCACGCTGCGGGTTGGGATTTTGGCGGTTCTCCCATCAACGTTATCTTCAAGTTGTGACACTAGCCAGATAGAGAGCCTGTCTCAAGCGGCAAGCTCGTATTCGTCGCAGAGAAAAATGTTAGAAGATGTAGTACTATAATCAATCAGATCGGCTGAACGCTCTGGCGCAGCCAAATGCTAACGAAGAGTTTACTTGCGAGAGATCAATCTTTGATGACGTTTTTTTCACACGCAGTATTGATAGAAACTAAGTTGCTTATGCTTTTAACCGTTGCCACGGTTGGCTGTGCCGAGCATCGAGTCTCCCCACCTCTGTTACCAGAGAAGGTTGCTGGAACTGAAGTCAACGCCCACGAGCCCAAATTCGTGTTTGTCGCACCGGACGGATTCGAATGGAACGATGCAAATCGAATCTGGCACAACAAATCAACGAACACTAGTATTGCTTTAGCCCATGAGCCGGGGCGATCGTTTCAGTCAGTAGTCGATGACTTTGTTCCCGAACGAATGCTTGCTTCCGGAATGGAGCTAATCGACAAGGAAACTCTTTACGTGAGTGGTCGAGCTAAGTTATTGATAAAGGGAAATCGCTTGAACGTGAGAGTCCCGCAACAGTTCTGTGCAGTCGTATTTGGAACCGATCTTGGTTGTGCGCAGATCACGGCCATTTACCCGACGGATTCTTCCGATCGGTGGAAAAACAAAATCGAGGCATCGCTTCTTGAATCCAGATATGAAATGCCGAAGTAGGTCGATCAGCAGTAGATAACGTTATCCGTCCGACGCTAACATATAGATTGATCATTTTTAAGAAAGAGAAGGTCCTGGTGATCGTCTTTTCATTTGTAGCACGCGTAAAGATATCGCGTAATAAATTACGGAAGATTCAAAAATCTGTTATATTGGTGTTGATATGCGAGTTGTAGCGTCATTTGCAACTGAGGCAACGAACAGAGGGGGCTAGCGCGTTGATTTAGCGTTCTGCACCTGTGAGTGTGGTGTGCCCACCGTGAACCCTTATGTTTTCTAAGGAACGACCATGCCTTTTACTCGTAGTTTGATGCTTATCACTTTGGTAACTGTCTTTGGATGCACTAAGACGCAGCCAACTCCTCAAGCCATCGGACTTTCTGTCCAGCAATCGTCATCGACTGTTTCGGGACCACCCAAGGAGATAACTGGTCTACCGCTGACGATGACGATAAAACAGCGAAGCACTGCGCAGGTTCCGGGAGCGGATGGAGTCCTCTCTATAACAGTGGACGATATCACACGCGGTCAGGCGATGATTACCATTCTGGGTCGCGATGGGGCTGCCATCGCTGGTCCGTTATCGATGAAACTCGGAGATGCTTTACCATTAGAGTTTGGAGTCGTGAAGTACACAGTGCGCGTAAACGCTTTGAACAACTCCCTATTGGCTGAGGACTTTGCGGAGATCATTCTCGATCGTCCTGCTCGAAGCAATCTTACGGAGGCGGAAAAGATCGAAAAGCTCATTTCTGCTATCGAGGGCTTGGAGGGTGCGACGTTTGTTCGCAATGGGCAATCGCACTCGACGGATGAAGCGGTAAGTCACTTGCGCCGAAAGCTGGAATCTGCTGGACAACGAATAACAACGGCTAAGGATTTTATCGAACAGCTTGCATCGAAGTCATCGTTAACGGGCGATGAATACATGATTCGGATGCCAAATGGGCAGGAAACTAAGGCTTCCGATTTCTTGACTCAAGAACTCGGGAAGCTCAAGGAAAGCCCGTGATCGTAGGGCCTCGTAGCCTCGGCGACTACAAGGGATTTTAGATTGGCGATTGGCGATTGGCGATTGGCGAGTCATCTTATGACACGATTTTTGGATTGTTGCGATTTTTGGGTGACTCGGGTTTGTAGTGGACGACGCTAGGAGGCCTGTTGCTTTTGGTGCGATGAAGCGACGTCGAAGATGGTCTCCGACGGGGGATAACACATCCAAAGAACGGATGACGGAACACGAACGTCCAGGAAAGCACGTTACAACAGTAAACCAGCGGATGCCCTGATGTCTCGATCTACCGTCGTCGGGCTGTCTATCATGCATAGCTTAACGGGAAAACCCATGATTGGCTTAGAGTGTATCGTGTGGTTTCCTGTAAATCTCTTTTTCCCGGAATGCTGGGCAAATGTCGCATTGATTTTCTCGTTGCTCGCCTTGGTTAACCCCAAGTCGTCGGCGACATCGGTGAGTTCTTTTGCCTCGAATGAACGATTAAAAGTGTCCGTCTTTTTTACTATGGCATCCATCGCATTGGCATCGGTTTTCTTTGTTCGATAAGAGAAATCAATCTCGATCGATGCCTCTGCTAGCGCGACCGAAAATCTGGTAAGATTGGTCCGAAGCACTGGAGTTTTTTCCAAGGACTGTATAGATCCCTGTCTTTCTCCCATAGAAACATGATCGATCCGAATATACCAGCAGACTTGCGCGATTTGATTTCACGCGAGCTTGAACGCGATGAGAGAGTCGTGTGGAGTGCGATGCCGAGACCTCGGTATTTCTCTGGGCCTGCTGTTGCTGCCTTCTTTTTTGCGATCCCTTGGACAGCATTTTCTGTTTTCTGGATGGCGGGCGCTGCCGGTTTCAAGATTCCGCAATTCAATCAAGGGGGCGACTTCTTTCCGCTATTTGGAATTCCATTTTTCCTGATTGGGATTGGAATGCTTTCATCCCCAATTTGGGCTTATCGCAAACAATTGAAAACGGTCTATCTGATAACAGATCGTCGCGCAATTACGATCGATGGCGGTCGTACATCGACGATTCGAAGCTACCTACCAGAAAATTTGAAGGATATATTTCGAAGGGAGCACAGAGACGGAACGGGCGATGTGGTTATCACGCGAAATGCTTGGAAGGATTCTGACGGGGACAAGCATATGCAAGATATAGGATTCCTCCGAATAGAAAATGCCAAGTCCGTCGAAAACATGCTAAAGGAATTAGCAGAACAAAGCGAGCAGCCCAAGTCGCCGGTTGACCGCGATTACTGATCATCGTTTTCTTGCGTCGACGGATTGATTTCTTACACTAGATTCTTTCTCTGGGTTCCATCATTTCTTTTGATTTCATACCTCGCCATATCAGGAGAGATAGCAACAAGCTTCGATGTTACAGAAGTAACTTGTACGGCAATGATCATCGTAGGAATCATTATCGTTGCTTTGGCTGCAGCAACATCGTTTTTCTTGCGCAGGAGAGAAGCTGCTGGTGTTAGAAGCAATGCTCGAGAATCAATACCATGAAGGTAGCTCCAGGCAATTCGCATGAAACGCTTAAGTGGTACGAAAAGATCTTGATGATCGCATCACTCCCTATTGCGCCTGCAATCATTGCTTATGCGGGTCTCGCCTCGTACACGGAGAACTTTTTATCCGAACGAAGGGTTCGAGTGCGGATGCAACAATGTGGACGATATCTCCCCCTTTCTGACGCTCGTTTGCGAATTGCCGAGAAGGGGGGAACTTTGATTATTGAGAATCCAACAGTTTCATGGGACATTACGCACGCTTGGTGACGGTCATGATTATTGGGAGAAAGTAGTGGAAGCCATTCTTGCAATACTAGCGATTTGTTTATTCGCAGTTGCCCCAATAGGGGCCGCTTTCGTTTTTGCATCGATTGCAGTATCCACCTTTCGTGAGAATGGAGTGCAAGTCAATCGATGGATGGTTTGTTCATTCGTTTTAATTGGCTTTTCGTTGATCTGCTATTCGGTTACCCTCTGGACGCTTCAATACACACCGGAAGACAAGCCTGGTCTGCTGAATCCAATTCTTGTCATTCTAATGCTCGAAAGTCTCTGTCTGCTGCCAATTGTCTTCGTGACAGCACTGCGTGGATTGGCTGTGGTTCGCGAGAGAAAAATGGAAGCGTGGGTGGATTTTGCCGCGGTAGCGTTATACGGATTTCTCTATGTTCCTTATGCTGCACTACACGCGTACTACCCACATGTTTAAAATTGGGGCGGATTTTTGAACTCCGAATCGCAACGGGTTGCAGACAAGGTCAAGGATTCTCGGCGGTCAAATCGTTGGAACGAAAAGCCTGATGGACCGTTACGATTTTTTGATACCTTAACGGAGCATTTCTATTCCGCGGGGAGCTATCTCCGAGATCCAGCAGATCCAGGATGGTGGAGAGGGGGACGACAGCTTTCCAAGTTGGGGATTAAAAGTCCGATCTTCCGTAATGACAAATACGCTTGTTCATCGTCTAATGTTTTTTAACAACTTCGGACGCACGAATCGCGTGCGAACGATCCTTTCGAAGTGGTCTGGCGCTACTGCAAGCTTGTGTCCCAAGCCAGAGTCGCAACTACGCAAGGCACGTGACTCGCGAAGTCGGGCGGATTGACAACAAATAGGACATGATCGACATGGCTAGTTGATCTGTTTCACTCTCGAGAACAAAGCACAAATATGAAGACAGTCAAAATCATTCTCTGCACATTCACCGCTGTATGGCTTCCTCTTCGCATTGTATCTGGTTATCTAGGTCTGAAGACGCTGATTAACGCGATTGCTGACTATGGAGAGATTCCTGGTTACATTGCTTTAGTTGGAATTTTCCTACTATTGCTTGATCTGTGGCAATCGAACAAGACCCACGATCAAAAGCTATGGTGGACGGTCGTGGGGGTGATATTCGCGCCGATCGCAGTTCCCGCTTATTGGTTTGGTTACGGCTTGCAGAACAATCGAGTAACTAGTGAGAGCGGTTCTCTTTGCCATCGTCCGAACGATTAACTGATGTCGATAAATCCTAGCGTCATTGATTTTCAACCATTACCCTATAACCCCACCAATTCGGTGGCTGCAAACAACGTAAGCTGGTGACTCACTTTTTCTGCTGCGTTCGAGAGATCAAAAAATGCATAGCGGCAATTCCAAATCGCAAGTCAGCACAATAATGTGGTTAGCCATTACAGCAATCATCGCTCTTCTGTTCGGCGGTTTCCTAGTCGTATACATCGGCGGTGGTTTTATTGTTGAAGCAGTATTAGTTGGCAGAACTGGACCTGTGGAGACTCGAGACAAATGGCCTGACCCATTAAAGGGGCTCGTAGACGAACGCCAAGAAATCATCATCGATTCGATCAAAGTCTATCAACTTTGCCAAGGCATGGACTCAGAGTACGTATTTCGATTTGATGCGCCGACGGATCTGATAGATCACATCGTCGAGAAATGGGGGCTTTCAGAGGTGCATCCAACGCAACTCTCATCAGTGTTTCATGGTCGGAGCCAACTCTCCGGTGTTGCAACGCCAGACTGGTGGCAACCTTTATCTATCCAGGATATAAAATGCTATGTGGGCCCGAGTACTCTAGCGCGTGAGAAGGGGAATCGATTTCAATTAGCCTACTCAGAATCGACTCGTGTTTTGTACGTACACTACTGGTTTAATTTTTGATGACCTCGACGAAAGCCAGATCGTGGTTTGCATGTTATAAATTACGACCATGCCTGGTGTCGGGAAGAAGAAAAATTAGGGCCGAACAAACATGTCCACCCGGGTTGTCGTTTGGGCGTTTGCCTAGGCAATGACTCTTGAATGCAGCGGGCGATTCCCAGGGAGATTAGGCAGCAGTATGACTTGGTTCGACGAACTTACGGGATTTCCTGAACGTACTGGCGACGAGGTTCGTTAATTTACGCCTTGATGGTACATATTTGACATCACAAGCGAACAATCGAACGTTCCACGCAGGCAGCTTTGCAACGCCCTCGCTCTCTCAAATGCGTAACAGAAGTTAAACCGGAGATGGCCGTCGGATTCGTGTTGCCGAGATAGTGGGAGACGTTCGATTACTACATCAAGATGTGGCAAACGAAAATGCGGTTTTTCAAGTAGCCTCGCAGTTCAACTGCCTTGAAATGGCGGCGCCACATGTCTTACCGGAAGATGGCGTAGGTATCTATGAGAACGATTGGACACAAGGGCCAGCGTGTTCTATCTGCGCTGGTGCCGGAACGATCTATCGAAATTACTTTGTCGACGTTAATGGTGTAATAGGACAGACTCGTGACAACCAGATTGACTGTCTATCGGACATCGGACGTCATTTCGGTGCTCATCCATGGAAAATGGAGAATGGCTACTGCTTTCCGTCAATGGCCGGTCTTAAGGATATCGAAGCCCAGCTTTCGAGTTGCAGAGAAGAAGCACTGGACGAACTGCGAGGTAAGCTCAAGGTTGGAGTTCAATCGAAAACGCAGGTCACAATAGGTGGTGCGAACCATTTGGTCACTCAAGTTTTCTGTTCCGCCTTACCAGTTTCCTATTCTGACATTCCAGCGAGTAAGTGGAATCATTTTCCACGACTCATTCTCGATGCAACTTATGAATCGACATTTCACGTTGCGGTACAAAACCTCGCGGATACTGGTTCCCCGAAGCTGTACCTGACTTTGGTTGGAGGGGGTGTGTTTGGGAATAAGTTGGATTGGATACTTTCTTCAATAGGCCGATCGCTTGAACTTTTTGCTTGGGCAAATCTCGAAGTTTATATTGTTAGCTACGGTTCATCGAGCTCTGAAGTGGCGAGGTTCTTGTCAAGTCATAACACAGAGCAATGAATGGATTCAAACCTGCTACGTGGATGCCATTACCATGTGCTGTTGGTTCACGATCAGAAGAGACCGGCTTTGCAGGCGGAACACTTCGGCCCTAAATAGAAATCGCAAACCGTTTGCTCTGCCATTGTGCAGTATTTGCTTTGGGGGTCTGCGCCGCCAATTTTTGAAGAGCGAGTCAAGAACTTTATTCGGGTGAACGGTCTTCTTGAGATGATGACCAAAGGCGAATTGATGATTGTGGAGACTTCTAAGGCTGCTGCAGTGGATCGATATGACCATGGCGCTGGATGGAGACTTGAGAACATGTGGTCGCTTGCGTGGATTTAAGGCTTAGCTGAGGAACAATCTGCAACGACGGGGCAGCTTCCTGAGGAAATTAGTGGCGCGTTGACGTCTCTTTTTCTACCAGAATTCACCCTCACTGCCTGGTCCTTCGCTTTGCATAGGAATCATTCACGGATTAAGATACTTCACGCGTGGTTGAATTTCGGAGTTGCAATTGCTTCCCAACCGATTGCAAGGTGCTACGGCTCAGGCTCGTTTAACTCGATCGTTCTTGGTTTAGAGGAAAGACGCTCTGAATCCATCGCTATGGAAGTACTTGTTAAATTTGCGATTGCTGGATTTGCGTTGTATGTCATTTGGACGGTTGCAAGACCCCGTTGGCATTTTCGAATTGTCGTAACACCAGATGCCGTGAAATTCTTGAATGGCGTTCCCGATGGAAAGCGGCGGCTGTATGAGAGCTTTTTCCTCAAAGAGTTGAAGGCGACTACCAAACTGAGAATTTGTGGACGGCGAGAAAAGAATGGTCGTCTCATCACATCGATTAAGGGGACGGATGATGACGGATTGAAACAGCGTATCCGCAATTTTCTCATTTCTGCTGGTTGAATTGAGAGAGGCCGGTAAAGCGTTTTCAATCGCAGTCGTTTCCAATAGAAATTTTCGAGGCTTGAGGACAATGCAAACCTAATCTCGGTAGAAAAATCGGAGACGCCACCGAGGTTCTTTTCGGTTTTCGTCCGAACATAATGCTATTGACGGACCGTGACTTTCGTTCCGCCATTGCTAACAAACCGTTCCCGGAGGCTACAACCGAGCCAAAGACATTACACTTTTTCTTTCTCGATGCTAAATTGAAGTCACCTTATCTCAATGGACTTGCTAAACTTGCAATCCCTTCGGAACGTTTCCAGGTAGTAGACAATGTGTTTTATTTGAGTGCACCAGATGGCTTTGGTCGATCGAGACTCGCCGCTGGTGTTGAACGAATTCTCGACGTAGCCACAACTGTTCGTAATTACAGCACAATCGAAACTTTGGTGAGCATGTTAGACGCGGATCAATGAACGCTCGAACATGGAAATAATCGTTGTGAATTAGTAGAGTGGAAGATCTCGTGGTTGCTGTGCATCAGAGGACCTATTGTCGGGCAATCGAACGTCTTGGATGGCTTTAAGGCAGACGACGAACCGTTGTTGATTTGCTTGCGTCGGATGAATCTTGCTGATGTATACTTCAGGACAGAGAGGTTGATCGTCGATCGAGTTGACTTGCGTTGAGTCAACCGCTTGTTATACAGGTAGGGGATGATTTACATGCCTGAAGTGGCAAAACAAAAGCGTGCACCAAAGTTGCAGGCTGGGTAGAGATGACACCTTGGTTCTCCGAGGAATGTTTCTTTGGTGCAGCTCATAAATCCGGTCGTTCGTACAAGGAGGATAAGTCGATGAAATACGGGTTCGTTATTGTTGGCGCCCTAATTCTTGGGATAGTGGTTTGGGTACTAAATCCGAAAGTGAATGCGAACATTACGGCCTCCACTCAATCAATCCCCGTTGATGAAATTGGAAAGTCGATTCAACTGGTAGGACGACTCGGGGTGCCGCTTGGGGAAAAAATGGAGTTAACAGGTTACTGGCACTACCCCGAGACCACGCAAGCTAAAGATGGCTCAATACGCTTCTCTGTAACTTCAGTGAACGGAAATATGTTGAGTCAACCGATCGAATTTAGCCACGCACAATTTGATGTCACGGACGCCCAGCATCGAAACATTATCCCTGAGTTCAAGAATCATCGAGAATTAGAAGACCAGGTGTGGACATTAATTGCATACGAAACGGGTAGAATTCAGATGATGCCGGATGAGTACCAGTCCAAGTCGCCTGTTTTTCCAATAGTTGGAATGCCATATTATACTAAACCGTTCACTTCGCAGATCGTTGCTGGGTTGAAAAGCACGGACGGACAAACAAATCAATGAACTGAAGTTCCGGATTTCTAGGCGTTTGACTGGACTCAGTGCTCGTGCATGCTTGAACAAATCGACGAACCAGACGAAGATTAGAATCTGGATCGAGATCAGACTTCTCAAGCTTCGGTGCTGCCGTTTGTTTAGGTAGGAAAAAGATGTTTTGGGCTTTAGAGTTACCAGTTAAGATTACCTTTTGGATTCTAGTCGCCGTAGTCGTGTTAGTCATGATAGTAGGCAACGGCCGGAATTGGGCGCCGCTGAAAAGCTTGGCGATCATTTCATCTGTGGTTTTCATCGGGTTCGTTCCATCTTGTGCAATTGTGATGCGTATCGTTGATGCTCAGCGATTCGGACTTTTTCAGTACGCTTCCTATAGTGACGTTCAAGATTTTAGAGTTGAGCGATTTTTACCCCCAGCGGCTCAAGATATAACGCTTGAGAAGACCTTTATTGGTCATAGAGCCAAATACACGATCAGTGAATCTGAGTTGAGATCCTATCTCGATGGACATTGGAACGCTTACGGCAAATATTCAGCGATTCCTCGGTCCGATTTGAAGGATGGCGAATCTGTCATGAGCGAAGAAATCGAAGATGATTTCCAGGGGCTAAATTGGCCGCGGATGGGGGAGGCGATTAGATTTCATAGTCCGGTTGAGCATGATGGAGGTGGAGCTACTTATTATTTTGATCCCGTGTCTGGCACAACCTATCACCGTGCTGGATACTGGTGAAACTGATAACGTGTGATGCTGCAAGAAATGGTTTAGTCCACCTGCTCGGTAACGATGTCATTTTCCAATGCTGTGGACTAGCTAACGCTGCGTACTTGGTTAGGCTGAATTCAAATCACCTTGTTGACATCTAAAGATTCTAATGAATTCCGACGTGAGATCCGATTCTGATTGGAGATGGGGAGGGCGAGTGACCCTTCACTTTTTGCTCGTAATTATCTTTTTTTGGCTCAGTCTTGTTTCTACATCACAGGACTTGTTTTATCTCGCCGCCTACATTCCATCGCTCTTGTTACTGCCGTTCATTACCCTGGCAGTCGCGATTGCTTCGCTAGTGTTTTCAGTAGCTTGTAAAACGGGTAAGAATTTTCATTTACTTGGCAGTGCAGTTATCTTCTTGTTTCTGTTCCTAATCTCTCTTGTGGTTTGGAAACGAGATTTTGAACATGGTTTTGTCGGATCTATCGACGCTCGGATTCTGCTTTCCATCAGCGTTTTCTGCTCGTTTACGGTGGCGTTGGCGTGGCTCGTGCGACGTAAACACAGAACGATTTCTTTGAAGCAGCTATCTGGTAGCTTTCTTTGCGTTACCATATTCTTTGCGATAGTCCATCAAATCCTTCGGTTTGACAAAATGTCTTCCTACAATCTGGAAAAAGATGCTGCTAGAGAGTTGCAGAGAGCAGGCTTTCAGTTGAGATGGAAAGACTGGAGTGTTTCAAGTGTAGCGCTTCGAAACTCGGGTATTAGGGACGCACAACTTAAAAGGATAGGCGAGTTTAAGAATCTTCGATCCCTTTCTCTGGAAGGGAATCCAGTCACAGATGAGACTTTGGCCTTAATCTCGAATGTCCAGAGACTTGAGGCTGTCTACTTGAGTAACACGAACATTGGAGATGGTGGATTAATACATCTTGCCGATGCCGTAAATTTGGACCATTTGTGCTTAAGAGGAACCGCTATCACGGATCTTGGCCTTTCCAATTTAGAGAAGCTTAGATCGTTGCGGTATGTCGATCTTTCGGATACTGATGTTTCTGATGCAGGTCTGGAAAAGTTAACGCACTTAAAAAACATGTACTATCTCCATCTGCCTGAGACAAAAGTTACGAAATCCGGGATGGAATCGCTCGGGCGTTCGTTGCCAAACTGCAGAATTTATGGAACGCCTAATGGAGAGCCATTCAGTGTGGGAAGGTAAAGAGATAATCGGGAACTCAGTACAATGGGAGACAAATCGACGCGTGAAAGCAACCGCGTGTCACTGCCAACCGTACAAACGCAAGCGTGTTTTGGCCCCATTGCGAACGCACAGAATAAAAAAGACGCCCTGCGCCCGGTCGTGATAGACGGTTTTAAACTTCAAATTCTTCACGCTTACAATTGCAATGCCCACATTCACTCAACTTTAGCATGACGTTTGCCTTAGAAAAAATGACGAATCCCTATGAACCACCGAACAGTAACGATGAGAAGGCTGTTGATCCTCGCGACGCGATTAGGGCACGTGTTTCTAGGCCGGCGACGGCATTAATTATCATGGCTTCGATTCAGTCTGTCTTCGTTGCGATCTACCTAGTGTCCTTGTTCTTTGTCGTCCTGCGTACTGGCTTCATATCATGGGAAATTGTTGGGTTTGCGCTAGGAGGTATACAATTCATCAGTCTGATCCTAATTGCGATTGGTGGAGCAAAACTTGGCTTTTTGGAGTCATATCGTTTGGCTCGTCTGGGTGCGTTGCTTGCTTGCGTTCCTTTGATTACTCCGTCTATGATTGCAGGAATTCCGTTTGGGATATGGTCATTGCGTCTTTTGTCCGATCCAGTGGTTCGAGGTTCGTTCCCCGATGCGAAATCCGTGTCATAACGAGCCGGTGGGTAAGTGAAGGATTTCGTGCTGTTAAGTTGTTCAATCGTGTGTAAGTAGGCTGGGAGTGGCCAACCTACGATTAAGGCAAAGTGCTTTTAAATTGTTGGAGTTTTTGCAGTGAAACGAAAGAAGTGCGATTACTCGAACTATGTGGAGCACCCACGCTACGGGCGTGGGCCCCGGTTCACAGGCATTCAGCCACGCGAAGTGCCACCTGGCTTTCGCTTAACAACCTACCTCTCCAAGAATAAGATTGGAGGAACTGCAGTTGAAGCGAATCTTGATCAGCAAACATTCTGCGTCGTACCAGTCCTTTACTACTTCGATCTGAAGCGAGATTGTGTCGATTGTGGCCGGCCCTTCATCTTTTTCGCAGAGGAGCAAAAACATTGGTACGAAACACTAGGTTTTGTCGTATACGCGGACTGCGTTAGATGTGTTTCATCATCGTCAAGCGGAACGCGTTCGAATGCTTCTAAACAGCTTGCCCGATGAACGAGATGAAGCCGTTGAGCGAAGTTACAAAGAGATACGAGAGCGGTTGAACAGAATCCACTGCCAAGAAGGCGGTGAGGATAATCCAGAATAGATAATGTGTTAGATTGTCTGATTCTAGATGGGCGATTGATGAATGTATATTAAGAGGAAAAGTGTTCAGCAAACTTTAGATTGATGATTGCAGATTGGGGATAGTTCACGAAAGACACGAGACATGAACATGTCATACAACGCCAACCGTTACATTGCCCCATGGTGGTGGATCGTTATTTGGATGACCTGGGGGGCTTTGATGGCCTTGATCACTTACGCGGTCGATGGAGTTCCCGTCACATCGTTACTATGGTTTTTGTCTGGCTGTAGTTATGCCATTTTGTTGTTTCCTGTAACGCGTCCTCTGGTTCTTCCAGTAATGGACTGGTATGCAAGAAATGAGGAATTACCAGAAGAACAAAAGACCCGTTTTCGGGAGCTCGTCTTGCGTGGTAGGGACCCAAATGATGCCGAACTCTCCATGCTCTCCAAGGCGTGTTGGAATAGGATGCCTTTAATCGCGCCGCTCTTTGCTGCTGGAAGCCTCGGGATCATTATTGGATCGCTCACGGGAGTCGCGTTGGCATGTCTTCCAAGTTCTGAATCGTCGGCAACCGCTGGCGGAATCGGTGGTGTTTTACTCGGTATACCCGCCGTAGCCATTCTGGCCGCTATCATATTCGCTGCGATGATACCCAAACAAGACTATGCCGCTCACCGCGTTCACCCACGATTGCTAATGCTATTGTCTCCATTCTTTATCGTTCCAATCGCCATTCACTGTGTGATATGGTTTCTTTATGGCGATAAGCCAAGAACTAGGTAAAGAAGCGAGTACCAACTTTCGAGTTCATTTTTAATGAAAACAACGATCGCGAACTTATTGGTCTGGCTATTCATTGGGGTATGTATCTGGTTTGCCGTTGCAAATTGGAGGACCTTTCTCCTATTCCTCGCTCTCGTTGTTGTCATCGCTGTTGTTCTTTCAACCGTGCTGTACAGTCTTGCATTTGTATTGGGTATTGCGAAATTTCGCTCGGTTACCAAAGCTCATCATGCTGCTTGGGACATCTTCAAACATTGCTTTGCCGCGGTCCTCAATCGCTTGAATTAACTAAGCGTGGGCAGAGGGATGGGCTGTATCGCGGTGACTTAAGAGATGGCGTCTTAGCTATTGCAGTATCCTTGGGGGGTGATTGGCATGTCGCACTTGGACTTTAGGAGGCTAGTTGCAGGGGAGAGAGGCCTGATGCGGGTGCATGTGTTACGATCAAGGTTCGTGACAGTCGGTCGGGCCTCGTAGCCTCGGCCACTACGGGGGATGGCCTCGTAGCCTCGGCCACTACGGGGGATGGCCTCGTAGCCTCGTCCACTACGGGGGATGGCCTCGTAGCCTTGGCCACTACGGGGATGGCCTCGTAGCCTCGTCCACTACGGGGATGGCCTTGTAGCCTTGGCCACTACGGGGGATGGCCTCGTAGCCTTGGCCACTACGGGGGATGGCCTCGTAGCCTCGGCCACTACGGGGGATGGCCTCGTAGCCTCGGCCACTACGGGGGATGGCCTCGTAGCCTCGGCCACTACGGGGGATGGCCTCGTAGCGGCG